>CAJUFE010000063.1 GCA_910585635.1 uncultured Lachnospiraceae bacterium | reverse complement strand
GTATGCCTCTAAAATTTCGTCATATTTTTTAGGGGGTGTCTGAACTGTTACACTTGATATTTCACTGTCGGCTGATCTTTTGATATTTCGCTTGCTATCTGCTCCGTTATCCGATACAATGGAGGGACTACAGGCCACAAGAACTGTACAGGCGATCTTGCCTGGCAGCGGACAAGGTCATAAAATACACAACAGGAGGTATGAACGATGAAGAAGGTATTTGCAACAGATAAGGCGCCAGGGGCGATCGGGCCTTACTCGCAGGCGGTGCAGGCGGGGAACATGGTGTTTGTCTCCGGGCAGCTGCCGATCGATCCGGCTACGGGGGCTTTCGCGGGGGATGATATCAAGTCCCAGACCCGTCAGTCCCTGACCAATATCAAGAATATCTTAGCCAGTGAGGGGCTGGACATGAGCCAGGTGATCCGGGTGGGGGTCTTCTTAAAGGATATGGAGATGTTCGCCGATATGAACGCGGTGTATGGGGAGTTCTTTGAGAAGGACTATCCGGCCAGAGCGGCTGTGGAGGTGGCTCGCCTGCCTAAGGACGCGCTGGTGGAGATCGAGGCGGTGGCCTGCATAGGATGATCTGTATAAAAGATACCGGCACAGTCTGACCTGCGCCGGTATCTTTTTGTCGTTCTATATCGTTTACACTTCAAAGATCAGATCCCCATAGCTGGGCATGGGCCACAGCTCTTTATCTACGATCATCTCCAGCTTATCGATCGGCGCCCGCAAGGCTTCCATAGCCGGCACCACCTGATCGTGGTAGAACACGGCCTGGACGCGGCCTTCTTCCATCTGGCGGGCCTTTTCATCGATCTCCACCAGGGCGGCCAGGGCTACCCTGGTCTCGCTGAGCAGGTCGGAGCTCTCGGTCAGCAGCTCGGTCTGTACGCTAAAGTCTGCCGTCGGGCATGCGGCGGCCACCGCGTTGATGGACTGGGCCAGCTGGGTGGTGTACTTGATCACCGCCGGGATGAACTGCTTGCCTGCCATATCGATCATGGTCTTCGCCTCGATGTTGATCACCTTAGCGTAGGTCTCATACTCGATCTCTGCGCGGGATTCAAGCTCGGCTCTGGTAAAGACATTGAAGCCCTCGAACAGCTTCACCGCCTTTTCCGTGGTCAGCGCCGGGATCGAATCCACCATGGAACGGATGTTGGGGAGGCCTCTCTTGGCGGCTTCCTCTACCCATTCGTCGGAATAGCCGTTGCCGTTAAAGATGATCCGCTTGTGGGCGGCCAGCATATCCTTGATCATATCATGGACCGCCAGCTCGAAATCCTCTGCCTTCTCCAGCTGGTCGGCGGCTTCCTTGAAGGCCTCCGCCACGATCGTGTTCAGCACCACATTGGGCGAGGAGATGGAATCCGCGGACCCTACCATACGGAATTCGAACTTATTGCCGGTAAAGGCAAAGGGGGAGGTCCTGTTCCGGTCGGTGGCATCCTTATCCAGATCCGGGAGAGTGGCCACGCCGGTCATCAGTTTGCCGCCCTGCTTGGAATGGGTAGCCTCTCCTGTGCTGCAGAGCTGGTCGATCACATCCTCCAGCTGCTCGCCCAAGAAGATCGAGATGATCGCCGGCGGCGCTTCATTAGCGCCCAGCCGATGGTCGTTGCCCACATCTGCCGCCGACTGCCGCAATAGGTCTGCATGTACGTCCACCGCCTTTAAGATACAGGCCAGCACCAGCAGGAACTGGATGTTCTCATGGGGGGTCTCCCCCGGGTTCAGCATATTGATGCCGTCATCGGTGGTGATGGACCAGTTGTTATGTTTGCCGGAGCCATTGACCCCGGCGAAGGGCTTCTCATGGAGCAGGCAGGTGAGGCCATGGCGTCCGGCTACCTTCTTTAAGGTCTCCATCACCATCTGGTTGTGGTCCACGGCCAGGTTCGCCTCGGAGTAGATCGGGGCCAGCTCGTGCTGGGCCGGGGCCACCTCGTTGTGCTGGGTCTTGGCGGAGACGCCCAGCTTCCAAAGCTCCTTATTGACCTCGTTCATATACGCGCCGATCCGCTCCCGGATCGTGCCGAAGTAATGATCGTCCATCTCCTGTCCCTTGGGCGGCATGGCGCCGAACAGGGTACGGCCGGTATAGATCAGATCCTTGCGCTGCAGGTACTTCTCCCGGTCCACCAGGAAATACTCCTGCTCCGGGCCTACGGAGGGGGTCACCTTCTTAGAGGTGGTGTTCCCAAAAAGCCGCAGGATCCGCAGCGCCTGCTGGTCGATCGCCTGCATGGAACGCAGCAGCGGGGTCTTTTTGTCCAGCGCCTCGCCGGTGTAGGAACAGAAGGCGGTGGGGATACATAAGGTCACCCCGGCGGCATCCTCCTTTAAGAACGCGGGGGAGGTGCAGTCCCATGCCGTATAGCCTCTGGCCTCAAAGGTGGCCCGCAGGCCTCCTGACGGGAAGGAAGAGGCATCCGGCTCTCCTTTTACCAATTCTTTTCCGGAAAACTCCAGCATCACCTTGCCGCTGGCATCCGGCGCCGAGATAAAGGAATCATGCTTTTCCGCTGTCACGCCGGTCAGTGGCTGGAACCAATGGGTATAGTGGGTAGCTCCTCTTTCTACCGCCCATTCCTTCATGGCCTGTGCCACGGAATCTGCGATACTGGGATCCAGCTCCTTGCCCTCCACGATCGTCTTTTTCAATCGCTTGTAAACGCTCTTTGGCAGGCGCTCTCTCATGACCGCATCATTAAACACACTTTTGCCGAATATCTCGGCTACATTTACTGTCTCGCCCATAGATCTTCCATCCTCTCTCATCATGCTCATGTTCGGCGGCCGCCCAGCTCACCTGGACCATCACATGCATACTGATGCATAGAAAAAGGCGCTCTCTTGATGAAGAGAACGCCCTCGTTCGTAACTAAGATAAACCATTTCCTGCGAAAATGCAAGTGTTTTTTTATCTTTTTTTCATCGGCCTCTTACGTGCAGCGGTCCAGATGCCCTGGGCTATCACTGCGCACCCTCCGGACGATCCGGGCAGCCGTAAGCCCACAGCTTAAGGTCAGGCCTTGTTCGCGGAGCCGAACAGCTCGATCTTCTCGCGGACCGTAGCCTTGATGGCCTCTGCGCCGGGAGCTAATAATTTCCTTGGATCAAAGCCCTTGCCCTGCTGATCCTTGCCGGCCTCGATGTACTCGCGGGTAGCTGCCGCGAAGGAGAGCTGGCACTCGGTGTTCACGTTGATCTTCGCTACGCCAAGGCTGATGGCCTTCTTGATCATGTCGGCCGGGATCCCGGTACCGCCATGGAGCACTAAGGGCATCTCGCCCACCTTCTCATTGACCGCAGCCAGGGTCTCGAAGCTTAAGCCTGCCCAGTTTGCCGGATATTTGCCATGGATGTTCCCGATGCCTGCTGCCAGCATGTCCACGCCAAGATCCGCGATCTGCTTGCACTCGTCAGGATCTGCGCACTCGCCCATACCCACAACGCCGTCTTCCTCGCCGCCGATGGACCCCACCTCTGCCTCGATGGATAAGCCTAACTGATGGGCTGCATGGACCAGCTCGGTGGTCTTCTCTACGTTCTCCGCGATCGGATAATGGGAGCCGTCGAACATGATGGAGGAGAAGCCAGCCTTGATACACTTATAGCAGCCCTCATAGGAGCCGTGGTCTAAGTGGAGCGCCACCGGGACAGTGATCTTCAGATCTTCGATCATCGCCTTGACCATAGCCGCGACTGTGCCGAAGCCGGTCATGTACTTTCCGGCGCCCTCGGATACACCTAAGATGACTGGGGAGCGCATCTCCTCAGCGGTCAGCAGGACAGCCTTGGTCCACTCTAGATTGTTGATGTTGAACTGGCCTACAGCATACTTACCTTCTCTGGCTTTCTTGAGCATTTCTGTTGCAGAAACTAACATGTTGCTACCTCCTGTAAATGAATTTTCTTGAATGTCCCTTAGGGTCCATTATAGCTTATCTGGGCGGAAAATAAAAGTAAAAATTCGCCCCGAGAGTCACTTTTCATGGGTTGGGGTTACTTTTCACCTCCACGCCAGGGAGCCTTATAGCATAGATATGTCGCCATAGGTCCGCTCCGGGAGGGGGCTTACAGCCCCAGGATATCCCGCACCTCGGCTTCCATGGCCTGGATGTCGCACTCGCGGCTGTGGCGGATGGGGGCGTGGCGGATCTCTTCTACAGCGGCGGGGACTGGGAGGCCGGAGAGAGCGCTCATCTCGTCGATCAGGGCGAACTCCTCCTTGCCATCCGCGCTGCCGGCGATGGCTTCCATGACGCTGTGGGAGAATTTATAGGGGCTGGCGGTGGAGGCGATCACAGTCTTGGTGCGGTCGCCGGTCTCTTTGACATATTTCTGGTAAACGGCGGAGGCCACGCCGGTGTGGGTATCCATCAGATAGCCTGCGTCCTTAAAGACGCGGCGGATCTCATCGGCATCCTCCTTTTGGCTGGCGAAGCCGCCTGTGATGTCCGCCATGGCTTGCCGCATCTCCTCGGTGACGGTGTAGGCGCCTTTCGCTGCCAGCTGGGCCATCAGCTCCTTGTTCTTTTCTGCGTCGCAGCCTGCGCTCAAGTAGATCAGCCGCTCTAAGTTGCTGGAGATCAGGATGTCCATGGAGGGAGAGCTGGTGAGGATGAACTCCCGGTTCCGGTCGTAGGTGCCGGTGGCAAAGAAATCGTACAGCACTTTATTTTCATTAGAGGCACAGATCAGCTTGCCGATCGGCAGGCCCATCTCCTTGGCGAAGTAGGCGGCCAGGATGTTCCCGAAATTCCCGGTGGGGACCACCACATTGATCGTCTCCCCCTTTTGGATCTCTTCGTTGGCCAAAAGCTTTGCGTAGGCATAGACATAGTAGACCACCTGGGGGACCAGACGGCCGATGTTGATCGAGTTGGCGGAGGAGAACTGGAAGCCTTTCGCAGCCAGCTCTGCCGTGAACCGGTCATCGCCGAAAAGCTTCTTCACGCCGGTCTGGGCGTCGTCGAAGTTCCCGTGGATCGCCACTACGCAGGTATTGTCCCCCTTCTGGGTCCGCATCTGCAGCTCCTGGATCTTGCTGACCCCGTCCTTGGGGTAGAACACGATGATCCTGGTCCCCGGCACATCGGCAAACCCCGCCATGGCAGCCTTCCCCGTATCGCCGGAGGTGGCGGTCAGGATGACGATCTCCTTGTCCACATGGTTCTTCTTAGCTGCCGTGGTCATCAGGTGGGGCAGGATGGACAAGGCCATATCCTTAAAGGCGATCGTGCTCCCGTGGAACAGCTCCAGGTAGTAGGCCCCGCCCGCCTTGGCCAAGGGCGCGATCTCTTCTGTGTCAAATTTACTATCATAGGCGTTTTCGATGCAGCTCTTCAGCTCTTCCTCTGTATAGTCGGTGAGGAAGAGCTTCATCACCTCGTAGGCAGTCTCCTGATAAGTCATCTCAGCCAGTTTTTCTAAGGCGATATCCAGCTTGGGGATCTGGGTAGGCATGAACAGGCCCCCGTCCCCGGCCAGGCCCTGGAGGATCGCCTGGGAGGCCGTGACATCTGTCTGTCCGCCCCTTGTGCTCTGATAGGATAATCCCATAGTCTGCTTCCTTTCTCTTTACGATCTCTTGCTATCTTTCGTTTCTTGTGGTCTTCTGCTCACTCGTTATCCTTTCGACCGCTCACGTTCCTTTGATCGGTCCAGGTTGAGTTTAGCATACTTTAAGATCTGGCGCAACAAAAATAAGGGGATTGACCCTTGCCCCACAAGAAGGTATAGTAAGCTCATGTATCCGCGATCGATCCGCGAGATAAGGAGGTCCGCTTTATCATGGAATACCAGCACACCGCACAGGGCATCTTCCTCTCCCGCCCTAACCGTTTTATCGCCCATGTGATGATCGATGGACGGGAGGAGGTCTGCCATGTGAAAAATACCGGGCGCTGCCGGGAGCTTTTGGTGCCGGGGGCGCGGCTGGTCCTGGAGTATCATCCGGAGGCGGCAGAAAAGGGCCGGAAGACCCGCTATGATGTGATCGGAGTGTATAAGGAGCATGGAGGGGCGCGGGATGAGACGCTGCTGATCAATATGGATTCCCAGGCCCCCAACACGGCGGCCTGGGAGTGGGTGCAGAACGGGGGGCTGGCAAGATGGATGGCCCAAGAAGGGGATGCGGCCGCAAACTGCGGCCCGGCAGTGGGGCCTGGCAACGCAAAGGACCGCCCGGCAGCATCCCTTGACACTGCAAGGACCAGCCTGGTAACGCAGTCTGGCACCACAAAGGCCTGTCCAGCAATACCGGAGACCGCTCCGTGTGCCGGACTCGCCGGGCTGTTCAGGGCTTCTGGAACGACCCTCGCAAAAACACATTGCCGCCAGCCTGCTATCACCCAGCTCCGGCGTGAGGTGGCCTGCGGCGCTTCCCGGTTCGACCTGGCTTTTTTGCTGGACGGGGAGCCAAGCTTTATGGAGGTCAAGGGGGTGACCTTAGAACGCCAGGGCATCGCCGCTTTCCCGGACGCGCCCACGGAGCGGGGAGTCAAACATGTAGACGAGCTGACGGCCCTGGCCAGGAAAGGCGTCCCCTGCTTTCTCCTCCTGGTGATCCAGATGAAGGGGGTCGTGGGCTTTCGCCCTAACTGGGAAACCCATCCGAAGTTTGGCCATGCCCTGGAGCGGGCGAAAAAGGCCGGGGTCCGGATCCTGGCCTATGACTGCCTGGTGACGGAAGGTTCCATGCAGATCCACGCGCCGATCCCGATCATCTTATGAGCGGGGCGGGGCAACGAGCGTTTTGTTATCTGATCAAAAATGCATTTGCTTCTATCCATGACGGCGATCTCGCTCTGCGCCATGAGCTCTTTTGCCATATTGCCAAGTGGTGCGTGTAATATCTTAATTCTCCATTGTTTTCATATGCTTTTTTTGTATAATCTTAATTATGAAGATGCTTGTTGGAGGTGATAGATATGGGAAATGTTTCGCACTGGAAAGTATGAAGTTTATCTTTCCACTGTAACTCTTGAAGAGCTAAAAGGGTGTTCAGAACCAAAGCAGAGCCAGCTTTTCGATCATTTAGGACTTATTGACTATACTTTGATCCAAATTGATGATAATATCGCGGATATCGCACAGCAGATCATTGAAATGGGTATATTAACAAAGAAAAGCTATGATGACTGTCAGCATATCGGAGCCGCTATCATTAGCGAATGCGACTGTATCATATCATGGAATTTCAAACACATCGTAAATATCAAGACAATAAGAGGGATACGGGCGATCACGAATTTAAAAGGCCATAAACCGATCGAGATCCTAAATCCGTCTGTGTTATTAGAAAGCGAGGAGTGATCATGGATAGACCTGTTCTAAGCCCTGATTTTACCATTGAAGACATCCACAAATTAAGAGAATACAACTACTATCAGACAAAAGATATGAGTCGACAGGAGCGCATAGACTATTATAATAGCCGTGGAATGGAAGTTCACAGAGAGATACAATCCAGAAGATCTAAATTATGTAAATTATATTGATGACTGGAAAAGCAGATCACACTCATTATCATGTAGATCACCCTTCTTTTGACTATCCTTAAAAGAAAAAGTCACTTAGCACGATCTTCTCGTCCCTGCCATATCATGGTCATGACCGCACCACAAAAAGAAGGGCCTGCTATATGGTGATCCCTTTAAGCTATCTGGAACAAGGCCAAAAAGCCCAGATCGTCTGGATGGCATTCCCGCCCAAGCTGGGATGTCATCTACAGGATCTGGGCTTTGACGCGGACCAGCCGGTGACCTGTGTACAGAAGGGCCGGGGCGGCGGGATGTCCGCCTATCTGATCGGCCGCCGGATCGTCGCCCTGCGGGTCTCAGAGGCTTTGAACATCCTGGTCAGGCTCTCGCCTGCCCGCTCTCCTGCAGCTGCTCCTCCCGGCCCAAGCGTGCCGGACCGGCAGCTCCCTCCGAACGACCGGAGCGAGAACGCCTCCTGCCGAAGCGGCCGGAAGGGCCAGTAGCCGGACGGCTGGTATCCGGCTGACTGCCACCTGCCTTATCTGCGCCCGGATACCCGCCCGTCATTTTCTCGACGGACTGGCTGACGGACCGTTCTGCGCCCGAACGACCGCCTGCCATTTTCCCACCGGATCCGTTTCCGGATCGCCCTGCGCCCGGATATCCGCCCGCCATTTTCCCGCCGGACTGGCTGCTGGACCGTTCTGCGCCCGAGCGGCGGCCGCCAACACGGATCTTGCCGGCACGTCCACTGCCGCCCCGGCTCCCGCCGGCGCGGATGGCCCCCGGGCGGGATGCCCTGCCATGTCCCCGGCTCTCGCTCTTGCCCCGCTCAAAGCAGCGCTGGCAGATGGAAAAGCTGTGGTCCCAGGGCAGCTCCCGCTTGCAGATCGTACATTTTCTGGAATAGCTGGAGCACTCCATCTTTAAGATCCGGCTGATCTCCTCCTCTGTCTCATGGCGCTCCTCCATCAGGTTCTCTGTCTGGACCGGCAGCCCTACCTTTCTGGAGAACTGGAAATACAGGTCCAGCATCTTATAGTAGCTCTCCAGGTCATACAGATCCCCGCCAGGGCTATAGGGGAATTCCAGCTCCTGTACATCCCGGTATTCCCGGCAGTAATCCTTCCACAGGTCCACCACCAGCTTATTATTGATATCGATCGCGCAGGTGATCAGCTTATAGATCTCCTGCTTGGTGAAGGTGGCCATATCCTTTTCGTGGACCGTGAGGAAGCTCTGGTACAGGGAAAGGAGCTCGTCCACCTCCATCTTCTGGTAGATCGCCGGCGCATCCATCCCGGCCCAGATCTTGATCAGCCCGTCGATCTCCGCCGGCAGGCTAAGGAGCTGCTCCGGGAATCCGATATAGGCCTTCATCAGCGGGATCGGCATGCGGCCTAATCCGTCCTCGATCAGCTCGATATTCTCGACAGCGGCCACAAAACCCTCCTCGTAGATCCCGAACCGGCCGGCCCGCCCCGCAATCTGCTTGATCTCCCCCGGCTCTAAGTCCCGCTTGACCACGCCGTCAAATTTCTGGGTCTCCACGAACACGATCCGCCGGATCGGCAGGTTCAGCCCCATACCGATCGCATCGGTGCTGACCACGATATCCGTCTCTTTCTCCAGGAAGCGGCGCACCTGCTCCCGTCTGGTAGCCGGGGGCAGGCTCCCGTAGATCACGCTGCACCGGGTCCCCTGGCTCTCCAAGTGGGCCGCCAGCGCCAGCACCGATTTTTTGGAAAAGACGATCAGGGCGTCGCCCTTTTTCAGATCGTTCTTCATGGAGTAGGACTTCCTCTCTACCGTCAGGCGGGTGTTCCGCTTATGGCGGACGATCCGATACTGGTCCCCGCAGCGCTTGATCATCTGGGTGACGATGGACTCGGCCTCCGGCGCCATGCACAGATGGATCTCCTCTGCCCGCAGCCCCAGGATCGCCCTGGTCCAGTTATGGCCCCGGTAAGCGTCTCCCACCATCTGGCACTCATCTACCACCACGATATCAAAATATTCATGGTCATTTAACATCTCCACCGTACAGGACTGACAGACCGCCCCAGGCACCTGGATCGTCTCCTCCCCGGTGATCATGGAGCAGGGCACACCTTCCATGTTGCATTTATCGTAGACCTCCAGCGCCAGGAGGCGTAGGGGGCCAAAATATGCGCCGTGGGTGCAGGACTTTAACCGCTCCAGCGCATCATGGGTCTTGCCGCTGTTGGTAGGGCCTATGTGGAGGATGAACTTCCGCTTCATCAGCCGGGCCTCCGGATACTCCTCCTCCGGCTTCTGCTTGATGGATTCCCGGATCCCCTTCTGGATCGCCTTGGGGATATAGAACAGCTGGTAGGCACGCTCCAGGGAATTAGACAAAAGGTAGCGGCGGATCCCCTGCATCTTTAGGACATGCTCCAGCTCTTCCTCCTCCAGCTCTGGGAGGAAGCTTAAGTCTCTGGCAGCCAGGAGACCGCAAAAGCCTTTCATCTTCTCCGACCACTTTCCAATCTCCTCCTGCTGCTCCTGGGGGGCCGTATCCTCCTTCCGCATCAGGTAGGCGCAGACCTTGGACAGCATGGCGTGGATGTCGCTGAGCTCATTGGCCCTGGCCACGGCCTGTAAGGCCTTCCCGTTCAATTTCTGGCCGCGCTTGCGCATCTCGCTGAAGGTCATCCCGCGATAGCGTTTATTGGCATTCCCAAAAAACAGGTTTACATAATACTCTGTTAAGTGCTCTTCTGTCGTCATGTGTTACTTCTCCGTTCGCAAATGATAAAATGATGGATGATCGAGGTCATACTGTGATCATAGCATAAAATTTGAAAAAAAGATACAACAGACACAAAATACCCATTGACTAATTTCAGAAAAGTGGTAGAATAGGACAGGTAGGGAAGCATAGCTCAGCCGGGATGAGCGTTCGCCTCACACGCGAAAGGTCAGGAGTTCGAGCCTCCTTGCTTCCATGAGACGAAGAGACCGTAGTCGGACATCCGACGGCGGTCTTTTTATATACTTTGTTCAAGGCCCCCGCTGCAAGCACGGCACTTGGCTCATTGCTCACGGAAATAAATGACGGTTCTAAAATCTGAGGTCGATCCCGCTCTGCTTCATGATCACGTTAGCCGTATAGCGCGACTTTATCTTACTGTCAACGGTCACATGTCGGTCGGTGATAGGGCTATACCAGATATCATGATCGCCTTTACCATGGCGCACAAAGGTACAGCCGTTTAAGGAAAGGGCTTTACGTACCTTCTTTTCATATTCAGCCATCACAGGACCATCCTTTCCTGCCGCTCGGACCGGAAGGTCAGCGTAAGGGGCCTGTCGGAGGCATTGAGCTCCAGCAGCTCTGGGATCGCATACCGGGTACGTTCCAGCAACGCATCGAACGATCCAGATTCTAGCACGAGACCAGGGATGTCCTCGCTCGTGGCGATCCACACACAAGCCTCCCTATCCCAAGTAAGATCGACGATATATTCCATTTAAGTTATACCTCCTTTATTTTTTGTATGAACATCCACTTGCACATTTGAGACAGACCATTATCTGACCTGTCCCGATCCAGTCTTTTTAATAGCACTTCGTACAGGGCTCATATCCATTCTGATATGCCTCTTTGGCAGACACACTCCTCGCCTTTTCTGGGTTCATATTTCCGCAGTTGTTAATCTTATGGAATCTCTCACCGTTAGCAGGGAGCCATACCATATCTGTCATAGAGACCGTGCTCGTGCTATCCGAGGTCCCGGTCTGGAGCGATACCGGCGTCTGTGTTGGTGCTGTCAACGGCGCTTGAGCTGCAACCTGGGTCTGGACGATCCCGTTCACTACCCAGGCACCATTTGCATCGACCGTACAGCCATCTGGAGTGATGGTACTGACCAGAAGATATCCCCGCTCATCAAAGTAGTAACACTCAGCCACACCGTCATTGTTCCCATCGATCCACTTCCAGCAACTAGCCGGATAAGTGCTGTCATCGTTCTGATACCAATAACCTGCAGCATCGGTCTGCCACGAACCCGCAAAAGCCGGGATGGCCAAAGCAAGAGACATCACTCCTGTTAGCACTACTGTTTTCCATGTTTTCTTCATCTTAACATATCCTCCTGTCACCATATGTTTCTTAATTATACTCTTTGTACTTGTCATATTCAATGTAAATTTCATTAAAGGTAAATGGTCTTTTAGACACCTTTTGAACACTATGTATCGACCAAAGATTTCCAAAAACAGAACGGTTCATAAAATAAACATTTTCAATAAAACAAACCCTCAAAAGTACTTTAGATACTTTCAAGGGTTTTCCTTTCACCATTTCGCTCAATCTTTCTTCACTCTACTTCCACAAATTCAACTACCTCATCCATCTTACATCCTAAGATATTGCAGATCTTCTCTATTGTGATGAGAGTGGTATTTTTATTATGCTTTAGATTATATAAGGTCTTACTATCCACGCCGTGATTTAACAACCAATATGTAGAATGCCCTTTATTTTCCAGCGTTTCCCATAATGGTCTATATGATATCATACATTCCCTCCAAGCATATATCTTCAATATACTTGCAAAAGAAATCATTGCATATGCCGATCTTTTTCACTATAATCTCTTGCATATACCGAATATATTCACTATAATGTAAAATGATGATAAAGAAAGAGAGGATATGATCATGGAAAAATTTGCAAACATTTTAGGCCCTTTTACTTTGCTCCTTCTGGCAATCTTTGTAATTTTATGTATCGCACAGATAGTACATAAGCATACTTTGCCAAAAGCCTATCTTTGTGGAGCTGCTATCTCTTTTGCCCTTATGCTTTTGTGTGTGACACTGTCGATCGCCTTTGAGTCGCCGGAAACTAAAGCAGAACGCGAAGCTACTAGGGTTGCGCAGCAAACTTTACCAGAAGAGACGAGCACAACACCCTTGACAGAGCTCGATACCGAAACGCCAGAAGAAACAGAAGGCAATGAACTCACCAAAGAAGAGCGACTTTTAGATGAGATCACAAATGTAATAAATGAAGAGCGTCTGGAAACCTTCAATTATGTTCCAGAAAATGACTTTGCTCTGATCAGATTTAAAGGAAGTGAAAATTTGTCAGGCCGTTTGACTGTTAAAGGGATGTATCTCCATATCGCAATGATCTTAGCTGCCATACAGAATGATATCGATGTTGATGTCGATATAAATGTCACCTACCCATTAACGGATAAATATGGAAATGTCACCGAAGCGATCGTAATCAAAGCCACATTTCATAATGAAACGATCAAAAAGATTAATTTTGACGCCTTTGATCATGCAAACATCCCTATCGTTGCAGATGAATGGTGGAATCACAATGCTTTGAACATATCCTAAAATAAATATATATCCACCTGCCAACCTTCTGCGATAGCATTTTGCGCCATCATAAATGGTCAGCTTTAAGATCTGAGGTCAATCCCGCTCTGCAAGAGAATACACTTCTTCAAATTACCCGGCCCGCCCTCCATTGTCACGGTCACGACATGGTATCTTGAATTTCCGTAAACTGTAACTAAAAAAGGGATATATCTGCAAAAGGGCGTTGACCAGCCATTTTTAAGAGTGCATAGTTGGCTGCACTTGTAGATAGGGTACGCCAGATAAGCCCCGCCGGAGCCGGGCCTTGGGAGACATATGTTATCCTACTGTTTAGACAGCCAGCTTGAGACAGATCTAGCGGGAGGCCGGACATCTTGTCCTAAACCAGAGCCTGACACCCTCTCTTGCATGGATAAAACTGCAGAAACTCAAGCGTTAATTGTTCTTTTCTTTTTGCGCCACCTGTGCTATCATCTCAGCAGAAAGGAGTGATCAGGATGGTCCAGCTCAAAAAAGCCCTATACGCAGAATGCTGCGCGGCCGGAGAAAAAAGCACCCCGCACCCACCATTTGAAGACGGGGATTTCGTCACGGAATACGGTGTTGTGCTACGCGTAGTGAAACTGCGGATCTACCGTCTGGAAACAGAGGGCTGGGCACCCGCGCAGCAGGAATTCTCGCTCTGGTACGGCGGTGAGGATGATTTTGTACGCATCCCGCCGGACATCGCGCGGCGCTTTGACCTCGACGGCCATGCGCTACTGCCGTGGCCGGATGTACGGTCATGATCTATACAGCGCTGACCAAAAAGGCCCTGCGGCGCGGATGACACATGACCGCACCGTTCCCTATCGGGACTATTTTGAAAAAAAGTCCCGATCCTCCATTGTCCGATCATGATATGGTATTTCTTGCTTTTTTGCCTTGGCACGCGTATAATAGGACCCGCAGTTATATATTTTCGATCAGAAAGGGAGAGCGATCATGAAAAAAATACCCGTGGCTTTATTAACCATATCACTTATGCTAGCATGTGTCGGGTGCGGCGCAGGTAATACGGACAAGTCCGATGTGGAAACAAATACCATCGTGGAGACCTCCGATGACGCAGCAGAGACCTCTGACAGCGCATCTGAGACTTCCGGTCGCGCAGCAGAGATTTCTAACGATGCGGAAGAGACCTCTGACCGTGCAACAGAGACTTCCGATCGCGCGGCAGACGCCGATGCCAATGAGGAAGAAGGCACCGCCATGGAGCCGGAAGCTGCACAAGACGCGGCCATGGTGGCCGACGCGGATCCGGAGACCTCAGCCGAGGAGAGCACTTCGGCAGGGACCGCCTACGGCAGCGGTACCGTCCGGATATCGGGCGAGAAGCCGGCAGAAGGCTTTGACTTTACAGACACCGTTGAATTTGTATATGTGGACGGTGTGATGACCAACGCTGAATATGAGTGGGAAGGGAAGGGCTCCTGGGGCGGCGACAGCCCCAACAGCATCGAGACGCAGCCTTACTACGGCTCTACTGTGGAAGAGCTTGTGGAAAAGCTGGAAAAGATGGGCTTTACCGTGACCGTCAAATGATACATAAATTTATGGGGCTGTCTTTTGCGACAGCCCCATCTCTGTCCCAAATGTCCTTCTTTCCCTCGCCCAGGCACCGGCCGCTTTTCCAGCCCATAAGATACTCTTAAACGGAAAAAGTGAGCAAAACGATGAAAGAAGAACCGATCACTATCCTTTTGACCGGGCCTGGGGCCAGCAGAAAAAAGGTCCTTCGAGGACTGACGAAAAAAAAGGCCCCCGGCTATAAGGGGCCTTTTTCTGCTGCGGCGAGGACGTATACCTACATGGAACATCCCTATCTCGTATCCGAGATGCCCGATATCTGTCCATCGGACCTCCAGGCACCTAGCACCGGTCGGCCTGCTGTTTGCCCATCAGATCTCCTGACACCTGGCATCGACCTGCCTGCCGCCTGCCCATCGGACCTCCTGGCACCTGGCATCGACCTGCCCGCCGCCTGCCCATCGGACCTCCAAGATCCAGGCGTCAGCCAGGACCGGCATCCCTCACCGGCATCTCCCCCGTTCGCAGCCCGGGTCCACATGATCGTCATCGTCTGCGATGCTCTCTTCCTGGAGCAGGGCCTGGACCGGCTGGACCGGCTGACCCGCCTAGATCCTGTACGGGAAAATGGCCTCCCTCTCCTTCTGTGCGTCTGCGGCTGCAGGGATGCCCGGGCACAGGGGGTCTGGACCGACTACGACCTTTTGGAGGATGTGCTGCAGATCCCTGTCCTGTCCTGGGATGGAGAAGAGCCATCCGGCGCGGATGACGTGAAAGCCGCCATCGCCTATGCCTGGAAGCGCCATTTTTCCTATGACTGTCTGGACTTCTCTCCCAAAAAGCTGGCAAAAGAGACGACACATTACACAAAAACAGCTTATGGCCTTTTGGAGGACAAGGTGGACCGTCTCCTGGCCCGACCGGTAGCCGGGAACATCATCCTGGTCCTGTACTTCCTCCTCCTGACCCTTCCAGCCCTGGCTGGTACAGCTCTCCTTTTCGAATCCTTTAAAGGCTCTCTGCACTGGCTCACAGGGCCTTTATCCACCGGACTGGTCTTTTTGTCCGAGGTTTTCCACATCCCCTCCTGGTTTATCGACCTCCTGGTACAGGGGATCCTGTCCCCATTAGCCTGTGTGCTCACCGTGCTGCTGCCGCCCATGGCCCTATGCCTGCCCCTCTTCTGTTTTCTGGAGGAGGCTGGTCTCCTGCCCAGAGCGGCCTTTGCAGCCGACAAGGCCTTTAAGCCCTGGGGCGGCTGCGGCCAGCAATGCCTCGCCATGTCCATGGGCTTCTGCTGCCGCCAGGCCGGGATCTGGGGATGCTGGTCCTGCCAGCCAGCCGGGGACGGGGGAGGCCGGTCCCGCCTGCCAGCCAGGGACGGGGAAGGCCGGTCCTGCCAACCAGCCGGGGACGGGGGTGGCCGGTCCTGCCTGCCTGCCGGGACCTCGGGGATGGGGGGACGGTCCGGGGATGCTGTGCAGCAGACCTCCGGTACGGGCGATATGGGGATGAGGACAAAAGAAAAGATGGCCTCCCTCCTGACCATCTCTTTCCTTCCCTGCTGCGGACAGCTGCCTGCGCTGCTCACCTTCAGTTTTTTGCTGTCTTCCGGGCGCGGTCTCCTTTTTTCGGCTTTTTTTCTGGCAGTGCTCATCCTCTTAGGGCTGGCGGCAGCCTTATGCAGCACCTTCCTCCTCACCCGCACCGCCCTCCACCGCTTTCCGTCCCTGTTCCTCCTTGTGCTGCCGCCTATCCGTATGCCGCTGTTAAAAAGGGTCATCCCCACCGCCTTCGACCGTACCTGTCTGCTCCTGGGAAGAGCTGCTTCCATGGCAGTCCTCGCCGGGCTCCTGCGCTGGGCTATGGCAAACCTCTTTATCCAAGGTGCCTCCCTGCTCTCCATGTGTACAACGGTCTTAGATCCCCTTGGCCGCCTGCTGGGGCTGGATGGGACCATCCTGGCGGCTTTTCTCCTGAGCGCCCCTGCCGATGAGCTCATGCTGCCCACCATGCTCATGCTCTATCAAGAGATGGACGTAAGGCTGCCCATAGGCTCCTTTGCCGACCTGGCCCGGCTTTTGACCGCTAATGGCTGGACCTGGCAGACCGCTCTGTCTGCAAGCCTTTTTACGCTGTTCCACTGGCCCTGCGCCTCCACCCTGGCCGCGATCCGCCGGGAGACCGGAAAGCTCCGCTGGGCCTTAGCCGCCTTTTTCCTCCCTACCCTGTGGGGGACCCTGCTGTGCGCAGGCTTGTCCCTGCTGGCCAGGGGGACGCTCCTCCCATAAAAAAGTGTGCATCCCGATCCCCTGTACCCGTCCTATCTGTATCTTCCGCTCCCTTGCCTCTGCCCCTGCTGCCGCAGGCTCTGTTGTTGTGGGATAGCTGTGTGGGTGACCGCTGTGTGGATCAGCTGGTCAGACTGCTCCCGAAAGGTGAAGGGGCAGTCTGACTGGAACATCGATCCTGCCCGGATCCCCACAGGCTCTTCCATATCATACTGACGGATCACGCCCCAGCAGACGCTGCCGGCGATCCCCGCGCCGGCTCCCAGGGCCAGCAGGATCTGGTACCACTGGATGGAGAGGATGGCCCCACCCGTGATCAGGAGCAGCACCGCCGCCAGGAGCGGGAAGAACACCGTAAGGAACAGCAGAAGGAGCTTCCTTCGATCCACCGGCACCTTGCCGCAGGCCTTTCCGGTCTGTCCATTTAGGGCAAAGTAATAGAGCTGTCCGTCAGCGGGGCTTCTGTAGGTCAGGGTCCACACCGGGAGCAGGCCCTGCTCCCACTTGGCATCCCGGATATCGGTCCGCTGCCGGTGCATGGTCAGGCTGCTATACTCGCCCGCGCTATCCCGCAGGGCAGTGGCCGCTAGCTCGCGGACCTGGTCCTCTGTCTGGGCGGCCAGCTCCTGCTTTTCGATATCCCGTTTTTCCGCCATAAAGCCGGAAAGATAGCTCATATGGAAGGGCAGGAGGCCCTCCGGCCGGAAGGGGAGCACGCCTTGGGCCAGCTGCCCGTTGGCCTTTTTCAATGCATTTTGGGCCAGATGGTCCACCTGCATCTGCCCCTCCCGGCGCACCTGGTAGACCTTTTTCTCGGTATATCGCCGGTCGCCTGCGTCCCATACCCGCAGCTTCGTCCCTTCTGCCTCCAGCTCTCCGTCCACCTGACAGCAGTAGAGCCAGTAGGGGAAATACACCCCTGCCATGTGATCGATCTGCTGCCTGGAGTAAAAGCCGGAGGGGGCATACCGTTTGCGCCCGATCCACTGGCTGAAGATCTCCTCCGCCTTCTCCCGGCCGATCTGGAAGGGGATCACGTAGTCCGGACGGTCGCTGCCCTCCAGCCGTCCCTGCAGCAGCACCGGGTTATGGCAATAATAGCAAAAGGTAGCTGCTGTGGTCTCATCCGCGATGATCTCGGCCCCGCAGCTGGGGCAGGTGTAGGCCAGCAGACCTTGCCCCTCTGCGCTATCCGCCGAAGGGACAGCGCCCTCCATCTCTGTACTACCCGGCGGGACAGCACTCCCCATCTCTGCACCCCCCATCGGCGGGACGGGGTCCCCCGATGCTGCCCCTCCCGGAGACGGGCTAACGCTCCCTGACGCAGCGCCTTCCAGCTCTTCCAAGCTCAGAGCGGACAGGCAATAGGGGCATCGATAGGTCTGGCCCTCTGGATCAAAGGTCATCGCCCCGCCGCAGTGAGGGCATTTATAGGTGAACGCTGCCATCCGCTACTCCTTCTCTTCTGTGGCCGCGCGGTACGCCGGGTGGCCACACCTTCCTATTTATCCATACCTTCTGCTGTCATGACAGGGGCCTTTTACTGATGCTCTCATCGACAGGGCCTTTTCGCCGATGCTGCCACGGCAGGATCTTTCGCTGATACTGTCACACCAGGACCTTTTCGCCGATGCTGTCACGGCCTGGGCTGCCCGCATTCGCTGCAGAACTTCCCTTTGTTCACTGTCCCGCAGCTGCAGGTCCAGGCGGCCGCCGGCCTTGGGCTCCCGCACTCGCTGCAGAATTTTCCCGTGTTCACATTGCCGCAGCTACAGGTCCAGGTGGCCGGCTGGACCGCTCCCGTTCCTGGCTGGCCGCCCGCAGCCTCCTGGCCCGGCGCTCCCTGGCCGCCCATGGCCACGCCATGGCCATGCTGCCCCGACGCTCCCTGGCCCCCTGCAGCACCATAGCCCATCTGGCCTGGCATACCCTGGCCGCCCGCGGCGCCATAGCCCATCTGGCCTGGCATACCCTGGCCGCCCATAGCGCCATAACCCATCTGCTGCATGTTCGCAGCGGACGCGGCTCCCATGAAGCTGCCTCCGGCCTGCATCCCCAGGCCCATGCCCATAAACCCGGCCATGGCCCCGTTGGCGTTAGAACCGGCGTTCTTGATGCCCTCTGCGATCGCGCCCTGCACGTAGCCCTCCCGGACCGATGGATCGCTGAGCATGGCGCCCTGGTTGCGGAGCGCGATCAGCTTCTGGGACTCTTCGTCGTAGGAGATGCTGGCCACGCCCACCGACTGGATCTCGATCCCCCGCATCCGCCGCCAATCCTCATCCAGGGTATCCGCCATATACTTCCCCAGCTCTCTGCCCTTGGAGGACACATAGGAGATCCGGATGCCGTCCGCCGACATCTGGTTGATCGAGCTCTGGAGGGCCTCTAAAAATTCGGACAGATACTGCTCATTGATTGAGGAGATCTCCACCCGGGTGGCGTTCTTCGGGATCACCTCCGCATAGAACAGCAATGGATCCATGACCTTGATCGAATAGGTGCCGTGCGCCCGCAGGAACAGCTCCGCGTTATAAAAATCATCAAAATAATTGATCGGGTTCCTGGTGCCGAACTTGATCCCCTTGATCTCCTGCAGGTTTATGTAGAACACTTTCTGGACCGTGGGCGTCATCCCCCCATACCGGATCCGGTTGAAGGATTCCTTTAAGGTGTCGCCGAACTGCCCGTTGAACAAAGAGGGAAGGGAGGAATTGTTCACCACATAATATCCCTCTTCTGCCGTGTAGTCCACCACCTTCCCCCCGTCCACCAGCATCATGAACTGGTTGGGGTATACATGGATGACCGACCCGTTGGAGATCGTATTTTCCGTGCCCTTCACGTTCGTCCCCTTGCGGATCCGCACACCTGCCGCGAACACGGTCTGGCTCCCCATATCACCCGGCTCCACTACCTCCAGCCACTGATCTGCAAGCGTCTTCCCGGCGGCGTTCACCGCTGCCTTTAAAATGCCCATATCATTTTCCTCCTCACACTTCCTGGATCCGGCCCAAAGACCAGACCCTGCTATTGACCGGCTCTATGGCCGAACCACAATACGCACAATGCTTGCTCCCCAGACTCGTGATCGGCGCACCGCACTGGGGACAGACCACCACATAGGCTGTAGCCCCTGGAGCCAGCTTTTCCGCATCCTGCACATACATCAGCTCCATATTATAGCGAGTCTGGATCCGGCGCAGCTCGCTCTCTGCCCCTTCTCGCCGCCTTTGCCCTCTCCCTTTTCCTGAGGAGCGGCCTTTTTTCCTCTCCTGCCTCTCCTGCAAGGCTCCACCCTCTGCCAGCTGCTCCTTCTGATACATATACTCCACCGCCGACTGCAGGGTGATCACGCAGCAGCCCTCCAGCTTTTGATAGCGGGCGATCTCCGTCCGATGGATCTTGATACTCTGGAAACGCTCCCGGACCCCTGCCCGGCAGTCCTCTCCGATCCGCAGCCCCACCTGGCTGCGCAGCTCCTTTGACGCTCTCGCTAACGGCTCCAGATCCTGCCTTTCGATCGCGGCCAGAGCCGCCTTCAGCTGGTCCTCCGCCTTCTGGACCGCCTCCTCCAGAGAAAACTCCGGAAAATCCCGCTGGATCTGGGGCAGACAGATACCGGTCATCCCGGACACCGACTTTGGTGTGGTCGCCAGCTTATCCTTATGTCCCTGGATCCCTTCGATGAGATGCTCCGTGCCAAAAGTAGCCATGGAAAATAACCGGATCGACTTCCGGATCCTCAGATACAGATAGATCCCCCCTGCCAGGACCGCCGCCAGCAGGATGATGGCCACCGTCTGCCCCATCCGCCTTTCTCTCCTTTCTCTGCCACAGCCTATAACGATCCTATTATATCGTCTTTTGCCGCATCTGTATATCCATTTTCCTCCCCTGCTGCTATTTTACACCCCTCATCCTCTCTCCCATGCCTCCCGCATCATATGGATCTCTTTTGCGTACCCATCCAGCTCATTTGGCGTCTCCAGATAAAAGGGCAGCTCACGCAGAGCAGGATGGCACACCACCCTCGCCAGCGCCTCGAAGCCGATCTTCCCCTCCCCGATCCGTGCGTGGCGGTCTTTCCTGGCGCCTAGAGGATTCTGGCTGTCGTTGAGATGGATCGCCTTCAGCTTTCCAAGCCCGATCACCCGGTCAAACTCCGCCACCACCTCATCCAGACGGCCAGCGATGTCATAGCCGCCGTCCCATATATGGCAGGTATCCAGGCACACACCCACATGGTCCTTTAAAGTGACCCGGTCCAAGATCTCCCGCAGCTCCTCGAACCGTCCCCCGATCTCGCTGCCCTTCCCGGCCATGGTCTCTAAGAGCATGACCGTGTGCTGCTCCGGTTTTAGGATCTGCTCCAGCATGGCCGCGATATAGGCGATCCCGGCCTCTGCTCCTTGTCCCACATGACAGCCCGGGTGGAAGTTATACATATTTCCCGGCGTATGCTCCATCCGCGCCAGATCGTCCGCCATGGTCTCCCTGGCCAGCTCCCTTAAGCCTTCGTCCTTTGAGCAGGCGTTCAGGATATAGGGGGCATGGGCCAGGATCGGCCGGATCTTCTCTGCCTCGGCCAGCTTAAGGAAATGGGCCACATCCGCCTCCTTTATGGCCTTCGCCTTCGTGCCTCTCGGGTTCCTGGTGAAAAATTGGAAGGTATCCGCCTTTATGGAGACAGCCATCTTGGCCATAGCCTCGTATCCTTTTGATGAAGAAAGATGACAGCCGATCTTCAGCATCCTTATGTCCTCCTTATGCAGATGACAGGGTATCCTGCCGATATCATACCATGTGCTCCCGCACATGCTAACGCTCCACGACGCACACGGTCCGGTCGGTATTTTGTCCCGCTCTCGCGAGACACCGGACCGGCCCGGTATAATATCTGTCGATATTATACCACAAAGTTGCCGGACAAGTGAACACCTATATTGGATCTGATCCTGGGTTTTAAAAATGGAGGGCTGGGACCGTCTCCGGTCCTGCCCCCCATCTTTCTCATCGCTTTTACTTTAGTTCAAAAGTCTCGCAGGACCCTTCCCTGCGGTCTTCCCTCTCTTCCTGGAACCCTTCGGCAAGATAGGGGCCGGGGATCGGGCCGGGACCCGGGATCGGGCCGCCGCAGCTGCCTACGATCGTCCCGCAGACGAGTACGCGGTCATTCCCGCAGCCGGGGCGGTTCCCACAGCCAGGGCGGTTGCCGCAGCCGCAGTTCCCGCAGCCACAGCTAGGCCTGCACACACAGCCGCCGCCTACATTGCCAGGGCGGTCGTTGCCACAGCCGCAGTTGTTCCCACAGCCGCAGCTCGGCCTGCAGCAGCAGTTGGGCCTGCACACGCAGCCGCCGCCTACATTACCGGGACGGTCGTTGCCACAGCCGCAGTTGTTCCCGCAGCCACAGTTCGGCCTGTAGCAGCAGTTGGGCCTGCACACATTCCCACCGCCTACATTGCCGGGACGATCGTTGCAGCAGCCATTGTTCCCACAGCCACAGTTGTTCCCGCAGCCGCAGTTGTTCCCACAGCCGCAGTTCCCTCCGTTGTTATTTCCGCAGCCGCAGGTACATCTGCAGCACCGGCACCGACAGTTACAGTTATTATTACAGCTCCCGATAAAGCCACACATATGATCTAACTCCTTTTTTATTTGGTTGTACTATATCATATGTGGGCAGGGACAAAGCGTTACAGCCTGACCCATCTCATCCCTTTTTTCTTTTCTGCAGCTTTTTGGGCTCCCCACGCACAGGATCCACCCCGCGGATCGCCAGCAAGAGGAAGACCACAGCCAGGAGGATCTGGAGCAGGAGGCTCAAAGGGATCCAGACTCTCAGCACAGGGCCTGCTCCACGGCCCCCAAAGCTCTGGAAGATCTGCGCGGCCGCCTCCAGGTTCCCCGCCTGGCTCTCGATGATCCGATAAAAGGTCAGGACCGGGTCCAGCAGCAGGAGATAGAAGAACAGCCCCGAGCTGCCCTGGGCCGCGATGCCTCCTACCTGATCCAGATAACCGGCCGCCCCGATCCGGGACATGGACCAGACGAAAAAGTTGACCCCATAAGTCCCGACGATGAGAAAGGCCAGAAAACCATAGGACAGGGCGGTCGCCATGGTAGACCGTCTGCAGATCGCGGAGAAGCACAGACCGATGCTGGCTGAAAGGAGGGCCACCACCATATATAAGAGGAGCAAGGCTCCCACATCCTTCATCTGGATGCCGCCATAGACGAACACCAGCGCGATCACCGGAAAGCTGGAGATCACCAGGAGCGCCATGTTGTATAAAGAGGCGGCCAGCTTTCCCAGCACGATCCCCCTGCTGGTCATCTGGGTGGACAACATCAGCTCCAGGGTCCCCCGCTCCCGCTCTCCGCTGATACTCCCGGCGGTCAGGGCCGGCATGATGAAGCACAGCAGCAAAAACTCGATCGAGGCCACGAACACATACAGGTCCAGAAAGCGGGAATACTGGATCTCCGCCGTCACCTCCACCTGGGAGGCCATGGAATACATGTTCAGCAAGGCTACCACCGCTAAGATACCGTTGAACAGCATCATGATCACCGGGAGTCTGGCGCTCCGGCTGCTGACCGTCCGCTCTCTTTTATAGACCGGGTTTTCCCTCATACAAAAGCACCTCCTTATCCTCATGGTCCGTGATCTGCATGAACAGTGATTCCAGGCTGCCCTGCTTTCGGAAGAACCCTCGGACCAGCACATCGGCGTCGATCAGCTGCTGGAGGAGCAGGGCTTCGTCCTGATGGTCCCCTGTGAACTCTACGGACAGGCAGTTCTCCTTGATGGCGATCGATCCCACCAGGCTGTGGCTCCTTAAGATCGCCATGGCTTGATCCATGTTCTGGTATACCATGATCTGCAGGGGATCGGACCGCTCCACCCGGGCCATGATCTCCCCCATGCTCCCGCTGAGCACCATCCGCCCTTGATCGATGATCCCGATGTCGGTACACATCTGATCCAGCTCCGTGAGGACATGGGAGCTGATCAGGATCGTCTTTCCCTCCCCGTTCAATTCCTGTAAAAGCTCCTTGAACTCTTTGCGGGTCTTGGGGTCTAGACCAGAGGAGGGCTCATCCATCACCAGGAGGGCCGGATCGTGGATCAGGGCTCTCGCCAGGCACAAGCGCTGCTTCATCCCTCTGGATAGGCCGTCCACATACTGGTCCATCCGGTCCTCTAAGCCTACCTGCTCTAAGAGCACCTCGCAGCGTTTTCTGGCGATCAGCCCCTCCAAGCCGTAGCAGGCGGAAAAAAACTCCATATACTCCCAGACCTTCAGGTCCGCATATACTCCAAAGGTATCCGGCACATAGCCGATCATCCCCTTTAGGGCTTGCCTTTCCCTGCGTGCATCCACCCCGTCCAGGATCACCTGGCCGCTGTCTGCGGACAAAAGCCCTGCCAAGATCTTGATCGTGGTCGTCTTCCCGGCTCCGTTAGGGCCCACAAAGCCATAAAGAGCGCCATCCTTTATGGTCATGGACAGACCGTTCAGCGCATGATACCGCCCATAAGCTTTTTTAAGATCCGTTATCGTGAGCATCCTCTTTCCTCCCCACTATGGCGATCACCGGAAGGATCCGATCCGAGATCTGCTCCTGGGGTGCGTCATAAGCGTATTTCACCGTGATCTTATTCTCCGGCGACAGGTAGGGCTCCAGCTGCCAATCGATGTACTCCCTCTGCCCGCTGTCGATCTTATCAAAATTCCCTGTATCGTAATTATAGAAATAGACATCTCCCCCAAAGGCCAGGAGCCCTCCATATTTCGGTTCCTCCGAAAATCCCTCGGAAATAGGGACGAACGTCAGCTTCTCCACCGTGATATCCTGACCCAGGGGGTATTCTAAGGTCAGAGGCAGGAGCCCGTCCATGGTGTTCTGCGCCACACTGCAGATGCCGCTTATGACCTTGGGCGGGTTCTGCAGCGAAGTGCGGTAGACCCGTTCCCCGTCCCGGTTGTCCGCGTCCAGCAGCGCCGTATACATGGTCAGGCCCTCCACCTCATGGCCTTTATCCAGCAGGAACCCTACCTCCTCACCCTCTGCAGAAAAAGCTACTACTCTGGCGCCCCACTGGTACCCGGTCAAAGCGTGGTCCATATAGCATTCCAGCAGGTTCGTACGTTTTAAGGACTCCATATAGTCTTTCGAACGGATATCGGCTTTTTCGAAGCGGTAGCCCCCGCTGATCCGGTCTGCCATAGGTAAATAGCTCACCAGCGGATAGTAGAGCACCGGCAGATCATCCAGAAGGACCGTCTCTCCGGCCTTCAGCTGGTCGATCAACACCATGGCATTGGAGCTGATCACCGCCCCGGCCTCCAGGTCGATCCCCAGTCCATTGGTGACCGAACCTTTAAACTTCCCGTCAAAAAATATCACATCGCCAGTTATGCCCGCTCCCGCCGTGTTCTCTTCGCTCTTTTCCAGGCGGAAGTAATTGGCGGAAAATGCTTCCACATCCCGCACAGCCAAACGGGTCAGATCCTGTCCATGATAGATGCTGATCTTCTCTTTTTCTTCCCCTGTGAACTGAGGGGTCCTGGTCTCCTCCCACACAGCCGACCGGGTCAGCGGGCGGATCGCATAGGAGGGCTCCAAGGCCACCGTATAGGGCTTGTTATATGGGGTCTGCATGTTCACATAGGTCGTCTCTTCTATGCTCTCCACGCCATATTCCCGCACCGACGCATACCCAAAAAAGGTATCCTCGAACCGGGTCCTGCTGCTCATCAGATAGATCATCCCGCTAAAGCAGACAGACAGCAGCACCACAAAGGGACCATAATGGATCCCCAGCTCTCTCTGCTTTAAGAAAAAGTAAAGCCCCGGGCCCGCCAGCAGGATATAGCTGAAGATCGCCACCGCATACAGGGAGATCTTCGGCAGCTTATCCACAGAGCCGGGACCGATCATGCTCTGTACGGCCCAGTACAGGCTGTTCCCTCCGTCGTAAAGGTAGCCGGACAGCTCCCCGATCCGTTCTTCTCCTAAAAGGTCGGTGAACAGCTTATCCACATAGGCATGCTCCTGACAAAAGCTCCGGATATCGCAGAAGTCATAGGCGGCCACCGCCACCATCCCTTTTTTCTGGTTGACCGCGGTGAGGACCGGGAAGCCATGGCTGGATAAAACCATGTTCCCTTCCTTTACATCCACCCGCACCGCCTCCAGTGGGATATGCACATCTGATGGCCCGTAGATGGCAAATTCCTCGCCCATATCCAGGACCATCTCCTCCGACTCCTGGGGGGGCCTTTCCAGATGGCCTTCCAGGAAGGTCTCTACCGCCTCCTGCCCTTTCGATCCGGTCCCCAAAAGCAGGACGCCTCCCCGGCCCACCCACTCCTTGATCGCATCGATCTGCTGGCTGGTCAGCCGCCGGATATCATAATCGGTGATCAGCAGCACGTCCAGCTGATCTAAGCCTGCCGCCTGTCTAGGGATGCTCCCTGCTACCATGGCACAAGTCCTGGTCTGCAGAGCGCCGTAATGGATCCCCACGCCATTTAGATGGTCCAGCTTATCCTGGGAATCGCTCAGCGTCCCGATCAGCAGCTCCGGCGTATCCTGGCGCATATCGATCTTCAGCCGTTTCTTCACGACCAGTCCGTCTTCCCCGTCGTAGAGCTGTACATAGAGCTGATCCGAGAGCAGGCCTAAGGGGATGTCCAGGTTCATCTGGATAGTGCTCCCCCCCTCCAGGACTACCGGATAGCCATAGCTGTAGATATCATGATCCGACTCCATGGCCTTGACCGTCACTCTCCCGTAAAAGGTCTGCATCTGCAGATTGGTGAGGGTCACATAGACCGGGAGATACCGGCCGCCCTTCGCCATATTATCAAAGCCATAGCTGGCCTCCATGGCGACGGTGGCATTTTTATAGCCGTAGGCGGCCGCATCCACCGGCACCGCCCCGTTCTCCCCATCGAGCTCCCCGGCCTCTCCAGGCGCCACTGCTCCGCCAGCCTCTGCCGCCCCTCCAGGCGCCACTGCTCCGCCAGCCTCTGCCGCCCCGCACCATAAAAATAAGGCAAGCGCGGACATTGCCACCCTTGCCGTCCATCCCGAGGCAGACCAGTGGGCCTTCCCTATCCCTGGGCCCTCCTGCCTGCTCCCACACTCGTGTCCGTCATCCCGTCTGTTCTCCCACATATCCTTCCACTGCTCCTTATTTGTAAGCGTACGCCCGCGCCTACCCGAGCTTTCCAAAATTTTCTTTATTGATATCAAAATGCACCTTTAGCCGGACGGTGAACACCGTCCCATCCAGATCGCTGGAGGCCTGGATCGTCCCGCCATGCATATCGACGATATTCTTTGCGATCGCCAGCCCCAGACCGGTCCCCCCTGTCCTCACCGACCTGGACTGCTCCACCCGATAAAATTTATTGAACAAAAGGGGCAGCTCCTCCTGAGGGATCACATAACCGTAATTGATCACCGATACAGTGGCCACCTCATCTGTCCCATGGACCTTCACCAGGATCCGCTTCCCATCCGCCCCATACTTGATCGCATTATTGATCAGGTTATCAAAAAGCCGGGCGATCAGATCCGCATCTGCCGCGATCATCAGTGAAGATACATTAGAAGTCAGCTGGTAGGTCAGGTTTTTGTCAGCAAAGCTGGGGTAAAATTCCTCCAATAGCTGGCCCAGGAGCTTTAATAAGTCCACCTTGGCCACCTTCATGGCCACCTTCCCGTAGGTCATCTTCGTAAAGCCGAAGAGATCTTCTATCAGTTTTTCCAGCCGCTTTGACTTGGTATACGCGATGTCGATATATTTTTTCTGCACCTCGTCCGAAAGGCTGCCGCTCTTGCCCTTCGAGGACAAAAGCTCCAGATAACCGATGATCGAGGTGAGGGGGGTCCGCAGATCATGGGCGATATTGGTGATCAGCTCATTTTTCGTCCGTTCCGATTCCCGCTCCCGCTCCATCAGTTCCCGTATATCCGCCGCCATCTTGTTCAGATCCACCGCCATAGCCGACAGCTCGTCATCGCCCACCACGTCGATCGTCGTGTTCAGATCCCCCCCTGAGATGTTCTGCACAGCGGCACAGATCTTCCCCATGTACTCCATGGACCGGTGCTGCAGGCAGAGAAAGGCCACGGAAAACACTAAGATACCTACGATCACACAGATCAAGATCCCCGGCAGGCTCTCCTGCCCGCCCATGAACAGGGTGTACAGACGGCTCTCTTTTCCCATCCCTTCCAGATATCCGGCGATGATCGAAAGGTTGGTCATCAGGAAGATCTCCACCATGCAGGCGATCAGTGTGCTGTAGGCGATATTGGCGGCCATGCGCCCGTAAAAGCGGCGGCTTATATCTCTATTTTTCAATCTTGTATCCTACTCCCCATACTGTGGTGATGATCTTGTTCTGCCTGGTATCCTCTTTCATCTTCCCCCGCAGCCGACGGATATGTACCATGACCGTGTTGTTCGCCTCGTAGACCTTTTCGTTCCATACATTCTCAAAAATCTCATCCGTACTGAACACCCGCCCCGGGTTCGAAGCCAGCAGGTACAAGATGTCAAATTCGATCGGGGTCAGCTTGATCTCCTCCCCCTCTACCGTTACCTTATGGTTATCCTTATTGATCGTCATCTCTTTGATCGAGATCTCATTCTTCCCCACCTCGTGGACGCTGCTGTTGGGGTTCAGCTGCGTATAACGGCGGAGCTGGGACTTCACCCGCGCGGTCAGCTCCAAGGGATTAAAGGGCTTGGTCACATAATCGTCCGCGCCGGTCCCCAGCCCTAAGATCTTATCCAGATCGGTGGACCTGGCGCTGAGCATGATGATCGGGATATTGTTCGTCTCCCGGATCCGCTTGCACATCTCCAGGCCGTCCATCCCCGGCATCATGATATCCAGGAGGACCAGATGGACCTCCTCCTTCTCCAAAAGCGCCAGCCCCGCCTCCGCATTATCCGCCTTCAGCACCTTATATCCGTCGCTGACCAGATAGATCTCGATCAGGTCCGCGATCTCCTTCTCATCATCCACCACCAAGATCTTGGTATCTGCCATAGCAGGCTCTCCTCCTTATCCCGTTTTTCTCTATAACGATCCGTCTTGTCATTTTTCGTCAGATCTTTTGCACGACTTTTCAGTGTCCAGTATAACATAGAAAACTACTATCCAGTCTACCACATCCTGGGAGGGTTTGCTTTACTTTTCTCTTACTTTCTCTTACGAAGATGGGAAGGATGTTGCTTCCGCGAGTTGCTCAATAGGTCTATTAGGGGCCATTAAGGTCTGCTAAGGTCCTGCTAAGGTCCAGCTAAGGTCCGCTGCGGGAGGGGGATGGCATGTATTGGGACGCGCTCTCGCTCCGACCGGAACGCAGCGGTACTAGGGCGCGTGAAAGACCGCGCCCAAGGACCGGCGTTCCGCTAGGGTCCCACTACATGCCATCCCCCTCCCGCAGCTACGTTATCGGCTGGCTGTGGTATAGCACGCTATGCTGTTGGATCTTTTTATATGATGCTAGTACTTCGTTGCATTGATCGATCTCTAACGCCCCGCCAGCCAAGTAGCGGAGGGAGGGTCCTGTCACAAAAGGGATCCCCTTGGAGAACGTCGGCGCTTAGCGAGGTCTTTTCGAGCTTAGCGTCCGCTACGTTCTCCATGGAGCGCAATGGCACTTAGCTAACGTAGGGATAGGGAGCGGCTCCCCCCCACTATCCAATC
>CAJUFE010000062.1 GCA_910585635.1 uncultured Lachnospiraceae bacterium | reverse complement strand
CGAAGAACTCCTTCACCGCCGCCGTCACCGGCTTGATATTGATCAGGGACTGGGGGATCAGCGTATCCACATCCTGGGTGGTCATGCGCTCCCGCACCACCCTCTCCATGCGGGAGAGGCCGATCCGGTACTGGTTCTGCAAAAGCTCGCCCACCGCGCGGATCCGCCGGTTGCCCAGATGGTCGATATCGTCGGACGTGCCTACTTCCTCCTCCAGGTGCATATTATAATTGATAGAAGCCAGGATATCCTCCCGGGTGATGTGCTTAGGGATCAGATCGTGGACCCTGTAACGGATCGCCTCCTTTAAGGCCTCCTCATCGTCCCCATGCTCTTCTAAGATCTTCTCCAGCTCCGGGTAGAAGACCAGCTCCGTGATCCCCGCTTCCTTCGGGTCAAAGGAGACATAGGCGCTTAAGTCTACCATCAGGTTCGAGAGCACCTTCTGCTTCCTGGTGGGGCCCTCGATCCACACGTAGCCCACCGCCGCGTTCTGGATCTTCTCTGCCAGCTCCTTATCCACCACCGTGCCTGTCTCGGCTAAGATCTCCCCTGTGCGGGTGTCCACCACATCTTCTCCCAAGGTGTGGCCCTTGATGCGGTTTTTGAAATGGAGCTTCTTATTGAATTTATATCGGCCGACTTTCGCTAAGTCGTATCTTCTGGGGTCAAAGAACATCAATTCCAGCAGGTTCTTCGCGCTGTCAACACTTAAAGGCTCGCCTGGACGGATCTTTTTATACAGCTCTAAAAGGCCGTCCTCATAGGTCTCGGAGGGGTCCTTTCCAAAGCTGGCTAAGATCTTCGGCTCCTCGCCGAACAGATCCACGATCTGTGCGTTGCTGCCGTAGCCCAATGCACGGATCAGCACGGTCACCGGGACCTTACGTGTCCTATCCACGCGGACATAAAAGATATCGTTGGAGTCCGTCTCGTACTCCAGCCATGCGCCACGGTTCGGGATGACGGTACAGGAGTATAGCTCTTTGCCCACCTTATCGTGGGCGATCCCGTAATAGATACCGGGAGAACGCACCAGCTGGCTGACGATGACACGCTCCGCGCCATTGATGACAAAGGAGCCTGTATCGGTCATGAGCGGAAGGTCGCCCATGAAGATCTCCGACTCATTGATCTCGTCTGCTTTATCTTTATTGCACAGACGTACCTTTACTCGTAAAGGCGCCGCGTAGGTAGCGTCACGTTCTTTACACTCTTCTATGGTATATTTGATCTCGCCTTTGCATAATGTAAAGTCCACAAACTCCAGGCTCAGATGACCTGCAAAATCTGCGATCGGAGAGATATCTTCAAAAACCTCTCTCAGGCCTTCCTCCAGGAACCACTGATAAGAGTTTTTTTGGATCTCGATCAGGTTTGGCATCTCGAGGACTTCCTTCTGTTTCTGAAAGCTCATCCTCATGCCCTTACCGGCCTTTACCGGACGCATTCTGCTTTTCTCCATTGACGATTCACCCCTGTTTTCTTTTTCGCTGGATAGATATTGGATAAAAAGGCAATGTCAGCCAATCTATAGGCCCACGCCGCCATGATAGTGTACATTCCATCTTATCATAGCCCTGTCAAGGTGTCAAGTATTTTTCTCTTGCTTTTTTCCCAGTAAAATGGTATACTTAGTTGGATAATGGGCAGAGAATGGTGCGCTCTGTCACACGTAAGATTGGAGGTTCCCAAAGGTGAGTACATTTTTTAAAGTATTGTTCGTGATCCTGGTGATCCTGGCCATCATCCTGGCAGTGCTCTATTTCCTGGGCCGCAGGATGGAACGCCGGCAGGTGGAACAGCAGGCGATGCTGAAGGCCGCAGAGCAGACGGTCTCCATGCTGGTGATCGATAAGAAAAAGCTGAAGATCAAAGAGTCGGGACTCCCCAAGATCGTGATCGAGCAGATGCCAAAATACATGTTCTGGGCAAAACTCCCGATCGTAAAGGCCAAGGTAGGACCGAAGATCATGACCTTGGTGGCTGACGAAAAGGTGTTCGTGAACCTTCCGATCAAGGCGGAGGTCCGGGCCGTGGTCAGCGGGATCTACATCACCCAGATCAAGAGCGTCCGAGGCGGCAAGCTGGAAGCAGCTCCGGCCAAGAAAGGGCTCTTCGCCTGGTCCAAGAAGGCGAAGGGTAAGACAGCGAAGAAAGAAGATAAGAACGGACAAGCTGCCAAAGGGAAAGACAGCAAAGGGAAAAAGTCCTGAGACTGCGAGACTGCAGATGCGCCCCCCGCCGGGAGGCGCATTTTTTGTTCCGTAAGAGCATACGTCCTATGATACGATCCCCTCTGGGGGATGCAGGTCCATATGGGCCTGGGAGCGGGACTGGATATCCACCGTGATATTGCATTCAGAGATATGGGCATCATCGATATCCAGGAGGTAGCGCACCTGGACCTTTAAGCTGTCATCGGTCTCATCCAGGGAGATCTCCTTCGTATCCAGCCCCACCAGCATCTCCCCCATGGGGGTCAGATAGCGGGCCAGCCGCTTCTGCCCCTTCTCAAACCGCATATGCACATCCGTCAGCCCGGTCTTCATGATATCCATGCAGTCTGGCCAGATCTTGATCGTGTTCTTGATCACGCCGTCAAAGCCTTCCATCACCTCCTCATAGCGGACATAATGCTTGCCGTTCTTCTGATAATGATCCCCGATGGTGATCATCTCGATCTCCCCGGCCTCTCCGTCGATCACCTGGGAACCGCTGATCGTGATCAATACGTCTTTTGTCATACCTTCCTCCTATGTCCATACCGCCTTACGGCATGCTCCATCAGCTTTCGGATCAGCTCCTTTTTGCTGACCCCCCTGGCCTCCCAGAGCATCGGATACATGCTGATCGCGGTAAATCCCGGCATGGTGTTGATCTCATTGAACACCACCGTCCCGTCCTCTTTTACAAAAAAGTCCACCCGCGCCAGCCCATAGCCGTCCACTGCCTTAAAGATCTCCTCGGCCAGCTGCGGGATCTTCTGCGCCGCCTCCCCCGGGAGCTTTGGATCGGTCACGGTCCTGGACTCTGCGCTGTGGTATTTGGCATCGTAATCGTAGAACTGGGCCCCGGCCAGGATCTCTCCTACCCCGCTGGCTTCTATGGGCTCCCCGCCGCCGCCGTACACGGCACACTCCACCTCATGCCCGCTGATCATCTCCTCCACCAGGATCTTCCGGTCCTCCCTGGCGGCCGCCAAAAGGCCTTTCGCAAGGGCCTCCCGGTCATCCGCCCGGCTGACGCCTCTGGAGGATCCTGCATTGGAAGGCTTGACGAACACCGGATAGGCCAGGCGCGCCTCCACCCGGTCCAAGACCTTTTCCAGCTCCTGCAGCTCCTGGGCCATCACCGGCACATAGTCCGCCTGCAGGACCCCCAGCCGATCCACCAGGATCTTCGTGTACAGCTTATCCATGGACACAGCGGAGGACAGGACCCCGCAGCCCACATAAGGGATCTTCGCCAGCTCCAAAAGTCCCTGGATCGTGCCGTCCTCCCCATACTGCCCGTGGAGCACCGGGAACGCCACATCCACCTGCCGGCAGGACATCTGCCCCTGGGGATCGGTGAGGATCACGCACTTCTTCGTGGCATCCGGCGAGAGCACCGCCTCTGTCCGGCTCTCCGTCCATCTCCCTGAAGTGATATCCTCCACAGAATCCACCTTCAGCCAATGGCCCTCCTTGGTGATACCGATCAATAAAAGGGTATAGCACTCTTTATCTATCTGCGTGATGACATTGACGGCAGACATACAGGAGACCTCATGCTCCGAAGACTGACCGCCGAAAATGATCGCTGCTGTTAAATGGGACATCGCGTTGTCCTCCTCTCCTTAATATCGCTAGATCATCGAGCCGTCAGGCACGACTCAATGTTTACATTATAGCATATATGGGAATGATCACAATAGGATCCACATATTTTATCGCATCGTTATCCGGATCCGCGAAAGGAGCACTATTATATATGAAAGAACAGGACTCATCCACCGCAAAAAAAGAACTCCTCCTGGCCCTGGCCTGCTTCTTAGCAGCCGCTTTCCTCTGGGCCTTCCAGGCTCGTCTGGAGCAGGGCCAGCTGGCTGAACGGATCGCGCCCCATATCCTGCGGTTCCACGTACTGGCAAACAGCAATTCTGCCGCCGATCAGGAGATCAAGATCGAAGTCAAGTCTTTCCTGCTGGAAAGGATCTATGGACACCTGGGCGAGGATGCTGCGAAGTCGGATGTGGTGGCCTATCTGGAGGCAGAGCGTCAGACCCTGGAGGCGGAGGCAGAGCAGTTCATCCGCCGTCTGGGAAAGGAGCAGACTGTCTCGCTGGATGTGGTCTGGTGTGCCTTTCCGGAGAAATATTATGGCGAGCTCAAACTCCCCGCCGGTACATATGAGGCGGCCCAGGTCCGGATCGGACAGGGGAGGGGGCGGAATTGGTGGTGCATCCTTTACCCAAAGGTATGCGTCACAAAAGGCGCTGTGGCCACAGTCCCTGAAGGTTCCATCAAAGAGCTTGAGGAGCTCCTTTCCCCGGAAGACCTTCAGGCCCTGTATGCTCAGCGCCCCTTGATCCATCTGGACTTTCAGCTATGGCAGCTTTTTTCTACTCTGCCAGCTCTCCAAAACCATTTACCCCCCAGTAGTAGTTGAGCATGGCCTGGCTCACATCTAAGTCGGCGGACTCGTAAGCCCCCTTGGCGGCATAGTAGGCGATCTCCTCGCCTAGATACTCCGCCCGCCCCAGCATCCCCATCTGGTATTTTAAGGCGGCGCCGTTCCATTTCAGCTGCGCGGCCTGAAAGGCCGTATCGGCAGCCTGGAGGGCGGCCCTTTTTTCCAGCAGGGTCTGGTATAAGCTGTCTAAGGTGATCGAGAGCTGCTGCTTCCCCTGCTCCACCCCTCTGGCCCGGGAAGCATAGGCTCCGTTGGAATATTTCCCATTTCCATCCGGATCCTCCGGAGCGGCATTGCGCATCTCGATCAGTGTATAGTTATTCGTAGGCGCGATCACCTTATCGGCTTCCAGATCGATCCTATCGATCTGGCTCAAGTCGGCTTTCGGGATGGTCCCGATGGCCACATCGCTGTCACTGTCCCAGCCGGTCATCAGCAGAAGGCTCCTTTTGATCGAGGCCATCTGATCTGTGAGGGATACCAGGGAAGTCTGGGCGGAGTGCATGTTCGCATTGGCGGAGAGGATATCCACCTGGGTGGCCATGCCGATCTGCCCCTGGGTGCCGGACATGGCGGCCAGAGCGCCGTAAAGCTCCACCTGCTTTTCCAGAGTAGCCTTGTTCACCGCCATCTTATTGTAGGCCAGCATCATCTGCTGGCAGCCGGAGGTGAGACCCTTTCTGGCCTGTCTGGTGCTCCGCTCGATGGTGGTGCCCATCTTCTTTTCCGACTTGATATAGCCGTTAGCCATCTGCATGGCGATCTTCTTATTGACCTGGTACATGGCCGCGGAGGCGTAGTCTCCCTCCTCCTTAGCCTTGCGGTACAGCCATTCCAGATCGTTCAAGGTCTCCTCGTATTCGTTCACATTATCGCGGACCCCTGCAAAGCTGTCCTCGATCGAGCTGACGATCTGCTGGATGGTGGGGTTGAAATTCTGGACCCGATCTCCCAGCTCATCGTATTCCAGCACGTTATCCTGGAGGCGGTCCCAGGTCTCCTGGTCCATATCCGCCGGCTTTTCGGCCGCCAGCACGGACTGGGGCAGGAGGAAGGTCACAGCCAGCGCCACCGCCAGCCATCTCCTCTGCCCTCCACGACCCTCTTTTCCTGCGAAGACCCGCCGACGGGCAAGGGCCTTACGGCCAGGTACACCATCGGCTCTACAGGTCTCTCCAAACATCAAGATCCCTCCTTTTACCGTTGCAGTCCAGATAGCCTGGATGCTCGCAACCGACATATTTTTCAAAAAAGCGCCATGTCATACGGTCAGCGCAATGGATGCCCACAGGACAGCCACGTGCAGACCTATCTGAACGGTCACTCTCCATCCCATCAGCCGGCGTCGGCCGAGGCCAGCCCCTTTACCGCCGCCTGGTAGGTCTCCCAGGCAGATAAGAAGCCCAGCTTCGAGGTCTCCACGGCCGTATCCTTCTCCTGCATGGTATAGGTCTCCTGCTGATATTCTAAACGGCTGGCTGTCCCGGTCTGGAACCGGAGGGCAGCGGCCGCCAGCTTCTGGGCTTCGATCGCCTGTTCGGCGATGGCCAGCTCATAGGAGGCACGGGCGGTCAGCAGGGACTGGTATTTGGTCTGCACATCGGAGGCGATCCGCTGCTGGTTATCATGGATCGTCTTCTCCAGGTTTTCCCGGATCGCGGCGTCTGTACTGTTCTCCAGCTTTCTTTTATTGATCTTCAGGGTATAGTTCTCCTCCAGCGCCTTCGCCTTATCCGCCTCCAGGTCGATCTGGTCGGTGACCGCTAAGTCGATGACCGGGAGCTCACCAAATACTGGTTCGGCGTTATAGCTCCAGCCGGTGGCCAGCGCGATCTTCTGCCGCAGGGTCTGGGTATCCCGTTCGTTGCTGATGATCGTGCTGTCCAGCTGCTCCATGGCCTGCTTCGCGTTCAGCACATCCATCTGGGTGGCATTGCCCACGCTGGCCTGGACCTGGGCGGACTGATACTGGGCCTCTAAAAGCTTCCTGTTCTCCCGGCTCAGCTGGTCTGTCAAAAGCTTCTGCTCATAAGAGATCAGGTTCTGCTTCGTATTGAACACCAGGTTCGCCTCCACCTGCTCGTACTGCATATAGATGCTCTGGGCATCGTCCACATTATTATCGGCCTGCTTCTCCAGGTTCTTGGCCATGGTCTCGCTGGTCTGGGCCGCCATGATCATGGTGGCGTAGGAGATCTCCGTAGGATCGGTGGGGAACTCGATGCTGTCCCGCAGCTCGGAGGCCGCATCTCGGTAACGCTGGGCCACGTCACTGGGGGTATCGCCCCGATAGTCCCGGTAGCTGGTCCGGTTGTTGATCACCGTCACGTTATATTCATGGATCAGGTCCTCGATCTCGTCATATTCCAGGGTGTTATCCTCAAGGCGGGCCCACTCTTCCTCACTCCTGGAAAATCTGGGACTGACCACTGTGGCCGCCAGCGCCTGCACCGGGACCGCCGCTGCCAGCAGGCAGGCCAGGCCCAGCGCACTGTACTGTAGGTTTTTCTTCATATCGGGCTCCTTTCCTAAATGTCGCCTCTCTTATACTATCAAGTCCGCTGCTGAACGCATGACGGTCTGACCATGTCCTCCTGCACATCTGCTCACGGCTGCGGCCGCCCGTCCTGCTCGCCCACAGCCCTCTGTCTCACAGACCGGGGCGGTCAGTCATAGCTGACCTGCTTCTTCGGCTTCCGGCTCATGACGGAATAGTAGGCCGGCAGCATGAGGAGCGCCAAGATCGTGGAGGCCACCAGGCCGCCCACATCCACCAGGGCCAGGCCCTGCATCATCTCGCCGCTGTCCCCATAAGCCATGGCCATGGGGATCATCGCCACGATGGTGGTCAGGGTAGTCATGAGGATCGGGCGCAGACGGGTAGTCCCCGCCTCGATCAGCGCGGTGTCCATATCCATGGTCGACCGATACTGGTTCACCGTATCCACATAAAGGATACCGTTGTTCACCACCGTACCCACCAGCATCAAAAATCCCAGCAGGGACGGCATGCTGATGCTGCAGTCCGTGAGCCACAAAAGACCGAAGGATCCGATCAGGCTGAAGGGGATCGTGGTCATGACCATAAAGGAGAACTTGGGCGATTCAAACTGTGCGGCCATGACCACGAAGACCAGGAACACAGCCACGGCGATCGCCTGGAACAGGGAGGCGAACTCCTCGTTCATCTGCTCGGTCATGGCATTTTCCGCGATGGATACCGTAGCCTCCAGGTTCGGCGCGACCACTTCATCGTAGATGATGGAGCGGTTCTTCAGCATATCCGGATCCGCGGCATCGGTGTAATCTCCGGTGATCGTCACTCGGTACTGGCGGTCGCCCCGGATGATGCTCTGGGGGCTGTCCTCGAACCGGATCTGGGCGATATCGCTGAGGGCGATGCTGGCTCCGGAAGCGTTCATCAGCATGATCCCTTTCACCTCGTCGATGGTGTCATAGTCTTCCTTGGGGAATTCCACCTTGACATCGATCTCATTGCCGTCCACCTCCAGGGTGGTGGCTGTGGTGCCGCTCAAGGTCTGGTTGATGCTGCCCGCCACCTGGACCGGGGTCAGCCCTTCTGCCACGGCCTGGATCGGATCCACATGGATCTTGACCACAGGCGCCGCATTTTCCAGGCTGGAATGGACCCTGGTCAGATCCGGCCTTGCCTTCAGCTCCTCTACGATCCGGTCCGATACGGCTTTCAAGTCGTCATACTGGGTGCTCCTTAGGATCAGCTCATAGCTGCTGTTGTCCACGGACATGGCGCTCATGGTGCTGCTCTCTTCCAATGTGATGTTACAGTCGTCCATCGTACTTAATAACGACTTCCACTTCTTTAATACTTCAGAAGTTTCCATCTGCCGGTCATCCTTCAGATAAGCGGTCAGAGTGGCCCCGCCCCCCAAAGACATACTGAGGCCGCTGGCGCCGGAGGAGAGTACATAAGAATCCAGGTCCTCCTCCGCGGTCACCACCGCCTCCACCTGCCGGAAGATCTCGTCCGTCCGTTCTACCGTAAGGCCGGGCCTGGTCTCGATACTGATCGTGATCGTACCCTCGTCGCCCATGGGCATCATCTCCATCTTCAGCTGCCCGGCCATCATAAAGGATAAGATCAGCAGGATGATGGTCACGAAGATGACGGTCTTCCGCTTCGGTAAGATCACCGCCATCAGGCTCCGGTAGGTATCCTGCAGCCAACGGACAAAGCCGCCTGCCGGTGACTTCTCCTTTTCCTTCGGCCGATAGAACACGAAGCACAAGGGTACGATCGTCATGGCGGAGATCAAAGAAGCCACCATACAGAACACGATGGTAAAGGCTAAAGGCTTGAACATCTGCCCGCTCATACCGCTCATAAGGCCCATGGGGATGAACACCACACAGGTGGTGGCTGTGGAGCCGATGATCGACTGGACCACGATCCCGCTGCCCTTAACGGCCGCCTCTGCGTACTCACGGAAGCCTACATCTTCTGTAGAGCGGAAGCAGCTCTCCAGGACCACGATCGAGTTATCGACCATCATACCTACACCAAGGACCAGGGCGCTGAGGGTGATCATGTTCAAGGAAAAACCAGCCGCCCACATGCCCACCAGAGCCGCCAGGATCGAGATCGGGATGGAGGTCCCTACGATCAGGGAGGCTTTCAGATCCCCAAAGAACAGGAAGATGATGACCATGGATACGATGACCGCCATGATCATGGTCTGGAACACGGACTTTAAGGAGCTGAGCAGCTGATCGCTGGCATCATTGATCACGATGATCTCCAGGTTCGGATCGTTCCTCTTCATGGCATCGATGGCACGGGTCACCTGTCTGGACACATCCATAGCGCTGGACTGCTGCTGCTTCTTGATGCTCACCGTGACGGTATCATTGCCATTGTAGCGTCCGATACCGGCCGCATCCTCTAAGTTATAGCCGATCTGGGCGATATCCTCCATATAGAGGACATTTCCGTTGCCCGTCACGATCGGGATCTGCTTTAGGCTCTCTATGGTAGGGTACTCCACGCCTGCGGACACCGACAGATCCAGGCCGCCCACCCGCGTTTCCCCTGCCGGGTATGTAAAATCCGCGCTCCCTAAGGTGGACGCTACGGCCTGCATGGTCAGGTGGTACTGCTGCAGCTTCTGGGCATCCAGCTTTACCTGGATATATTCCTCGCGGCCGCCGCTGATATCGACACTGGCCACGGAGGACAGCTTTTCAAATTCCGGGACGATCTCATTATCCACGTAGTTGTAGAGGTTCCCTGCCTCTGGGTTGTTCACCGCCAGGTAGACGCTGGCCGTATCATTGATGTCAAATTCCATGATGTTCGGCGTCTGGGCATCCTCCGGGAGGTCCCGCTGGAGGGCATCCAGCTTTTTCTTTAGGTCTGAATAGGCCTTATCCATGTCGGTGCCGTACTCATACTGCAGCATGATGATGGACATGTTCTCATTAGACATGGAGGTCATGCTATCGATGCCGGTCAGGGTGCTGACCTCATCCTCCACCGGCTTGGTGATCAGATCGTTGATATCCTCCGGGTTAGCCCCTGCATAGATGGTGCTGATGATCATCATGGGCATCTCCATCTCCGGGGTCAGCTCCAGCTTCGCATTGAAAACGGAAAGAAGGCCGAACACGACCAGGCACAGGACGCACAGGATCGTGGTCACGGGCCTTTTTAAGACTGTTTTTGTCAAGCTCATAAGACCGCCTCCTTACTGTGCGCTCGTCTCAGTGTCATCGGCAGCTTCCAATGCTGCCGCCTCTGCGCCGCCTGCCTGGGCCGGGCCGTCCTCTGCGCCGCCTGCCTGGGCCGGACCGTCCTCTGCTGTCTGCTGGCCCCCTGCCCCCGGTCCCTTCTCTGCTGCCTGGCCTTTCGTGACCACGTTCACCTGGGAACCCTCGTACAGCTCGGAGCTCCAGCTGACGATGACGGCATCCTCCATAGCGATCCCGGACAGGATCTGGATCTTCTCGTCGTCAAAGATCCCGGTCTCCACCGGGACCTTATGTACCGTAGTGCTGGCTTCGCAGACATACAGATAGGCATCTCCGCCCTCATAGTACACGGCGTCCACCGGGACCGTGATCACATCCTCCGCGCGGCTGGAGACCACATACAGCTTCACCGTGCTGCCGGTAGCCAGCGCCTGGCCGTTCTCCACTGTAGCCTCCACCTCAAAAAGCCCGGTCTGGGGGGAGATCATACTGGCCAGCTCTGTGATGGCCGCCTGATAGGTCGTCCCCTGCTTCTCCAGACGGATCTCATCGCCTATCTGCAGGCCGTCCCGAATCCTCTCCGGAACGGAAAAGGTGACCTTGCGCAGCCCCTCTCCCGTGATCACACAGAGCACAGAGCTCTGGGATACGGTGCTGTGCAGGTCCATGCTCACACTTTCTAAGCTCCCGCTTATGGGGGCTGTGACCGTGCTGAATTCCACCTGGGTGTCATAGCCCAGCTTTGCCGCTTCATACTGCAGCTGGGCCGATCTGGCCTGGGCCTGGGTCTGCTCAAAAGCCTGGGCGGAGATATCGCCGGTGGCAAAAAGGACCTGCATCCGGCTCAATGTGGCCTGGGCATTCTGCATGGCTACCGCGGCAGAATCCATCTGGATCTTGGCGTTATCGATCTGCTTCTGGTTATCGATGCGGCACAAGGGCTGCCCCTGGGCCACCACCGTTCCGGCCTCCACGTAGGTCTCCACGATCTCCCCGGCCACCTTGGGCGTCACATGGATGATATCCGAAGGCTCCACCGTACCGATCAGCCCGCTCTCCAGGATGATGTCTGCCCGCACCGGGGCCTCCACCGAAACATTGGGCAGGGGGACCGCCTCTACCGGCGGATCCTTCTTCAACAGGCGCAGGGCCGCCAATACCAGGATCCCTGCTATCATGACTACGATCACTATCTTTGCACTCTTTTTCATTTTCTATCTCCTCTTTGCTCATCAATGGTCCTCTTACTACTTTACGACCCCATATTTCAGATAATCCAGCCTTTTGTTGAACATTTCTTTTACTGCTCCTATATCATCTTTCTTTTGATAGATCTCCCCGATCGCCCCCACTAAGATCATGGCGCATGTGGAGAACACAGTCCGGAACTCCTGGAAGCTGCTGATCTTGAGACGGCTGGTATCGGTCAGTACATACAACTCTTTCAGGAACAGCTGCATCCTGTCCTGGATGACCTCTTGCTTGGTCTGCGTCGTCTTCGCCTGGCACCGGCCGTCGTCATCCTCCTGGAAGACCGGACAGCAGGGAGCCGCGCAGACCTTTTTATCCAGGATGCTGATGAGCGTATGACCGCCATTCACGCTTTGGGTCAGCGCGAATAACCGGTTCCTCTGGCACAGCTCGATGGTATGCTCCAGAAGGTTCGGGGGGAGTTCCCAGAGATCTCCTCCACTTTTGACCAACACCTCCTTGCAGATACTCTGCAGCTGTAAGATCACATCTTCAAATATATATTCCAGCACATCCTCTTTATCCTGGAAATAGGTATAAAAACTGCCTCTGGATATCTTTGCGTTCCGCACGATCTTGTTGATAGATGCCTTTTCCAAAGGCACCCGGCAAAACTCCTTGATCGCGGCTTCCCGGATCAGCTGCTTTTTTTCCTCCGGCAAATGGTAAAACCGTTCCGTCGGCATCAGACCACCATCCTCTCCATCATGACAAAGTGACAACCTGTCACTATGATAATGACAGGTTGTCACTTTGTCAATGGATTTCATATTTTTTTCACAATTTTATAGCCGCTTTATCTTTCTTGCTTTTCTTTGATATTTTTAGAGACGGTCAGCTGCTGGTTATCGATATGTCCTCTCACCGCGCTCTTGGCATCCTGGATATCGTGGTTCTTTAGGGCCTGCAGGATATGCTCATGCTCCACGACCAGGATCTGACGTTTATCCTCATCCTTGATGTATTCCAGACGATAGCGGTACATCTGCTCCCGCAGATTGTTCAAGATCTGGACCAGACGGCTGTTCCCTGTAGCCTGGTAGATCAGGTCATGGTAATGCTCATCGCTCTCCGCGATCTCCATCGGTTCCCCGTTTATGATCGCCTCCGCAAAAGCCTCCTCTGCCTCCTCCAGATCCAAGAGCTCTCTCTCCCCGATCCTCTGGCAGGCCAGCTCTGCCGCCAGCTCTTCTAAAGAGCGGCGGACCTCCAGTACCTCCCGCAGGCTAGTCTCGGAGATCTTCGCCACCTCGGCCCCCTTCCGGGGGATCATGAGCACCAGCCCTTCCAGCTCCAGCTTCCGGATCGCCTCACGGATCGGTGTACGGCTCACCCCCAAACGCTCGGACAGTTGGATCTCCATCAGCCGCTCTCCTGGCTCCAACTCACCCTTTAAGATCGCCTGACGCAGTGTGTTAAAGACCACGTCCCGCAAAGGCAGATATTCGTTCATCGTCACATTAAACCCGTTCCCCATCATAAGTCCCTCCATCGACCATCTCGGTCTGCACTCTCTGCTCTGTCCTTTCCGCCAGACACGGCGGTCAGCTCTGCTGCGCATGAAAAAAACTTGTGAGATACGCCTGCTTAGCCAGATCGGAAGACGGGCCGTACCGCAGTTCCTCATAAGCCGCCTTCGCCTGTCCCAGTTCTGTGAACAGGCCAAAAACGGTTGGGCCGCTGCCGCTCATCAGCGCGTTCAGCGCACCCTTTTTCCGCATGACATCCTTGATCTCCTCGATGACCGGATACTTTTTGGCCGTGACCGTCTCCAATACGTTCCCCAGCTTCCCGGCAACCTGGATGAGGTCCTGCTGCCGGATCGCATCCACCATCCCGTTGATATCCGGATGCTGCTCCGGCCTCAGCGCATCAGCCTGCAGGTTCTCATACACGTATCTTGTAGAAACATTGATCCCCGGCTTAGCGATCACCAGATGGCACTGGGGCATAGGGGGCAATGGGGTCAGCTTCTCCCCGATCCCCTCCGATAGAGCCGTGCCCCTTAAGATACAGTAGGGCACATCAGCTCCGATCTTCACGCCCTGCTCCATCAGCTGCTCCTTCGAAAGCCCCAGGCGGAACATCTTGTTCACACCGAAGAGCACTGCCGCCGCATCGCTGCTCCCTCCAGCCATCCCGGCCGAGACCGGGAGGAACTTTTTCAGCTGGATATGGATCCCATCCTGGATCCTTGCGCCATCCATAAGGAGCTTCGCAGCCTGATGGACCAGGTTGTTCTCATTGACCGGCAGATAGCTTAAGTTTGTCTCCACAGCGATCCCAGGCTTTACCGTCCGATGCAGCTCGATCTGATCGTAGATCCCTACAGTCTGCATGATCATGCGGACATCGTGATAGCCGTCTTCCCTTTTCCTCAATACATCTAAAGCCAGATTGATCTTCCCATATGCCTTGAGTTTTAAATATGTGATCATATGTACCCTTCCTGTATACGGATGCTTTGTTTTGTATATATTATTTTGTATTCATTATTTTGTATACAGTATCCTTATGTGAGTAGTATAGTACGATCTTTTAAAAAATGCAAGTTCTTTTCGAAAAAAAGATCCATCAAGATGGGCTCGGATGGTCGGCACATTTTGACGGATCGTTCTTGTCTCACGGGGTTTTGTCTTCTGATGGAGCGGACAGGGAAGAAAGCTGTACATCCTCTAAGATGGGCCGCAGCTCTTCCTCTCCTGGCTGCCGGGGGTCGTCTTTGATATAGCGCTTAAAGATACTGTTAAAGATATAGGAATTGATGAACGCGATCAGCGGAAATCCGAACAGGATCATCAAGACCGAAAACTGCGGCAGATAGAATACGGAAAAATAGGCCATCACCAGCACGCCTGCATCGATCGCCAGCATCCCCAGCGTATGGAAAAAGTGGCGGACAGACATGAAGAAGGCATTGAACAGCGTGCGCTTCACCGGATTATAAAAACGGCACTGCAGCGGAAATACATAGGTCAGGATGAACAGCCATAGGATCGCCAGCGCACCTATGGCCGCTGTGAACAGGGTACGGACCATGGAGGCCCCTGTCAGGACGATCAGGAAAAAGCGGATATCTATCAGCAGGATGATACCTGTCCCTAAAAGGAGCAGCCATATAGCCGTGGCCTGTTTGAAATTCTCCTTGAATGAGCGAAAGTAGGAACGGAAGGTGTAGCCGTCCTCATCCCGCACCAGCTTCAGGGTCACATAATAGACGGCGGTGGTAGAAGCGCCGATGGTAAAGATCGGGATACTGCAGACGATCCACAGAACATTTAGGAGGATCAGGTCCCCGAACTTTCCGATATAGCGCCATACTGGATTATCATAATTGAACAAACCTTGGAACATCGCTTCAACCTCTTTTCTAAGTCCATAGATGCCATCATCGATATGCCGCTCACGTCTAGCCGTTCACGGCTGCTGCATGATACAGTATAGCGGACTTTTGGCAAAAAAGCAAACCATCCGACAGCATTTCATAAAATTTTTACTGCCTGGTCGGAAAAAGTGTGCTAGAATGTAGATATCGTCTTGTCAGACCGCTGCATCCGCATAGGATCTTCGGCGGCCTGTCCTACTGAGAAAATGAGGTGTTCAACATGTCCTGGAAAGAAAAGCTGAAAGAAGAGGGTCAGAAAGAAAAGGCTAAGTTAAAGAATATGTCCTGGCAGGACCGGGTCTGGTACATCTGGGAATACTATAAGATCCACATCGCGGTGATCGGGATCGGGTTTTTGTTCCTCTACCTGGTCTGGACCATCGCTTATAATTCCACCTTTACCACCCGGCTCTCCTATGCAGTGGTCAATGACAGCAACCCGGAGACAGCAGGCCTGGAAGCCCTGGACCAGGCATTCAAAGCATACATGGGCTATGGGAAAAAAGATAAGGTGGAGCTCAACAGCTCCTTGCGGATCGATACGGATGGCCGCGCCTCCGAGCTGGGATATGCCAGTATGGCTAAGATCTCTGCCCTGGTAGCCAGTGATGACCTGGATATGATCATCACCGATGAGGCCACCATCCGCTATTATATGGAGCTGGGTGCTTTTATCGATCTTGCGCAGTTCCTGCCGGCAGAGCTCTGGCAGCAGGTAAAGGATCATGTCCTTTATGCGGAGGATGCCCAGGGGCAGTCAGTCCCCTGCGGGGTAGACCTCAGCCAGACCCGGTTCTGTGAAAAGACCGGTGTGGCCATCTCGCCCTGTTATGTCGGGATCATCACCGATCCCGTGCGGAGCGATGCGGTCATCGACTGGCTCCGCTTCGTCCTGGAACTGCAGCCTTAAGAGCGTCTTACAGCAGAAAAGCTCCCACGATAGCGCCAGCCTGCCGCCTGTGGCAGACACCCGATATCGCGGGAGCTCTTGCACTTTGCCCCATCCTTTGCCGGCCGCCTCATCCTCTGCGGACCGGCTCATCCTCTGCCGACTGGCTCATCCTCTGCCGACTGGCTCATCCTCTGCGGACCGGCTCATCCTCTGCCGACCGCCTCATCCTCTGCCGACCGCCTCATCCTCTGCCGACCGGCCAGACCGGCTGGTCCAGTCTGCCTGGACGGCAGGCTGCATCAACAGGTCTCCGGCTCCGGATAGGTCTCTCCAAAGGTCTCCACCGTGACCTTAGCCATCCTTTGCGCTTTCATCGGCCGATTGCTGAGATCGGTGCGGACCTTGGCGATCTTATCGACCACATCCATACCTTCGATCACCTGGCCAAAGGCAGCATATTCCCCATCCAGATGGGGAGCCGCTTCATGCATGATAAAAAATTGGGAACCTGCCGAATCGGGGACCATCGTCCGGGCCATGGAGAGAACGCCCCGCGTGTGGCGCAGATCGTTCTGAAAACCATTGTTCGTAAATTCCCCTTTGATATGGTAGCCAGGCCCACCCATGCCGTTCCCATCCGGGCAGCCGCCCTGGAGCATAAAGCCATCGATCACCCGGTGGAAGATCAGCCCGTCGTAAAAGCCCTTTCCTGCCAGGCTGATAAAATTGTCCACTGTGTTCGGAGCCACCTCCGGGTACAGCTCCGCTTTGATCACATCACCATTTTCCATTTCGATCGTAACGATCGGGTTCTTCATACTGACACCTCCGCCATTTTCTGTCCTTTTTGATCGTCTGCTAAAAAGTGCTGTCTCCAGCGCCTTTCTTTGCATGCCGTCTGTCGATAGTATATCATATCTTTTAAGGGCAGGCAATCATCTGGCCTCATTTTCGCGGATCCAGGGGGATGTGGGCCGCCTTTCACTCCCCATCCTCAGGATAGTTTTCTTCAAGGTTATCGAACAACACGCAAAGATGCGGGTTCGCGTTTTCTGCATCCCGAAAGACCCGCTTCACCTTGTGCAGGTATCTGGCCATCAAAGGGTTCCCTTCTGTCTTAAATATACCGACGCAGGTATCCTCCGTGATCTCTGTCAACATATCGTAAAGCGCATCCAGATTCCTGCCGTAATAGTCCGGCAGATCCAGCTCAAGAGCCAGATATCTCTGAGCCTGCTCCGGTGTCTTTGGCACATGAAAGTCCAATAGCATCTTCCTCATGATCCATCTCCCTGCGTCTCGTACAGCTGTTCAAATGTTTTATAGTGGTCCTCTGTATAGAATATCAGGCCATCGTCTGAATAGACCAGCCGCTCAGCTCCCCGCCTGCCGCCTTCATAGCCGATATCGCACTCGCGGTAATGCCGCCCCTCCTTTTCCGGGAGCAGTCCTTCATAGTTGCCGAAGCGGCTGCCGCCGATGCTCTTTCCTGGGGCCACCTCTGCCAGGTTCCCCTGCCTGCTGTCCCAGCCCAGCTCCTCCGCTTCCTTTTTTGTAATGTAATTATCCGGCAGATGTCCGTAAAGGTGGATATAGGCGGCCACCTCCTCCTTGGAGGTATATACCCCATCTTCCTCCACATCGATCTGGCTGGTATCATCCGTCTCTGCTGCCTGGCGCGGCCTTTCCTGGAGTTGCCCCGGCGGCTCCTCCAACGGCTTCTCCTCAGGGCCTTTCTGGATCTCTTCTGAGAGCTGGCTCTGCCGTTCCCCTTGGACCACCTCCGATGGGCTTTCCCGCCGGCTGTCTTGTGTCTCTTCTAACGTGCTCTCCTGCGGGCCGCCTTGCGTCTCTTCTGACAAGCTCTCCTGCGGGCCGCCTTGCGTCTCTTCCGACAAGCGCTCCTGCGGGCCGCCTTGCGTTTCTTCTGACGTGCTCTCCTGCGGGCCGCCTTGTGTCTCTTCTGACGTGCTCTCCTGCGGGCCGCCTTGTGCCGCCTCCTGCACAGCTGTGTCCTGCTGCTGGATGGCAGCGCGGTCCTGCCATCCCTCTCCTGACGGACTCCCTGCCTGGCAGCCGGTCACTACACTGGCTACAAGGAACATCGCCAGCAGCCAGGACACCAGCCATTTCATCCTGTCTCCCATACCCTCCCTCTCCTTTTCGTTCATATTTTGTTCAAAGATCATTAAAAATTCTTTTACACCCACATCATGATTTCTTCACGATCTGCCGATATACTTTAACCATAGCAAACAGAACAGATCAACTTTTGTTATTGTTATTGCTTACAAGATTTTTTTCATAATACTCGGGCTGACCAGCGATGGTCAGCTCTCCTCCCTTTTTCTTTATCCGACAAAACGTGTCGCCGGCACGTTTTGCTGGATATTTTTTTGCATGAGCGGACATACAAAAGGAGCCCCTTCTACAAGGGCTCCTTAGTGACGGATCTTCGTCTATCCTACATCGATCGCCACCGCGTTCTGCTGCGTCAGGCTTCCCTCATAGGTGATCTCTACATCATCCCCAGCGCCTAAGCCCAGCTCTTCCATATCCACATACCCATCTAAGGCAAATGTGAACGGACTGCCGTTGGCCGCTTGGATCGTGATGGAAGAATCGGTATACGATACCAGCGTCCCCTCTAAGAGGTTATACGTCGCGTCGGCCTTTCCAGAGCCTTCCTCTGTGATCACACGCAGAGCGACCCCTTCATCCGGTGTTCCCAGATACGTGATCTCTACATACCCGCCTGCTGCTATGCCGCCAGATCCGGTGACCACCTGCGCGATCGTGGTGGAGAAGGTATAGGTGCTCCCGCTGTCTGTCTCTATGGTGATCGTACCTTCCCCAGCCTCTGCGATCAGACCCGCGATGACGGGGTCCATATCACCCTCCAGCGCTACGGAAGAGATGATGGTATACGCCTCAGCTTCCTTCACCTCTTTGCTACTGTCCACAAAGGTTACCTGGATCTCATCACCTTCCCCGATCTCCAGGTCGCTCTTCGTCTCTGCATCCTTTAGATCCACCTGGTAGCGCTGGCCGTCCTGGCCGTTGAGCGTGACCACAGTCTTGTCAATGGCCTCCACGCGTCCTGTGACGATCATCCTTTCCGCCTCTGTTTCGGCTTCTGTGGTCGTCTCTTCCTCTGTCGTCTCCTTTTTGCTCTCCTCTGTCCCCTCCTGCCTGGATGAGGTCTCTGCCGCTGTGGTCTCCACAGGGGCGGTCTCCTCTGCCTTAGGTGAGCAGGCTGTGAGCCCCAAAGCCAGGCAGAGCACGGCTGCGATGCTATACGCATTTTTCATGTTCTTGATCTTCATAAAGCAAAACTCTCCTCATGGTCTTATTCTATACGAGGTTCATTTTACTATATAAAAATTAAGAAATGCAAGGGTGCTTTATTAATTTACCTTTAGTTTTATCTTTCTGATGCTGGCAGATACCAGTTGTTTGAACAAGGGGGCCACCCGGTCTGCCGTCTCCTGGACCTCCTGATGGCTCAGGGGCTTGTCTGTCATCCCGCTGGCCATATTGGAGATACAAGACAGACCGCAGATCCGATACCCCATATGGCGGGCAGCTATGGCTTCACAAGCGGTGCTCATCCCCACCGCCTGGGCTCCCAGCCCGCGGCACATCCGTATCTCCGCCGGGCTCTCATACGCCGGCCCGGTCAGCTGCAGGTACACACCTTCCTTCAGATCGATCTGCAGATCAGCCGCACTCTCACGGACTGCCTCCATCAGCTCCGGATCATAGATATGGCTCATATCCGGAAAACGCGGCCCCCACTCTGCTACATTCGGCCCGATAAGAGGAGACGGGACAAAGCAGGCGATCTGGTCCTTGATCAGCATAAGATCCCCCGGAGCCAGTGAACAGTCCGCGCCCCCGGCTGCATTGGTCAAAAACAGCACCTCCGCTCCCATCCGCCGCATCAGCCGGACAGGGAGCACCACATCGGACATAGGATAGCCTTCATAATAATGGACCCGCCCCTGCATCATCACCACCGGCACACCCTCTACATGGGTGAAGATAAAGCGTCCTTTATGGCCAGGGACCGTCGATACGGGAAACCCCTCGATGTCCTGATACTGGATCGTCCCCTCCACAGGAAAGCCATCTGCATAATCTCCCAGGCCCGAGCCAAGGATCAGCGCCAGGCGGGGCGTAAAGGGCAGCCTCTCTTGGATACTCTTATAACACCTATCCACCTTCTCATACACAGGATCCATGATATCCTTCCTCCTCATCTACATATAGTAAAAGCTTTAGGTCTGTCCTATATCCGATTATACGATCACCGCCAGAGAAGTGCAAGCACTGAAGTCCATTCGCGGCCCACCCATACCTCTCTGGTCACTTTTTACGCATGCCGCCCGGCATCCCTGCACCGGACCCACTGCTTCCTTTTCTTCCATAGAGCTGCTAAAAAGAAAAACACCGGGAGCAGAACGGCGATCGAGACCGTATACGCGGCAAAGGTACGGACCGCTTTCCAGAGGTCCCCCTGCACTGCAGGCGGGGTTTCCGACACGACAGCTTCAGGCACCGGCTCTTCCGGCAGCCTTTGGGTCTCCGGCTTTAGATCTTCCCCCTCCTCTGTGTCCTGGACCGGGGAAGGTACCGGATGATATCGTGCTTCCCACTTCTTTTCCGTCACCGCGGGATAAAAGACCGTGCCTTCATAGCTTACCTGATGATCTGTTAAGCGTTTTCTGCCCATTGCCCAGGCTCTCCTACAAAGGATCCCCTGGTCCATGTAGCTTTCCCCATCCCAGACGATCTCCCTGATCTCATAGCGCCCCGGCTCACATCCCAAGTCCGCTAAGAACGTCTCCTGTTCTTCCAGCAGATAGTCCAGTGCTTCTTCTTTCGCTATGGTCATCCCCTGTAGTTCAAACTGATCTGCGTCATAGCTGTGGAAGATCACCGGGATCTGCAGATCATCTACCCAGTAGCTCCCTATCTCTACGCTTTCCGTCTGCCTAAGCTGTCCCGTCCCGATCCGGCCATCCTCCTCATCCTGCTGCTCCACCTCCAAGGTCTCCGGGATCTGTCCTGTACTTTCCAGGCCGGTATAGGTGCGGGTCTCTTCTATCCTCCTTGTTTCCTCTGGTATCTCTTCCTCCACCTGCCGAAAAAAATATAAGATATATCCTTGCCCTTGTCCATCCACATAGCATTCCTGGGGTGCGTCATCCTCTCCCACCGGCAGATAGAGCACCAGTTCTTCTTCTGGCTCCTGTGGCTCCTCTGCCTCCTGTAGCTGCTGTGGCGCCTCTGCCCTCACCTCTATGACTGCGGCGGCAGAAAAAAGGGGCAGCAGCAGGCACAAGAGCATCTGCTTTTTCTTTCGCCGCAGGCCGGCTATCCCCAGTGCCGCGCCTGCCATGATGAACAAGAGTCCGGCCGGGTCCATCCCCCTGTCGCCGGTCTCAGGGAAGCCCCCTCCGCCTTCTCCGGTCTTTGACCGGCCTGCCATCGGTGTATCTCCATCTCCGATGGTCAGAGCGGCAGGCGGTGTGTATGCGGCTTCGATCCACCCGACCAGAGGGACCGGAGGGTCTGACACGGTCATCGCCGGCTCTGGCGGCGGACCTTCTGTCCGTCCGCTCCTGTGAGGACGATCTGGCGGCGGGGGTGTGGGCTGAGGCTCCTCCGGCTTACTTTCCTCCGGTGGATCGATCCTGTAGTTTCTGACCTGGAAAAGATAGGCGGGCGTAAGCTCCATATGGACCTGCTCCATCGGCTCCACCTGGCTGGTCAGCCATATCGGACTCCTGGAGGTCCTCCTAAGCTGCCTTCTCGTCAGGGCCTCTTCCTCGCCTTCTTCTATCTCATCGTCTCCATCCGCCTCAGCTAGGGCCGCATCGCTCCTGGTCGCAATGGTCTCCTCCGCAAAAAGATCCCCCTCCGCGTTGGACGGCCATCCGCCTTCCGGCTCCTTCTGTCCATCGGAAGAGATGATCTCCTCCTGCCCATCTGACTCGGCAGGGGTATCCTCGGTCCCCTGCTCTCCTGATGGATCCGATCCCGCTCCGTTCTCCTGGTCACCTGCTGTGTTGGGTGACTCCTCGGCCTCCAGATCATCGGCCCCATCCGGCGTGAGCATCCCTTCCTGGCCATCCGGCGGAGTATCCCCTTCTCGGTCATCCGATGGGATATCCCCTTCTAGGCCTTCCGACGGGATATCCCCTTCCTTGCCATCCGACGGGATATCCCCTTCCCGGCCATCCGATGGGATATCCCCTTCCCGGCCATCCGACAAGATATCCCCTTCCCGGCCATCCAGAGAGTCCTGTCCTTCCGGCGGTCTCTTCTCTCCTTGGCTTTCTGACGGGCCCTCCTTTCCCTGGCCTTCCGACGGATCCTCCTTTCCTTTACCTTCCGGCTGTCCCTTCTCTTCTCGATCTTCTAGCGCAGGCATTTCTATCTGCTCATTTGATGCGCCACTCCCTTCTGGGCTTGCCGGCCGGACCTGGCCTCCTGGATCTTTTGGCGAGGGCTTTCCTCCCTGGCCTTCTGGCAGGGTATCCCCCACCCGGCCATCTGTCGCCCCCTTCTCTTTTGGCTCATCCGATAGGGCATGCCCCTCCGGCTCTTCTGACGGTGGCCTTTCGGAAGAGGATCTTTCGTCCATCCCTCCGTCCCAAGTGCCCATACCGGCCATCATCACCCGGTCAAGTATCCTTGCAGACCGGGCTAACTGCACCCCCGGCTCTTCTTCTCCGGATCCTTCCCGACACTCCCCGCCGGCCTGCGCCGAGACACAGAATATCTGCCGGGCCTCCTGCTCTGGATCGGCTCTGTAAGGGAGATACCCCTCCAAAGGCTCCAGCTCCTCAAAGGTGTAGCCATAAGCCAGGCTCGTGAACTGCTCGTAGACCAGATCCCGGTCTGCCTGAAGCTGCGCACTGCCGCTGCCGTCCGTTGTATGGTAGTCGCAGAGCTCTGCGCAAGCCTCCACAGCCTCTTCCCAGGCCTCCCAGGCCTCTTCCTCCAGCTGTTCCCTCACATGCCTGACATTCCCTTCATAGACGATCACAGGGTCCGGGTGTCCGCCGCAATAGGTTTTTTCAAAATGATACGTCTTCTTATCCCAATGCTCCAGCCTTCCCCCGCTCCCTGTCAGCTGCTTTTCACAGCGGGCCTTCCAGCCATCCCAGGTCTCCAGCTGCTCCTTATCCAATATCGTCCCTTCCAGCTGTCTGGCATCAAAATACTCCAGTATCTGGAACTCCACACCTTCTAAAGGATCCCCGGTATCCCCGTCTGTTTTTTCCAGCTCTACCCCGTATAGGGCGGTAAGGTCCTCCTGATGGCGATAGACCTCTCCGCCAGGAAGATACCAGCTGCCCTGCTCTTGGGGCGGGGTATAGATCTTGAGATAGCAGCACAGGGGGATGGTCACATCTACGCCGGAGGTCAGATGCTGGAACTCCGGGCGATCCGTCGCCCACACGACGTAGATGAGACCGATCGGCATGGCTTCCTCACTCAGCTCCGATCCCTCCGGCGCGGAGCCGGTCACTTCGATCACCCCATCTTGAGGCTCCTGGCAGGAAAAGATCACCTGATCCCCATCCCATCGATAGGACCACCCCGTTGGCAGCTGGAATTCAAAATCCTTGATCGCCTCCGACTTATCCCCTCGTTCAAACACCACCTGGCAGGATCCGTCCTCCTGCCACTGCGCCTGCCAGACCGGTGCATTTTCTTCATATTTTGAGGCAAAAGCAGGGATATACTGGCTGTCATCCCCATAATTTTCCTCGATCGACCGGCAGATCGCCTCCACCATCTCGGACGACTGCGCGATCAGCTCTTGTGCCGGGATCCCCCGCCAGCTGCGGACATGCCTATGAAGGTTCTCCATCTCCTGCTCCAGCTGCTCCACACCCAGCCAGTTGGGCGACAGGACCCCCCATATGGCGGCCTGGGCCGCCAGGTAATCCCCAGCCTCCAGCTCCCCGGTCTCACCTCGCCGCATCCCGCAGCATTGCAGGATGAGGGACACCAGCTCATATTGGGAGGGGGTAAAATGGATGTCTTCACCAAACGCTTCGGGTGCCTCTGTCCCGTTCAGATCCAGCCCTGCACGGGCATGCTGCTGCACACAAAAGAGCGGACTCCCATCACTTTTTTCCCAATAATAGATCCCGCTCCCCATCCGTTCCCCAAAAAAGCTAAAGGATACGTCCATCAGCATACTGGAAGTCCCTTTCATCTTGAGCATAAAGCTTGCCGCCTGGGCCAGCAGATCCCCCTGCAGGCAGGGCGACAAGGTCAATAACAGGGTCAAAAGCAGGGCGATCGCCCTTTTTCCCCTTCCTTTTTTCTTTCTGTCCTCCATATTCTCTCCTTTCCGTTTCCACTCCGTGTTACAATAGGTTCCCATAGGGCCAGAGGAGGAGGGCGAGAGCGCAAAGGCTTCCTGTCTTATCTGATTTTCAATGTACAAAAAGGTCTGGAGATGCCGGTCCAGAACAGACCAGCAGCCGGTCACCCGGCCGGCGATATAAGAATGATACCGCTATATGGACATTATATCCCCTTTTCAAAGGATCTGCAAGCACTTTTTTCAAAATATCCCCAGTAAATAAAAGGGAGCGTCAGCAGTATGGCAAAAACAGTTGACAGCCCAGTCTCCTTATGCTACGGTGGCAAAGCATAAAGAAAGGAGCTGTTTTATTATGGAAGATTCTCTTTCGTTTAATATCCTGGGCAACGGCCAGCAACAGCTGTGCCTGAACGCATTTGGCCATTCCGTCACCATGCCTTTCCACAAATACGGCCCCGCCGTGCGCCCCTACCACCTGATCCACTATATCCTGGAGGGGAAGGGCGAATTTATCGTGAACGAGACCCACTATACCCTCTCCGCGGGAAAGGGTTTCCTGATCGAGCCGGACCACCAGACCACCTACATATCCGACGGCGAGGAGCCATGGACCTATATCTGGGTCGGTTTTTCCGGCGGGGATGCTAAGAGGATCGTATCTTCTCTGGGCCTTTCCCAGGAGCAGCCGATCTTCCGGTGCGAAAATAAGGAACAGCTAAAGACCTGTGTCCTGGGCATGATCGAGCATGAACACAGCAATACGGAGGACACCTTCTATTGCCTGGCCATGCTGTATCTGTTCCTGAGCGCGGTGGCCGGGTCGGACCGGGGCCTCTCCGCCCGCCAGAACAGCAATCTCTATGTGGACCAGGCCATCGCCTATATCCGCGACCATATCACGGAGCCGCTGCAGGCCGATGAGGTGGCCCGGTATGTGGGCTTGAACCGCAGCTATCTGAGCACCCTGTTCAAGCAGCACACCGGCCTTTCCCCTTTACGGTATATCCAGCAGTTCCGCCTGACCAAGGCGCAGCACCTTTTGGAATCCACCCAGCTCTCCGTGGCGGCGATCGCCTATTCCTGCGGATACCAGCAGCCGGAATCCTTGATCAAGCTCTTTAAACAGCAATACGGGGTGTCCCCTGCCTCCTACCGGAAGATGATCCTCCAGGAGAGCGCCGCCGCCCGCAAGGAGATCCATTCCCGCAAAGAGCGATGAACGCAAAGGAGCTGCCGCAAAATTGCCGCTATATACAGGATATGGCGTCCCGACCCGATCGGTCACAGCCATATTTCGTATATAAGCGGCATTTTGCGACAGCCCCTTTTTTGAAGGCAGTCTATCACTGAACGATATGGTCCGGGAGCTCCCAGCTCCCGGGCGCAGATCGTTCCTGCTCATCGATCTCGCCCGTACAGGAAGGGCTCGGATACATGGGTATTGAACCATTGGATCACCGGTCCCATGAACAAGGCCGTGATCACGGTCCCCACACCGATGGTCACATGGAAGATAAAGCCGGTCAGGACACAGATCGAGTCACTGGCGATCCTGCACAGGCGGAAGGCCATCAGCTTATATTTATTGGCGGCGATCAGAGACACCGCATCATAGGCGGACACGCCCAGGTCTGCGGTAAAATAGACTGATGCCGAAAAGCAGGTCCCCAAGATCCCGGCCAGCATGATCGCCACCCGCAGAACGATCCCCGGCTCAGGAAAGATGCCGTCCAGCAGCCCGCGCATAAAGTCCGCCGCCATCCCTGTAAAGAACAGATTGATCAATGTGGCGATGCCGATATAATGCTTCTCGATCACAAACACCCCCACCAGCAGCGCACCTGTCACGATCAGGTAAAAGGTGCTGTAGGTGGAATGAAAGATATTGCCGATCCCCGTGACAAAGCAGGTAAAAGGGTCAGCCCCCAGATCGGCCTTTTGGAGCGCGCCCACGCAAAAGCCGGTGACGATCACACCAAAAAAGGACATGCCGATCCGTTTCCATTTCTCTGAAGTTTTTTTCGTATCCATGGTCCCCTCCGTCTTCCAGTCTATCCTATCGGCAGGCAGTCCCGCCTATCTTTCTCCTCAGCCTTCCGCTTCCAGCACGAAGATCCTGGAGGTGAAATCGCCCACGGGCATCCCGGCGGCATCCTGGTCCAGAGACTGCTGTCCGGCAGACAGATCGGTGGTCACCAGCCCCAGGTTCATCAGCTCACTGCCGAAAAAGCTGCCCCTCTCTCTTCCATCTTCCCGGGTATGATATAAAGCGTCGCCATCCAGCCCCTTCAGATAGAGCCTGCGGAAGGGACAGTTCACGTCGTTCAGGATCTTGAAGTAGGCCACGATCGCCTGCTTCTTGTCCTCCGAGACCACCATCCATGCGGTAAAATTCCCTTCGAAGGGGCTCAGCAGACGATAAAAGTCGCCGGTGTGGATCAGCTTCCGGTATTTTTTCACAAAATGGATCTGCTCCCTGACCACTGCCCGCTCCTCGTCGGTCAGCCTCGCCAGATCCAGCTCATAGCCAAAGGCGCCGAAGGCGGCCACGTCACCCCGAGTCTTTAACGGCGTGCTGCGGTCCAGCTGATGGTTGGGCGTGATCGAGACATGGGCTCCCATGGAGCTGACCGGGTAGGCGTAGGAGGTGCCGTACTGGATCTTCTGGCGCTCCACCGCGTCGGTATCATCGCTGGTCCAGCACTGGGGCGCATAGTAGAGGAGGCCTGGATCGAACCGGCCGCCGCCGCTGGCACAGGATTCAAAAAGGATCTGGGGGAACCGTTTGTTCAGCCGGTCATACAGGTCGTACAAGCCCAGGATGTACCGGTGGAAGATCTCCCCCTGCTGCTCAGGGCTGTGGCCGGCGGAAAAGCACTCGGTGATGTTGCGGTTCATATCCCATTTGATATAGGAGATCTTGGACTCCCCGATCAGCTTTTCGATCATCTCGTAGATATAGTCCACCACTTCTTTTCTGGAAAAGTCCAGCACATACTGTCTCCTCCCGTGGGAGGCATGACGGTCCGGGGTCTGGATGATCCAATCGGGATGGGCGCGGTACAGCTCACTGTCCTTATTGACCATCTCCAGCTCCACCCAGAGGCCGAACTTCAGGCCTAAAGCCTCTACCTTTTCGGAAAGCCCTTTGATCCCTTCCGGCAGGCGGTCCCGGTTCGGCCACCAGTCACCCAGCCCGCTGGTCTCATCGCAGCGGGTGCTGAACCAGCCGTCATCCAGCACAAAAAGCTCCACGCCGTCCGCCTTGGCATTCTCCGCGATCTTCAAGAGCTTCTCTTCGGTAAAGTCAAAATAGGTGGCCTCCCAGTTGTTCAGCAGTACCGGGCGTTCCTTGTCCCGCCAGTAGCCTCTGGCCAGCCTGGTACGGTACAGCCGGTGGAAAGCCTGGCTCATGCCGTTCATCCCCTGGGAGGAGTAGATCATCACCGCCTCCGGGGTCTGGAAGCTCTCCTCCGGCTTAAGGCACCAGGAGAACCCAAAGGGATTGATCCCGATCATCATCCGTGTGACCCCGTAGGTGTCCACCTCCGCCTGGGCCAGGAAGTTCCCGCTGTAGACCAGGGAGAACCCGATCACCTCCCCCTGATGCTCGTCGGCCGTCGGGCGCTTTAACACCACAAAGGGGTTATGGAAATGGCCGGAAGCGCCTCTGGCGCTGCTGACCGCCTGGATCCCCTGCTGCAGCCTCCTGGTCTTTACGGACCGCTCTCTCCCCCATGCGCCGGAGAACTGGATCCACTCATACGCGTCATCGGGCAGGTCTAGGGAAAGGCTCATGGCCCTGGTGATCTGATAGGCCCCCTCCCCTTTATTTTCAAAGCGGGCGCTCCTGGCGATCCCGTCCACGTCCCGGAAGATCGTATACAGCAGGGTCAGCTCCACCTTTAAAAGCTCGTCCCGCAGCAGGATCTCCAGGGTATCCGCCTCCTCGTCCGACTCGGTATAGGTAGCCGGAAGGCCCTCCAAGGCTGGTTTTCCCTTGGTGATCTTATGGGAGACATACCGGAAGTCGGTGATCCGGCTGCCATTGGGCTGATCGATCTCCAGAGCGGGCATACGGAAATCCGTAGTGCCGTAGGACGGGTATTCCTGCTTTAGATGCTCCAATGTAAAGGTATATCCATCATCAAATACAAAGGCGCTGTTGGGGCGGTACTGGTTCTCCAGCAGATAGCCGTGATCCTCCCGCTGGGGGATCCTCCTCCCAAAATACAGCTGGCCCAGCTGGCCGTTGCGCAAGATCCTCATCAGATAGCTGATCCTGTCATTATACAGGTGGAACTCCCCTGTCTTCTCATTAAAAACGATCCCCATGTCTTTCCTCCTATGCCTTTCATGGTCCATACCATAGCCTACTCTTTTCTGGCCGCCGCCTTGCTGTGGTCCGGCGCCTTTAAGACATTATTTTATCGTTTTTTTCTGTTCTTTCCAGCCAGAGATGCCGCAAAAAACTGTCCATTTGTTAGGTCTGGAGGCCGTCCTGCCATCTGGGGCCAGCCTATCCGGATACACAGGCTACAAAAAAGCCCCTCATCCCTTCATCCTAAGAAAAGATCCTGCCCATGGAACACAAGCTGGCATAGCTGGATATACTCCTGGTAAGCCGGATACCCCTTTAACTCCTCCAGCTCCTTCCCCACCCCCTCATAATACATACAGTGGGACTCCTTTCGTTTTTCATTGAACCTGTCCCAAAATCTCTCGCCCTCCAAAAGGTAGTCCTTTGCCGTGCTGCGGATATTGCTCAGCTTATCGCCCAGGACCAAGATCTTCTCCTCCCTGGAAGCATATCGCAGATGCTCGATCGTGGCGGTCTTGCGCTCCAGCCAAGACCTGCTCTTATCCTCCGTCTCTGCCATCACCAGAGCGGTCACCCGATCCCCGAACGCCTCCTCAAGCTGCTCCCTGGTCACTCCCGCATCTTCCACCACGTCATGGAGCAGCGCCGCCGCGATCATCTCGGGGTCTTTTGTCATAGACGACACGATCACAGCAGTCTCCATCGGATGGACGATATAAGGGATGGCCGTACCTTTCCGTACTGCCCCTTTATGTGCTACCCTTGCAAATGCCGCCGCCTTCTTCACGATCATATCGGATCCTCCATGCTATCTGCGCCAGCTCTGGCGCATCGGTCCTCTGCCCATTCCCATCAAACTGTGACTTGTTGCCCTGATCATGTTACTTTTCACAGGTAATATCCCGCGAGGTGTTTCTTGTGAGCAAAGGTCACA
>CAJUFE010000061.1 GCA_910585635.1 uncultured Lachnospiraceae bacterium | reverse complement strand
TTGATAGTATAGATTGTTCAACTTTTCCTGTCCACACTTATATACTAACACCAACTTGAGCCATCAAGGAACGTAAAAACGACCTTGGTAGACTTGCGCAACAGGAAAAACTTGAACTTAAAAGCGGCAGAGGAGTCTTTCGACAGCTCTGCCGCTTTTCACGCTTTCATAGAAAACACGATCTTATATCCGCAGGATCAGCATACAGGATCCGCCGTCGGGCCATGGCAGTTTAGCGATACCGCTCCACCAGCGTACCAGACCGGTAGGCCTCCAGGAGCTGCTCCAGGTCCATGATCTTTTCCTTCAGCTCCTTGCCGATATCGGTATCTCCCACCAGCTTACGCCGGTCCACCCGTTCCACCACGATGCTCTCGGAATGGATATCGCTCTCCTTCTGGATGGCGGCCTCTGTGGATTCGAAGGGCTCGTGGGCGGCCAGGATCAGGCCGTAGGAATTGTAGATCAGGGTGTAGCCCGCGATACCGGTCTCCTTCTGGTAGGCCTTGGAGAAGCCGCCGTCGATCACCAGGGCTTTCCCGCCGCATTTGATCGGGCTTTCTCCGTTCTTGGTCTTGACCGGGACATGGCCGTTGATGATGTGGCTGGTCTCGGTGGGCAGGCCGAACTCCTGTAAGATCTCATCCAGGACCTCCTCCTGCTCCAGCATATGGTAATAAGGGTTCTTTTTCTCCCGCTGCAGCTCCTTGTCCGCCAGGAAATACCGTTCGAAGGTGGCCATCTTATCCTTCCCGAAGAGGGGAGAGTCCTCATGGAGCCAGATATACCACATCATGTCCCGGCCACGCTGCCGTTCCTTCTCGTCCCGGGCCACAAAGCCTTTGCGCACATAGTTATCCAGCACATCATACAACGCCTTTCCTTTGTAGCGTTTTCCATAGATCTCTACCTGACGCAGAGAACCGTCCTCATTTAAGGGGATACAGCCGTGGTAGAGGAGGTTCCCGTTATAGACCTTATGTAAGCTGCCTTTGGCTAAGAGGAACTTCATGTGCTGCTGCAGCTTTTCGCAGTTTAGGAAGGCCCGCTCCAGCCGCCGGACGATCTCCTCCTCCTGCTCGGTAAAGGCGTAGGGGTCGGCCGGGTCCAGAGTGGGGAAGTGCTTGTCCAGGAGAGGGTAGTCCTGCCCGTCGATCCGGATCGTACCCTTTTCTAAGTCCATCAGGTGGAGCAGGTTCCGCTTCTCCATCTTGAACTGGGGGTTCTTTTTGATCAGCTGGCCTTCCGCCTTGAACTGGATGATGGAAATCGCCTTGTGCAGCTTGATGTTCATCTCCCGCTCATGAGGATCGCCGGTCCCGCCGCCCTTTAGCTGGAAGCAGGTGCAGGGGTCGTCCCCGTAGACGGCCAGGGAAAAGGTGGCTAAGGGCAGCAGGTTGATCCCGTAGCCGTCCTCTAAGATATCCAGGTTCCCGTAGCGGGCGCAGATCCGGATCACATTGGCGATGCAGCAGATCTGGCCTGCGGCGGCGCCCATCCACAGCACGTCGTGGTTCCCCCACTGGATGTCGATGGAATGGTATCCCATCAGCTTGTCCATGATGATGTGGGGGCCGGGGCCGCGGTCGTAGATGTCCCCCACGATATGGAGATGATCCACCACCAGACGCTGGATCAGATGGCACAGGGCGGTGATGAACTCCTCGGCCCGGCCCACCCGGATGATGGTCTGGATGATCGCATTATAATAGGATTCTTTATCGATCCCCTCCTCCTTTTCCATCACCAGCTCCTCGATCACGTAGGCAAATTCCGGGGGCAGGGCCTTGCGGACCTTGGAGCGGGTATATTTGCTTGCGGCGCTCTTGCAGACCTGGATCAGGCGGTACAGGGTGATCTTGTACCAGTCCTCGCGGTCCTGGTCCTTCTGGGTCTTTACCATAGAGTCCTGTGGCCGGATAGGCGGCATGGGTCCAGGTATGCCGGGGGTGTCAGCCGGATCTTCAGGAGTGATGGTACTTTCGCTGCCGGGCGCATGGAGGCTTAACACCTGCTCCATCTTCTCTCTGGGATAGTAGATCAGGGTGGCTAGGGAGCGTTTGTCAGCGTTGCTCAAGGTATTGCGGAACACATCGTTCACCTTCCGGCGCACGGCTCCGGAGCCGTTCTTGAGCACATGGGAAAATGCCTCGTACTCGCCGTGGATATCGGTCAGGAAATGCTCGGTCCCCTTGGGAAGGTTCAAGATGGCCTCCAGGTTGATCACCTCGGTGGAGGCGGCTGCGATCGTGGGATACAAATCGGACAGCCGTTCCAGATAGCGGATGGATAGGTCTTTCAATGGTGCGCTCCTTTCCTTTGTAGTTTTTCTATTATTATAGCGGGTATGTGGGTAAAAAGCTATAAAAGATATTTTGTTCACAAAAAAGGGATCCGTCACGGATCCCACTGATATCTGGTCATATCGACATGGCCGTTTTTCTTAAATTTTACGCCTTCTTGTTCTAATAGGGCCCGCTGCTCGTGCCAGCCGGGAGCGGTGCGGCCGGCGTGGTTGACCACCCGGTGGCAGGGGTAGTCCCCGTAGGAGGAGGAGCGGCTTAAGACCCGGCCTACCAGGCGGGCGTTTTTTTCCCGGCCGATCAGTGCGGCGATCTGCCCGTAGCTGGCCACCTTCCCTTCGGGAATCTCCTCCACTACGGACAGGATCTCGTAGATCAGGCGTTCGTCGATCACGTTTTTCATCGTTTTTACAACAGGATGATGTTATGCTCCCGGCATTTATCCCGCATCGCCTTGGGCCACAGGCTGGCCTGGACCTCGCCGATGTGAGCCCGGTCTAAAAGGAGCATGCAGAGCCTGGACTGGCCGATGCCGCCGCCGATGGTGTAGGGGAGCTGGCCATTTAGGAGCATCTGGTGGTAGGGGAGGGCCTTCCGGTCCTCGCAGCCGGCTTTCTTTAACTGCTCCGTCAGGGAGGTCTCATCGACACGGATGCCCATGCTGGAGATCTCCAGGGCGCAGCCCAAGGTGTCGAACCAGAAAAGGATATCGCCGTTCAAGGCCCAGTCGTCATAGTCCGGGGCGCGCCCGTCGTGGGGCTTGCCGCTGGCCAGCTTATCGCCGATCTGCATCAGGAAGACACAGCCGTGCTCCTTGGTGATCAGGTTCTCCCGCTCCTTGGGGGTCTTATCCGGGTACATATCCTCCAGCTCCTGGGAGGTGATGAAGAAGATGTCCTCAGGCAGGCGCCGAACGGCATGGGGATATTTGTACCAGACCTCGTGCTCCATGTGCTTGATGATCTTGAAGAGCCGGCGGACTACCTCTTTTAAGGTCTCCTCGTTCCGCTGCTCTTTGGTGATGACCATCTCCCAGTCCCACTGGTCCACATAGCAGGAGTGGAGGTTATCCAGCTCCTCGTCCCGGCGGATAGCGTTCATATTAGTATAAAGGCCCTCGCCGGGCTGAAAGCCGTACTCCTTTAAGGCCATCCGTTTCCACTTTGCCAGGGAATGGACCACCTCGATGGTCTCGCCGGGGGCGCTTGCCATGTCGAACTGGACGGGGCGCTCCACGCCGTTCAAGTTGTCATTTAAGCCGCTGCTCTGTTCCACGAAAAGGGGAGCGGAGATCCGCTCAAATCCCATCTCCCGGCCCAGCTCCTTCTGGAATGTATCCCGGATGTATTTGATCGCGTCCTGGGTCTCTCTGACGGTCAGCCGGGGGTCGTAATGCTCTGGTATGATCAGGTCCATGGGGTGTTCCTCCTTGTTTTTTACTTTGGATATCTGCCGCCGGATAGGCGGCCTGGGTCCAGGTATGCCCAGTGCGCCCGCCAGGTTTTTTGGTGTGGCGGCGTGTCCGCTGCTGGGCGCATGCAGGCTTACTGTGAGCCATCTGGATTGTATCACCTGCGGGCTGTTTGCGCAACTGTTTTGTCCCCATCCTTGTAAAATGCGTCCCGATCATGCTATACTTTTTGGTAAGATGAAGAGAAAGAAGGGGAAATGTGATGAAAAAGACGATGACACAAAACGAGCGATACCGGATGATGATCGAGACGCCGGTCCACAGGCTGATCCCCCGGCTGGCGGTGCCCACGATCATCAGTATGCTGGTGACGGCGGTCTACAATATGGCGGACACCTTTTTCGTGAGCCAGATCGGGACCAGCGCATCCGGGGCGGTGGGGATCATCGCTTCCCTGATGTTCATGATCCAGGCGATCGGCTTTACCTTCGGCATGGGCAGCGGGAACTATATCTCCAGGTCCCTGGGGGACCAGAAGGGGGATGAGGCCGGGAAAGCGGCGGCCACGGCATTTTGCAGCGTGTTCATCATCGGGATCCTGATGATGGTCTTTGGCTCGCTGTTCATGGAGCCGCTGGTCTATCTTCTGGGGGCCACGCCCACCATCGCGCCCTTCGCTATGGATTATATGCGCTATATCCTGTATGCAGCACCTTTTATGCTCTGTTCCTTTGTGATGAACAATATCTTAAGAGCCCAGGGGATCGCCCTCTATGCCATGTTCGGGATCGCCACGGGCGGGATCTTGAACATGGTCTTAGACCCGCTCTTGATCTTCGGTTTCCATATGGGGATCGCGGGGGCGGCGGTGGCCACCATGATCAGCCAGATGATCAGCTTTATGATCCTGCTGTGCCAATGCAACCTGCGCAAGGACAGTATCAAGATCCAGCTTTCTAAGTTCACCCCCACGCCCAGGATGTATGGGATCATCCTCCATGCGGGTCTGCCCTCCCTGTGCCGGCAGGGGATGATGAGCATCTCCTCGGTGGTCCTCAACCTGGCGGCAGGGCCTTACGGGGATGCGGCGATCGCGGCTATGTCCATCGTCTCCCGGTTCATGATGTTCATCAATTCCAGCCTGATCGGCTTCGGCCAGGGCTTCCAGCCGGTGTGCGGGTTCAATTACGGCGCAAAGCGGTATGACCGGGTGCTCACCTCCTTCTGGTTCTGCGTAAAGGTGGCCACCGTGGCCCTGACCGCTATGGGCGTGGTCAGCTTTATCCTGGCCGAGCCGATCATCACCTTGTTCCGGAAGGAGGACCTGGATGTGATCTTGATCGGCAGCAAGGCCCTGCGATTCCAGCTGGCCACCATGCCGATCCAGAGCTGGATCATCATGTGCAATATGCTGCCCCAGTCCATCGGCTATGGTTTCCGGGCCTCCCTGGTGGCTATGGGCCGCCAGGGGCTGTTCCTGATCCCGGCGCTCCTTATCTTGCCGCAGATCTTCGGGCTCTTGGGCGTGCAGATGGCCCAGGCGGTGGCGGATGTGTGTACCTTCTTGCTGGCGTCGGTGATCGTGGCGCGGATCTTGAAGGAGCTTAAGGGGATGGAGAAGGGTAACAGTCCAGATAGGTCTGCGCGCTCGCCGCGCTGACCGTACGAACGTGTGGTGGTCGCAAGCATCCGGCCCATCGCGTAGCGATCTTCAATGGCCGGATGCCGTAACCGTTCAGGGTATCTGAACGGTTACGGAGAAGGAGAGGAGGGCGGCTGTTTGACAGGGGTGACCGTTCGGTGTATCGGTTCTGTTACGAACAGAGTTAAAATATTACAAAAATTTACTGGATTATATTGACAGATAAATGTTCCTGTTGTATGATAGGGACAGATGATGGTCCGGCTATGTGGCAGAGGAACGATAGCCGGATATGTAGACCTTACGAAAGTTCGATAGACTATTGGGTGAAGGAGGTGTTATCATGGCGACATCCAGTATTTTTGCAAGTGTCCGTATTGACGATCCTAAGCAGGCAGAGGCTTTTATAGATGCGCTGGTGGCATCTGAAGATAAGCCTAGGAGAAAGCCGTCCACACCAGTGAGACCGCCATTGACAGATCACGATGCGATCAGGCGGCTGATGGCGAAGTAAGTGTTTTCCATAAGGTGGGTCTGAAAGGCTCCAAACATGAAAAAGGATCAGATGAAAGTTGACTATAAAAAGCTTGGAAAGATCGCCATAGATCCGGCCTACCGGAACCAACCGGCAAAAGACACCAGTGATGTTCTTGCAAATTATCTGTATTTATTGTCAAATCTTAATGCGGATGTTAATGTTTGGTCTGCCGCTGAAATGGCCATGATCACAAACAGCTTGAACAGATGGCAAGATAAGAAAGACACAAATAAATAGCCAAGATATTTCTGTTGGCGATATATTAATGGTAGATCTTGGACCACACTATGCGCCTGAGCTTTCATATGGACACCCGGCTCTCGTTCTGGAAACATGGAACAATCTCATGTTTGTCGTTCCTGCAACAAGTTCGTCCTCAAAATTAGCAATGGCATATCATCCTGAAGATGGTCCTGGCGGAAAGTGGTATTACAGAAAAGTCGGTCCTGTGGATGGCTTTGCCCGTGACTGTGTTCTTGTGATCGATAACGCAAAGATCATATCCAAATCTGCCATCCTCGCTCCTATAGGAAAGCTGACCTGTAACTTGCAGGACAAAAAGCAGTTATTTCGTGAAGTAAGATCCACACTTCTGGAGCATTTGTTCTACAGAGAGTGGGCAGCAGAGCAAAAACGCACTCAGGCATATGGTAAGCTCCAGAACGCATTTGATCTTCTGCTAAAGGAAAAAGATGCTGCTGAAAGCAAAATACAGGAATTAGAGCACCAGATAAAGAAATTACAAGAAAAAACCATTGACGATCGGGATGATCGATCGTAAAATCATCTTATAGAGGAAGGGTAAGTTATTACGTCTAAGGACATACTATAGATCGTACGCCGAAGGGCACGGGCATCTATCATGATGCCCATTTTTTTATAGTTCGCGATAAAGGTATAAAAAGAGATAGATAAAACTTTTCAGCCCCCCGGCTTGTCAAGCGGTCGGGTTTGTGGTACTCTTAGCGGGAATGAACGCACAAAGACAAAATGTGAGTGAGGAAAAGAGGAAAAAACATGTTCATCCCAGTACTGTTTTTTATCATCGGCCTGCTTTGCCTGATCAAGGGCGGGGACTGGTTCGTGGACGGTTCCACGGGGATCGCCCGCCGCTTCCGCCTGCCGGAGCTATTGATCGGGGCCACGGTGGTCTCGATCGGGACCACCCTCCCGGAGGTCATGGTCTCTACCACCTCCGCTCTGACCGGCCACAGCGAGATCGCCTATGGCAATGCGATCGGCTCGGTGATCTGCAATACGGCCCTGATCGCCGCGGTCACGATCGCGGTGCGGCCAGGTCCGATCGACAAGAGGACGCTGCGCACACCGGTGCTGTTCTTCTTCACCGCCGCCCTGCTCTACGCCGGGGTAGCCTATCTGACCGGATCTTTCAGCCGGCCTGTGGGGTTCCTGCTCCTGGGGATCTTCCTGGTGTATATGGCCTCCACCATCCTGCAGATGAAGCATACCCCGGCGGAGGGAGACCGAAAAGAAGGTGTGAAGATCGTGGAGAGAGGCGCAGAAGGGCTGATGCATGCCATGGAGAAAAGCTCTGGGGCAAAAAGCGAGCTGATGCTTGTCCAAGAGGATGGGGACGGCGCGTCGAAAGAGCGGATGCATGCCCAAGAGAACGGGGGCGGTGCGGCGAAAGAGGCGATGCGTGTCCAGGAGGATGGGAGCCATGCAGTGCGAGGGTCGGCACACGTCCAAGAAGGAGCGGGCAAAGAAAAAGAGAGCAAAGAAGAGGAGGGGGCAGAGGAAGGCTCTATAGCGAAAGATCTCCTCATGCTGTTGGTGGGCGCGGTCCTGATCGCGGTGGGCGCGGACCTTTTAGTGGATAACGGGACCTTGATCGCCCAGGCCTTAGGCGTGCCGGAATCGGTGATCGCCCTGACCTTTGTGGCCCTGGGGACCTCGCTGCCGGAGCTGGTGACGGCGATCACCTCTTTAGCGAAGGGCCACGGAGCCCTTTCCCTGGGCAATGTGATCGGCGCCAACCTGTTCAACCTGGTGCTGGTCAGCGGCGTCTCCGTCACCCTGGCACCCTTCCGGATCCCTCAGAACGCGGTGCTCTTCGGGCATAACGCCTCCCTGGTGCTGGATATCCCGGTGATGTTCACGGTCATGCTGCTGATGACCCTGCCGGCCTTGATAAAAGGAAAGCTCTACAGGGCACAGGGGCTCTTGCTGCTCCTGCTCTATGGGGCGTTCTGTGCGGTGCAGTTCATGCTGTGAGGATAGTGGCAGGAAGTCATCTGGATCTTCAGAGAAGAGATAAGACACAAAAAAACTCTCCCTCCTTTTACGATACGTCTGTTCGGTATAGCAAAAGGAGGGAGAGTCTGCTATATCAGCTTTTGAGCTCTTCTTTTTTGTTCAAACATCTTTTCTTGGCTTTGGTTTATACTGTTCATCTCCAGATCCGATATAAAGGATAAAATCATTGATCTCTTTTTCACTCCATCCGGCGGCTCTCAAGCCTAACAATAGCCTTACGATCTCTGTCATATCCAGCCCCTTCCTTCATTCCGCCTGCCTCCGCTTGCCTGAACATCTCTTGACGATATCAGTATATCACATTTTTTAGCGATGTTATATATATCTTAGGGAAAAGTCCCGTAACCATGTTGTATCCCCCTGATCTCTCGCAAAAACCTTTACAAACCCCACCATTCTGTGCTATCATCATCTGGCAGGACCATAGGGGCTCTGGATACATAGCTCCGGTGCGTCAATTTATAGCGTGTCAAAAAACTAGGAAAGATAAAGGATGGATGAGATATGGCGATCTTACAGACATGGAGAGACTTAGCGTATGGGGACGGTCTGAAGGAGAAAGAGAGAGAGAACTTGTGGACCGGTTATTTTACGATCGAGAAAGGGATCTATGAGAAGATCCTCTCCGACCCCACCCAGGTGATCACCGGTACGGTCAAGGAGCTGGCGGAGCGGTTCGATACGGAGATCTTGATCATGACCGGATTCTTAGACGGGATCAACGAGAGCTTAAAGGGCTATGAGAACCCGATCGAGACCATGGAGGAGGATACCCAGGTCCGGATCGAGATCGACCCGGAGAAGCTGTATTACCATATGGTGGAGGCTAAGGCCAACTGGCTGTACGAGCTGCCCCAGTGGGACGCGATCCTGACGGAGGAGCGCAGGAAGGAGCTCTACAAGGAGCAGAAGGCCTCCGGCACGATCCGCAAGCCCCACAAGATCGGAAGGAACGATCCCTGTCCCTGCGGCAGCGGCAAGAAGTATAAAAAATGCTGCGGGAAGAACGCATAGCACATAGCACCCGGCCGTCCAGACTGCGCGAAGGAGCAGCGGGCGGCTTTTTTGTATTTACTTTGAGATCCCGCCGCCGATCAGGCGGCATGCGTTCAGGTATGCCAGATGCGCCCGCCAGATCTTCGTGTGTGGAGGCGCGTCCGCTGCCGGGCGCATGGAGGTTTACTATGAAAGTCCACTGCCGGGTACATGGAGGTTTACTTTGAGATCCCGCAGCCGGGCGCATGGAGGTTTAGGAAGGGAGGAGCGTATGGACGCATACACCAGCTTTGCCACAGTCTATGACCTGTTCATGGACGATATCCCCTATGAGGGATGGTGCCGGTATCTCACCGGGCTGTTAAAGGACTATGGGGTAGAGGAGGGCCTGGTCTTAGACCTTGGCTGCGGGACCGGCACTATGACGGAGCTTTTGGCCCGGGAGGGGTACGATATGATCGGGGTGGACGCTTCGGCAGAGATGCTGGAGATCGCCATGGAGAAGAGGGAGGCCTCCGGCCTGGATATCCTGTATCTCCTGCAGGATATGCAGAGCTTCGAGCTCTACGGGACCGTGGGGGCGGTGGTCAGCATCTGCGACTCGCTGAACTATCTCCTGTCCTATGAGGATCTGGCGGCCACCTTCCGGCTGGTGGACAATTACCTGGACCCAGGCGGCCTCTTTATCTTTGACATGAACACTGAGTATAAATACCGGGAGCTGCTGGCCGATGAGACCATCGCCGAGGACCGGGAGGAGGGCAGCTTCATCTGGGAGAACCATTTTGATCTGGAGAGCCGGATCAATCAGTACGACCTGACCCTCTTCATCCCAGTGGATCTGGAGGCGGGCGGGGGGCTAAACGGCCTGGAGCTGGAGGGCTTGTACCGCAAGTACCAGGAGACCCACCTACAGCGGGCTTTCTCCCTGGAGGAGATCCAACGGGCGCTGGCAGGGGCCGGTATGGAGTTTGTGGTCTGCTACGATGCCTTTACCAGAGAAAGCCCTAAAGAGGACAGCGAGCGGGTCTATGTGGTGGCGCGGGAAAGGAAGAAGGGCTGTTCAGACCACGTAGATATAAAAAAGTAGACATAATATATACCTCTTGGATGTTGAGGAGATATGTGCATTATAGCTACATTTTTGTAGCTGCTGCCTCTGGAACAGACCGTCTGACCAGCTTATGGAAAGTGATCTTCTATAAAGGGCTTGTCACAGACAGGGAAGATCTGATTGACGTTCACCAGACCGTAAGTTAAAATAGGAAGGAGCTGATGACCATGACAGCGATAAATGCGACGATGATCGATCATCGAGAGGAGGACAAGATCTGGATCGATGAGACCGATCCAACGGCACACCAGGAAACCGTATATCTTAATGCAGTCCAGGGTCTCGCGGCCTCCATCCTTACAGGCGGCGCTACACCGTTAGAAGAGTGCCTAAGAGAGGATGAGGTGGAATGGTAAATGTATCCTATGGTTTATGACCAGCTGCGATGAACAGAGAGGAGAAAACAAGCGATGGCAGACTATATCATAAGGGCCACGGCCGCCGACGGCCAGATCCGCGCTTTCGCGGCCACCACCAGGGAGACGGTGGAGGCGGCCAGGGCCGCCCATGATACCAGCCCGGTGGCCACGGCGGCCCTGGGGCGGCTCTTGACGGCAGGGGCCATGATGGGCGTGATGATGAAAGGAGAGGAGGATCTCCTGACCATAAAGATCCAGGGAGACGGCCCCATAGAGGGCCTGACGGTGACCGCGGACTCTAAGGGCGATGTAAAAGGCTATGTCTTCAACCCCTCCGTGATGCTGCCGCCCAATGCCAAGGGCAAGCTGGACGTAGGGGGCGCTCTGGGCGTTGGGGTCCTTAGCGTGATCAAGGATATCGGCCTAAAGGAGCCCTATGTGGGCCAGACGATCCTGGTGACCGGGGAGATCGGGGACGACCTGACCTACTATTTCGCCACATCGGAGCAGACCCCCTCTTCCGTGGCACTGGGCGTTTTGATGAACAAGGAGAACACCGTCCGGCAGGCCGGAGGCTTTATCCTGCAGCTGCTGCCGGGGGCCTCGGATGCGGTCGTTACGAAGCTGGAGGAAAAGCTAAAGGAGATCACCTCCGTCACCGCCCTGCTGGAGGCCGGGGACACGCCGGAGATGATCTTAGAGCATATACTGGGCGAGTTCGGGCTGGAGATCAATGATAAGCTCCCCACCAGGTTCCACTGCAACTGCAGTAAAGAGCGTGTGGAAAAAGCCCTGATCAGCATCGGGAAAAGGGATATCCAGGAGATGATCGCCGACGGAAAGCCGGTGAGCGTGAACTGCCATTTCTGCAACACGGACTATACGTTTTCCGTGGACGAGCTGAAAGCGATCTTGAAAAAGGCCAGACCGGTATAAGAAACGCAAAAAGAGCCATCTTCCGATGGCTCTTATTTGTGACATCATAGTAAACACATAAAACTTCCTTCAACGTACTATCACAGATCTGATATATGATTGAAAAAGGTACTGTGTATTTTTATGATCATAACTTTGTTACGTTTGTTGCCTGCGGGCCCTTAGCTCCATTCACTACGTCAAATTCAACCTGGGCACCCTCATCCAGAGACTTGAAACCTTCCATATTCAGCCCTGAATAATGTACAAATACATCATTGCCCTGCTCGTCGGAAATAAATCCGTACCCCTTCTGGTTGTTAAACCACTTTACTGTACCTTTCATACGCTACCTCCAAAAAGATGAAAAAAATAATAAACTGATAGCCGTGGACTCTTAGCGGCTTTTGTTAGAGTACCATAGTTTTCCTACTATGTCAAATCATTTTTTTTGATCTTATGTAAATATTTATGGAAATCATAAAATTTAACCAAATTTCGGGAAATGTTGAGAAAAATTTAATATTTCTATATATAGATAGGAAGCAAGATCTAGGGTATACTAAGCCATGATAGCCAGAAAGGAGAGTGCGAGGATATGGCAGGAACGAAGATCATGGAGCAGATCTATTATGTGGGGATGGATGACCGGACGATCGATCTGTTTGAGAGTCAGTATAAGGTGCCGGAAGGCGTGTCGTATAATTCCTATGTGATCATGGATGAAAAGATCGCGGTGATGGATACGGTGGACAGCCGCGCCACAGACGGCTGGCTGGAGAATGTGGAGGAGGTCCTGGGCGGCGCGTCACCCGATCTTTTAGTGATCTCCCATATGGAGCCGGATCATTCCGGCAGTATAGAGGCGCTGGTACAGAAATATCCCCAGATGCAGCTGGTAGGGAATGCTAAGACGTTTACCATGCTGGAGCAGTTTTTTGCACTGGATCTGACCGGCAGGAAGGTGATCGTCCGGGAAGGGGAGAGCATCCCCCTGGGGAAGCGCTCGCTGCAGTTTTTCATGGCGCCTATGGTCCACTGGCCTGAGGTCATGGTGGCCTATGAGCCTGTGGGCAAGATCCTCTTTTCCGCTGACGGGTTCGGGACCTTCGGAGCATTAGGCCAGGACAAGCTGCGAAAGGCAGGAGGAGGAGACTGGGCAGAGGAAGCCAGGCGCTACTATTTTAATATAGTAGGAAAATATGGCGCACCGGTCCAGACACTTTTAAAGAAGGCGGCCAAGCTGGATATCGCCGCGATCTGCCCCTTGCACGGGCCGGTCCTGACGGAGGATCTGGGATATCACATCGGGCTGTACGATACATGGAGCCGCTATGAGGCGGAGGAGGAAGGCGTTGTGATCGCGTATGCCTCGATCCACGGCCATACAGCGGCAGCGGCTAAAGAGCTTGCCCAGATCTTCCGGACAAAGGGGGAGGGCAAGGTGGAGGTCTACGACCTTTGCCGGTGCGATATGTCCCAGGCCGTGGCCGCGGCCTTCCGCTATGATAAGATGGTGCTGGCGGCTGCTACTTATGACGGCGGTCTGTTCCCACCCATGGAAGACTTCCTCCACCATCTAAAGGCCAAAACCTATCAGAAACGCAGGGTAGGCCTGGTGGAGAACGCTACATGGGCCCCTATGGCGGCAAAGGTCATGCAAAAGCTCCTGGAAGAGATGAAGGACATCCGGATCAGTGAAAAGATCGTGACGATCCGGTCGGCCTTAGATCCCCAGGACCGTACCCGGCTGGAGGAGCTGGCAGAAAGCTTATGAGGAGAGATGAGGATCCTGCTGTGCAGGGTCCTCATCTGCTGTATAGGCTAAGATCCCCACTTTATGTACGATCTGCTTGTATTCTCCATATGTTTGTAATATAATAGGAAAACGTATCACAAAAAGGAAAGACATGAACATATGGAAAAAGACGGACTTATGGGAAAAAACAGGCAGAGACGGGTGAGGATGGACGCCCGGCAGTTTTGGGCTGCCCTTTTGGCCCTGTGGCTCCTGTTCATCTTCGGCCATTCCATGGTCCCGGCCCAGATCTCTTCTGAGGAGAGCGGCACACTCCTGCTGATCCTCCTCAGGCTGGCAGAAAGGCTGGGGATCGACGGAGCCTGGCTGACGGAGCACATCCTGCGCAAGCTGGCACATTTTGCTGAATATGGGATCTATGGGATCTTGCTGTTGATCAACGTTAAGAACAGACGCAGGGAGCGCAGGTATAGCCGGGCCGGGTGGCAGGAGAAGGCTTTTCCCCTTGCACTGGCTGTGATCGGGGTGCCTTTTGTGGATGAGACGATCCAGCTCTTCACCCCCGGGCGTTCCGGGCAGATCCAGGATGTATGGCTGGATATGGCCGGGTGTCTGGCCGGCCTTCTTTTTGCGGAGCTTTTTTTGAGCCTCTTCGAAAGACGGTTCCGCCAAAGGAGGAGTAAAAATACGTTTTTTGAGGTATCCTAGAGATAACGAGGAAAGAGTGGCAGTATGGCGGCAGGAGGGAGATATGACTGATCTTTTAGTCCGGAGGTTCATCCCGGATCATGAGGATATACACGATGAGCAGGTACGGACCCAGTATGGGATCCTGGCCAGTATGGTGGGGATCATCTGTAATCTGGTCCTTTTTTCAGCTAAGCTGGCAGCAGGCCTGATGGTCCACAGTATTTCTGTCATGGCAGATGCCTTTAATAACCTTTCTGATGCAGCCTCCTCGATCATCGGGTTCGTGGGGGTGTGGATGGCGGGAAAGCCGGCAGATGAGGACCACCCCTTCGGCCATGGGCGGATCGAATATATCGCTGCGTTCATAGTGGCTTTTTTAGTGATCGAGGTGGGCCTGACCTTGTTTAAAAACGCGGCAGGGAAGATCTTCCATCCAGTGGCGATGGCATTTAAGCCGGTGTCGATCCTGATCCTGGTGCTGTCCATCTGCGTAAAGCTGTGGATGGGTCTGTTCAACAAACGGCTGGGCAAACGGATCGGTTCCAAGGTGATGCTGGCGACGGCAGCCGATTCCCTGGGAGATGTGGCCGCCACCTCCGCCACGATCATTTCCGTGCTGGTCTTTCGGCTGGCAGGCGTGAACATCGATGGGATCGTGGGTCTGGTGGTATCGGTGGTGGTCATGATCGCGGGGGTGAACATCGCAAAGGATACGCTGGCTCCTCTGATCGGTGAGCCGATCGATCCCAAGCTGTATCGTCAGATCTGCGATCATGTAAAAAGCTATGACGGCATCGTAGGCGTCCATGACTTGATCATACATAATTATGGTCCGTCAAGGAGCATGGCCTCCATCCACGCCGAAGTGCCGGATGATGTCGATGTCAAGGATTCCCATGCGGTCATCGACCAGATCGAGCGGGAGGCTTTTGAGCGGTTTAGGATCCCTCTGGTGATCCATATGGATCCGATCGAGACAAAGGATGAACGTTTTTTTGCTTATCGCGACATGCTTAAGGAGGTCCTGGATGAGGTGGATCACCGTCTGGGCTTCCATGATCTGCGCATGGTGGCCGGCACCGGGCGGGTAGATCTGATCTTTGACCTGGTGGTCCCCAGGGATTACCAGCAGGATCGATACGGACAGGTGAAGGAGCAGATCGTCCGCAGAGTGCGGGAGCGGGACGGGCGCTGCTGCTGCGTGATCACCATGGAGAACAGTTATTGTGCGGAAGCGTAACATTTTTATAGACAGATGCAATAAGTCGAACAGATCCTGCATTAACTAAGTAGAAAGGAATTCCATTGTATGTTGCTTTTGGAAACCTTGGCGCTTCCTGAACCTGCAGATCCTGGGAGTACATTGGATGAAGGGCTTTTGCTGCAGGTCGCAGCGGGAGATCAGGAGGCATTCAGAAAATTATATGAAGATACGGACAGGACCATCTACGGCTTTATCTTATCGATCGTAAAGAACCCCCAGGATGCAGAAGAGGTCATGCAGGAGACCTACATGAAGGTATGGACTTCAGCGCCCGGCTACAGAGCCCAGGGCAAGCCTTTGGCCTGGATGTTCACGATCGCCAGGAACCTCTGCTACATGCGGTTCAGGGAACAGAAGCACAGGTCCGATCTGGGACTGGACGATCTGGATGGAGCAGAGATGGGCCAGCTATGTCCCCAGATCGAGGATGCGGCCGATAAGCTGGTGCTCCAGGCGGCCCTCACGGCCCTGGGGGAGGAGGATCGGCAGATCGTGCTCTTAAAGAATTCCGCAGGGATGAAGCACAGGGAGATCGCCGAGGCCCTGGGGATGCCGTTGGCTAACGTCTTATCAAAGTATAATCGCGCGATCAAGAAGCTGGAACAATATCTTAGAGAGGAGTGAGTGTCGTGGGGCAGAGTAAGGATGGAAGACCCGTTTTCACCTGCCAGGAGATCGAACTGCATCTGCAGGCTGCCCTGACGGCAGCCACCCCGGATGTCTGGTCCCGGCTGGACCTTACAATACCTCAGGAGGGACGGGAGGCACCGGTCTCAGGGAAGATCTGCCGGCTGGAGGCCGTCGGCCGTCGGCTGGGGCCGGTGAAGGCCGGATGGCAGAGTATGGGCCAGCCAGAGGACCCTATAGACGGATCTGTGGCTGTCGGCGGGAGCGCAAGGCCTGGCGGGAGCCCGGCTGGAGAGAGCGGCCAGAGGCCCGGACCGGGCAGATGGGAGCGCCTATGGGCAAGGGCAGCCGGCCTTGGGCGTACCTCCAGGCGCTGGGGGGCTGCGGCCGCGGCCTGCATCTGTCTTGTGGTCACAGGTGGAGGTTATTATCACTACAACCATCTGCAGGTAGCCTCCTGCGTGGAGATCGATGTCAATCCCAGCCTCCGGCTCTCGCTGAACCGGATGGAAAAGGTGCTGCAGGTCCAGGCGCTCAATGAAGACGGAGCCCGCCTGATCGAGGGCAGCAGCCTGAAAGGCCAGCCGGTAGGTCCGGCAGTGGGCCAGGTGGTGGACGCCCTGGTAGAACAAGGGTACTTGGGACAGGACGGCCAGGAGCACGCGATCTTAGTCTCCGTATCTGGAAAAGATATGGGGAAGGCAGAGCAGCTAAAGGCTGCGGTATCGGCTGATGTGGAGAGTGTGCTGACTGAGAAAGCGGTCAAGGCGGTGGTCTATGACCAGACCATCCAGGAGACAGAAGCGTTAAAGGAGCTTGCGCAGACCTATCAGGTGTCTGTGGGGAAAGCCGGATTTGTGGATCAGCTGATCAGTGAGAATGAAGGGCTGGATCCGGACAGCCAGGAGGTCTATTCCCAGCTGCTGGGGCAGACCATGGAGGAGCTGACCCAGGAGATCGGCGAGAAGGACTATCAGGTCAGCCCGACGGTCACCATCGTGCGCACAGGGCCAAAGGATGCGCCTGTCCGCACAGCCAAAGGGTCGGGAGCCGGGTATGGGCCAACAGAGGGAGACAGTGCGGCAGTCCCGGTATCGGGGCAGCCGATAAGGCCGGACGGACAGCCGGAGGAGCCTACAGCCTCCACAGAGGAAGAGGGCGGGCAGCCAGAGGAGCCTACAGCCTTCACAGAGGAAGAGGGCGGGCAGTCAGAGGCCCCGACGGATCCGGCAGATCCCGCTGGAGAGAGCCGGGAGCAGCCGGAGGAGCCTACAGTTCCCGCAGAGAAAGAAGGCGGGCAGCCAGAGGTCCCGACGGATCCGGCAGATCCCACTGGAGAGAGCCGGGAGCAGCCGGAGGAGCCTACAGCCTCCACAGAGGAAGAGGGCGGGCAGCCAGAGGTCCCGACGGATCCGGCAGATCCCACTGGAGAGAGCCGGGAGCAGCCGGAGGAGCCTACAGCCTCCACAGAGGAAGAGGGCGGGCAGCCAGAAGAGGCCCCGACTGATCCGATAGATCCGGCAGATCCCACTGGAGAGGACCGGGAGCAGCCGGAGGATCCTACAGCTCCCGCAGAGGAAGAGGGCGGACAGCCAGAGGCCCCGGCGGATCCGGCAGATCCTCCTGCAGAGGCCCCCGAGGGGCTGGCGCCCCCTGCAGCAGCATCCGGGGAAGGTCCGGCACAGCCGGTGTCCCCCACGGTCTCCGCCGGGGAAGGCCATCAACAGGAGGCCCTGACAGCCTCCACAGGGGGAGGACCGGGCCAGCCGGAGGTCCTGACAGCCCCCACAGGGGAAGGCCGGGAGCAGCCTCTCACCACGGTCCACCGGCATGTAGACCGAGAGACGGAAGGCCAGGTGGAAGAGACGGAAGGCGCCGATATCGTCAGCCGGGTCATCCGCAATACCTCCGACGAATGGAGTGTGTTAGCGCCGGGAGACATCAAGACCCGGGATGAGATGAGCCAGATGACCGTATCCCAGGATGAGCAGAGTGCGCAGGAAGCCCCGGTATACGCTTCCGAGTTCATGAGCCATGCCGAGCGCCGTCTTTTGCAGAAAGGCCCGGGAGCCTTCTCCGGAGAGGTATCGGAAGAGGAGAAAAAAGAGATCATCCGGTTTGGCCCCGGCTTCGCATTCTTGAACGAGAACACCAGGAACTGGTTCACGCAGCTGTTCGCAGAGAACGATTGATCCAAGAGCTGGATAAAAAGGACTATAAAAGATCAGATACGCCGATCCGGCGCGCACCGGATCGACGCACCTGATCTTTATTTAACCTTTCACATCCTGAAAAACTATGCTATACTAATGTTTTGTAAGTGTCCGGCGCCGCAGCCTGCTCATGTCCAGACAGCGCCGGCCTTTAAGTAATGCCGAGGAAGGAGGAGGACCATGATCAGATTAGAACGGACCAGTGTCATGAACCTGGAAAATGCCATGCGGGGCGCCAGGAACCCCATGAACAGCTGGAGCCGGATGGACAGCTACTACGATGAGGACGGCCGTTATCACCTGGGGCCCAACGATCTGGATCTGGCAAAGCGTCTGTGCCGCTCCGGCAGCGATCATCGGAAATTTTTGCGCCAGGTGTTCGTATCGGTGGATATCACTGCGCCGCTCTATTGGTGGAAGGAATACGACACCTATAAGGTGGGTACGGTGGCCAATTCCACCAGCACCATGCACAAGATCCACAGCAAGCCCTTTACAAGAGAGGATTTCAGCACGGATCATATGACGGAGGCCACCTTAGAGTTTATGGACCAGATCATCCGGCGGTTAGAGGAGATCCGCAGCCGTTTCCTGGCAGAGGGAAGGAAGAAAGAGGATTGGTATGATATGATCCAGCTCCTCCCCTCCAGCTATGAGCAGATGCGGACCTGCAGCCTGGATTATGAGACCTTGACCAATATCTACCATGCCAGGAAGGATCATAAGCTGGAGGAATGGCACACCTTCTGCAGATGGATCTTAGATCTGCCTTATGGGAGAGAGCTGATCGGGGGGGAGGGAGTATGCAGCTGATCGTAGCAGTGGATAAAGCCTGGGCGATCGGATATAAGGGGAACACCCTGGTGGAGATCCCTGCCGACCGGAAGCTGTTTTGGCAGGAGACAAAGGGCAAGGTGGTGGTGATGGGGCGGAAGACCTTGGAGAGCCTTCCAGGAGGGCGGCTCCTTCCGGGGCGGACGAACGTGGTGCTGTCCCGAGATGCGCGTTTTGATGTAAAGGGGGCGATCGTCTGCCGGGATATGGGGGCGGCGCTGAAGGTATGTGCCGGCTATCCCTCAGAAGATGTGTCCATCATAGGCGGACAGGAGATCTATCAGGCATTCCTCCCTTACTGTGATGTGGCCCATGTGACCTTCATCGACCATATCTATAATGCGGATACCTACTTCTCGGATCTGTCAAAGGATCCGGAGTGGGAGCTGGCGGCGGAGAGTGAGGAGCAGACCTATTTTGACCTGTGCTACACCTTTCGGATGTATCGGAGAAAGAGTGGAAGCTAAAAATTATTTAGTTTTCTACAAAATATCTAAAAAATATTGTATTAACGGTGACTCTATGCTAGAATAGAGAAAAAGCGGCAGGAGGAGTCCATAAGAGGTACACAAGATGTACAAAAAGGAGGTAGGCTGTATGGGAGATATGAAGACAAGGCTGGAGAGCCAGGAGCTGATCGTAGAAGTGGCTGCCCATGGGGGGGAGCTGATCCGCATCTATGATAAACAGCATCAGCGGGAGGTGTTGTGGGAGGGTACGCCCACGATCTGGGGACGCCACGCGCCCATCCTGTTCCCGTTCATCGGCAAGCTGTATGAAGGAAAGTACCGTTTCCAGGGAAAGACCTATGGCATGGAGGCCCATGGCTTTGCCCGGGATATGGAGCATACCCTGTTGTCCCAGACAGAGGATGAGGTGTGGTATGCCCTGGAGGACACGGCGGAGACCTTTGCAAAGTATCCGTTCCATTTCCGCCTGGAGACAGGCCATCGTCTGGAAGGGGACTGCATCCGTGTGATGTGGAAGGTGGTGAACACCGGAGAGGATACCTTGTATTTTATGCTGGGAGGCCATCCGGCTTTCAGGACACCAAAAGGCACCACGGTCCACGACTTTACCCTGCAGTTTGAGCTGGAAGGAGAAGGCCCGCTCCATTACCAGGCGCCGGACGCAGACGGCTACGAGGTGGAGGCGCTGTCCGGGGAGCTTGCGCTGGAGGATGGAAAGGCGAAGATCGTGCCGGGATTTTTCGACCGGGCGCTGACCTACATATTTGATAAAGGGCGGGTAAGGGCGGTCAGCCTCCTGCTGGCAGACGGCCAGCCTTATGTGACAGTCCACTGTCCCCATATCCCCTTCCTGGGCGTGTGGACCATGGAAAAGACCCATCCCTTCGTCTGTCTGGAGCCCTGGTTCGGCAGGTGTGATGCAAAAGGCTATCAGGGCGAGCTGGGGGACAGGGAAGGCGAGATGCGCCTGGCGCCGGGGCAGACCTTCGCGGCCGACTATGTGATCCGGGTCCACAGATGAGCCGCCATGCATCCGGCGGCCGACTTTCATAGCAACAACATACATAACAGCATACATAACAACATACATAACAACATACATAGAGTACATTGCGTTGATAGGAGGATGATCATGTATAAGATCACAAAAGCAGAAAAGCTGGCGGACAAGATCTACCTGATGGACGTAGAAGCGCCCCGGGTAGCCAGAGCCTGCCAGCCGGGCGAGTTCGTCATCGTTAAGATCGACGAGGCAGGGGAGCGGATCCCCCTGACGATCTGTGACTTTGACCGGGAGAAGGGGACGGTCACGATCGTGCTCCAGGTGGTGGGGGCCTCCACCCTGCGGATGGCGGACTTAAGGGCCGGGGATGCCTTCCAGGACTTTGTAGGTCCCTTAGGGCAGCCCTCCGAGTTCGTGAAGGAGGATGTAGAGGAGGTCAAAAAGAGGAAGTACCTCTTCGTGGCAGGCGGCCTGGGCACAGCCCCGGTCTATCCCCAGGTCAAATGGATGAGAGAGCACGGGATCTGTGCGGACGTGATCGTGGGCGCTAAGACCAAGGACCTGGTGATCTTAGAAAAAGAGATGGAGGCTGTAGCCGGGACCCTCTACATCACCACCGACGACGGCTCCTATGTCCGCAAGGGCATGGTGACCGACGTGATCCGGGATCTGGTGGAGGTCCAGGGCAAAAAGTACGATGTCTGCGTGGCGATCGGCCCCATGATCATGATGAAGTTCGTCTGTAAACTGACCAAGGAGCTGGGCCTGCCCACGATCGTCAGCATGAACCCGATCATGGTGGACGGCACCGGCATGTGCGGGGCCTGCCGGCTGAGCGTGGGCGGCCAGGTAAAGTTCGCCTGTGTGGACGGGCCGGAGTTCGACGGCCATCTGGTGGACTTCGACCAGGCCATGAAGCGCCAGCAGATGTACAGGACCGATGAAGGACGGGCCATGTTGAAGGCCCAGGAGGGCGATACCCATCACGGTGGGTGCGGACAATGTGGAGGTGAGGACTGATGGCGATGGATGTGTTAAAGAAGGTACCGGTGCGGGAGCAGGACCCCAAGGTCCGCGCCGCGAATTTCGAGGAGGTCTGCCTGGGCTACGATAAAGAGGAGGCCATGGCGGAGGCTTCCCGATGCTTGAAATGTAAGAACGCCAGATGTGTCAGCGGCTGTCCCGTGGCGATCGACATCCCCGGCTTCATCAAGGAAGTAGAGGCAGGGGAGTTCGAGAAGGCGGCCCAGGTGATCGCGGCGGCCTCCGCCCTCCCGGCGGTCTGCGGCCGGGTCTGCCCCCAGGAGACCCAGTGCGAGGGCAAGTGCGTCCGCGGCGTCAAGGGCGAGCCGATCTCCATCGGCAAGCTGGAGCGCTTCGTGGCCGACTGGTCCAGAAAGAACGGCTTCGTCCCTGCAAAGCCAGAGACCACCAATGGAAAGAAGGTGGCGGTGATCGGCGCCGGCCCGGCCGGCCTGACCTGCGCGGGGGACTTGGCCAAGCTGGGCTATGAGGTGACGATCTTCGAGGCCCTCCACGAGCCCGGCGGCGTGCTGACCTACGGCATCCCCGAGTTCCGTCTCCCTAAGGAGAGCGTGGTCCGCCACGAGGTAGAGAACGTCAAAAAGCTGGGCGTTACGATCGAGACCAATGTGATCATCGGCAAGTCCGTGACCATCGACCAGCTGATGGAGGAGGAAGGCTTTGAGGCCGTCTTCATCGGCTCCGGCGCAGGGCTCCCGAAGTTCATGGGCATCCCCGGGGAGAACGCTAACGGCGTCTTCTCCGCTAACGAGTACCTGACCAGGAACAACCTGATGAAGGCCTTCCGGGATGACCACGACACCCCGATCATGCGGGGCAAGAAGGTGGCCGTGGTGGGCGGCGGCAACGTGGCCATGGACGCGGCCCGTACCGCCCTGCGCTTAGGCGCGGATGTCCACATCGTCTACCGCCGCTCCGAGGCCGAGCTGCCCGCCCGTGTGGAGGAGGTCCACCACGCTAAGGAAGAGGGCGTCATCTTCGATCTCCTCACCAACCCGGTGGAGATCCTCACCGATGAGAACGACTGGGTCAAGGGGATGATCGTCCGCAAGATGGAGCTGGGCGAGCCCGACGCCTCCGGACGGAGACGCCCGGTAGAGATTCCCGGGTCCGACTATACGATCGAAGTGGACACGGTGATCATGTCCCTCGGCACATCGCCCAACCCCCTGATCTCCTCCACCACCGAGGGCTTAGAGACCAACAAGTGGAAGTGCATCATCGCCGACGAGACGAACGGGAAGACCACCAAGGAGGGCGTGTACGCCGGCGGCGACGCCGTCACCGGCGCGGCCACGGTGATCTTAGCCATGGAGGCCGGGAAGGCCGGGGCTAAGGGGATCCACGAGTACCTTTCCCGGTGATAGGTGAAGAGCGCACAGAAAGAGCGCAGAGCGCCATAGAAAAGCGGCAAAGAAAAAGAAGGCGGTCACATCCTTGTGGCCGCCTTCTTTTCTTTGCCGCAGGTCAGCTTCCCGATCCGCCAGTCTCTGACTTTTGGATGTGCCCCCTCACGCCATGATATCGATCGTCTGGCCCAGCCCGGTAGCGGCCGCCGCCATCATCTGCATGAGGGCATCGCCGTTCTCCTCCACGGTATCCAGGACCTTCGACAACAGGGCTGTACCCACCTGTGCGCCAAAGCTGGCATTTGAGAGCGATAAGGAAGCGGATAATGCTGTGATATCCATAAGGGTCCCTCCTTTCCTGCCTGGGGCCATTATAGCAAAATTGCTGGCCGGGTGCAAGTGTATAGTCGGTCGCTGGAGTGCAACGGACCTGGTCATGTTACTTTTCACACCCGCGCCAGGGAGTCCTATCGCATAGAGATGTCGCAAGGGGGCCCCTCCCTCCGCTACTTAAGTCGGCTGATCTAATGGGATATTTTCTCCCCAGCTATATTTGGATCAGAGAGGTTGAGGCTTTCTATACTGTACATCCGCCATCCGATAACGTAGCGGCGGGAGGGGGGAGCATGTAACGGGACCCTAGCGGAACGTCGGCGCTTAGCGAGGTCTTTCACGAGCTTAGCGTCCGCTACGTTCCGGTCGGAGCGAGAGCGCGTCCCATTACATGCTCCCCCCCTCCCGTCGCGGACCCTTTGCCACATTTCTACGCAATAAGCCCCCCTCTCCTATGAAAAGTAATACAGCCCTGTCCACCTGGATATTTGGTATACAAATAGTACAAATTAGATACAAACTAAAAATTTGTATAAAAAATCGCGCCGCCCCCCTTGTATTTCCCCCCATCCTATGATACATTGTTAATAACATGATAACAGCGCCGCCCGCCCGGGCTATGGCGCTTTGCGGAGAGAAGGAGGAGTTATTTCGATGGACATTCGGTATTCTTGCAACCAGAGAGATTTTAAGCGTTACACCACAGAGGAGACCCGCCAGGAGTTTTTGATCGAAAACCTGTATGTGGCCGATGAGGTGGTGGCGGTGTATTCCCATGTGGACAGGATGGTCACCCTGGGCTGTATGCCGGTGAAAGAGGAAGTGCCGATCGATAAGGGGATCGACGTGTGGGCGAATTTCGGGACCCATTATTTCCTGGAGAGGAGAGAGATCGGCATCTTTAATATCGGGGGGGCAGGCACCATCAAGGCCGACGACGAGACCTTCCACATGGACTATAAGGACTGTCTCTACATCACCCAGGGGGCTAAGAAGGTCACCTTCGCCAGCGACGATCCGTCCGCTCCGGCTAAGTTCTACATGGTCAGCGCACCGGCACACTGCGCCTATAAGACTACCTATCTGCCGATCGATAAGGCGGTGAAGCGTCCTTTAGGCGCTATGGAGACCTCTAATAAGCGCACGATCAACCAGTTCATCCATCCTGATGTCCTGCCTACCTGCCAGCTGTCCATGGGCATGACGGCATTAGAGCCCGGCAGTGTGTGGAACACCATGCCGGCCCACACTCACGAGAGAAGGATGGAAGTCTACATGTACTTTGAAGTGCCGAAGGATAATGTGGTGTTCCATATGATGGGCGAGGGCAAGGAGACCCGCCACATCGTGATGCAGAACGAGCAGGCGGTGATCAGCCCCTCCTGGAGCATCCACGCCGGCGCAGGCACCTCCAACTATACCTTCATCTGGGCTATGGGCGGCGAGAACCAGGCCTTTGACGATATGGACACGATCCAGACTACGGAGCTTAGGTAGGCGCACGGTCACGGTCCTGTTCACCGGCGGTCCATGGCTATTTCTAAAAAGTACTTGCATCTGCACACAGACCGGTGTATCATCATAGTAACAACAGAACACAGGGGAGCTTGCTAGAGCAGGCTGAGAGGGAGCGGTCAGCTCCGACCCTATCACCTGATGCGGATAATGCCGCCGTAGGAAGCCATCATCGTCAGAGCCTATACAGCTTACAGGAGACGCCATCAGGTATCTCCTGTTTTTTGTTGCCAAGACACAGAGACCGCGGATCTTAAGATCCGCCCCATGAAGGAGGAGAAAAGATGAGTGCAAGTATCGCTATCCAGGTTTTACCAGAGGCTCCCAACGACCAGGAGCTTTGCCGTATCGTAGACGAGGTCATCGCCTATATCGCCGGCACAGGCCTGCGCTATGAGGTGGGACCCTTTGAGACCACCATCGAGGGAGAGGACTACGACCAGCTGATGGACATCGTAAAGGAATGCCAACACGTAGCCATCCGGGCCGGCGCCCCGAAGGTGTCCGCCTATGTAAAGGTCGTCTACCGGCCGGAAGGGGAGATCTTGACGATCGACCAGAAGATCGGAAAATACCAGCATATACCAGAGTGACAGGTCCCTTCCAGAGCGGACCCTCTGGTCTGCCTGTGAAAAGTATCCCCCGGAAGGGCCGGACCTGTGAAATGTCTGTGAAGTCCTAGCCGATCCCCTCAAAAGATGCTAAAATAATGCCCAAGAGAGCCCATAAAAGCAAAGGGCAGTCAGCAGCGGCCGGCGGTCAGGCGGCAGGCGCCTGCCCCATGCCGGGAGATAAAGGAGAGGAGCGGTCCATATGGAGACCTTAAAGATCTTAGTAGTAGACGACGAAGCCAGGATGCGCAAGCTGGTAAAGGATTTCCTGTCGGTCAAGGGCTTCCAGGTGCTGGAAGCGGCTGATGGCGAGGAAGCAGTAGATCTCTTTTTTGAGCAAAAGGACATCGCCATGATCCTGCTGGATGTGATGATGCCCAAGATGGATGGCTGGGAGGTCCTAAAGACCATCCGGCGGTACTCCAAGGTGCCGATCATCATGCTGACGGCCAGGGGCGAGGAGCGGGACGAGCTCCAGGGCTTTGACTTAGGCGTGGACGAGTATATCGCCAAGCCCTTCAGCCCTAAGATCTTAGTGGCCCGTGTGGAAGCCATCCTGCGCCGGGTGAACGGGGCGGCGGCGGATAATGTGGAGGTGGGCGGCATCTGTATCGACAAGGCGGCCCGGCAGGTGACCATCGACGGACAGCCGGTGGAGCTGAGCTATAAGGAATTTGAGCTGTTGAGCTATTTTGTGGAGAACCAGGGCCTGGCCCTTTCCAGGGAGAAGATCTTGAACAATGTATGGAACTACGACTATTTCGGGGACGCCCGCACCATCGACACCCATGTGAAGAAGCTGCGCAGCAAGATGGGCAGCCGCGGCGAGTACATCAAGACCGTCTGGGGCATGGGGTATAAGTTCGAGGTAGGCTCATGAGACGCTCGATCCGCTTACGGTTCACCCTGATCTTTATCAGCCTGATGGCCATGGTCCTCCTGTGCCTCTGGGGCGTGAACAGCTGGCTGCTGGAGGACTTTTACATGCGGGAAAAGGTCAAGGACTTAGAGCAGGCCTATGTCCTGGTGGACCGGCTGCTCAAGGAAGAGCAGAAAGCCGGGAGGAACATCGCGGAGGAATTTAAAAAGCTGGACGAGGCTATGCGGAAAAGGGAGATCCAGGAGCTGGAGGGGAACACGCTGATCGATCTGATCCGGGAATTAAATGAGCGGTCCAACATCACCCTGCTGATCATGGACAGCTCTAACGGCACCCTGATCTCCTCAGAAAGAAAGGGCGATGCCTTGAGCGAACGTTTCCTGCGCAATATCCTGGGGCAGAACGACCGCCCCTTTAAGATCGTATCCCAGACCGAGGATTACACGATCCAGCAGAGCTTCGACCCGCGGATCCGCTCCTTTTATCTGGAGAGCTGGGGGTTTTTGGCCGATGACAGCCCCTTCATCATGTCCATGCCCGTGGCCAGCGTCCGGGAGAGCGTGGAGCTGTCCAACCGCTTCCTGGCCTATGTAGGCCTGGCCGCCATGGCGGCAGGGAGCGTCCTGATCTACTTTACCACCAGGACCATGGTGGCGCCCATCCTTTCCCTGACCCAGCTGTCGGAGCGCATGTGCGAGCTGGATTTCGACGCCCATTATACCGGGACGGCGGCCGACGAGATCGGGGTGCTGGGACACAGCATGAACACCCTTTCCGACCGTTTAAAGGACACGATCGGGGAATTAAAGACCGCGAACCTGCAGCTGATGCAGGACATCGAGCAGAAGACCCGGATCGACGAGATGCGCAAGGATTTCATCGCTAATGTGTCCCATGAGCTGAAGACCCCGATCGCCCTGATCCAGGGCTACGCAGAAGGCCTCATGGAGGGCATGGCCCAGGAACCGGAGAGCCGGGACTATTACTGTGAGGTGATCCGGGATGAGGCCGATAAGATGAACAAGATGGTCAAGCAGCTCCTGACCTTGAGCGCCTTAGAATCCGGCAAGGATGCGCCGGTGATGGAGCGGTTCGACCTGACCGAGCTGATCTTAGGCGTGCTGTCCTCTGTGCAGATCATGGCCGATCAGAAGAAGATCCAGTTCAGCTTTACCCAGAAAGAGCCCTGTTATGTCTGGGCCGATGAATTTAAGATCGAGGAAGTGGTGACCAATTATCTGAACAATGCCATCAACCATGCCGCCTACGAGAAAAGGGTGGTGGTCTCCCTGTCCCGCTGGCAGAGGGAGGGAGGCCAGGAGGTAAGGGTCAGCGTCTATAACACAGGGGACCCGATCCCGGAGAAAGACCTCCCCGATCTCTGGACCAAGTTCTATAAAGTCGATAAGGCCAGGACCAGAGCCTACGGCGGCAGCGGCATCGGCCTTTCGATCGTGAAGGCGGTGATGGATTCCCATAAGAAGCAGTGCGGGGTGGAAAATGTGGAAGGCGGGGTGATGTTCTGGTTTACATTAGATGGGGAATAGTGGTATAATGAAAGACACTCAGGCCGCAAGGCAAGAGGCAGGCGCACAGCTGTGCAAAAGAAAATGAGCAGGAGGTTTTTGAACATGTGGACAAGAGCTGAGTTGAAAGGCCGGGCGAAGGCGGGTCTGAAGCAGTATTATTGGTATGGGGTCCTGATGGTCCTGGCGGAGGGTGCGATCGCAGGAGGCGCGTCCCTGGTGGCGTCCTTCATCCCCTTACTCAATTTCGTTGCCGGCCCTGTCGTAGCTTTATTTGTGGTGAACGTTCTGATCGTCGGTCTGTTCAGTTATTTCACCCAGAGTACAGAGACCGAGAGCAATGTGGGTATCGACGCCCTGTTTGGCGGCTTTAAAGGGAATTACATGAACGTGGTGGCGGTCATGTTCTTTAAGGGGCTGTTCCAGTTCCTGTGGTCGCTGCTTTTCTGCATCCCCGGGGTCATCAAATCCTACGAATACCGCATGATCCCGTATCTGGCAGCAGAATTTCCGGAGAAGGACCGGAAAGAGATCTTCGCCATGAGCAAGCAGATGATGGATGGCAATAAATTCGATACCTTCATCTTAGATCTTTCCTTTACCGGCTGGTTCCTGCTGGGGTGCCTCCCCTGCGGTCTCGGCCTGCTCTTCGTCATGCCCTATTACTATGCGACCAGGTCCGAGCTGTATCTGCAGCTGAAGGAAGACCGCCTGGGGATCCCCCGCGGCAGAGCAGGCTTCGTCGCCACGGCCGGCACGATGACCATGACCGGCGACAGCTATAAGGGCCTCACCGACTCCGGGAGCGCTTATGGGGCGGCCAGCGGCTTTTTGGTAGGCGTTCAGGGAGAATTTACCGGCGCGGACATCCCGGTGGCCATAGGGAGCCCTCTGACGATCGGCAAGGACCCCACAAAGTGCAATCTGGTGGTCAACGGCCCTCAGGTGGCTGCCGTACATGTAAAGGTAGAATTTGACGGACGTGGTTTTGTGGTGACCGACTATTCCGAGGCCGGGACCTTCGATCTGCAGAAGGGCCGTCTGCCCAAGGGCCGTCCCACCCAGCTGCAGTCCGGCGCATATCTGCAGCTTGGCACCGGCGGGGACGTGTTCTCCCTGGAGATCAGATAGGATCAGGATACATAAAAGTAAAAGGACAGAGAGCTTGCGGGAGCCAGTATAGATGGAGCCCGCAATCTCTTTGCCGCATGAACTGGAGGAAAGACATGATCTGTTGGAAAAAAGAAGGTCAGGGGCCGGAAGATATCCTTTTAAAGATCGTTCCCCTGGTCTGTATGCTCCCGTATCTTTTAAAAACGATACTGACCGCCCGTTTTCTCTATAGGATCTTCTGGCTGCTCTGCAGGGCGGCTTGGGACAGCGGGCTCTTGTTAGCCATCGTCAACCTGGTGCTGGCGGCCTCTACCATGCTTTCCTGCGGGCTCTGTACTGTCATGCTCCTGCGGTTTTCTGTGCGCCGGACAAAAGAGGATGTGGGATCCCTTTATCTGGGGGTCATCTGTGCGGAGGCTCTGCGGCTCATCGTCGCCACCATCCAGCTGCTCTGGAATGGGATCCGTATGGTGACTGTACCCTTCTACCTGCCGGTCCGTCTCCTTTTATGGCCTTGGCTGCTGGCCCTTTTTCTGGCCGCGGCCGTGATCTGCGGACTGTCCGTCTCCCTGTCTATGTTCGATAAGAAGCCTTTCATTGGAAAGGACCGGGATGAGATCAGACAGATGCTCCGGAGCGCGCCCGGCCAGCTGCTCAAAGGGCTACCGTCGACCGGGAGACACCATAAAAATGTAGATAAATGTAAAAATGAAAAAGAATAAAAAAGAATGAAAAAAGTGGTTGACTTTTTAAAAGCGTAGTGCTATCATATCACTTGCGCGTCGGTGAGACGGCGGCGGATCTGGTCAAAAGGATCCACAAATTGTCAGTAAAGGTTGAAAAGACCTGGACCGACAAAAAAAGTTAAAAAAGTTGTTGACAAGCTCGAAAAGATGCGATATACTTAAGAAGTTGTCGCCAAGAGCTAAAGAGCTTGAGAGACAGCAGAGTTCTAACCTTGGACCTTGAAAATCGAAGACTAAACAATACACAGACCCTGAGATCCTT
>CAJUFE010000060.1 GCA_910585635.1 uncultured Lachnospiraceae bacterium | reverse complement strand
CTGCCCAGGAAGAGGATGCGGGCAAAACCACTGTGAAAGATCAGCCGCAGGTTGGTGCGGATCTGGATTTGAAGATATAAGAGGAGGCGAGGGTGCGGATATCAGAGGTGGAGTGAAATATAAGCACAGCAGTTTATATTATGACGAAAATGGTGTGCCGTGGCATTCAAAAGAAGAAGCCTGATCAATAAATATTTAAGCACGATCCCCTCGACACAACGTGATCCTGCGGCATGGACTTTACAGCGTATGGCAGGGGATCATGCCACAAGGATGGGAAAATTAGTAAGAGAGAACGATCTGGGATGGCTACGAAGGAGTCCATCAATACTTTGATCTTCTGGCAGGATTGGCCGGTATCCGGACAGACGATAACGGAGAACTCTGCCCGGAAAAAACTGTAAGCGTTCTTGAGGGCTACGTGGCATTCCTTGATCCTTTTATCAGAAGCACTTTGGGATAATTTGCAGAAAGGCTTGCTAGACTAAACAAAATATCGTATACTTATCCAGAGTGTTTTCATGAAAAAGGGATGATCTGACGTTGGTTCGCGTGATGTTTTGTACGTATTGATACGGTTTTGCATGTAAATTCCGTTATACAAAAAAGATCAAAAAAGTGAGAGGGGCAAAAAAATGTCCTTCTCCTGCGTACATCTGCATAAAAAGGAACGGCACGAATGACCCAAAAATTTCCTTTAAAAAGCGATATGCACATAAGAAACAAAGAACGGCAGATAGCTTGAAATACGGATCTGACTGTTTGGAAAAAGCCCGTAAAATCAAGGAAAATGAGGTGTTTATGAGAAAACTAGCCTTACCTGATGAGATCTTACTAAGTATCCAACAACCCGCCCGCTACATCGGCGGCGAGGTGAACATGTGCGTGAAGGACCCGAGGTCTGTGGACATCCGCTTTGCCATGTGCTTCCCGGACGTGTACGAGATCGGTATGTCCCATCTGGGGATCCAGATCCTCTACGATATGTTCAACCGGCGGGAGGATGTGTACTGCGAGCGGGTCTACGCCCCCTGGACGGATCTGGACAAGATCATGCGGGAGCAGAAGATCCCCCTGTTCGCCTTAGAATCCCAGGAGCCGATCCGGGATTTCGACTTTTTAGGGATCACCCTCCAATATGAGATGTGCTACACCAATATCCTCCAGGTCCTGGAGCTCTCCCAGATCCCCCTCCACGCCTGCGAGCGGGGGGAGGACATGCCGATCGTGATCGGCGGCGGCCCCTGCGCTTATAACCCGGAGCCTCTGGCCGACTTTTTCGACCTGTTCTACATCGGGGAGGGGGAGACGGTCTATGATGAGCTGCTGGACCGCTATAAGGAGAACAAACAGGTTGGCGGGACCCGGGCGCAGTTTTTAGAACTGGCGGCCCAGATCCCGGGGATCTATGTCCCTTCCTTTTATGAAGTGCGCTATAAAGAGGATGGCACGATCCAGAGCTTCACGCCGATCAACGCCCATGCCAAGGCCACCATCACCAAGGAGCTGGTGATGGATATGGACAGTGCCGTCTATATCGAAAAGCCCCTGGTCCCCTTTATCAAGGTCACCCAGGACCGGGTGGTGCTGGAGATCATGCGGGGCTGTATACGGGGCTGCCGGTTCTGCCAGGCGGGGAACATCTACCGTCCTCTGCGGGAGAGAGGACTGGACTATCTGAAAGGTTATGCGCTTAAGCTCCTCCAGTCCACCGGCCACGAGGAGATCTCCCTGAGCTCCTTAAGCTCCAGCGACCATACCCAGCTGGAGGAGCTGATCAGCTTCCTGATCGATGTGACCAAGGGGAAAGGGGTGAACATCTCCTTGCCCTCCCTGCGGATCGATGCCTTCTCCCTGGACGTGATGCGCAAGGTCCAGGATGTGAAGAAGAGCAGCCTGACCTTTGCTCCGGAGGCCGGTTCCCAGCGGCTCAGGGACGTGATCAACAAAGGGCTCACCGAGGAGGATATCCTCACCGGAGCCGCCCAGGCCTTCCATGGCGGCTGGAACCGGGTGAAGCTGTATTTCATGCTGGGCCTGCCCACGGAGACGAGGGAGGATATGGAAGGGATCGCCCTGCTCTCCGAAAAGGTGGCCGAGACCTATTACGACGAGATCCCCAAGGAGCAGCGCCATGGCAGGGTGCAGATCGTGGCCAGCTCCTCCTTCTTTGTGCCCAAGCCCTTCACGCCTTTCCAGTGGGCCAGGATGTGTACCAAGGAGGAGTTCATCGAGCGGGCGAACATCGTCCGGCAGAAATTTAGGGAGATGCAAAACTATAAGAGTTTAAAATATAACTGGCATGAGGCGGAGCTGACGGTGCTGGAGGGCGTCTTAGCCCGAGGGGACCGCCGGGTAGGCGCCGTGGTGGAGGAGGCCTACAAGAACGGCGCGCTCTTTGACTCCTGGTCCGAATACTTTGATAATGCGATCTGGATGAAGGCCTTTGACACCTGCCAGATCCCCATCGCCTTCTATACCACCCGGGAGCGGGATCTAGAGGAGATCTTCCCCTGGGACTTCATCGACGCCGGGGTCTCCAAGGCCTTTTTAAAGCGGGAGTGGGAGAAGGCCATGAAAGGGGAGGTGACCCCCAACTGCCGCCAGGCCTGTTCCGGCTGCGGCGCCAGGAAGTTTGAAGGGGGTGTCTGCTATGAAGGTTAGGATCAAATTTTCCAAACAGGGGAGCGCCAAGTTCATCGGCCATCTGGATGTGATGCGGTATTTCCAGAAGGTGATGCGGCGGGCCGATGTGGCCATCTGCTATAGCGGCGGCTTCAGTCCCCACCAGATCATGTCCTTTGCCGCCCCTCTGGGGGTGGGGATCACCAGCAAGGGCGAGTACCTGGATATCCAGGTGGAGGTTACAGAGGACCTGGCTACCATGAAGGAGCGGATGAACAGGACCATGGCGGAGGGCTTCCATGTGGAGAGCTGCCGCCGTCTGCCGGATCAGGCGGGCAACGCCATGTCCATCGTGGCCGCCGCCGGGTATACGCTCTCCTTCCGCCCAGGTTATGAGCCGGAGGATCCGGAAAAGTGGATGCAGGCTATGGAGACCTTTTATGGCCGGGAGGAGGTCTTCATCACCAAAAAGACGAAAAAGGGGACGAAGGAGCTGGATCTGAAGCCCCTGGTCTATGCGCTGCGGGCAGAAGGGGCCAGCGTCTATATGCTGCTCTCCGCCGGGAGCGCGGAGAATATCAAGCCGGAGCTGGTCCTGGACGCTTTTTACCAGTCCCTGGGAGAGGAGCGGCCGCCCTTCGCATTTATGATCCAGCGGGAGAACGTGTACGCAGAGCTGCCGGAGGGAGAGCAGCCCAGTGGAGCAGTGTCAGACAGAGAGCAGTCGAGCGGGGCGATATCGGACGGAGGACAGCCCGATGGGGCGAAGCCGGATGTGGAGATGCCTTCCGCAGAGACCGACCATGACAGAGATCGTTACGGCAGTGTCATGTGTTGTAAAGGCCATTGTTTCATCTCTCTGGAAGACTTAGGGACCGCGCCGGAGGAAAGGCTCTGCCAGGAGGATATCCGGCAGGGGGAAAAGACCCGCCAGGAGGAGAAAGAAGACAGCCGATCATGGAGAGATTGATCATCACCCACTGGGAACAGTCCGTCTGCACCGCCCTGGCCGCAGACCGGAAGATCCTGCAGCTTGGTCTGGAGCCGATGGGGAAGGGGCCGAAGCTCAATGATATCTATGTGGGCAAGGTCCAGAGCATACAGAAAAATATCAGCGCCGCCTTCGTGGATATCGGCGGCGTGACCGGCTACTACAGCCTTAAGGAGGGCATGGACCATCTGTATACGGAACAGCGTAAAAAACACGCCAAGGGTCCGGCCCAGGCGCTGAAGGTAGGCGATGAGATCGTGGTCCAGGTCTGCCGGGAAGCGGTGAAGACTAAGGCGCCGGTCCTGACGGAAAAGCTTTCTTTCGCTGGAAAGCGGATCGTCCTGACCCTGGGAAAGAGCGGGATCGGGTTCTCCAATAAGATCACGGACCAGAAGTGGCGGCAGGAGATGAAGCTCGCGCTCAGCCCTCTTTTAGAAGTGCTTTGGGGTCCACCGGAGGGAGCTGGCAGTAGCACATCCGCAAAGAAGGGTGGAGGACTCTCTGAGGGGCATGATGGTGAGCCACTACAGTCGGAGACGGGCAGAGGAGCCTTGGAGGGAACGGATGGGACGACCGGACAGCAGAAGGCTGGGTATCCTGGTCCGCCGCCGGGAAGGGAGCGGACGGTCGGGATCATCATCCGGACCAACGGGAAGGACGCCACCATAGAAGAGCTGCAGGCAGAGATCAGGCAGCTCATGTCGGTCTGCAGGCGCGTCCTGGATAACGGGGGCTTCCGCAGCTGCTACAGCCTGTTGTACCAGGCCCCGGCCTCCTTTTTAGCCCAGATCCGGAACGCCTACGCGGACCGCTTGGGCGAGATCGTCACCGACGATCCGGCGCTCTATGCCCAGATCGACCGTTTTTTGCGGGAGGAGCAGCCGGAGGATGCACAGAAGCTGCGGCTCTATCAGGACGACCTGCTCCCTTTAAAGGAGCTGTACGGCCTGGACAAGGCCATGGCGGACGCTCTGGCTAAGCGGGTCTGGCTGAAGTCCGGGGGATATCTGGTGATCGAGCCCACAGAGGCCCTGGTGGCGATCGATGTGAACACCGGGAAGTACAGCGGCAAAAGGACGAAGCGGGAGACGATCGTAAAAATCAACCTGGAGGCGGCGGAGGAGATCGGGCGGCAGCTGCGCCTGCGGGAACTGTCCGGGATCGTCCTGGTGGACTTCATCGATATGGAGGAAGAGGAGGACCGCGCCTGTCTCCTGGACCATCTGCGGACGGTAGTGCAGAAGGACCCGGTGAAGACCACAGTGGTGGATATGACGGAGCTGGGCCTGGTGGAGCTGACCCGAAAGAAGCTGCGCCGGCCGCTGCATGAGCAGCTGGCGGCGGTAAGGGCATTTGCAGATACAGGTTTTTCTAATACAGATAGAGGTACTGGAACATAAGGAGGGACTGAGATGAAGATCTTGATCGTGGGCTGCGGCCAGGTCGGTTTTACTTTGGCAGAAAGGCTGAACCGGGAAAACCATGATATCACATTGATCGACAGCGATCCGGACACACTGCGCTCGGTGGCGGATTCGATCGATGTGATGTCCGTGACCGGGAATGGGGCCAGCTATCAGGTGCAGATGGAAGCCGGGATCGCTGATGCGGACCTTTTGATCGCCACCACCAATTCGGACGAGCTGAACATGCTCTGCTGCCTGATCGCGAAAAAGGCAGGGAACTGCCATACGATCGCCCGGATCCGGAACCCGGAGTATTCCACGGAGGTCAACTATATCCGGGAGGAATTGAACCTTTCCCTGGCGATCAACCCGGAGCTGGCCTCGGCTGTGGAGATCTCCAGACTCTTACGCTTCCCCTCGGCGATCAAGATCGACACCTTCGCCAAGGGTCGGGTGGAGCTTTTGAAGTTCATCATCCCGGAAGGCTCCAAGCTGGACCACATGAAGGTCATGGAGGTGGGGACTAGGCTTAAGTGCAACGTGTTGATCTGTGTGGTGGAGCGGGGGAAGGATGTGGTGATCCCGGGAGGTAACTTTGAGCTGATGGCGGGAGATAAGATCTCCTTCATCGCCTCCCAGAAGGATTCTACGGATTTCTTCCAAAAGGTAGGGATCGTCAATAACAGCGTCCGCTCGATCATGATCGTGGGAGGCGGCAAGCTGACCTATTATCTGGCCAAGGTCCTAAAGGATACGAACATCAAGATCAAGATCATCGAGCAGGATCTGGAGCACTGTAATGAGCTCAGTGAGTCCCTTCCTCATACGATGATCATCCATGGGAACGGCTCTGACCAACAGCTTTTGGCGGAAGAAGGGCTGGGGCGGATGGAAGCCTTTGCCTCCATGACCGGTCTGGACGAGGAGAACATCATGCTGTCTTTGTACGCGGCCAGCAAGTCTAATGCCAAGCTGATCACCAAGGTGAACCGGACCACCTTTTCGGATGTGGTGGATTCCCTGAACTTAGGGAGCGTGATCTATCCGAAGCTGCTGACGGCCGATCTGATCTTGCAGTATGTGCGTGCCATGCAGAACTCTCTGGGGAGTAATGTGGAGACCCTGTATCGGATCGCCGATGACCGTGCGGAGGCACTGGAGTTTCGGATCGGTCCTGACGCGCCGGTGGTGGGCATCCCCCTGGAAAAGCTGCAGTTAAAGAAAAATCTGCTGGTAGCCTGCATCAATCGACGGGGAAAGGTGATCACACCGCGAGGCAAGGACCGCATGGAGGTGGGGGACACGGTGATCATCGTGACCACCAACCAGGGCCTTAAGGATATAAAGGATATATTGCAGTAGGCTGCCTATCCGGCGGCGGACTTTCAAAGAAAAGGCGGTATACATAGATGAACCTTGCGATCATCCGATATTTTCTGGGATGGATCTTGAACGTGGAAGCCGTGCTCATGCTCCTCCCCTGTGGGGCTGCCCTGCTCTATGGAGAGCGGAGCGGCATCTACTTTGTCATCACCTTAGCCCTCTGCGCGGGGATCGGGATCCTCTGTACCTTTCGGAAACCAAAGAACAGTATCTTTTATGCAAAGGAAGGCTTTGTCAGCGTGGCGCTGAGTTGGATCGTCCTCAGTATCATGGGGGCTCTCCCCTTTTATCTGAGCAGGGAGATCCCCTGCTTTGAGGATGCGCTGTTCGAGGTGGTCTCCGGCTTTACCACCACCGGTTCCAGCATCCTCCCCGACGTGGAGGCCCTGAGCCGCTGTATGCTGCTCTGGAGGAGCTTCACCCACTGGGTGGGCGGCATGGGGGTGATCGTCTTTATGCTGGCGGTCCTCCCTTTGGCCGGCGGAGGCTACAACATGCACATCATGCGGGCGGAGAGTCCCGGCCCTTCGGTGGGCAAGCTGGTGCCCAAAGTGCGGCAGACGGCGAAGATCCTGTATCTGCTCTATTTTATCATCACTTTGGTCCAGATCCTCCTCTTGCTCCTCAGCGGGATGCCGGTCTTTGACACCCTCTGTATGAGCTTTGGCACGGCAGGCACCGGCGGCTTCGGTATCCTGAACTCCAGCGCTGCCTCCTATACCTACCTGCAGCAGGGGATCATCACCGTGTTCATGATCTTATTTGGGATCAACTTTAATGTGTACTATCTCTTCTGGATCCGGAAGCCTAAGGATGCCTTCGGCTGTGAGGAGGCCAGAGCGTACCTGGGGATCATCGCGGTGTCGATCCTTTTGATCGGCTGGAACATCCGCCATCTGTTCCCTAGCCTTCTGGTCGCTTTCCATCATGCCGCCTTCCAGGTGGGGACGATCATCACCACCACCGGCTTTGCCACCACCGATTTCGACCTCTGGCCGGAATTTTCCAAGACGATCCTGGTGGTGTTGATGTTCGTGGGCGCCTGTGCGGGCAGCACCGGCGGCGGCATGAAGGTGTCCAGGATCCTGATCGCTTTTAAGCAGGTGAAGCGGGAGCTGGGGAACCTGATCCATCCCCAGAGTGTGAAGATCCTAAAGCTGGAGGGCAAGAAGCTGGAGCACAACGTGATCCGGTCCGCCAATGGGTATTTCCTGGCCTATGCCATCATCTTCGCCGTGTCCCTGCTCTTAGTCAGCCTGGACGGCTTCGATATGACCACCAATATGACGGCGGTGGCCGCCACCTTCAACAACATCGGCCCCGGCCTGGCCAAGGTAGGGCCTACCTGTAACTGGAGCGGGTTTTCCGCCTTCTCCAAATATGTGTTCATGTTCGATATGCTGGCAGGAAGGCTGGAGATCTTCCCCATGCTGCTCCTGTTCTCGCCGGGGACATGGAAGAAGGGGTTTTGATCGCCTTATAGGTTGTTGGCTAAAAGGCCCCTCCCTACGCTGCGTAGTCGGTGGTCTCTTGGTCGACCTGCGAAAAAAAGCTTGTGGGATGTAGGAGCGTATGGTATGATAGTCAGACAGGATGCGAACATATGTTTGAACTTTGAAAAGGAGGAGACCAGTTATGCGCTATCGTACATTAGGCGATACAGGCCTTAAGGTCAGTGAGATCGGCATGGGCTGTGAAGGATTTTCAGAGGATGGGTGCAGGAACACGATGCGGCTCTTCGATGCGGCAGAACGGCAGGGGATCAACTATTTTGATCTGTATACATCGGACCCGGAGGTGCGAAAGAGCGTGGGGGAGGCCCTGAAGGGGCGGCGGGAGCGGTCCATCATCCAGTCCCACATCTGTTCGGTCTGGAAGAACGGGCAGTATGAGCGTAGCCGTAAGATAGAAGAGGTGAAGGCGGGCTTTGAGGAGATGCTGTCCCTTTTACAGACCGACTATATCGATGTGGGGATGATCCACTATGTGGATTCCGTAAAGGACTGGGAGGAGATCGCCCAGGGGCCGGTGCTGGCCTACGCCCGGGAGTTAAAGGCGGCAGGGAAGATCCGCCATATCGGTCTCAGCAGCCATAATCCCCAGGTGGCGCTCAAAGCGGTGAGGAGCGGGCATATCCAGGTGCTGATGTTCAGCGTGAACCCCTGCTATGACCTGCAGCCGGCCTCGGAGGATGTGGAGGATCTGTGGAAGGAAGAGCATTACCGGGAGCATCTGGTGAACATGGATCCGGAACGCCAGGAGCTGTACGAGGTCTGTCAGCGGATGGGCGTGGGGATCACGGTGATGAAGGCCTTCGGCGGCGGGGATCTGCTGGATGAGAAGCTGTCCCCTGCGGGAAAGGCTCTCACCCCCATCCAATGCATCCACTATGCCCTCACCCGTCCGGCGGTAGCCACCGTCCTGGCCGGAGCCCACTCGGTAGAGCAGCTGGAAAAGAGTGTATCTTATGAGGAGGCCTCGGAGGAGGAGAAGGATTATGCCCTGGCTTTTGCCGCCTTCCCCAAGATCAGCTGGGAGGGCCACTGCATGTACTGCAGCCACTGCGCCCCATGTCCCGTGCAGATCGATGTGGCGTCGGTCACCAAGTTCCTGAACCTGGCCAAGGCCCAGGGAGAGGTGCCGGAGACGGTGCGGGAGCATTACAAGCTCCTGGAGCATCACGCGGGTGAATGCCTGCAGTGCGGGGCCTGCGAAGGACGATGTCCATTTAAGGTGGGGATCCGGGAGAACATGAAAGAAGCGGAGAGGATCTTTGGGATGTAGAAGGGGAGGTTATACCAAGAGGGGTCCGCTCCGGGAGGGGCATGTCCTGTGATAGGACGCGCTCTCGCTCCGAGCGGAACGTAGCGGATGCTAGGCTCGACAAGACCTCGCCAAGCACCGACGTTCCGCTAGGGTCCTTTCACAGGACATGCCCCTCCCTCCGCTACGTTATCCACGGAGCGAGAGCGCGGTGACGTTGTGACAGGTCCCTCCCGGAGCGGACCTTTTGCCAACCTCATAAGGGGCTGTCGAAAAATAGCCGCTGTATACAGGATATGGCGTTCTGACTCGATCGGTCACAGCCACATATCGTGTATAAGCTGCATTTTGCGACAGCCCCTTTTAGGATAACACAAAATATCAGGGCCTACATCCTACTCCACCGTCACGGATTTAGCCAGGTTACGCGGTTGATCTACATCCAGTCCCTTCCCCAGGGAGGCATAGTAGGCGATCAGCTGCAGCACCACCGCGATGGGGAACACGGTGAAGATGTCCTGGACCGCCGGGATGGTGATGTGGATGTCGGCCAGATCAGAGGGCACCTCTTTTCCCTCTTTGGTGATCAGGATCACGAAAGCGCCTCTGGCCTTGACCTCCCGCACATTGGACATGGATTTGAGGAAGAGGCTGTCCTGGGTGGCGATCGCGATCACCGGTACCTTATCCGAGATCAGGGCGATCGTGCCGTGCTTCAGCTCTCCTGCGGCATAGGCCTCGGAATGGATGTAGGAGATCTCTTTTAGCTTCAGGGCCCCTTCCATAGAGAAGGCGTGGTCTAAGCCCCTTCCGATGAAAAAGGCGTCGGGGCTGTTGATGATGTGGGACACTACCGCCTTCATCTCCTCCTTTTGTCGGATCATGGTCTCCATGGCCGGGATCACATCCAGGAACTCCTGGAGGAAGACCCTCGCCTGCTCTTTTGTATAGTTCCCGCGGACCAATGCCATGCGGCAGGTGATCAGGTACAGGGCGGCCAGCTGGACGGAGTAGGCCTTGGTGCTGGCTACTGCGATCTCCGGGCCGGCATGGGTGTAGAGCACATACTGGCTCTCCCGGGCGATGGTGGAGCCTTTTACATTGACGATCGCCAGGGTCTTGGATCCGTAGGACTGGGCCAGGTCCATGGCGGCGATGGTGTCTATCGTCTCACCGGACTGGGAGATGACGATCACTAAGGTATCCCCATCGATCAGCGGCTGCTGATAGCGGAATTCGGAGGCGATCGTGACCGTCACCGGGATGCGCAGCAGCGGCTCCATGATGCTCTTTGCCACCATCCCCGCATGCATGGCGGTGCCGCAGGCCACGATATGGATCTGGGAGCAGGAGAGGAAGAGGGAGTCTGGGATCTCGTCCTCCGAAAGATCGGGCAGTCCCTTGCTCATCCTGGGCAGCACGGTATCCTTCATGGCCTCCGGCTGCTCGTGGATCTCCTTCAGCATGAAATGGGGAAAGCCGTTCTTCATGGCGGCATCCATGTTCCAGTTGATAGTCATCATCTCCGGCTGTGTCTTCGAAAAGTCATCCAGACGATAGGTCTGGACCTTGTAAGGCGTCAGACGGACCAGCTCTCCCTCCGGCACCACGAAATAGGAATGGGTGTAAGGGATCAGCGCCGTCAGATCGGAAGCGATCAGCGCGCCGGAATGGGTGTACGCGGCCACCAAAGGACTGGTCTTGCGGATCCCATAGACCTCCCCCGGGCGGTCAGCAAAAAGGATGCAGAAAGCATAGGATCCTTCCAGCCTTTTGACCAGCTCACGGATCGCGGCAAAGGGGTCGTCCTGATAAAAATGATCCAGGATATGGGCGGCCACCTCACTGTCGGTCTGGGAGACTAACCTGTCCTGCAGCCCGAAGGCTTCGGTCAGCTGATGATAGTTCTCGATGATCCCATTGTGGATCAGGGTGACCCGTCCCGCCTGATGGGGATGGGCATTTTCATTGGTGACACCGCCGTGGGTGGCCCACCGGGTGTGGCCGATCCCACAGTGGGAGTCGACGGTGAGCTGTCCGCAGGCTTCCTTTAAAGCCGCTACTTTTCCTACCTGTTTAACAAGCCGGATCTGGGAGGCCGTATCAAAAAGGGCGATCCCCGCGCTGTCATAGCCGCGATATTCCAAGCCTGCAAGGCCCTCGATCAGAAGCCTTTTGGCTTCCAGAGGACCTGAATAACCGATTATCCCGCACATATCTCTGTTCTCCATCTTTCTGTCTGTGAGCAGCTATAGCTGCTTTTTTACAGTTCCAGCTTGCCTGTCCTCTGGCCTTTGTTTTGCAGTTGCCTGCATATTTGGGCCAAAAGTCACGCGCACAGGCGGCACGGGAGAGCACCCGCCGAACCTTTCGATAACTCTCCACCTCGTTAACCGATCACAGGAGCTTAAGCCTTTTTGGCCCTCGCTCTTCACGATCCTGTCATCGGTGCATGGCGCTCAGCTTTGCCTAGGCTCCGCATCCTCCTTCTATGTGCGGATCCAGGCCATTATAGCCCAGATGGCAGGAAACGTCAACTTTCTTAAAGCGGATTAAGAAATCCTTAATCATTCGCTCTCTGTTATTTAAGACCAGGATATGCTATACTAGACCGGAAAATGCGAAAAAACAGGAAAGCGTGGGGCGAGCTTGAAGACGAGACCATCTGAGAAAAAAGACCATGGACATAGAGATAAAAAAGAGGCGCAGATGGGCCTGGGACCGGAGCCGGTGAAGGCTCTGACCAGGCGGTGCAGCCGGCTCCTGGCCCGGATCAAAGGGGACCGGGAGCTGCAGAAAAGGGGGCTTGCCGCTCTGATCGCCTTATGTATCGGCGCAGGCCTTGGCGAGGTGAGCCGGCGTTATGGCCTGCAAAAGGAAGCGATGGAGGAGGCCGCCGCGGCCGCCCTTGCCCTCCAGACAGAAGAGACAAAGGCCCTTGAGACAGCCCCTCTGGAGGAGGATAAAGGGACTAAGGTGTCCACACCGGCGGAGGCTGCCGAGACAGAGCCGGAAGAAAAGCCCTATGAGCAGTCTCCCGACCGTCTGAACCTGGCGTACTACTTCCCGGAGGACAGCGACGGGGAGGATATCATCGACAGCTATGCCGGGCAGGTGTTCAAGGAGATGACCATCCGGGATTCGGAATGGCTGGCGGATATCTATGAGCTGGCGGATATCCGTCCGGCGGCTATGGCTGCCCGTCTGGGAAGAGATCCCTCCTCTGTGATCGGAAAGTATGACCCTGAAAATGAAGGACATGACCCGGACATGCCGTCTACCTGGTCCGTGGATAACTGGAAGAAGATCCATGTTTCTTTTGTGGACGGCGACGGCAGGACCAGCACCAGCTATTCTAACGTGAAAGAGATCCTGGCCATGGCCAGTGTATATACCTACCATACGGATCTGATGGACGTGGAGGCCTTTAAAGCCTATGCCACCCGGCTGTGGGAGGATTCCCACAGCTATTCCCTGAGTATGGGGAATGTATATTATTGCGATGGCTGTATCGATAAGACCGACGAGGAGATCGCCCAGGAGGCGATCTTGGAGGAGGAGGGAGCCGCGGCTGCGCTGGCGGCCCGGGAGGAAGGAGATCCTTCAGAGAACGGAGAGGGGACAAAAGCTGCAGGACAGCAGGGGACGACAGAGGGCGACGGGCAGACGGACAGCAGCTCCTCTGGCAAGACGGACAGCGGCTCCTCTGGCAAGACGGACAGTAGCACTGCTGGCAAGACGGACAGCAGCTCCTCTGGCAAGACGGACAGTCGCGCCTCTGGCGAGAGCAGCAGCCCTCCTGCCAGCGAGGCCGGACAGTCCGTGGGTACATCGGGGGCTCCCGCCGGAGCTGGCACAGACAGCGCCGTCTCGGCCGAGGCTGCTGAGGCGTCAGGCGGAGACGACGGCCAGGAGCGCTCCGGACAGCAGGTGACCGTTATCCGCCGTACAAAGAAGCGTACAGAGGAGACAGAGCAGGCGGACGATGCCCAGGGGGCGGAGACGGATACTGCTGCACAGGAAAGTATTGTGGCAGGTCATGGAGGAGAGGAGGCGGGAGCCCCCACGGTGATCCGCCGGACCAAAAAAGATCTGGAGACAGCGGAGTCGCTGGAAGGCGGTCTTTTGGCCTCGGATACAGACGCACAGCCTGCGGCATTGGCATTGTCGGGAGACGACATGGCGGCATCCGTCCTCCAGGACAGCTCACCAGGCACGGACGGATGGGCAGACGGCGGCGGAGCGGACGGCCAGACAGCGGCGGACAGTGACCACGACCGTAGAGAGAACCGTGGGAGCGGCGGACAGGAGAGCGGCGGGGATGAGGGCAGTGATGCTCTTGACGGCCAGGGTCCCAGGAAACGACGTCCGGATTGTCCCGGGCATGTGGATCTGTATATACGGGTCAAGCTCCTGGGGCTGGAAGGGAAGAACGGCCTGCTGGCCAGGGATAAGATCGGGAATGCCGTCAATAGTGACAAGGCAGCAGCAGCGGGAGGCAGCAGCAAGGAGAAGGATAAAGGGACGGGAGAGGAGCAGAGTAAGGGCGCGGGAGAAGAGGCGCCGCCGGCCTGGGAAGGCTGGACCGAGACGAACATCGCCCATGTCCGGAGGATCTGTGAGCAGGATTGGTTCGCGGATTATGGGCTGAGCATCTCCTCGATCTCCCTGAGCACGCCTTTATCGGCCGCCGAGATCCAGGACTACATGGATCAGCTGCCGGAAGGTCTCTCCGAGACACGGCGTGAGATCGTCCGTTTCGCCCTTTCCTCCGTAGGCCATGTACCCTACTATTGGGGCGGTAAGGCTTCCCATCCAGGCTATGAGGGCAATGATTTCGGGATCCTGGTCCCTTCGGATGACAAGGGGCGGATCTTAAAGGGGCTGGACTGCTCCGGCTGGATCAGCTGGGTGTACTGGTCCGTCACCGGCGAACGGCTGGAGGGCTCCAGCACCAGCGGATTGATCCTGTGCGGGGAAAAGATCAGCCGCAGTGAGTTAAAGCCCGGCGATATCATCGTGCGGACCGGGACCAATGCCCATGTGGTCATGTTCCTCAGCTGGTCCGCCAACGGGCAGATGAACGTGATCCATGAATCCAGCGCTTCGGTCAACAATGTGACGATCAAGACCATGGATGCCGCATGGCCCTATTACCGGAGACTGGTGGATTGATGCAAGGCAAAAGTACAGAGTATAGTTAAGACTAAGGTAGGTGCGTGATATGCCAAGGAACAGTTTTGAAGAAGGATATGGAGATGAACTGGACCGTATGAGGGCCAGACGCAGACAAAAGAGAGGGTGGGAGCCGGCAGAGCCCTTTTATGATGAGGATGATGACCTTCAGGGCAGCTATCTGGAGGACGACGAGGTGGATGGAGCCTACGACCTGGAAGAGGAGGAGATGTGGGAGGATCTAAGCCCCGGCATGGAGCGGAGGACCCCGTTCGGCAGGAAGGGAGGCGGCCATCCCACCCACAGCGGCAGCGGGAAGGGAGAAGGGCGCAGGGCCGGTGGGAAAGGAGGAGCGCGCAGGACCAGCGGGGATGGAGAAGCCCACAAAAGGGGCGGGAGGGATAAGAACGAGCCGCCCATGCAGCAGAAAAAGCTGAAAAAACGGCGGAGGGGCTTAAAGCTCTTCCTGCTCCTGCTCCTCCTTATCGCCGCCTTCCTCTACGGGAAGCGCTGGCTGAAGGACCGGGACGGCTACTGGAACATCGCGGTCTTCGGCGTGGATGCCCGTGACGGCAATCTAGGAAAAGGCGCCCTGGCTGATGTACAGATGATCGCCAGCATCAATAAAAAGACCGGGGAGATCCGCCTGGTCTCCGTGTACCGGGATACTTATGTGCAGATCAACAGCGAGGGAGACTTCCATAAGATCAATGAGGCGTATTTTAAAGGCGGATATGAACAGGCCGTGGGCACTCTGGAGCGGAACCTGGACCTGGCCATCGACGACTATGCTACCTTTAACTGGAAGGCCGTGGTGGATGCCATCAATGTCTTAGGCGGCGTGGATCTGGAGATCACCGACCGGGAATTTGCCTATATCAATGGCTTCATCACGGAGACCGCCGAGTCGACGGGTACATATTCGACCCATCTGGAGCATGCCGGCATGAACCATCTGGACGGTGTACAGGCTGTGGCTTATAGCCGCCTGCGCCTGATGGATACGGACTTTAACCGAACAGAACGCCAGAGGAAAGTGGTCTCCCTGGCTTTGGAAAAGGCGAAGCAGGCCGACTTAAAGACCCTGCAGGCCGTAGCCGGCGTGGTGTTCCCGGAGATCTCCACCAGCATAGGGGTGGAGGATGTGCTCTCCCTGGCGAAAAATGTCAAGCGCTATCATCTGGGCCAGACCGCAGGCTTTCCTTTTGCCAAGACCACTGCCGATATCGGCAGGCTGGACTGTGTGATCCCTATGACTTTGAGCTCGAATGTAGTCCTCCTCCATCAGTTCCTCTATGACCAAGAAGGTTTCCAGCCCTCTGCCACCGTGCGGGATATCAGCGCGAAGATCGGGGAACGGTCCGGGATCTATGACGAAGGCACCCCCGCGGGGCCCGACGGCGACCTTACAGGAGCGATCGGCAATACAGGCGGCGGGTCCGCTCCGGCAGGCGGGAACGATGGGGCCGGACAGCAGCCGGCTGGCGATCCGGTCCAGCCTCAGCCTGAGGCGCCGCAGCCTCCGGCGGCAGAAGAGCCCACGGAAGCGGGAACGGAAGAGGAGAGCAGCGAAGAAGAGACCACTCCGCCGGAGACGACAGAGGAAGAGACGACCGAAGAGACGAAAAGACCGGCCCAGCCAGAGCCAGGACCGGGAGGGGAGCCGATGCTCTCCGATGAACAGATCCAGGAGGGGCCCGGTGCAGGCGGGCCGGGAGCAGATGCTCCGGCCACAGAGTACACCAAACCGGCAGAAGTCCCTACAGAGGCTGTGGGACCTGGGTTTTCAGATCAGCCGTAAGGTTTACGGCAACGGGACATATCATAATGATCAAAGGGGCTGTCGCAAATGCGATAGCCCCTCTCTGCACGTCAATATGGCTCTCTGATATCAGCGCCCTCCTCCATCTATGGATCTTGCGGACGTTCTTTTTACCGGTCAGCGGATGCGGAACCGGCTGATCAGCTGGTTCAGGGTCCGTGCCTGACCGGACAACTCTTTGGAGACCTCCGCGCTTTTTTCTGCTGCTGCGGAATTGGACTGTACCACTTCAAAGATCTCTCGGATCCCATCCTCCACAGAGACGATCATCTCGGACTGCCGGGCGCTGGTGGCGGTGATCTCATCCATCAGGACCTTGATCGACTGGACACAATCGCTGATGAGCCGCATAGCAGAAACAGCAAGATCAGTGGCCTCTGTCCCGGTCTTGACATCATGGACCGAGCGGTTGATCAGGCCGGCTGTGTTCTGGGTCGCTTCGGCGGACCTGCCCGCCAGGTTCCGGACCTCGTCGGCCACCACGGAGAAGCCCTTGCCTGCAGATCCGGCCCGGGCGGCCTCCACGGCGGCGTTCAGCGCCAGGATATTGGTCTGGAAGGAGATATCCTCGATCGTCTTGATGATGGTGCTGATCTGGGCAGAGGACCGGTCGATATTTTTGGTAGCTTCCATCAGCTGCTCCATCTTTGCATCGGCTTCCATAGCGTATCCGGCAGCCTTATCGACCAACTGGCTGGCATCGTTGCAGCGGCTGGCGCTGGTCTTGATCTGCTCAGTGATCGCGCTCACGTTCGCCATGAGCCCGTCGATGGCGGCAGACTGCTCCGTCGTACCTTGAGATAATGCCTGGGCGCCTGCGGATACCCGGTCGGCGCCGGTATCTACCTGGCTGGCGACCTGGGAGATATCGCGGATCACATCCGTCAGATAGGTATGGATCGTCCGCAGGCTCCCGGAGAGCGCTTTACAGTCGCCGATATAATAGGATTCATTCTTCGCAACGTCAACGGTCAGATCCCCCTCCGCGATCTCCCCTAATATCCGTCCAACGTCGTCGATGGTCTGCTGCAGGCAGCCGCAGACCCGCTGGGTGGTCTGCGCGATCATCCCGATCTCGTCAGTCCTTCCCAAAAATCCCGAAAGCTCCTGGCCGGCGGCCAGGTTCAGATCGCCCAGACGGCTGATGGCCCGCTCCACGGTCATAAGTTCTTTTCCTTCACGGCGTAAGAGCAGGAGGGTGAACTTCATGATCCCCAGGTTCGTCAGCTCTTTACGGGACAGGATCGTATCCTGAAAGGTCTTTAACGAGTCGCCCGTCCGGGTGGTGATCCCGATGGCGCTCTGGGAGGTGTGGGTCAGGACATAAGTGTCCGGTGTGGCGATATACAGCCCTTCGAAGATCCCTTTGACAGAGGCGAGATCCTCCGTGTATCGCTGAGCCTTTTCCAGCGCTGCCGGATCGTCCGGGTCCAAAAGGAGCGCACGGACATCGCTGCTCAAGGCAAAGGCGGTCATATATTCCTCTGCTGAGGTGACATACTCATTGATGATCTTTGCCCTGGCCTCGACTGCATCGGTCATCTGGTTGGTGATATCACTCTTGACCATAGAGGCGGCATTGGTGGATACGATGAGCCAGAGCAGCAGCATCCCGGCCAAGGTGATCGCGGTCGTGAAGATGCTGATACGCGTAGCAAGTTTTTTGTTTGTTAGTAGAGATCCCATGATCATTCCTCCACAATAAAAAATGATGGCTTGATCATAGCATATCCGATATTTATTGTCGAGATATCATAGGAGGGATCGTAGATATTTTCCAAAAAGATAAAATAGTAAAGGGGATACATAGGTAAAAATTCGGGTTTTATATCTGGAGGCGGTATGGTAGGATGGTGATGGGATAAATGCCAGAAGGTGATATCCGATCGGGAAGAGGGCAAGAAAGTGCATTGGATACGATAAGGATCAGACTAGGAAAAAGAAGAAAAAGCGTGTATGCTCCAGATCATAGGACCTGGGAGGCCGAACGATAAGGTGCAGCTATAAAAAGGCAGGCTCGATCGCTGTGGTCCCGTCACAAAAGAGGAGGACACTATGGATCTGGATAGGAAAAAAGATACGGAACTGGATATGGAAATAGAAGATAAGGCGGTCAATGGCATCCGTGTCCTGGCGGCAGATGCCGTGCAGAAGGCAGGCTCCGGCCACCCGGGACTGCCTCTGGGCGCGGCGGCGGCCGCCTATGAGTTATGGGCCCATCATATGGCGCATGATCCGGCGGAGCCTAAATGGGCGGACCGGGATCGTTTCGTCTTGTCCGGCGGACATGGCTCCACGCTGCTGTACGCGTTGCTCCATCTCTTCGGCTATGGGATCTCCATAGAGGACTTAGCCCAGTTCAGGCAGCTGGGCTCACGGACCCCCGGCCATCCGGAATATGGCCATACTCCGGGCGTGGAGGCTACTACCGGGCCTTTAGGCGCCGGCATGGGCATGGCGGTGGGGGAAGCTCATCTGGCGGCGGTCTTTAACGAACCTGGATATCCGGTGGTGGACCACTATACCTATGTGCTGGGCGGTGACGGATGCATGATGGAGGGGATCTCCTCAGAAGCCTTTTCGCTGGCCGGCTCGCTGGGACTGGGAAAGCTGATCGTCCTTTATGACAGCAACCGGATCACCATCGAAGGCAGCACCGATATCGCCTTTACAGAGGATGTGCAGGAACGGATGGCAGCCTTCGGTTTCCAGACCCTGACCGTGGAGGACGGTAATGATACCGCCGCGATCGGGAAGGCGATCCAGGAAGCAAAGGCCGATGCCAGCCGCCCCTCCTTCATCACGGTCAAGACACGGATCGGCTATGGCTGTCCTTTAAAGGAGGGGACAGCCTCAGCCCATGGCGAGCCTTTAGGCGAGGCGAATATCCTGGCAATGAAAGAAGCGCTGGGCTGGGACAGCACCGAACCTTTCTACATACCGGATGAGGTTTATGCGCATTACCACAGCCTGGCCCAAAAGGGAGCAAAGGCCCGAGCTGTCTGGGAAAGGATGTTCGCAGCTTATCAGGAAGCATACCCGGAGAAAAAGCGCCTCTGGGACCAGTATCACGATCCGGACATCGCAAAAAAGCTTTATGACGATCCCGCCTATTGGGCCTGCAAAGATGCGCCGCAAGCCACCCGCAGCCTGTCCGGTATGCTGATCGGGAAGATCAAGGATACGGTCCCGGCATTGGTCGGCGGCGCGGCGGACCTGGCGCCTTCCACCAAGACCTATATGAAGGATGCCGGAGACTTTTCGAAGACAGACCGGACCGGGCGGAACCTGCATTTCGGTGTGCGAGAGCTGGCCATGGCCGCGATCGCTAACGGCCTGGCCCTCCACGGCGGCCTGCGCCCCTTTGTCGCCACCTTCTTCGTGTTCAGCGACTACGTAAAGCCCATGGCCCGCTTATCCGCCCTGATGAAGCTGCCGGTGACCTATGTCTTCACCCATGACAGCATCGGTGTAGGGGAGGACGGCCCCACCCATGAGCCTATCGAACAGCTGGCCATGCTCCGGGCCATGCCGGGCTTTACGGTATTCCGCCCGGCAGATGGGCGGGAGACCGCTGCCGCCTGGTACCACGCGGTGACCGCCAAGGATGGTCCCACGGCCTTAGTGCTGACCCGTCAGGCCCTCCCCCAGCTTTCCGGCTCGGGCAAGGAGGCTCTAAAAGGCGGGTACATCCTGCGGCATGAGGATAAGGCACAGCCGGATGTGATCTTGATCGCCAGCGGCTCCGAGGTCTCCCTGTGCCTCGAGGCGGCGGAGCTTCTAAAGGAGAAGGCAGTGGATGCGCGCGTGGTCAGCATGCCCTCCACAGACCTTTTCGAAAGGCAGCCGGAGACCTACCGTGAACAGGTGCTGCCGAAACAGGTGCGGGCTCGTGTTGCGGTGGAGGCCCTGTCCGGCTTTGGCTGGGACCGGTATGTGGGGCTGGACGGGGCCTGCGTGGCCATGGAGAGCTTCGGCGCGTCCGGTCCGGCTGAGCAGCTCTTTGCGCGGTTCGGCTTCACCCCGGAGCATGTGGCCGAGACCGCCCTGGCCGTGCGCAAAGGGTTGACGTGAAAGGGCCTGATGCTGAGAAGCTGCGCGAAAGGCCTGACGTTGAGGAGTTGGCATAAAGGGCCTGACGCTGAGGGCCTGGCGTGAAGGATCTGGCGCTGAGGCCTGGAGGAGCAGGAGCGCAAACGGATGTGCCGGTCGGGAGTCTAACAGAAGGGAGGATGCGGGATGGGCGTGGAGTTCCAGCATGAATTGGTCATACCGAACGAGGATCTTCCCTTTAAGCTCTTTGTATTTGAAGGAAAGGACGGGGGCTACCGGCGGGCTAAGCACTGGCACCGCTCCGTCGAGATCTTTCTGGTACTGGAGGGCGAGCTAGTCTTTATGATCGATGACGTCCGTTTCCCCTTGAAGGCGGTGGATCTGATGATCGTGAACTCCAATGAGATCCACTCGATCGAAGCGCCTCTGCCCAACAACACGATCGTCCTGCAGATCCCGGTCTCCTGCTTTTTGGGTATCTGGAGGAGGACCAGGCGGTTTTTGCCAAGCAGTCCAGAGAGGCGGAGCTGGAGCTGTCCCGGCTGGTCCTAAAGATCTACCAGTGCTACCAGGAAAAGGGAGAGGCCTATGGCCTGGAGATCTTGAGCCTGTTCTATAGGCTTTTGTACCTTTTAGTGACCCGGTTCAAGGAAGCGGAGCCGGACCAGAGGCGCATCAAGCACAAACGGGACCTGGACAAGCTCTCCCAGATCACCGCCTACATGAAAAAGAATTATGACCAGGAGCTTTCCCTGGAGAGCGTGGCGGACCATTTCGGGTTCTCCCCCACCTATCTCTCCCGGATGTTCAGGCGCTACGCGGATGTCACCTACAAGACCTATCTGCTGGACCTGCGCACCCGGTATGCCCTGCGGGAGATGATGAACACAGACCATAGCCTGAGCGATGTGGCGCTGAACAACGGCTTCCCCAACAGCCGTGCCTTCGCCAAGGCCTTCATGAGCCGGTACGGCTGCCTGCCCAGTGTGTACAGGCAGCGCAGGGAGATGGGGCCAGGGCATAGAGGGACCGGGGACGGATGCAGCGGAGATGAGGAGGGGCCCAGAGGGACCGGGGACGGATGCAGCGGAGCTGAGGAGGGACCCAGAGGGACCGGGGACGGATGCAGCGGAGCTGGGGAGGGACCTGGATGGACCGGGGGCAGATGCACCGGGGCCGGGGAGGAGCCCAGGGCGTCGGAGCGCGGCGCGGGACAGGCGGATGGGCAGCGGTGGGCAAAAGACAGGGACGGGCTGTGAGCGGAAAAGACAAGAGGGCAAGAAAGTGCCATCGATAGGATAGGTTTTGATCTGGCCAGGAACAGCCAGATACGTTATACTAAAAACAGATAACAGATCAATCTGCCGTCCGCATGGAGTCGGCCGGTACGGGAAAGACCAGGGAGCGGCATGGCAGGGAAAGGGGAAAAAATGAGATATCTGATCGGTATCGATATCGGCACATCGGCTACAAAGACAGTGCTGTTCGACAGCCAGGGAACGGTCATCGCCTCGGCCTCTCAGAGCTATCCGCTGTATCAGCCGGAGAACGGGTGGGCCCAGCAGCGGCCGGAGGATTGGCGGGATGCGGTCCTTGCCACTTTAAAGGCGGTGGTGGAGGAGGCGGCCATCCCAGCAGACCAGATCGAGGGCATCGGCCTGTCTGGCCAGATGCACGGACTGGTGATGCTGGACGAAAAGGGGGAGGTGCTGCGCCCTTCCATCATCTGGTGCGACCAGCGGACCGGAGAAGAGGTGGAGGACATGCTGCGGCTCATGCCCAGAGAGCGCTGGATCCAGATCACAGCCAACCCGCCGCTCACCGGCTGGACCGCGGCCAAGATCCTGTGGGTCCGCAAGCATGAGCCTGAAGTTTACGTCAGATGCCGGCACATCCTGCTGCCAAAGGATTATATCCGGTATGTATTGACCGGCGTCTTTGCCACCGAGGTATCCGATGCCAGCGGCATGCAGCTCTTGGATGTACCGGGACGGTGCTGGTCCGATGAGGTACTGGAGACCTTGTCGATCGACAAGGCTTTGCTGGGGAGGGTCTACGAGTCCTGTGAGGTGACCGGGCAGCTCCTGCCGGAGGTGGCTGCAAAGACCGGCCTGACCTGCGCCGTGAAGGTGGTGGGCGGAGCCGGGGATAACGCGGCGGCGGCTATCGGCACCGGCGTGGTGCGGGACGGGGACGCCTTTACCACTATCGGCACCTCCGGCGTGGTATTTGCCCACAGCAGCGCGGTGGCCATCGACCCGGCGGGCCGTGTCCATACCTGCTGCTGCGCGGTGCCGGGCGCCTGGCATATCATGGGCGTGACCCAGGGAGCCGGCCTCTCACTGAAATGGTTCAAGGACCAGTTCTGCCAGGACCTGGTGCAGAAGGCCGGAGAGCAGGGCGTAGATGTCTATGACTTGATCAACGAGGCGGTGTCCCGGGTACCCGCGGGCAGCGACAGGCTGCTCTATCTCCCCTATCTGATGGGCGAGCGGACCCCTCACCTGGATCCTGATTGCAGAGGGGTGTTCTTTGGCCTCTCCGCGATCCACACCAAGGCCCATCTGCTCCGGGCGGTCATGGAGGGAGTGGCCTACTCCCTAGGGGACTGCGACCAGATCCTGAAGGAGATGGGCATATCCGTCAGCCGGATGATGGCCTGTGGGGGCGGCGCGAAGAGCCCCCATTGGCGGCAGATGCTGGCAGACCTCTACCGGTGTCCGGTGAAGACCGTGGAGCAGGCGGAAGGACCGGCCCTGGGAGCCGCGATCCTGGCCGGTGTGGGCTGCAAGATCTACCCTTCTGTGGAGGAGGCCTGCGACTGTCTGATCCGGGAGAAGAGCAGCACCGAGCCCATCCTAAAGGAGGCGGACGTCTATGCCGCCTGCCACAGCCTGTACCAAAAGCTCTACCAGAGCCTGAAGGAGGACTACAAGCTACTGGCCAGGCTGTGAGGCTTGTTAGCTGGCGGTCAAGCTGTGAGGCTTGTTAGCTGGCGGTCAAGCTGTGAGGCCTGTTAGCTGGCGGTCAAGCTGTGAGGCCTGTTAGCTGCTGGCCAAGCTGTAAGCCCGGCAAAATGCGGACTCTGCAAGCCGTCAGTCAGGCCATGAGCGCGGATCGGTAAAAAGGTCCGGCACGGCGATAGATCGGGCGATCGGGAAGGAAAGAAGGAGATATGAGATGGAGATCAAAACATTGCGCGACCCCGCCTTCAGGACCTATGGGCGGGTGATCAAGGGATATGATACTAAGGTGCTTGAGGAGGCGATGGCCCATACACCCCTGCCGGAGGATGTGGTCTATGTGGCCTCTGTCCCGGAGCTGGAAGCGCTGCCGGTGGCAGGGCAGCTGGCCCGCGGCTTTTACGGGCAGATGGAGATCCAGGTAGGCTACTGCAACGGGCACAACAAAAAGCTGAACGCGGTGGAGTATCACCGCTCCTCAGAGCTGGATCTGGCGGTGACGGACATGGTGCTCCTTTTAGGGAGGCAGCAGGATATCACGGATGGGATGACCTATGAGACCCGTCAGATCGAAGCCTTCTTCGTCCCGGCGGGGACCCTGGTGGAGCTTTATGCCACCACGCTCCACTATGCCCCCTGCCAGGCGGAGGATACCGGTTTTCGCTGTGTGGTGGTCCTTCCCAGAGGGACCAATACAGAGCTGGCTCACGCCCAGGCGGCAGAGGGAAAGGATGAGCTTTTGTTTGCCAGGAACAAATGGCTGATCGGCCACCGGGAGGGCGGCCTTCCCCAGAACGCCTGGATCGGGCTGGAGGGAGAGAACATCAGCCTGTAACGAGAGCAGATACCGCAGGATAGAGAGACGCTGCCAGGAAGATCGCAGGCTGTACGTGCGTGCTGCCGTCAGGCCATATGGCGGTCTGCAAAAAGACCCTGCCATCAGGCACATGGCGGTCTACAAAAAACATCGCCGCCAGGCGGCGGTGGAGATGGAGGATAGAAAGATGGAAAATATGCCAAGAGTCAAGCTGGGCATCGTGGCCGTGAGCCGCGACTGCTTCCCGGAGAGCCTTTCTGTGAACAGACGGAAGGCCGTAGCAGAAGCCTACAGGGCCAAGTATGACCCGGAGGATATCTATGAATGTCCCGTCTGTATCGTGGAGAGTGAGATCCACATGGTACAGGCCTTAGAGGACGTGAAAAGGGCAGGCTGTAACGGCCTGGTGGTCTACCTGGGCAATTTCGGTCCGGAGATCGCGGAGACACTGCTGGCCAGGCATTTTGACGGGCCGGTGATGTTCATCGCGGCGGCCGAGGAGACCGGCAGCAACCTGATCCAGGGGCGGGGCGATGCCTACTGCGGCATGCTGAACGCCAGCTATAACTTAAAGCTGCGGGAGGTAAGAGCCTATATCCCGGAGTATCCGGTGGGGGACGCCGCCCAGTGCGCGGACATGATCGCGGAGTTCGTCCCGATCGCCCGGGCCATCATCGGCCTGTCCGGCCTTAAGATCATCAGTTTCGGCCCCCGCCCCTTGAATTTCTTAGCCTGCAACGCGCCGATCAAGCGGCTTTATGACTTGGGTGTGGAGATCGAAGAGAACTCGGAGCTTGATCTGTTCGAAGCCTTTAATAAGCATGCCGGCGATGCCCGTATCCCGGATGTGGTCAGGGACATGGCCGCGGAGCTGGGCGCAGGCAATAAGAAGCCGGAGATCTTAGAAAAGCTGGCCCAGTATGAGCTGACCCTTTTAGACTGGGTCGAGGCTCATAAGGGCTACCGGAAGTACGTGGCGATCGCCGGGAAATGCTGGCCGGCCTTCCAGACCCAGTTCGGCTTTGTCCCCTGCTATGTGAACAGCCGTCTGACCGGAAGGGGCATCCCGGTGTCCTGTGAGGTAGACATCTACGGGGCCTTAAGCGAATTCATCGGGACCTGCGTGAGTGACGATGTGGTGACCCTCTTAGATATCAATAACTCGGTCCCCACCGACCTGTATGAGGAGGACATCAAAGGGACCTACAGCTACACCCAGAGGGAGACCTTCATGGGCTTCCACTGTGGGAACACCAGCTCGAAGAAGCTGTCCTTCTGCGAGATGAAGCACCAGCTGATCATGGCCAGATCCCTGCCAGAGGAGGTGACTCAGGGGACCTTAGAGGGGGATATCCAGCCCGGCGCCATCACCTTCTTCCGTCTCCAGAGCACGGCGGACAGCAAGCTCAGGGCCTACATCGCCCAGGGCGAGGTCCTTCCCGTGGCCACCCGCTCCTTCGGAGCGATCGGGATCTTCGCCATCCCTCAGATGGACCGTTTCTACCGCCATGTGCTGATCGAGAAGAACTTCCCCCACCACGGGGCCGTGGCCTTCGGCCATTTCGGAAAGGCGATCTACGAGGTCTTTAAATACATCGGTGTCGCCCCCGAGGAGATCGGCTTCAACCAGCCGGCGGGAATGCTCTACAAGACCGAAAATCCCTTTGCATAAGAGCCGGTGGATGTGGTAAAGTAGAAGAAAACACAGCCCGGCCGCCGGATGAGGCATAGGACTCTAGCCCGGAAGGACAAGGGCGGAAGAGGAGGAGCGAGATGCGCTTTTTTGTAGACACGGCTAATGTAGAGGAGATCAGGAGCGCGGCAGAGATGGGGGTGATCTGCGGCGTTACCACCAACCCCTCTCTGATCGCGAAGGAAGGCCGGGACTTTAACGAGGTGATCCAGGAGATCGCCGGTATCGTGGACGGCGCGATCAGCGGCGAGGTGAAGGCCACCACCACAGACGCGGAAGGGATGATCCGGGAGGGCCGGGATATCGCGGCGATCCATCCCAACATGGTGGTGAAGATCCCCATGACAGCAGAAGGCTTAAAGGCGGTCAAGGGTTTGGCGGCAGAAGGCATCAAGACCAATGTGACCCTGGTCTTTACGGCCGCCCAGGCACTGCTGGCCGCAAGAGCCGGTGCCACCTACGTCTCCCCCTTCCTGGGCCGCTTAGACGATATCTCCATGCCCGGGATCGACCTGATCCGGGATATCACAGAGATCTTCGCGATCCACGATATCGACACCCAGGTGATCGCGGCCAGCATCCGCAACCCGATCCATGTGATCGACTGCGCAAAGGCCGGCGCGGATATCGCCACCGTCCCTTACAAGGTGATCTGCCAGATGCTAAAGCATCCCCTGACCGATGCCGGGATCGAGAAGTTCCAGGCCGATCATAAGGCCGTGTTCGGCGAGTGATGCGGCGCGCCGCATCTTCGCTCTGCAGATGCACAGCTTACACAGATGACGAGAACGACCCACTTCAAGATCCGCGCAGCGATGTACCAGAGGTAAAAATGCTGATATTGTTTTCAGGATGAGCAGACGGGAGAGAGCAGATGGAGATCAAGGTGATGCTGATCGACGATGAAAAGATCGTCCGGGAAGGGATCTGCGAGATGATCCTGCAGGGGGCCGAGGAGGAGCAGATCCGCCTCACCCCCTGCGGCAAGGACGGCCGGAGCGGCCTGGAGCTGATCCTCTCGGAAAGACCGGATATCGTGCTGGTGGATATCAAGATGCCGGGGATGTCCGGGCTGGAGGTGATCAAGGAAGCCAGGGCGCGCGGGTTTGAGGGGCATTTTATCATCCTGACCGGATACTCGGAATTTGAATACGCCAGGTCCGCGATCGCTCTGGGGGTGGAAGGCTATCTCCTAAAGCCGATCGACGAAGAAGAGCTCTGGTCCTACCTGCGCCGGATCCGCGAGGATATCGAAAAGGCCGCAAAGCTCCAGGAGCGCCATGACCAGGTGACCGATAAGCTGCGTTGGGACCTCCTGCGGCGGATCGTACTGAACGCCGCGCCTTTAGAGGAGCTCATCCAGGATATGGAGCGTTACCAGATGGACCTTACGGCAGACTGCTTTTGCGTGGCGGTCTGCCGGGAGCTGACACCGGAGCCGGTGGCCGGGGGAGAGAGTCTGTACAGCAGGACCTGCTCCCTTTTGGAGGGGGACATAAGCTGCATGGGGGTATTCCTCATGGACCGGCAGACGGTCCTGGTCTTCCGGTCGGTAGAGAGCGCGCTTTTAAAGAGCCGCTTGGAAAAGAGGGATAAACGTCTCCAGGCAGCCTGCGGGAGTATGCTTTTGATCGCGATCGGCAACAATGTGCGGAATTGGCAGGATCTTTCCTGCTCCTATGAGAGCGCGGTCTTTCTCTTAGATCACTCCTTCCTCTTTGGCCAGGAAAATGTGCTGACCATCGAACAGCTCTGCGGGATGGAGAAAAACGGCGAGATGATCTCCTTAGAGCATCTGGAGACACTCATAGAGGTAGGGGAGCTGGAAGGGATCCGACAGGCGCTGCGTATCTTTCACGACCACTGTATCTGGCATCTTTTAAAGGAAGACGAGATCAAGCTCAAGCTGATCCAGGATGCCCTGCAGCTCCACATCCGCCTGGGGAAAAAGTACCCGTCTGTATCCGGGATCGATATCCAGTCCGGCTTAGAGCGGCTCCTGGGGGTAAAGGAGTTAAAAACCCTGTTGGTGCGGTACGAACAGCTGCTGATCGCCTTCAGCCAGAAGATCGGCTCCGAAGGTATCGGCAGCGTGATCCGGCGTGTCTATTACTATATGGAAAAGAACTACGATAAGGATCTGAAGCTGGAGGGCATCGCAAAGCTTTTTAACTACAACAGCGCCTATCTGGGAAAACGTTTCCAGAAGGAGATGGGCGAGAGCTTCAACAACTCCTTAGACATCATCCGGATCGCCAACGCCAAACGCCTGCTGGAGGAGACCGACTTAAAGGTCTATCAGATATCCGAACAGGTGGGCTACAGCAGCATCGATTACTTCTATGTAAAATTTAAGAAATACGTGGGGATCAGTCCCCGGGACTACCGCCGGCTGAAGGGGCCTTCCGAATGAGGAAGGCTCTTTCTTTGCGGGTGGAGCGGCAGAACATGGACAATAGGCGGAAAATGCTCGGATGTGGGGAAGGGGTGAAAAAAGAGGGCCGGGGAATAACCCCGGCTCCAGACCGCCCACAGTATTGCGCCGAAAACCGGCTCGTGGGAGAAGTCCTAAATAGTATATGCGACTATGGAGATATTATTATATTTTTTGTTGCCAGTCACTGCGGAAACCATAATGATCCATCCGGACAAAGGGATACTTTTTTGTCAATGCAATGATGGATCTTTTCATTTCATTAAATCCATCGGCGGGGAGCAGCCGTTTCATGACGAGCAGGAAACCATAAAAATGCGCATTGTCAATATTTCCGTTGTTGTCCTTTATCAGCAGCGCCTTTTCCCTCTTGTTGAGGGAAGGCTTCTGCTCAAAAAGGCGGTTATAGATCCTGCTTCCGTGGGCGCACAGGTTGCGGATGATCGTCATGCTGTGCATGTAGCTTCCGAGGATGAAAGCCCCTTTGTTCATAGTCAGGCCAAAGGCGTGGGCAACAGCATCCTTTATGGGCTGCTCAGAAATAGAGTATAAAAATGAGATGTCGGATATGGTAAATAGATCAACGTAAGCCCATAAGGGAATATCCTGCTGCAACTCATTCACGAAGTGCTTCAGGTAGGCTTCATGGGGAAGCCGGCTTGTTTTCTGTAGCTCTGCCTTGGTGATGATCTCGTTGTGTTTGGCTTTGTTGGTAAAAAAGTTATGGTCAAGATAGCCGGCAGGACCGTGAACTTTTGTGAATTCATAAACATATACGGATTTCATCTGCACTTCGATCACTTCAAGATATTGGAGGATGATGTGCCTGAGTTCATGGTCGAAGTGATAAATATCAACAATATTTTGGAACGTTGCAGATCTGGAAAAGACATTATTTTTACGAAGGGTCAGCGAATAGCCGCTGATCCGGTAGTAATTATTATGGAGCAGAAAATCTTTTGCCAGAGACTCATCATCGATGATGAGTCCACGGGAACGGAGGATCTCCAGCTGTTCTTCAATTGTCTTAAAATCCTTATCTGCCATATAGTTACTCCTTATAAACAAAACGCCCTCAAGTGTGCATGTGTTTCCACAGAGGCCTGAGGGAGATGTTAAATAAATCATACCATAAAACAGAAAAATGTCAAGGAACAGATGTTCTGTTGCGAAAGATCAAAGCTTTCTTTTTTCTGGAAATGGGCAGCACCGTCCCAGTCAAAAAATCGCAGGCTTTTCCCCATAATTTTTCGGGTATCGGCCCTCCTGCCATAGATGGTAAAATGGTAACAAATATATCGAAGATACAGGAGGAGATACCATGAGTCTAGTTTGGAAGAAGCATCTAAAGCGGGCTGCCAGCTGCGTGATGGCCGCGGTCCTCGCCGCCTCTGCCTGTCTGGCGAACGCTTCCTTCACATCCTATGCCGACAGCTATGGAAAAGGCGGTACGGTCCGGGAGATGAGCTCCCAGCAGCTTGTGGAGGATATGGGGCTTGGCTACAACATCGGCAATACCTTCGACAGCATCGGATCCTTCATCACCACCCACGACCCCACGGAATACCAGAAGGCCTGGGGGAACGACCCGGTCACAAAGCTTTTTATCCATAAGGTCCGGGAGGGCGGCTTTAAGAGCATCCGCCTCCCGGTGAGCTGGTCCCACTGGATCGACGAGAACGACCGGGTCGATCCCGCCTATATGGCCGAGGTCCAGAAGGTGGTGGACTGGTGCATGGAAGAGGACATGTACGTGATCTTGAACATCCACCATGACGGCGGCGAGTCCGACACCTCCTGGATCCGGAAGGCCAGCCAGGACTATGGGCGGATCACCAGGAAATACCAGACTGTATGGCAGCAGATCGCGGATCACTTCGCGGCATACGGCGATCATCTGATCTTTGGTGTTAGTATATAAGTGTGGACAGGAAAAGTTGAACAATCTATACTATCAAG
>CAJUFE010000059.1 GCA_910585635.1 uncultured Lachnospiraceae bacterium | reverse complement strand
GCTTGTCCAAGAGGGTATCGGGATAGGAAGAGGCAGGATGATTTCAATATGTGGTTTTGAGGGTACATAAGATGTATCCCAGATACGGCCCGGTGGCTCAGCTGGTTAGAGCGCCGCCCTGTCACGGCGGAGGTCGACGGTTCGAACCCGTTCCGGGTCGTTTTTCTTAAAAAATCTATATGGATGGATTCCCGAGTGGCCAAAGGGGACAGACTGTAAATCTGCTGCAAATTGCTTCGGTGGTTCGAATCCACCTCCATCCATTTGATCCTTTTATCAAGCATCTGCTGAACAGATAGAAGGGTCTGTATCAATGATAGCGCGGGGTGGAGCAGTCTGGAAGCTCGTCGGGCTCATAACCCGAAGGTCGTAGGTTCAAATCCTGCCCCCGCCATTTTTTTGCGTATAAGGATATTTATCTGCTTTATGGGCGTGTAGCTCAGGTGGTAGAGCACTTGACTTTTAATCAAGTTGTCCGGGGTTCGAATCCCCGCACGCTCATCATAGACCGTTTTTCTTGATGAAATCAGGTAAACGGTCTTTTTTCTTGTGTAAGGATATTGTCGTTTTTTTTAAGTTTTTTTTCCTTGTATAAGTTTATGATGTTTGATAGTATGAAATTATTTGATCATGTAAATATAGAGTAGTGTATGGATAAGAAATGGATCGAGGTATCAGGTATGAGCAATAGGTCAGAGCATAGCAGACAACGAAAAAGACAGAGTATCAGGACTTCCTATATATGGGCAGGGATCATGGCCATCTGTGCGTTAGCTGCTTTATTTGTCGCTATATGGGTCGTTATGACGGTTTATGAGAAGATCGCAGGCGATTCTTCTGAATGGGCGACAGGGTCTTACGAAGAAGAGACAACGGAACTGGCCATCGAAAAGGAAGATGTATATGGATGGATCACTGACGACAGCGGCAGCCGTTATAGAGAAGAGGATGGTTCTTTTGCTTCTGATTCCTGGAAGATATGGGAAGGGGGACTCTATTATCTGAAGGATGATGGCTATATGGCTACGGAGGATATGAGTAAGGATGGACAAGTGTTCTTTTTTGGAGAGGACGGTGCTTTAAAGGATATCCAGCTGGATACGGGCTGGAAAGGACAGGCAGGAGATGATGGAGCACAGGATCTGGATAGTCTGGTCAAGGGACCCGGATTTTGGAGTTATCTTTCTTCTGATACGCGATATGCGGGTATCTTTAAACCGATCTGCTATCGGTATACCACAGAAACAAAGGAGCGTTTTTTGGGAAGTGAGGATGATCCGGAGGTATCTACGAGAAATTCTCTCCAGATCCATGATGGATATCTTTATTATCTTCCACAGGTCACTACCCAGGCGCTCAGTAGTTTGAGTAAAGAGGAACAGGAACTGTGCAACAAGTTATTTCGAATAAAGCCCGGGGATCCTCAAAAGGAGTTTTTAGCTGAAGACGTTACAGGATATCTGGTATTGGAGGATGGAAAGGTCTATATTGCATCTGGCGGCGAGATAAAGGAAGCGCCGACGGGGACATTTTATCCGATCGGAGAGGAAAAATATCATATCCAGGTCAAAGACGGAGCTTGTTATCTGATCGACTCCATGGGAGAGATCCTGACAGGGGATGGAACAGGGGTACGTTCAGTGGGAAGCCGTATGTATACCTTGGACAAGGATGGGAAGATCAAGGATGTCCGTCCGTCTGGACAGACTTATGAGGATCTGACCTTTACTTTGGGGGATGATCCACAGGATAGTACGAAAAAAGCGATCTATAAGGAAAAAAAGGACGGCCAAAAAGTCGTAGCTGCACAAGCCAGATCAGGGATCGACAGCTTTTGTATAGCAGAGGATAAGCTATATTATAGTGCGGTAGTAGATAAGGGGGAGAACGGAGCTGATCATAGTCAGATCTTTTGTATGGATCCGGATGGGATGTACTCGAAAGAGATCAGTGAGAGATTTAAGGGAAATATCTATCGTATGTACTACTATGGAGGTAAAGGAAGGATATATGGCGAATATTCTCCTTCCAGTGAAAAGAACTGCTACGGACAGATCGCGGTCATCGATCTGGATGGGAATGTCCATGTGATCGATGACAAGGCATCCCGAGGTGCTACCGGACAAGACGGTGATGAGTGGTTATCCCTTTTGATGGTAGATGGAAATACAGTGACCACATTTTTGCAGACATGCACCTATGAGGAAGGTGGGTGGCCATGGCGGGTATCGTCTGAACGGCCATATCAATTTTCCGATGTCCTTCAGGATAAGATCGCAGGTCCGTCATCTGTAAGGACACCCGAACAGACGTCAGGGCAGACTCCGCCGACCCAGTCACCAGTAGGAGGACCGTCTGTCCAGCCCACCACAGGAGGAGCGTCTGCACAGCCTACCACAGCTCCGCCATCGACACGGCCATCGCAGTCCCAGCCATCTACACAGCCCACAACAGCCCAGCCCGCCACCCAGCCGTCCACGCAAGCTCCTGTCCAGGCAGCGCCCACACAAGCGGCTCAGCCACCTGCCCAGGCGCCTGGAAGGGATGACAGCCCTGCAGGTCCGATCACCGTGCCGCCGGGGGATGAAAACAGGGATGTAGTCCCCACGATCGAACCAAATCCTGGATCCGGTATCAGTGCCGGAGGAGGAGATACCTCTGAAGAGGTCCGTTTCGTGGGGCCTGACGGGAGTCCGTAAGGGTTCAGGATCCCAGTTCTACGATCACATAAAAGCCGCGATCATTTTCCTGGACCTCTTTTACGATCCCGTGGTCGGAAAGGATCCGGTCCCTGGTCTGGTAGCACCCGGACATCGCTACAGCTGGATCGATGATGTAGCTGTAGCTGCTGGTTCCGGGGCGCTCGATGATCTTAACCCTGTCGCCGGCCTTGACCAGGCCTGGCCTCTCCATTTTGAACGTTTCTGTACGCATGAGATGATCAGCTCCTTATCGTTGTGATATCTTTATGGACCCTATTATAGAACGATCGAGCGATAAAATCCAGAGGGTCCCCTTAGGGGGATGGGGATACGGGCCTTCGGAGCTACTTTTCACAGGTAATATCCCGCGAGGTGTTTCTTGTGAGCAAAGGTCGCAAGAAACCCGAGGGTTGCAGCGCCAAAATGGGCGGTTAGCCCATTTTGTGTGCATTCTGTTGCTGTGAACGGCGTAGCCGTGAACAGTAACCCTTCGGATGCTAGGTGTTGTCATGTCATGCCGTATGACCGAAGGCCGATGCGATAAGACTCCCTGGCGTGGGTGTGAAAAGTAACAAACGATCAGAAGGATAAGGACATACCTATGGATATAAAAAAAGTATATGCTGGATCTTTATTTGATCGATTGATGCGATATGCAGCTTCCGACTATTACCCATTCCATATGCCAGGTCATAAGAGGCAGGGATCGGATATGTTTTCTATCGATATCACAGAGATCGATGGCTTTGACGACCTGCATCATGCAGAGGGGATCTTGAAGGATTCTATGGAACAGGCGGCAGGGATCTATGGTTCGGATGAGAGTTGTTATCTGATCAATGGCAGCAGCGGAGGGATATTGAGCGCGGTCAGTGGCTGTGTCACCAGGAATGGGAAGATCCTGATCGGAAGGAACTGCCATAGATCGGTCTATAACGGGATCTTCTTAAACGGCTTAGAGACCGTATATCTTTATCCACAGATCATGGAGGGGCTGGGGATACAGGGGGGGATATCGGCGGAGGATGTGGAAAAAGCCTTAAGGGCCCATCCGGACACCCAAGCGGTCATGATCGTGTCGCCTACCTATGAGGGGATCGTATCGGATGTGGGGAAGATCGCTCAAGCCGCTCATGACCATGGGATCCCTCTTATCGTAGACGAGGCCCATGGCGCGCATTTCTCTTTTGCAGAGGAAGGGAGCTTTCCCAGATCGGCTTTGGTCCAGGGGGCGGATGTGGTCATACAGAGTCTCCACAAGACACTCCCATGTTTTACACAGACGGGGATCATCCATATGAAAAAGGGGTATCTGGGACAGGAACGGATGGAAAGGATAAAGGCCTACCTGTCGATCTATCAGAGCAGCAGCCCTTCTTATCTTTTTTTAGCATCGATCGAAGGATGTATCCTTTATATGGAGCAGGAGGGGAAAGAAAAGCTAGAAGAGCTTGCAAGGATGTTAGAGGTGTTCCGAGAGAGGTGTAAAGATCTTAAGTCCATCTATGTCCCGGGAAGAGAGTGGGTCGGAAAAGCCGGGATCTATGATATGGATCCTTCTAAGATCGTGATGTCCACCGGCTATGGTAAGCGAAATGGGATATGGCTGGACGATCATCTGCGCAGATCCTATCATCTGGAGCTGGAGATGAAGGAGGCGGGATACGCGCTGGCATTGACCAGTTTGTGGGACCGAAAAGAGGGGCTAGAGCGATTGTTCCAGGGACTTAGGGGAGCCGATCGGCTGATCTTGGAGGAAATGGAAAAGGGTCATGCCAAAACAGGATCCGGTATGGAACGGAAAGGGAGCTGGAAAGAGCGGATGATCCGCCAGGAGATCTTCCAGGAGAGGATCATGCCAAGATCGGTCTGCAAGATCCAAGAGGCAAAAGAGAAGGAATGGGAGGAATGCAGGATCGATGATTGCGCGGGCAGGGCAGCAGCGGACTTTATCTATCTGTATCCACCGGGGATCCCCTGTCTGACCCCAGGAGAGATCGTCTCAGAGAAGCTGATCGAGAAGATAAAGCTTTATGATGATATAGGCGCTTCTGTCCATGGGCTGAAAAAAGAAGGAGATGCGAAAAAGATACGTGTGATCAAAGGATAGATGAAAAAAAGTCTTTGTTAGTTGAAAAACCTTACGAAAAGATATATAATCATCATAATAAAGGATCTTTATCTTATAAGGAATATTAATAGGTGAGAAAATGGATGAAAAAAGGCCAGTTTTTTCAGTTCGTATGTTTGGGCATTTGTCCTTTTGTTATGATGATAAAACGTTTATGATAAAATGCAACATGGCCAGTAAAGTCATGCAGCTTTTTCTCCTTTTGTTATTAGCCGGGGAGGAAGGCGTCCCAAAGGGTCAGCTATTGACTGCTCTGTATGGAAATGATGAAACACAGGATACAAAAAACGCTTTTCGTATCCTGATATTTCGGTTGAGGAAACTGTTGGGAGAGACCGTGATCCCTGCCGGGGATCGGATATGGGTAGAGAAAGGGATCTATCGATTTGGCGGACCGTTCACCACCATCGTAGATGCCGTGGAATTTGATCAGATGGCGGACCGTGCGCTCATCACGCAGAATGAAGAAGAAAGGATGGTCCGGTTAAAGGAGGCATGTAGGCGGTTCACAGGCGGATTCCTACCATTCCTGGTGGATGAGGAATGGGTCATGGAGGAAAATGTCCGCTATAAAGACCTGTATTTTGGCCTTGTCCAGGAATGCTGCCGTCTGATGCAGAAGAACAGGCGGTATGAGGATATGCTGGAGCTGTGCAGTGATGCGGTCAAGATCTATCCTTTTGAGGAATGGCAGCTTTTGAAGATCGATTGTCTGCTGGCGATGAACCGTTATAAGGAAGCGCTGAAGGTGTACGAGGATGCGACCACCATGTTCTTTGAAGGAGCGGGGACCTCGCCTTCTGAAAAGATGCTTTCCAGGTTCCGTGCTATGAGCAGCCAGATCCAATATGCCATGGGCGATCTTGGTGATATAAAGAACAGCTTAAAGGAAAAGGATATCGATAAGGGAGCATATTATTGCAGCTATCCAAGCTTTATCGATAGTTACCGTATCATCACCCGTATGGTCGAGAGGAGCGGTCGGTCGATCTTTCTGATGCTGTGCACACTGACGGACAGTAAAGGAGAACCTTTGGATAAAGAGGAGCTCCTGGCAGAGCAGTCGGCTAACTTAAGTGATGCGATCTGTAAGTCTTTGAGGCGGGGCGATATCTATACGCGATATAGCCTGAACCAGTTTTTGATCCTGTTGATCGGGATCAAACAGGAGGATTGCGAGATCACTTTTGACAGGATCATGGATGTGTTCCGGGAGGATAACCCTACACAGAAAGTAAAAGTACGTCATTATGTTTCTACGATCGTGGAGATCAAGATCGAAAAGACAGATCGGAGTTTTGGTTTTTCGAAGGATCTGTGGAAAAAGGATCGGTGATCTATGGATCGAGAGGGAAAGGATATGGGTCAATACAGAGTGAATATAGCTTCTCCTAATCTCGTGAACATCTGCATCGATGTTATAGCGGAAGGTGAATATAGCGGGAGGATCTATGATAAATACGAGGAGGGATCTGTTCCATTTAGGGACAGCGGACAGATGATATCGGTCTTAGATCGATTTTTTGACGCACTGGATTATCCGCAGGCATCCACGCGTTATCGGAGCTTCCAGAGGCCAAAAAAGGGAGAGCCGTCTCCTTCCGGCAAAAAAGAAGGTCTGGTACAGGTACATACAGCTGAGGAGATATTGGAGCATAAAGGAAAAGAAGCTACCTTTATCCTCAATGTCCAGTTCAGGCAGAATTCTACGTGGCAGGGAAAGCTGATATGGGTAGAAGCGGAGGATGAAGAACCGTTCTGCAGTGTCCTGGAATTATTGAAACTGTTGGACAGCGCCCTGATGAGAGAGTGAGGAGGGTTTTCGTATGCTGGGATTTTCGGATATAACAGGGCATGAGAGCATAAAAGAAAGTTTACAAAGATCGATCAGATCCGATAAGGTTTCCCACGCCTATATCCTGTCCGGAGAAGCCGGCATGGGGAAGAAGACCATGGCAGATGCTTTTGCCTTGAGCCTGTTCTGTGAAAAAGGCGGGGATGGGCCTTGTATGGCCTGTCATGCCTGCAAGCAGGTGATGAGCAGGAACCATCCGGACCTGATCTATGTGCAGCATGAAAAGACGGGGAGCATAGGTGTGGAGGATATCCGCCGCCAGGTCAACGATACCGTGTATATCCGTCCTTACAGCAGTGCCTATAAGCTGTATATCATAGATGAGGCGGAGAAGATGACGGTCCAGGCACAGAATGCTCTTCTAAAGACCATAGAGGAGCCGCCGTCCTATGGGGTGATCATGCTCCTCACCACAGATCCACAGAGCTTCCTGCCTACGATCTTATCCAGGTGTGTCCAGTTAAAGCTGAAGCCCCTCCAGGATCCTCTGGTGAAGTCGTATCTGCAGAAGAACTTCAAGCTAAAGGAGCAGGAAGCAGACGTATATACCGCTCTGGCCAGGGGAAATCTAGGGAAAGGGATATCCATGGTCTCTTCAGAGGAGTCTAAGCTGCTCTACAGCGAGACGCTATATATCCTCCGTGATATCAAGAAGGTGGATATCTCGGAGGCTTTGAACCACATCAGAGGGATGAGGGAAGAGGGGATCGATATCTATGAGTGCCTGGAGGTCATGCAACTCTGGTACAGGGATGTGCTGATGTTCAAGGTGACCAAGGATGTGAACCTCCTGCTATTTAAAGAAGAATATACGACGATCAATGAGATCAGCAAGAACAGCGGATATGAAGGTCTGGAGGAGATCTTATCGGCTATCGATAAAGCTAGGATAAGGCTTGACGCTAATGTGAACATGGACCTGGCCTTAGAGCTGATGCTGTTGGTGATGAAGGAGTGTTGAGATGACAAAGGTGATCGGGGTCCGGTTCCGGACCGCGGGAAAGATCTACTATTTTGACCCTGCCGGCCTGGAGATCAAGACCGGAGATAATGTGATCGTAGAGACCGCCAGAGGGATCGAATATGGCTATGTGGTCCTGGGGAACCGGGAGGTGGCTGATGATAAGGTGATCCAGCCATTAAAGCAGGTGATCCGCATGGCGACAAATGAGGACCGTGCCATCGAGGCACGGAATAAGGAGAAGGAAAAAGAGGCCTTTAAGATCTGTCTGGAAAAGATCCACAAAAGGGGCCTGGAGATGAAGCTGATCGATGCGGAATACACCTTTGATAATAATAAGGTCCTGTTTTATTTTACGGCCGATGGCCGCATCGATTTCAGAGAGCTGGTAAAGGACCTGGCCGCTGTTTTTAAGACCAGGATCGAGCTGCGGCAGGTGGGGGTGCGGGATGAGACAAAGATCTTAGGAGGGATCGGCATCTGCGGGAGAGCGCTCTGCTGCCATTCCTATCTGTCAGAATTCATCCCTGTGTCGATCAAGATGGCCAAGGAGCAGAATCTGTCTCTGAACCCCACGAAGATCTCCGGTGTATGCGGCAGACTGATGTGCTGTCTGAAAAATGAAGAGGAGACCTATCAGGTCTTGAACAGCAAGCTCCCGAACATGGGGGATCTGGTGACTACAGAAGAGGGGCTTAAAGGGGAGGTCCACAGTGTGAACGTGCTCCGTCAGACCGTGAAGGTCTTGATGACTGTGGACGGAGATGAAAAGGAGATCCGGGAATATCCGGTGGACGAGCTAAAGTTCAAACCCAGACGGAAGAAGGATAAGACGAAGGACGGCCAGAAGGACAGCCGCAAGGATGAAGAGAGAGAGGAGCAGCCGGAGGTCCAGCTGGACAGCCAGAAGGATGAGCAGAGAGAGAGCCGTCGAGATGGCCAGAAGGATGGCCGTCGAGATGGTCAAAGGGATGGCTACAAGGAAGGGTACAGAGATGGACGAAGGGACGGCCCCAGGACCGGCCGCAGAGATGACGTAAAGGACAGTCGCAGAGAAAGTCAAAAGGACAGTTATAGGGACGGTCAAAAGGACAGCCGCAAAGACGGTCACAGGGAGGGCCAAAAGGACAGCCACAGGGACGGTCATAAAGATCGATATAAGAATGGGAACAGAGAAAACCGGGATAATACCAGGGCCGACCATCGGAACAAGGATAGAGAGCGCGATAAGCGTGATAGCAGAGACGGTGACCGGAAAGGGCAGGGATCTACAGCTGCGGAGAGCCGGGAAGGATGAGCAGAGGGAACGAGCCTGCCGTCCAGCTAAAGGCGGATGAGCGGATCGACGATCTGGAAAGGAACGGCTATCGGATCATCCAGAAGAAAAATGGCTTTTGTTTTGGGATGGATGCCGTGCTGCTCAGCGGGTTCGCAAAGGCTTATGCAGGGGAGCGTATCCTGGATCTGGGAACAGGTACAGGGATCATCCCGATCCTCATGGAAGCTAAGACAGAAGGGAGCCTTTTTGTGGGACTGGAGATCCAGGAGGAGATCGCGGATATGGCCCGCCGCAGCGTGGCTTTGAACAGAGCAGGAGAAAAGATCAAGATCATCACAGGAGATATCAGAGGAGCGGGCAGCTTATTTTCGTCGGCTTCTTTTGACGTGATCACGTCTAACCCACCTTATATGGACCAGGCTCACGGGTTAAAGAATCCAGATATGGCAAAAGCGATATCCAGGCATGAGATCTTTTGTACCCTGGAGGATGTAGTACAGGGGGCAGGAAGGCTGGTAAGGCCGGGCGGACGTTTTTATCTGGTCCACAGGCCTCACAGGCTGGTCCAGATCATCAATGTGCTGTCTAAGTACAGGCTGGAGCCAAAAAGGATGAAGTTCGTCCACCCTTTTGCAGACCGGGAGGCGAACATGGTCCTGATCGAAGCGGTCAGGGGAGGAAAGCCTATGCTGAAGCTGGAAAAGCCATTGATCGTGTTCAAGGAGCCGGGGGTCTATACAGATGAGATCCGGCGTGTATACGGGTATTGACAGGAAGGGATGGATATGGCGGGCAGACTATATTTATGTGCTACACCGATCGGGAATCTGGAGGATATCACCTTTCGGGTGCTGGACACCTTAAAAAAGGTGGATCTTATCGCTGCTGAGGATACACGGCACAGCATCAAGCTTTTGAACCATTTCCAGATCAAGACCCCTATGACCAGTTACCATGAATATAATAAGGTGGATAAGGCAAGATATCTGGTAGGGCAGATGATCAAAGGGCAGGACATCGCATTGATCACCGATGCAGGGACCCCGGGGATATCCGATCCGGGGGAGGAGCTGGTAAGGCAGTGCTGGGAGGCTAAGATCAAGGTGACCTCGCTGCCGGGGCCTACGGCCTGTATCACAGCCCTTGCTATGGCAGGGCTTGGGACCAGGCGGTTCTGCTTTGAGGCCTTTCTCCCCTTTGACAAGAAAGAGCGCCAGTGGGTCTTAGACGAGCTGAAGGAGGAGACCAGGACGATCATCCTGTATGAGGCTCCCCATCATCTGATCAAGACCCTGGAAGAGCTTCTGGAGGCTTTAGGGGACAGACGGGCCACCATCTGCAGAGAACTGACCAAGCAGCATGAGGAGGCCTTCAGGACGACCCTTTCAGAGGCTCTGGACCATTATAAAAGGGAGGTACCGAGAGGCGAGTGTGTGGTAGTGATCGAAGGGAGAGCCCGGGAGGAGATCGTCAGAGAGCAGCAGCGGTCCTGGGAGGAGATCTCTGTCGGAGCCCATATGGAGAAGTATGAAAAAGAAGGGATGGACCGAAAGGGAGCGATGAAGGCAGTGGCAAGGGACAGGGGGATCAGTAAGAGAGAAGTATATCAGATCCTTTTAGAGAAAGGAGAATAGAGGATGAAGACCGTGAGCAGAGACACATGGAAACAGGGTCTGGAGGCTTTCAGAGAAAAAACAGAGGCCTTTTATGCAGGGGAGATCGATAAGAACGCCTATAAAGGGTTTTCCGGAAAATACGGGAGCTATGCCCAGAGGGGCGGAAAAGCCAGTATGCTCCGTCTCCGTCTGACAGGAGGGATCCTGACAAAGGATAAGCTGGCATTCATCGCCGATTCTATAGAAGAGCATGGTATCCAGCGGATCCATATCACCACCTGCCAGACGGTACAGCTCCACGACCTGCAGCCTGCCGTTATCTATCAGATCATGGAAAAGGCTTTAGATCATGGGATCGTGACCATGGGGGGCGGAGGCGACTATCCGCGGAATGTGATGATGTCCCCTCTTTCCGGTGTGGGGGATGGCTATCTGGATGTGGTCCCTTATGTGGAGGCAGCCGGGGCCTATCTGTTGAACTTTATCGAGATGGAGAAGATGCCCAGAAAGCTGAAGGTATGTTTTTCTGACAGCCCTGCTAATGTCCCCCATGCCACTTACCGGGATCTGGGCTTTGTGGCCCGTCCTGACGGGAAGTTCGATGTGTACAGTGCAGGCGGACTGGGTGCGAACCCCCGGTTTGGGCTAAAGGTAGGCGAAAGGGTAGAGCCTGATGATATCCTCTATTACATCCGCGCTATGTGGCAGACCTTTCGGGCTTATGGAAATTATGAGAACCGGGCCAAGGCCAGGACGCGCTATATGCAGCAGACACTTGGGGAAGAGGGATATGTGGAGAAGTTCAAGGAGGAGCTGGAAAAGGTCTATGCCTCCGGCGAGGATCTGAGCTTTTCAGCTGGACAAAGGACGGTCACAAAGACCGGGGATGGCACGGCGGCAGAGGGAGGGCATGTGATCTTCCAGAAACAGGAGGGGCTGTATGCTGTCCATTATCATCCGTTGGGCGGTATGGTAAAGCCTTCTAAGTTCCGTGAGATCTATGACGCGATCAAGGATATGGAGCAGGTGGAGCTGAGGCTGTCTCCTGATGAGTCGATCTATATCATCAACCTGACCGGAGGTGAGGTAAGACAGATCGAGCCTGTCCTGGAGGATGGAGCCAGGGATCTTTTTGAAACATCGGTGGCCTGTATCGGCGCGGGGATCTGCCAGGTAGGGGTGCGGGACTCCCAAAAGCTCTTAAGATCGGTGATCGAGGCTGTCAGGAAGGCAGAGCTCCCCGACGGCGCACTCCCTCAGATCCATATATCCGGATGCCCCTCCTCCTGTGGGACCCATCAGACCGGCTCTATAGGGTTCAGAGGCGGGGTCAAGATGATCGATAAGGTAGCGAACCCGTCCTTTACCATGTACGTGAACGGATGCGATCTCCAGGGAGAGGAACAGATGGGCCGGGAGGTAGGCCAGATCCTGGAGAAGGATATCCCAAAGCTTATGGTGGAGATCGGAAAGACCGTGGCGGCTTCAGGCCTGGACTATGCTGCATGGATGAAAGAGAACGAAAAGGACTTCGATAAGATCGTCGGGAAGTACCGGGTCTGAACCCTGATCGCGCCCCGCAGAGAGACAGACAGCTACAGAGACGTGGATAAAGGTGGCAGAAAGATAAAAGAAAGATCGATAAAAAAGATCGATAAAAGAACGTAAATGAAAAAGCCGTCTGGGCAGGGATATCGCTTTTGCGGATCCTGCCCAAAACGGCTTTTTCATATGGTCATTTTTCCTCGACTATGGTCATACCTGCGATCTTCGCCAGTCTGCGGATCGATTCTCTGGAGACCTTGCGACCTTCGTATTCGATCAGGTCTTCTGTGCTCCCGTTAAAGATATCTGCCGTCTCCGCTTTCCGCAGGATGATGCAGTTATCCTGGACGGAGATCTCCAGACCATCCTTCACATCCAGATCAAGGCTCCTCCGGAGTTCGATCGGAAGTGTGATCCTTCCCAATTCATCAAGTTTACGGACCACTCCTGTAGTCTTCATAGTATAAACCCCCTTTTTATGGATCCATCGGTATCCCTTCTTTTTATACAATACCATATATTGTAAGTAAATGTCAATGGCTATTGGATGATCGATCAAATTTTTCCAATACTTTTTCAAAAAAATATCCCGATACTTTTTCAAAAAACTATTGACAAGGGAAAACTTACCGCTTATTATTAGTTTGAAATTCAAAATATTTGATGTTAAAAACTTTAGAGGATGGATCATGACAATGAAGATCATAGGAACCGGGTCCTGTTTGGGCGACCGTCTGGTGACGAACCAGGACCTGGCACAGATCGTGGAGACCAGCGATGAGTGGATCAGCAGCCGGACAGGGATCAAGGGAAGGCGCCTGACCACCGGGCCTGGTACATCAGAGATGGCAGCCGAGGCAGCCCGGCGGGCCTGTGAGGACGGCGGTGTCCGTCCGGAGGAGTTGGATCTGATCTTGTTAGCCACCTCCACACCGGAGAACCATTTTCCTAACGGCGCCTGTGAGGTACAAGCTGCCATAGGGGCGGTGAACGCGGCCGCCTTCGATATCAGCGCTGCCTGTACAGGATTTGTCTTCGCCATGCAGACGGCCTACAGCTTTATAGCCGCAGGGATCTTTCAAAAGATCTTGGTGATCGGCGCGGACGATCTGAGCAAGATCACCGATTGGACGGACCGGAAGACCTGTATCCTGTTCGGAGACGGGGCGGGTGCTGTGGTGGTGGAGAAGGGAGAAGGGGATACCTTCGGCCAGATCATGGGATCCGATGGGAGCCGAGGGCATGTGCTGACCTGCAAGGCCAGGTCCGGAGGGAATTTCCTCACGGGGAAGGGACCGGAGATGGGTTATATCCATATGGATGGCCAGGAGGTCTTCAAATTTGCGGTAAAAAAGGTCCCGGAGTGTGTGGAGCAGGTGCTTAAAAGGCAACAGGTCCAGAAGGAGGATATCCGGTATTACATCCTCCACCAGGCCAACGAGAGGATCATCGATGCGGTGGCCAAGCGGTTAAAGGAGCCGATGGAGAAATTCCCCATGGATATCCAGGACCATGGGAACACCTCGGCTGCTTCGATCCCGATCCTGCTGGATGAGTTGAACCGGCATGGCAGGCTGGCCTCAGGCGATAAGCTGATCATGGCCGGGTTCGGCGGAGGGCTCACCTGGGGCGCCCTTTTGATGGAGTGGTAAGAGCGCTGGCGCTTTTTGAACGCATAAGTCCACTATAAAGAGCTCTGCTGCCAGGTACACGGAGGTACGGCAGCAAGTCGCAAAGAAAAGATGGAGAAAGAAAAGGAGAAAAAGACCATGTTAGAGAAGATGAAAGAGTTGATCGCGGACCAGTTGAGCGTAGAGGCAGAGAACATCACCGAGGCTTCTTCTTTTAAGGAGGACTTAGGGGCAGATTCCTTAGACCTGTTCGAGCTGGTGATGGCATTAGAGGATGAGTATAATGTAGAGATCCCGGCAGAGGACTTAGAGAAGCTGTCCACTGTAGGGGATGTGATCGCATATTTAAAGGATAAAGGTGTTGAGGAATAATGCAGGCTATGGAGACAAGAGTAACAAAAATGCTGGGGATCCAGTACCCGATCATCCAGGGCGGTATGGCCTGGGTGGCAGACCATGATCTGGCGGCTGCCGTGTCCGAGGCAGGAGGCCTGGGACTGATCGGCGGAGCCAATGCCCCCGGGGAAGTGGTCCGGGAGGAGATCCGCAAGGCAAAAAAGATGACCGATAAGCCATTTGGCGTGAACGTGATGCTCTTAAGCCCCCATGCCGACGATGTGGCCAAGGTCGTGGTGGAGGAAGGCATCAAGGTGGTGACCACCGGAGCCGGGAACCCGGAAAAGTATATGGAGATGTGGAAGGCAGCCGGGATCAAGGTCATCACGGTAGTAGCTTCCGTGGCGCTGGCCAAAAGGATGGAAAAATACGGCGCGGACGCCGTAGTGGCAGAGGGTACAGAGTCCGGCGGCCATATCGGGGAGGCCACCACCATGACCTTAGTCCCCCAGGTGGCGGATGCCGTATCGATCCCCGTGATCGCCGCAGGCGGTATCGCGGACGGGAGAGGGATCGCGGCGGCCTTTATGCTGGGCGCAGAGGCGGTCCAGATCGGCACCAGGTTCGTGGTGGCGAAGGAATCCAATGTCCATGAAAACTATAAGCAGAGGATCATCAAGGCCAAGGATATCGATTCTGCGGTCACCGGACGTACCCACGGCCATCCGATCCGCTGTCTGCGGAATAAGATGACCAGAGAATATCTGAAGCTGGAGCAGGAAGGTAAGTCCTTTGAGGAGTTAGAGTATCTGACCTTAGGGTCCTTAAGGAAAGCGGTCCAGGAGGGAGATATCAACGAAGGGACGGTCATGGCAGGACAGATCGCAGGGATGATCCAGAAGGAGCAGACCTGCAGAGAGATGATCGAAGAGATGGCTGCGCAGGCAGAGGCGCTGTTAAAGCGATAGTAAGATCAAATAGGACAAGGCAGGAAAGATCATCATAGAGGATGAGATAAGGAGCCGCATATGAGCAAGATCGCATATATGTTCCCAGGCCAGGGAGCCCAGGTCATCGGCATGGGAAAGGATTTTTATGAAAACACGGAGACGGGCAGGAGGGTCTTTGACGAGGCCTCCCAGCTCTTAGGTTTCTCAATGCCCAAACTGTGCTTCGAGGAAAATGAACAGTTGGATGATACCGAGTACACCCAGGCAGCTATGGTGACCACCAGTATCGCCATGATGAAGGTGCTGGAGGAAAAGGGTGTAAGGCCGGACGTAGCGGCAGGCTTGAGCCTGGGAGAATATGCAGCTCTGGTGGCGGCCGGTGTGATGAGCGAGAAGGATGCCATCGCCACAGTCCGCCAGAGAGGGATCTTGATGGAGCGGGCGGTCCCTTCCGGGATCGGCGCTATGGCGGCGGTGCTGGCACTGAGCGCGGAGAAGATCGAGGAGGTGGTGGCGGCCATACCGGAGGTGTGGATCGCCAACTACAATTGCCCGGGGCAGATCGTGATCTCGGGAAAAAAGGAGGCTGTGGAGACAGCCTGCCAGAGACTCAAGGAGGCCGGGGCAAAAAGGACCTTGTTCTTAAATGTGAGCGGTCCTTTCCACTCCGGGATGTTAAAGGAGGCCGGGGAAAAGCTGGGCCAGGTCCTTAAGACCGTGGAGGTCCATCGCCCTAAGATCCCTTATGTGGCGAACGTGACCGCAGAGCTGGTCCAAGATCCTTCCCAGGTGAAGCCTCTGTTAGAGAGACAGGTGTATTCCTCCGTGCGCTGGCAACAGAGCGTGGAGACGATGATAAAGGCAGGTATCGACACCTTTATCGAGATCGGGCCGGGAAAGACCCTGACCGGATTTATGAAGAAGATCGATCGGACGGTGAACGTCCTGAACATAGAGAAGCTGGAAGATATCGATAAGGCCGTAAAGGCACTGGAGGTGCTGTGAAGATGATGTTGGAAGGTCAGGTAGCATTGGTGACCGGCGCGGGCCGGGGGATCGGAAGGGCCATCGCCACGGCATTGGCGTCAGAAGGCGCCACGGTGATCGTCAATTACAATGGCTCTGAGGCAAGGGCCAGGGAGGTGGTCGCCCAGATCGAGGAGAATGGCGGGAAGGCAGAGGCCTTCCAGTGTGATGTGACTGATCACAGCGCCAGTAAAGCCATGATCGAGGATGTGATCGGTCGTTTCGGCCATCTGGATATCCTGGTCAATAACGCAGGGATCACCAGAGATAACCTGCTGATGAAGATGAGCGAGGAAGATTTTGACGCGGTGATCGATACCAACTTAAAAGGCGCTTTTAACTGCATCAAGCATGTGTCCCGGCAAATGATCAAGCAGAAGGGGGGACGCATCATCAGCATCTCTTCTGTATCCGGTGTGATGGGGAATGCGGGCCAGGCCAATTACAGCGCGTCGAAGGCAGGGATCATCGGCCTTACGAAGGCGGCGGCCAGGGAGCTGGCCAAAAAAGGGATCACGGTGAACGCGATCGCCCCCGGGTTCATCCGGACAGAGATGACGGAGGTCCTTTCGGAGGCGGTGAAGACAGCGGTGACCGAGCAGATCCCTATGAAGCATTTTGGCGAGACAGAGGATATCGCACAGACCGCGTTGTTTTTGGCATCAAAGAAGGCTGGCTATATCACCGGCCAGGTGATCTGTGTGGACGGCGGTATGGCCATGTAGATCGGCTGCCGGGCGCATGGAGGCTAACCGAAGGGTCCAGCCGGTGAGAGCGCGCGGAGGCTTGCTGTGAGGTCCAGCCGGTGGGCGCGAGGCGGATCACCGTGGAGTCCAGCCGGTGAGCGCAACAGGGCTTAAGGACTCGGCAGAGAGTTATGTGAGGAGAAGATAGAGGATATGAGCAGACGAGTAGTAGTGACCGGGATGGGAGCCATCACCCCGATCGGAAATGATGTGGACAGCTTTTGGAAGGGTTTAAAAGAGAAAAAGGTGGGGATCGGCCCGATCACCTATTTTGACACCGCGGACTATAAGGTCAAGCTGGCGGCAGAGGTGAAGGATTTTGATCCCAAGGCTTTTATGGATCCCAAGGCGGCCAGGAGGATGGAGCTGTTCTCCCAGTACGGGGTGGCGGCTGCGGCGCAGGCCCTAAAGGATGGGGATCTCCAGATGGAGAAGGAGGATCCTTATCGGGTGGGCGTGGCTGTAGGCTCGGGCATCGGCTCCATGCAGGCTTTTGAGCGGGAGCATAAAAAGCTGCTGGAAAAGGGACCCAGCCGGACCAACCCCCTGCTGGTGCCGCTGATGATCAGCAATATGGCAGCCGGGAACATCGGCATCCAGTTCGGCTTAAAGGGCAAGAACATCAACGTGGTCACGGCCTGCGCGACCGGGACCAACAGCATCGGCGAGGCCTTCCGGGCTATCCAGTACGGGGAGGCGGACGTGATGGTGGCGGGAGGTACCGAGGCCAGCATCTGTCCGATCGGTGTGGCCGGCTTTACGGCGCTGACCGCTCTTTCCACCAGCGAGGATCCTCTCCATGCATCCCGTCCCTTTGACGAGGACAGGGACGGCTTTGTGATGGGCGAGGGAGCCGGTGTGATCCTTTTGGAGGAGCTGGAGCATGCACGGGCAAGGGGCGCGAAGATCTATGCGGAGCTTGCGGGATACGGGGCTTCCTGTGATGCCTATCACATCACCTCCCCGGCAGAGGACGGAAGCGGCGCGGCGATGGCTATGACCGCGGCGATCAGGGACGCAGGTCTCACACCGGAGGCGATCGACTATGTGAACGCCCACGGGACCAGCACCCACCACAACGACCTTTTCGAGACAAAGGCGATCAAGCTGGCTTTAGGCGATCATGCTTATAAGGTGAAGATCAGTTCCACCAAATCCATGATCGGCCATCTTCTGGGCGCGGCAGGAGGTGTGGAAGCCATCGCCTGCGTAAAGACCATCCAGGAGGGCTTTGTCCATGCTACGGCCGGGCTGGAGCACGAGGGAGAGGGCTGCGATCTGGATTATACCAAGGGAGAGGGCGTTCCAATGGATGTGACCTGCGCGATCAGCAATTCCCTGGGCTTTGGCGGGCATAATGCCAGCTTGTTGTTCAAAAAATATGTCGGATAAAGGTGGAGGGCGTATGGATATCCAGGAGATCATGCAGCTGATCCAGGGTGTGAGCGATCATAACCTGACCAGCTTTGAATTAGAAGAAGGCAATGTGAGGATCTCGCTAAAGCGGGAAAAAGAAACGATCCAGGTACAGACCCCTGTCCTGGCGGCGGCTGTCCCTGTGGGGACGATGCCGGGTGCTCCCTTAGCCGGAGCTGTGGCCGGTGCTCCCCTTACCGGGGCCGTGTCGGGGACTGTGGCTCCCGGTGCTGTCCCGGGGGTGGTGGCCGGCGCTCCCTTAGCCGGAGCCGCAGCTCCAGGTGTTTTACCGGCAACAGCCGCGGATATGACGGCTGGGGTGCCGAAGGATGGCGCCGGACAGGCGGACGGGGCCATCGATGCGGACCAGGTGCAGACCTCTCCGCTGGTAGGGGTCTTCTATGCCGCCTCCTCGCCGGACGCAGAGCCTTTTGTCAAGGTGGGCGACAGGGTGAAGAAGGGGCAGGTCTTAGGGATCATCGAGGCGATGAAGCTGATGAATGAGATCGAGAGTGAATATGACGGGGTCGTGGAGGCCATCCTGGTGGAAAATGAGGATGTGGTGGAATACGGCCAGCCGCTGTTCAGGATCCGTTAGAAAGAGAGAGGAAAGGTATGTTAGGGATAAAAGAGATCCAGGAGATCATCCCCCACCGCCATCCATTCCTGCTGATCGACCAGATCGAGGAGCTGGAGCCGGGTGTGGGCGCGGTGGGATATAAGTCTGTGACCTATAATGAACCTTTTTTTGCAGGACATTTCCCCCAGGAGCCGGTGATGCCCGGTGTGCTGATCGTGGAGGCGCTGGCCCAGACCGGAGCGGTGGCGATCCTCTCCAAGGAAGAGAACAAGGGAAAGGTAGCCTACTTTGGCCAGATCAACAATGCCAAGTTCAAGAAAAAGGTGGTCCCGGGCGATAAGCTGCGCCTGGAATGTAAGATCATCAAGCAGAAAGGGCCGGTAGGGATCGGGCAGGCCACCGCCACGGTAGACGGCAAGGTGGCGGTAGCGGCCGAATTGACCTTTATGATCGGCTGATAAGGACAGGAGAAGCCATGTTTGACAAGATTTTGATCGCCAATCGGGGCGAGATCGCGGTCCGGATCATAAGGGCCTGCAGAGAGATGGGGATAAAGACCGTAGCGGTCTATTCGGAGGCGGACCGGGATTCGCTGCACACCATGCTGGCAGATGAGGCGATCTGCATCGGACCGGCCGCTTCCTCCCAGAGTTATCTGAACATGGAGAGGATCTTGACGGCCTGTGTGGCCATAAAAGCAGACGCGATCCATCCGGGCTTTGGGTTTTTATCCGAAAATGCCCGTTTTGCCGAGCTGTGTGAAAAATGCAAGATCGCTTTCATCGGTCCTTCTGCCCAGATCATCCACAGGATGGGGAATAAATCCGAGGCGAGAAAGACCATGATGGAAGCCGGCGTGCCGGTGGTGCCAGGGACCAAGGAGCCGGTCTACACGGCAGAGGAAGGGCTAAAGCTGGCAGAGGCCATCGGCTATCCGGTGATGATCAAGGCCTCCTCCGGAGGCGGCGGGAAGGGGATGCGGATCTCCAGGAGCCAGGAGGACTTTACGGAAAATTTCCGCAGTGCCCAGCTGGAATCGGTAAAGGGATTTTCCGATGATACCATGTATATCGAGAAATATATCGAAAAGCCCAAACATATCGAGTTCCAGATCATGGCTGATAAATTTGGGAATGTAGTCCATCTGGGAGAGAGGGACTGCTCCATCCAGCGGCGGCATCAGAAGGTGCTGGAGGAATCGCCCTGCCAGCAGATATCAAAGGAGCTGCGCCGCCAGATGGGCCAGGTGGCTGTAAAGGCGGCAAAGGCGGTAGGTTATGAAAACGCGGGGACGATCGAGTTCCTTTTAGATAAAGACAAGAAGTTTTATTTTATGGAGATGAACACCAGGATCCAGGTGGAGCATCCGGTGACCGAGCTGGTGACCGGGCTGGATCTGATCAAGGAGCAGATCCGGGTGGCCGCGGGAGAGCCCTTGAGCGTGTCCCAGGAGGATATCCACATATCCGGCCACGCGATCGAGTGCAGGATCAATGCGGAGAACCCTTCCAGGAATTTCATGCCCTGCCCCGGAAAGATCACCAATATCCATCTGCCGGGAGGCAACGGGGTCCGGGTGGATACCCATGTCTATCATGATTACCGGGTACCCCCCAATTATGATTCCATGCTCTTAAAGCTGATCGTCCACGGGAAGGACAGGGAGGAAGCGATCGCAAAGATGCGGAGCGCTCTGGGTGAGCTGATCATCGAGGGGATCGACACGAACCTGGATTTCCAGTATGAGATATTGAGCCACCCCGTCTTCCAGAAGGGAGAGACGGATACGGATCTGATACCGAGATATTTTCCGCAGTATTGCAGATGACAGGGAAAGAGGTGACAGCATATGCTGAAAGGGATGTTCAAGAAAACCTACACATTGATCGATACCAGGTACAGCAGCTCTAAGACGGACAGAGGGGCGGAGAAGGAACCCAGTATCCCGGAGGGGCTCTGGAGAAAGTGCAATAAATGTGGACAGCCGATCTATGTAGAGGATGTGGTCGATAACCATTACGTCTGCCCGAAATGCGGCGGGTATTTTCGTGTACATGCCTACAGGCGGATCGAGATGCTGATCGATGAGGGGACTTTTGAGGAATGGGATAAGGAGATGCCTTTTTCCAACCCCTTAGATTTTCCCGGATATGAGAAGAAGGTCCTGGCCGCCAAGGAAAAGACGCGGTTAAATGAGGCGATCGTCACCGGCAAGGGCAAGATCTGCGGATATCCTGCCGTGGTCGGTGTCTGTGATGCCCGGTTCCTTATGAGCAGTATGGGCCATATCGTAGGGGAGAAGATCACAAGGGCGGTGGAGAGGGCCACAAAAGAGCAGCTGCCGGTGATCATCTTTGCGGCTTCCGGAGGGGCCAGGATGCAGGAGGGGATCGTGTCCCTGATGCAGATGGCCAAGACCTCCGCCGCCTTAAAACGCCATCATGAGGCCGGACAGCTTTTTATCAGTGTCCTGACCGACCCTACTACAGGTGGTGTCACCGCCAGCTTTGCCATGCTGGGCGATATCATCATCGCCGAGCCAAAGGCCCTGATCGGCTTTGCCGGTCCCCGGGTGATCGAGCAGACGATCGGGCAGAAGCTGCCGGAGGGCTTCCAGCGGGCCGAATTCCTCTTAGAGCATGGTTTCGTGGATATGGTGGTGGAGAGGAAGGATCAAAAACAGGTCATCGGTCAGATCCTCAAGCTGCACCGGAAGGAGGATGGCTTTTTTACCGGCGGTGTGGCGAAGATGCAAGAGAAGGCCGCTCTTTCTGAAAGAGAGGATGGAGAGGGGAAAGAGCCGCTCCCAGGTGGTCCCGCAGGAGCAAAAAGTGCCTGGGACACGGTCCTCATCTCCAGAAAGGCAGGCCGTCCCACCGCGGCGGACTATATCGGACAGCTTTTTGACGACTTTATGGAATTCCACGGGGACCGGTATTTTAAGGATGACGGCGCCATCATGGGCGGGATCGCCACCTTCCATGGCATGCCGGTGACCGTGATCGGACAGGTGAAGGGGAAGAACACCAAGGAGAACATCAGGCGAAATTTCGGTATGCCCTCACCGGACGGCTATCGAAAGGCTCTGCGCCTGATGGAACAGGCGGAGGCCTTTGGACGTCCGATCATCTGCTTTGTGGATACGCCAGGCGCCTTCTGTGGGCTGGAGGCAGAGGAGCGTGGCCAGGGAGAGGCGATCGCCAGGAACCTTTTTGCTATGTCTTCTCTAAAGGTGCCGATCCTCTCGGTGGTGATCGGAGAGGGGGGCAGCGGAGGCGCCCTGGCTATGGCTGTAGCTAACGAGGTGTGGATGCTGGAGCATGGGATCTATTCGATCCTCTCGCCGGAGGGTTTTGCCTCGATCTTGTGGAAGGACAGCAAAAAAGCGCCGGATGCCGCCAGGGTGATGAAGATCACCGCTGCCGACCTATATCAGATGGGTCTGATCGAGAAGGTGATCCCTGAAGCGGAGAACTTAAGCCCGGAGACCATGTCCGGCACCGTTTCCTATATGGAAAAGGCTATAGAAGGATTTTTTAAGGGACTGGAGGGCATGAGCGGCTCCCAGCTGGCCGAAAGACGGTATGAACGGTTCAGGAACATGTGAACAAGATCTTGCACAGGCAGGAGAAGGAGAGCCATGGGAAGATATGAACCCTTAAAGATAGGGGATCTGTATATGAAAGCCCCGGTCGTCCAGGGCGGGATGGGTGTGGGCATCAGCTTGTCTTCACTGGCAGGAGCGGTAGCAAAGGCCGGCGGGATGGGTCTGATCTCCACGGCCCAGATCGGTTTTCGGGAGCCGGACTTTGGCCGAGATCCTAAAGGCGCCAATCTAAGGGCTATGGAGACTGAGCTTTTAAAGGCCAGGAAGATCGCGCCGGAGGGTGTGATCGGATTTAACATCATGGTGGCCACAAAGGACTATCCGGCGTATGTAAAGAAGGCTGTGGAGATCGGAGCCGATGTGATCGTCTCCGGCGCAGGGCTCCCGGTAAAGCTCCCAGAGTATACCGAAGGGAGTAAGGTTAAGATCGCGCCGATCGTTTCGTCAGCCCGATCGGCAGCGGTGATCTGTAAGATGTGGGACCGGAAATACCATCGGGCTCCGGACTTTATCGTCATAGAAGGCCCTCTGGCCGGAGGACATCTGGGTTTTTCCCGGGAGGAGCTGGAAAAGCTCAGAGCCGACCGTCCCGATACGGATCAGGTCTATGACCGGGAGGCTTATGATCAGGAGATCAGGGATATCCTTGGGGTAGTGGAGCAGTATCGGGAGCATATGGGACAGCCGATCCCTGTGGTCAGCGCCGGAGGGGTGTTCAGCCGGGAGGATATGGCGCACCATATGGCCCTTGGTGTAGATGGCGTCCAGGTGGGGACAAGGTTCGTGACCACCTGGGAGTGTGATGCGCCCCAAAGCTATAAAGACACCTATCTGAAAGCGAAGAAGGAGGATATCCTGATCGTGAAAAGCCCGGTGGGGATGCCTGGGCGGGCGATCCGGAACCCATTTTTAGAACGGACAGCAGGGGAGAAGGAAAAGATCGCCCGCTGTTTCCGCTGTCTGGAGCACTGCGATCCTCTCACCGCCCCCTACTGTATCACCATGGCTTTGATCCGGGCGGCGTCAGGACAGGTGGAGGACGGATTACTGTTCTGCGGGTATAATGCCCACCGCTGTGAGCGGATGGAGCATGTAGAGGATGTGATCCAAGACCTTTGCGGATAGATATGATCACGATAAAACAGGACCAGATGATCGCCTTTTATCTATAAAAAGCGGTCGATCTAGTCCTGTTTTTTTGCGTTTTTCCCATCTGACCTGGCCGTCGGCTCCTGGCTGAGCCCTTCTGGGTGATGAGTGGCGATGTCCTGGATATCACAATCCAGGATATTGCAGAGGGTGTTGATGGTGTTCATATTGATCCCCTCATTGTTCTGCAGGCGGTGGATCAAAGATTTGCTGATATGATATTTTTTATGCAGGGTATACTTGGTGATCCCTCTGGCCTCCATGGTCTTCCATAGATTGTCATATCGTATCAAGATATCGGCTCCTTTTTTGCTCTTGTGCTGCTTATATTATAAAATTGAAAGCAAAAACGACAAAGGTTCTGTTTTCGGAACCTTTAGCGGCCACTTTGGCGCGGCATGTGAAAAGAAACTCGACATCGCCATTTTTTTACTATATAATGGAGGATAAGGAAAGAGCAGCGAGCATGCAGGTTTACGATGGAGGCTGCATGGAAAGGAGCGAATGATGGATCTGTATCGGATCATCCTGGTCGATGATGAGGAAGAGGTCAGGAAGAGTATCATAAAGAAGATCGACTGGAAGGACGCAGGCTTTCAGGTGGTGGGGGACGCGGAGAACGGCCAGGAGGCTATGGAGGTCGTGGAGGCGCTGGAACCGGATGTGGTGCTGACAGATGTGCGGATGCCCTACATGGACGGCTTGACCCTGGCGGAATGGGTGCGGCAGAATTATCCTTCGATCAAGATCATCATCTTTTCTGGTTTTGATGATTTTGAGTATGCAAAGCAGGCGATCCGCCTGAACGTGATCGAGTATATCTTAAAGCCGGTCAATGTGGAGGAGCTGACGGCGATCCTAAAGAAGATCAAGAATTCGCTGGATGAGGAGATCGCCCAGAAGAGGAACATCGATCTTCTGCGGGAGAAGTATCTGAAGAGCCTTCCGATCATCCGGGAGCAGTTTTTAAATGATATGCTCCACCGTCCGATCCCGGAGGAGGTGATCCATGAAAAGCTGCGTGATTACCGGGTGGATATCCTGGGTGCGAAAAAGTGGGTGATCGGGGTGATCGAGGTGGAGGAGAGTGAGATCGGCAAGGATGGGCAGTCTGCTCTCCACCAGGAACAGGAGCTGATCCCCATATCCGTCCGCCAGCTGATCGAGGAGATGCTAAAGGGATACTGCAGGATCGCTTTATTTACCTCCCCTATGGAGATGGAGCAGGTGCTGATCGCCGCGATCGATGAGGGGAACACCCAGACCAGGCTGATCACAGTACTAGGCGATGTATGCAAGGAGGTGAAACGGATCCTGGAGGTCCCGGTCACGATCGGGATCGGGCACAGCTGCAGCAGCCTGTCTGAAGTGGGCGGATCCTACCATTCAGCAGTCAACGCCCTGGGCTATAAGGCGATCGTGGGCGCCGGGAGCACGATCTATATCAACGACGTAGAGCCGGTGGACCGGGGCAGGCTGGTCTGGGACAGCCGGAGTGAGGCGGAGCTTTTCACCGCGGTCAAGTTCGGCCCAAGGGAAAAGATCCGGCAGGCAGTAGATGGGATATTAAAGCGGATGGAGCAGACCAAGGCCCACACGGACCAGTATCAGATCTTTATGCGGAGCGTGGTCAACAGTATGATGCAGATGATCCAGCAGTATGACCTAAGCCCGGCAGAGCTTACAGGGATGGAAGAGCGTTATCTGGGGATGACTGGGAGCATGCTGAAGCGGGAGGAATTCGGCGGATGGCTCTTTCAGACCGGGATCCGGGTGAACCAGGCCATGAACCGGGAGCGGGAGAGCTCCATGAAGCATCTGATGCAGGAGGCAGAGCGGTATATCCTGGAAAATTATCAGGATCCTGGGCTTTCTGTGGAAAAGCTCTGCCGCCATCTCCATATGAGCCCTGCCTATTTTTCTACGATGTTCAAAAAAGAGACCGGGCAGACCTATACGGCTTATCTGACCCAGGTGCGGCTGGATAGGGCGGTGGAGCTGCTGGATAAGACCGATGATAAGACTTATGTGATCGCGGCAAAGGTGGGGTATCAGGAGCAGAATTATTTTAGCTATGTGTTCAAAAAGCGGTTCGGTGTGTCGCCATCTAAGTATCGGGGGGCGAAATGAGTGCAGAAAAGAAAGGGCTGGGGATCAGGTATTCCATCTTCATCTATTTTACGGTCACGGCGTTGGTGGCGATCTTATCGATCGGCCTGTCCATGTACGATCGTTTTTCGGATCAGCTGACAGAAGCGAGCCAGAATGAGGACCAGATCCTGATGAACCAGGTGAACCGTTCGGTGGATACCTATCTGCGCAACATCATGCGGCTTTCCGATGCTCTTTATTATGGGGTGGTAAAAAATACGGACATCTCGGAGGAAGGGATTTTCGACCGGATGAAGCTTTTATATGACAGCAATGACGGCACCGTGGAGAACATCGCCCTTTTTTCCGGAGATGGGGAGCTCTTGAGCGTGGCCCCTGCGGCACGCTTACGGTCCACGGTAAGGACCTGGGAGGAGAGCTGGTTCAAGGAGCCTTTAGAAAAGATGGAGAACCTCCATTTCTCCATGCCTCATGTGCAGTACATCTTTGACGACGCAAAGAGCCAGTATAAGTGGGTGATCTCGGTGTCAAGGGCCGTGGAGGTCACCAAAGGCGTTTCCGTCAGCCAGGGGGTCCTTCTGATCGATATCCGCTACAGCAGCCTGGAGCAGCTCTTAGAAAATGTGACCCTGGGTAATGGCGGCTATGTCTATCTGATCAGCAATGACGGGCAGATCATCTATCATCCCAAGGCGCAGCTGATCGATTCCGGCCGTGTACAGGAGGACCATCAGAAGGCGGCGGGATACCGGGACGGTACCTACGAGGAGGTGTTCCAGGGGGAGAAACGGTATGTGACCGTCAAGTCCGTGGGTTATACGGGCTGGAAGCTGGTGGGCGTCACCCCCACCCGGAGCGTATCCTTCAGCGGGGTCAAGACCCGGCTGTTCATCTTGTTCGTGGTCTTATTGATCCTATTCCTCCTTTTGGTGATCAATTTCTATATCTCCTCCAAGATCACCGATCCGATCCATGAGCTGGAGGGATCGGTGCGCAAGCTGGAGGATGGGAAGCTGGATGTGCCGGTCTATATCGGAGGCTCCTATGAGATCCAGCACCTGGGCCGGTCCATCGCGAACATGGCCAGCCAGATCCAGGTATTGATGCAGGATATCGTGGAGGAGCATGAGGCGAAGCGGAAAAGAGAATTTGACACGCTCCAATCCCAGATCAATCCCCATTTCCTCTACAATACCCTGGATATCATCGTCTGGATGGTGGAAAATGAAAAAAAGTCGGAGGCGGTCAAGGTGGTGACCGCCCTGGCCCGGTTTTTCAGGATCAGCCTGAGCAAGGGGAAGAGCATCATCCCCGTGAGAGATGAACTGGAGCATGTGCGCAATTATCTGACGATCCAGCAGATGCGTTTTAAAAATAAGTTCACCTACCAGATCTCGGCTCGGGAGGAGGTGCTGGAGCTGGCCAGCTTAAAGCTGATGCTCCAGCCGCTGGTGGAGAACGCGATCTATCACGGGATGGAGTTTATGGATGGGGACGGGGAGATCTTGATCCAGGCAGAGATCTGCGAGAGCTCTGGCCATCTGTGCTTTTTGATCCAGGATAATGGTCTGGGCATGACGGGCGAGCAGGTGGAAGGTCTGTTCGCCGACCAGAGCCATGTCCCCTCAAAGCGGGGGTCCGGCATCGGCGTGCGGAATGTAAATGAGCGGATCAAGCTGTATTTTGGGGAGGACTATGGCCTTAGGATCTGGTCGGAGCCAGATGAAGGGACAAAGATCTTTATCGACCTCCCGGCGGTCCCCTATCAGGAGGTCCTGAAAAAAGATATCCGATCGGAGAAAGGAGGACAGGATGAGGCGGGGAAAGCATGATCTTATCTTTGGTATTTCCATATCCGTTCTGGTGCTGCTGTACCTGATGTCCTCCACCGATCTGATCATCCACGAAAAAAAGGTGGAGATCTATCCGATCTCCGTGATCGTGGCGGACCCTTCTGACGAGGATCATGAGAAGCTGCGGAAGGGGATGGACAGGGCAGCCCAGGAGCTCCATGTGGACTTGAGCTTTATCACCTTGTATGAGAGGAACGATCAGGAGCAGCAGATCAGTTTGATCTTGCGGGAGATCTCTGACGGAGCTAAAGCGGTGATCGTGGCTCCGGCCAAGCCTTCAGAGGCGATCGCGCAGCTGGATGATGTGGTGCTGAACAGCCCGCTGGTGATCCTGGGGGAACGTTTTCCCCTGACCCAGGCTACCACAGGGATAGCCGTGGATCACAGGGAGGTGGGGAAGCTCCTGGGGGAGGCGGTCAGAGAGAACAGCCCGGATATCCCGGTCTATCTGCTGACAGAGGGCTTGGAGTGCGGCTATGCCCGGGAGATCTTTGACGGGATCGGTCAGGCGCTGGAGGGGCTGGGCTACCAGATCCGCGTCCATGTGCTGCAGGCAGAGGACGATCACAGGCGGCTGATAGAGGGGATGGTCTATCCCCACCGCCAGCAGGCTGTCCTGGTAGCCCTGGATGAAAAGAGCCTGGAGAAAGCGGCAGAGGTCCTGGCCGCCAGCAGTGTCTACAGGCAGCAGATCGCAGGGCTCTATGGCATAGGCGGGACGAACCGGGTACTGAACTATCTGGACCAGGGGATCATAAAGGGGCTGGTGGTCCATAACTGGTTCGACGAAGGGTATCTGAGCGTGGAAAAGGCTGTGGAGGCGATCCAGGAAGGGGGAGGGATCAAGGAACAGCAGATCGTGATGGAGGCGTTCTATATCACGCGGGAGGAGCTGCGGGATACTAGGTATGAGAAGATGCTGTATCCGATCGATTAGGGGGGTAAGGAGTTTCTTTTTATAGGTTGGACAAGAGGTCCGCTCCGGGAGGGGCCTGTCTGGGCGTCACCGCGCTCCCGCTCCGTGAAAAACGCAGCGGACGCTAAGCTCCTTTTGTGGAAGATACTCTCCACTGCGTTACGAGTATCCGCTTTCACACTAGGCTCGACAAGACCTCGCCAAGTGTTCAATGCGAAGGACCGGCGTTCTTTGCTAAAACAGGGGTTCCTTTTGTGACAGGTCCCTCCCTCCGCTACTTGGTCGGATAAACTATTGAGATGCGTCTGCCGACTGCGTTTGATCGGATATTGGTGTGGGTAAAAAATAGCTGAAAAATGATATGAGGAGAAACAGGATGAGAAAGAGGACCTGGTGGATATGGGGGATCTTGCTCCTGGCGGCGGCTGGTATGTGGGTCTGGGCAGTCGGGAGCCGGGATAAGGGGCAGGATGAGGAGAAGGACTCGATCCGTCTGGGGATCTTGCTGTATCGGGGAGATGACACCTTCATCAGCAATGTTCGGCAGGCGCTGGAGGAGCAGGCGAAGCTGTATGAGCAGGAGAACCAGATCAAGGTGGTGCTGAACATCGAGGATGCCAAGGAGAGCCAAAACACCCAGAACAACCAGGTGGAGAGGATGCTCTCTCTGGGGTATGACGCGCTCTGTGTGAACATCGTTGACCGGTCCACGGCTTCTACGATGATCGACGACGCGATCCGGGCCGATGTGCCGATCGTGTTCTTTAACCGGGAGCCGGTGGAGGAGGATCTGTGCCGGTGGGAAAAGCTCTACTATGTGGGAGCGGACGCGAAGGAGTCGGCTGTCCTCCAGGGGCAGATCGTGGTGGACTGCTATAAGGAGGATCCGTCCAGCATCGATCTGAACGGGGATGGCAAGGTGGATTACGTACTCCTTGAAGGGGAGACCAGCCACCAGGATTCCCTGATCCGGACTGAATGGTCCATCCAGACCTTAAAGGACGGGGGCGTGCCTTTGGAGAAGCTGACCGGCGGGATCGCCAACTGGGAACGGAGCCAGGCCTCCGCTCTGATGGAGCAGTGGCTGGAGCAGTTCCCCGGTCAGATCGAGCTGGTCATCAGTAATAATGATGATATGGCCCTGGGCGCGATCGATGCCATCGAACGGCTGCAGGTCAAGGAAAAGATCAATGTGGTGGGGATCGACGGCACACCTCAGGGGGTCCAGGCATTAGAGAGAGGGATGCTCTTAGGGACCGTGCAGAGCGACCGGACAAAATATGCCCACGGGATCTTTACCATCGCCGCCGCCCTGGCCCTGGACGAGGATCCAGCCAGCAAGATCTTGCTGGAGGATGGCCGGTATTACTGGACAGATCAGGAGGCATTGGTAAAGTGACCAGAGACAGGAAAGATAAGGACAGCCCATGGGGGATCTGAAAGAATTTTTATAAAAAAAAGAAAAAAAATATATGGAAAAATGTCTAAAGATCCGATAAAATATAGGTACTGATATGGAGAACATGCCAGTCAGAAAATATTTCCGATAGGGAGGAGATCATTATGAGACTTATGAAGAAGGTCATGGCAGTCGGTCTAGCATCCACCATGGTGCTGTCTATGGCAGCATGCGGCGGCGGAGGCTCCACGGAGACTACCGCAGCAGCTACCACAGCGGCGGAGACTACCACGGCAGCGGCCGAGGAGACCAAGGCCGAGGCTGAGGCCACCGATGCAGCCGAGGAGACAGCCGCCGAGGTGGCAGAGGCTACCGGCGATTTTGACGCTT
>CAJUFE010000058.1 GCA_910585635.1 uncultured Lachnospiraceae bacterium | reverse complement strand
TTGGATAGTGGGGGGGAGCCGCTCCCTATCCCTACGTTAGCTAAGTGCCATTGTCTCGGAGCGAGAGCGTGGTGACGTTGTGACAGGTCCCTCCCGGAGCGGACCCTTGGCTCACCTATGAAAAGTAACGGCGAGGCCTGCCCATCACAGGATCGGCACCAGGTTCGCCACCTCTTTCGCAGAGGTCGCTTCCAGGAAGGAGCTATAACTGAAGAAGCAGTACCCGGACACCTGGCCGCTGGCCCGGCCGGCTTCTACCTGCCGCTTGATGATATCGTCGTACCGCAGCCACTCGGATACCTCATTGTGGTCGGTCACATCGGTCCCTGCCCGGTACAGGCCCAGACCCAGGTACAGCTTCACCGGTCCCGTCTGCTTTAGCCCGATCCAGGAAGCCAGGTTCTGGTCGAAGGCGTGGGCCGCGGGCTGGCCCGATGAGGTCTTGGCCTCGAAGCCCCAATAGAGCTGGGGCATGATGTAATCAACATAACCGGCGGTGGACATCCAGCGGTCGATATCTACGAACAGGCTGCTGTTGCTGCGCAGATTACTTAAGAGACCCTGGGGGCTGACGCCGAAGGCCACGCCTGGCTTTTCGGCTTTGACCGCGCTGTAGACCTGGGCGATGAGCTGGCTCACATTATCCCGCCGCCAGTCGGCGATGGACAGGGAGCTGCCGGAGGCGTCGTACTCCGGCTTGTCGAACCAGGTCTCGGGCTTGCTGTCATTGACCGTGGGGTAAAAATAATCGTCAAAATGGATCCCGTCCACGTCGTACTTCTGCAGGACCTCCCGGACGCTGGATACCACCAGCTCCCGCACCTGGGGCACGGCAGGGTTTAAGTAATACTCGCCGTCCTGGGAAAGGACCCAGCGGTCATTCTGGGGATCGCCGTCGGAGAGCCACTTCTTGGCCGGGCTCTGATCGGAGACCTGGTCCCAGCTCATCAGATAGCCGGTCACCCGGTAGGGGTTGAACCAGGCGTGGACCTTTAAGCCTCTGGCGTGGGCGGCCTGGACAAAGTAGCCGAAGGGGTCGTAGCCCGGGCTGCTCCCCTGGCTCCCGGATACGAACTTGGACCAGGGGAGGATATCGGAAGGGTAAGTGGCATCGGTGTGGGAGTGGGCGTGGAGGAAGATCGAATCTAAGCCCCACTTCACGCAGTTATCCAGCATGGTGTCCGCTGCCTTTTTAAAGCTCTGCTCATCTCTGGGCATCTTGTCCCACTCCAGGTAGGAGATCCAGACCCCCTTAAGCTCATCCCCTGAGCCGCCCCCCGGCCCGCCTGACCCTTGCCGGGCAGTACCCGCCTGGTCCACCTGCTTGACCTCTTTTACGGCCCCATATGCCTGGCCGCTGTTCCCAAAACACATCCCCGCCGTCAGCACCGCCGCCATGGCAAGGCCTGCTATCGATCTGATCTTCTGTCGGATATCCATGGTATGCTCCTTTTCTTTCGTTCATCTTACTTATGCGACTCATGCGCTCAAACTTATAGGTCTAAGCATGTTCGAGCTGTAAAGAGCATACCATAGATCACCGATCTGGCCAACTCCTTCCATATTATTTTTCTATTACGGTTTTCTTACTTTCTCCGCATTTTTCCATTGGATCTTCTACAGCAAACACCGATCTGCGGCTTTTGGGATCTTCTAAAACCCGATAAGCGGTAGCCTTCCACAGCCTTTGAGCTGCCCATGATACTAAATGCACGGTTTTTACCAACAGCTCACCGGTGATCCTTATATATACCGTCTTCTATATCAGACCGGTCGATCGATGAAAACATCTTGTCAATGTTTTCATCGTTGATAAGAACGGGTTCAAGGATATCACCCGCACACTCATCGTCAGAAAAGAGGTCCATCGCTTCACTGATAAGTGCTCCATTATCAGATACTCTTCTTTGATATGGTGATCCTCCGGTACGATCTATATACCATAATCCTTCATAGATCAATCTTTTCTCTCTAACTTCTAAATACCCATAATGCTCCACCCCTCCCCCCCACCATTGATCAAACAAGCCCGGAAACTTCGGATCATCTGATATGCGGATCGCTGATATGCCTATCTTAGGATCCGAATACTCTCCTATTTTATAGACATGGTCATCGTATGAATAGACTTTTAAAATACCGTCAGCTTCATCAACCTGGATGATCATCAATTCTGGAACACCATCCTTATCTAGATCCCTTAATGCAAAGCCAGAGTACTCATAGTCATTAAGTTCTGGAAAGCTCCGCAGATAAGCCTCATATGCTTTCATATAAGTATTTGGAATAAAACCGTCTATATATCTGTCACCCTTTATGTCTATCAGCTCCCCATTTATACTTATAAGGCGATCGTTGACAAAGAACATTTCTGGTCTTTCCCCCCACGGGCCCCGATACTTTATCTTCTTCGGCATATAGCACCCCAAAATACCAAAGTCGATATTTCTTCCGGCATAAATGTTTACATACCCACCTATAGCACCTAAGTCACCTTCTTCCAAGATCATTATATACTTATCATCAGAGGAATGGACGATCTCTATGTTCTCTCTTGTTGTGTTAAACATAGCATTCCCATAAAAAAAGAAAACACCGATCGATATGTACATGATCAAACCGATAAAGTTAATGCCCACAACGATCACTTTGACAGATCTTTTTCTAGATCTGCCAAGTAAAAGGATCATAAATGATGATATCACAAATGGTAATAGCGATAACCTAAACAAGCTTATGCAACTTATGATCATGATCATAGCCGGCCAAAGATCATAAAAAGCAGGAAGATATCTTCCATTACGCATCCTTATCATTTTTTTGATCGTTCCAATACAGATGATCACTGCTATGATAAAATAGAACACCTCGATCTTTGATACAAAACGATATTTAAAAACAAGCTCAAATAAAAAATTTAAACATATTATGATCGCTGCCATTTTATAATGATCTTTACCGCATAAATATTTTAGGATCTTTGTAAACATTTTTTTCCTTTCAATCTGAACAAATCCGCTTTTGGAGCAAGATCGGCAAGGATAAGATCGACCTTGTAGCCGGGGCGACCGCGCAGCCATCCGCAGAAATGGTACGGGTAACGACCGGGGGCAACGCTGTCTTTTACGTACCCTGATATGGTCGTTTTTCTGCATTTTTATCGTTATTTTTTTAACGATCCCATTGCTTTTTCCCAAACCTGTGCTATACTGTGAAAAAAAGATACAGCGCCCCGGCCATATCCTCCGCTATACCGGGCCTGGGACGCGAGCATAAGGAGATACTGCTATGGACCAAAGAAACCTGACCCTATTGACCGATTTTTATGAGCTTACCATGATGCAGGGCTATTTTAAAGAGAAAGCTGCTAACGAGACCGTCATCTTCGACATGTTCTACCGCACCAACCCCTTCGGGAACGGGTTCGCGGTCTGTGCCGGCTTAGAGCAGGTGATCGAGTACATCAACGACCTGCATTTCAGCCAGGAGGATGTGGACTATCTCCGTTCCACCGGGATGTTTGAAGAAGACTTTTTAGAGTATCTGCGCCACTTCCGCTTTTCCGGCGACATCTACGCGATCCCGGAGGGGACGGTGGTGTTCCCCAGGGAGCCACTGGTGAAGGTGGTAGCTCCGATCATGGAGGCCCAGCTGGTGGAGACCGCCCTGCTCAATATCATCAACCACCAGAGCCTGATCGCCACCAAGACCTACCGGGTGGTCCACGCGGCCCAGGGGGACGGGGTCATGGAGTTCGGCCTGCGCCGGGCCCAGGGGCCGGACGCGGGGCTCTACGGGGCCAGAGCGGCCATGATCGCGGGCTGCGTAGGCACTTCCAATGTGCTGGCCGGACAGATGTTCGACGTTCCGGTCAAAGGGACCCATGCCCACAGCTGGATCATGAGCTTCCCAGATGAGCTGACCGCCTTCCGCACCTACGCCAGGATGTATCCCTCCGCCTGCATCCTCCTGGTGGATACCTACGATACCTTAAATTCCGGCGTTCCTAACGCGATCCAGGTCTTTAAGGAGATGCGGGGAGCGGGCATCCCCCTGACCTTCTACGGGATCCGCTTGGACAGCGGCGACCTGGCCTACCTTTCTAAGGAAGCCAAGCGGATGCTCACCGAAGCCGGCTTCCCCGATGCCGTCATCTCCGCCTCCAACGATCTGGATGAAGAGCTGATCGACAGCTTAAAGCTCCAGGGAGCGGCCATCAACTCCTGGGGCGTGGGCACCCATCTGATCACCGCCAAGGACTGCCCCTCCTTCGGAGGCGTGTATAAGCTGGCCGCCATCCAGGACCGGGATACCGGAAAGTTCATCCCCAAGATCAAGCTTTCTGAGAACGCGGAGAAGATCACCAACCCGGGCAACAAGACGATCCGGAGGATCTACAGCCAGAAGACCGGGAAGATCATCGCCGACCTGATCTGCCTGGCCGACGAGAACTTTGACGAGTCCAGGTCCCTCCTGCTCTTTGACCCGATCCAGACCTGGAAAAAGACCCACTTAGCCCCCAAGAGCTACACCATGCGGGAGCTTTTGATCCCTGTCTTCAAGAAGGGGGCCTGTGTCTACCACTCCCCCAAGGTGATGGACATCCAGGCCTACTGTAAGCAGGAGCTGTCCACCCTGTGGGAGGAATCCCGCCGCCTGGTCAACCCCCACAAGGTCCATGTGGACCTTTCCAACGAGCTGTGGCACATGAAGAACCAGCTCTTAGATTCCTATCATCATACCTCCAACGAAAACTAGAGGCCGACCCGATCTATCGCCAGGACCGCCGTATCCACCACAGGATGCAGCGGTCCTTTTTTTATGCACCAGAAAGCCAAACACAGAGTGGTCCACGACATTTCAAAAAGCATGCCAGCTAAGGTAGCGGAGGGAGGGGCCTTTTCCACACCAAGCTCCGCTGTCCTTACAAAAATGCGCGGTAACTTTTATCCAAATACGGATATCATCATGGTCCAAAAAGCAAAAAAAGACCCTTTTTCGCATATATCCATGACCAAACGGCTCGACCGGACGGCCCTCCAAAAGCTATAATGATTTATCTGCTCCAAAAGGCAGATGGCAACCCGCATTTGGCTAAAGATAAGGAGGTATCTATGCAGAATCAAACCTACGGCTATGTCCGCGTCTCCAGCAAGGACCAGAATGAGACCCGGCAATTGGAGGCGATGACCGCCTTCAGGATCCCGAAGAAGAACATCTTCATCGACAAAAAGAGCGGAAAAAACTTTGCCCGCCCGGCCTGGATCCGCATGATGCGCAAGATCCAGGAAGGGGATCTCCTGATCGTCAAATCGATCGACCGCCTGGGACGCAACTATGATGAGATCATCGAACAATGGCAGCTTTTGACCAAGGACCGAAAAGCCAACATCCTGGTCCTGGACATGCCCCTCTTAGATACCCGGGACAAAGGAAAGGACCTGACCGGTACCTTCATCGCCGATCTGGTCCTCCAGATCCTCTCGTATGTGGCCCAGACGGAGCGGGAAAATATCCGCCAGCGCCAGCAGGAGGGCATCGCCTGTGCCAAGGCTAACGGCATCCATTTCGGCCGGCGGGAGACGGAGATCCCGGCCTTTGACGAGGCGCTCCGGCTGTGGCGGGACAGCGCGATCACGGCCAAGGAAGCGGCCAGGCTCTGCGGCCTTACCCGGCAGGGCTTCTACAAACGGGCGAAAAAGGCCGGGCTCCCGGAATTAGAGCAGGCCGTCTGAGCCTCCTTCTAAGATCGCAAAGAGCTCTTCCCTGGTGGCCAGCGTATCCCGGATGCTGCCCTCGGAGATGATCTCGTCAGAAAGGCGGGCCTTCTGCTCCTGGAGCTTTTGGATCTTTTCTTCCAGGGTATCCTTCATCAGCAGCTTGTACACGGTCACCACCTGTCTCTGCCCGATCCTGTGGGCCCGGTCGGTGGCCTGGTCCTGGGCGGCCATGTTCCACCAGGGATCGAAATGGATCACCATGGTGGCGGCCGTTAAGTTCAGGCCTGTCCCTCCGGCTTTTAAGGAGATCAGGAATACCGGGGTCTTATCCTGGCTGAAGGCTTCCACCAGCTCGGCCCGCTTTTCCTTCGGGGTGCTCCCGGTCAGCATATAGCAGGCGATCTTCTCCTGCTCCAGCCTTTTCTTAAGGATGTCCAGCGCCGTGGTGAACTGGGAGAACACCAGGATCTGGTTTTTCCCTGCCGCGGCGCTGCGGATCAGCTCCAGGCAGGTCTCCACCTTGGCGGCGGCTCCCTTATAGTCCTCGTAGACCATGGACGGATCACAGCAGAGCTGACGCAGCTTGGTCAGCTCTGCCAGGATCTGGAGCTTACCTGTACGGAACTCCTCCGGGCTCTGGCCCTTCAGGGAGGCCAAAAGCTTCTGCAGGTTCGCATCGTACAGCGCTTTCTGCTCCTCGCCCATCCGGGAGTAGACCACCTTCTCGATCTTATCCGGCAATTCCTTCAGCACATCCCCTTTGAGCCTGCGGAGGATGTAGGGCCGGATCATCTTTTTCAGCCGTTCGGCTGCCCGCTCATCCTGTCCGGCCGCGATCGGCTGCTCGTAGTTTTCCCGGAACCGCTTATACCGGTCTAAGATGCCCGGCATCAAAAAGTCAAAGATGCTCCACAGCTCGCTCAAGGTGTTCTCGATCGGCGTCCCCGTCAGGGCAAAACGCTGGGCGGCATCTACGATCTTCACCGCTTTCGCCGCCTGGGTGGTATGGTTCTTGATGTTCTGGGCCTCGTCGATGATCACATTGTCAAAATGGATCCCCTGATAGACCTCCACATCCCGTTTCAAAAGGTCGTAGGAGGTCAGCAGCACGTCCCCCTCTCCTGCCAGGATCTTCTCCCTCCTGGCCCCCGCGCTGCCGGTCACCGTGACCGCCGCCAGGGAAGGGGCGAACCTGCCGATCTCATTCTCCCAGTTGTAGACTAGAGAGGCCGGGCAGACCACTAATGCCAGATAGCTGGTCCGGCCCCCGCCGCCCTTGGCCTGCCTCCGGATGACCTGCGGCTGTACCTGATCGTCCTGTGACTGTACCTGGCTGGCCTGTGTCCGGCCCTGCTGCCGCTGCTTCTGGGCCAGCAGGTAGGCGATCGTCTGGATGGTCTTGCCCAGGCCCATATCATCGGCCAGGATCCCGCCGAAGGTCAGCTTCTGCAAGGTCATCATCCATCGGTATCCGAACTTCTGGTAGGGGCGCAGCGTGGCATTAAGGCCCTCCGGGACCTCAAAGTCGCTGTCCTCGATGTTCTTCATATCCCGCAGCAGCGCCTTGAAGCGCTGGCTCCTGTCCACCTGGATGTCCCCGCCATTTTCCCGCAGGATCTGGTCCAGATAGAAGGAGCGGTAGCCCGGGATGGTCAGATGGCCAGCTGCCAGCTCCTTTCCTTTTAGGTCCAGCCCCTCCGCCAGCTCCGCCACGGCAGAAAGACCGTTATCCTCCAGCCGCAGAAAGGAGCCGTCGGGCAGGCGGTAGAACTTCCGCTTCCTGCGGTAGCCCTGGAGGATGGCGTCGATCTGGTCTAAGGGCAGGCGCTCGGCCTGGATATCCACATCCAAAAGCCCTGCCTTGAGCCCGATCCCCACGGAAACCTTGGGCGGCCGCACGATCTGGAGTTTTTTTAAACGGTCCGAGACCAAGACCTCCCCCAGCTGCTGCAGCCGTCCGATCCCCTCGTCCAGCAGCCGGTACAGCCCCTCCTCGTCCTCCTCCCGGATCAAAAAATGCTGCCGGCGGATATCAAACTCCGGGAAGAACAGCTTGACCACCCCCAGCACGCTCTGCTCCTTCTCCAGATCCCGGTGGAGCCTGCTGACCGTGATCTGCTCCATCAGATCATAGCTGTCCTCCCCGTAGCAGCAGAGGACCCTGGCGGTGACCATCTCATCCTGCCAGTCCAGGTAGATCTGGATCTGACAGGGTTCAGGCACATAGCCCTCCAGCTCCTCTGGCGTATCGCAGCTGGTGTACTGCTTAAGGATCGGGAGGACCGACGCGCAGAAGGAGCTGGCATCGTTCGGATGGATCGAATATTCCATCCGGCTCCCGTTGAACAGGCTCCCGATCATCTTCATATGCTGTGAAAATCCCTGACTGCACACATACAGGGAGCTGCCTGCCCGGACACAGATCCTCTCCTGGCCCATGAACACCTCTGCCGGCGGCACGATCAGCCTGTAGCCGCCGTCGGGCCTGGCCATGATCTGCACCCGCACCATGGGGTTCCCCTTTTTGATCTCCAGCTCCGGTTTGAAGCTGCTGGACCCGCTCAATGGGTAGCTCCCGTCTGCCAGGATCTGGGCGAACCGGACCAGCCACTGGTCAGTCAAGACCAGCTTCCGCTTGGTCAGCGACTCTACATGGCCATAATAGCCGTAATAGCCCCCCCGGCCCTGATAATTCTGGATCACGTTCTGCTCCTGGAGGATATACTGCTCTAAGAGCTTTAAGATCTCCTGGCTCTTAGGCGTAAAGACGCTCCACTCATGGTAAAACGCCAGCTTCTTGCCATATTCTACCCACTGGTATCCACGGACAGCCTCCACCAGCTGGGAGATGTTCTTCAGCACATATTTCTGGGCCGCTCCGATCTTAAAGCCCAGGACCCAGCTCCGGTCGGTCCGCTCGAACTCCGGGATCAGCTCCACCTTCCCGGTCAGCTCCGGCTGCAGATACCGGGCTTTCTCCTGCATGGAATTGGCATAGATGATCTCCGTCAGCGCCTCATCCGTGGCCTTGGCCTTAAGCTTTGCCTTTGGCCGCAGCCCGCTCTCTGCCGCCATATCCCCGCTGCCGGATGCCAGGCTCCTGTTCCCCGCTCCCAGACGGTTCTCCTTATAGTACATCTTCAAGGCCACGGCCACGCAGTGCTTGCACATCTTCGGATAGGACATGAACGCCGGGCAGCTGCAATGATAGCTGGTCCACACATCCGTCCTATCCTCATGGGTCAGGATGACCTCATAGCTGTTGCGGTAAGAGGTGCCTTCCACCTCCGTCCGGACCAGCTGCTCACTGCCCATGTGCTGCTCCTGAAGAGGGCCTACCTTCCCCTGTGCATAGACCTGCTCCCCCTTTTTATAGGTAACGGCGACCGTTTCCCCCCGTATCGACTTCAATGTGATCATCAGCAACCTTCTTTCTCCTTCATGGTCTCTGAGCCTGCCCTCTCTGCTGTCCGCTCTCACTGCCTGCTGTCTCCGTGTTCTGCTCTCACTGCCTGTCCTCACTGCCCCCTACGTCCCGGTGCACTGACGGCCCCACCTGGACCAGGTTCGTATGCTGGGGGTTCCCCTTCGCTAAGGGCGTGGGATGAGCCGCCGTGGTCAGGACATTGATGGAGCCCCGCACATCGGTCCCCTCATCATCCGGCGTATACCAGCCCCCCTGGGACATAGCCACCACGCCCGCCATGATCCGCCGGGTCACGATAGCCGGGATGCGCACCCTCCCCCGGTCGTTCCACACCTCCACCAGCTGCCCCTGGCAGATCCCTCTCTCTGCGGCATCGGATGGATGGATCCAGAGACCGGGCTGTTCGATCTCTTCCTGCCACTGGTTATTGTCATGGATCGAATGGCAGCGTCTGCGGGTATGCCAGCCGATCAGCTGGAGGGGGTACTTTTCCTTAAGAGGATCCTCCGGCCCTTCCGGACAGGGGACATAGCGGGGGATCGCCGGGATATCAGCCTGATGGAAGTCGTAGAGCCTTTTGGAAAAGATCTCGATCTTTCCGGATGGTGTGGCAAAGGGATGGCGGGCCGGGTCCTGGATCTCCTTTTCAAAGGCGATATAGCGGGCCTCCTTTTTATACTGCCAGCCGCCCAGCCTGCTGAAGGTCCCATAGTCCGGCAGCTCCTTTTCTTCCTGACGGAGGATCTCGTAGCTATCCTCAAGCCACTGGGAAAGCTCTGGACGGCCGTCCACGAACTGGTCATAGAGCCCCAGGCAGCGGGCTACCTCCTTTAGCCACTCCCACTCAAAACGGCAGGCAAAGGGCGGCTTTATCGCCTTATTGTTCTTTAAGAGATAGCCGTCCCCCCGCCATGGCCCGGTGATGTTCTCCCCCTCAAAGACCGAGGAGGCCGGCAGGAGGATGTCCGCATAGCGGGCGCTGGGCGTCATGAAGAGGTCGGAGCAGAGGATGAACTCGCACTTCGTCTCATCCTCCAAAAGACCTATGGTACCGTGGATATCCGCGTGCTGGTTGACCAGAGCGTTGCCGGCCAGGTTGATGAGCATCTTGATATTGCTATCCAGCCGCTCCATGCCGCAGATCCGATCCTCCTCCTGGGTCATCTCGGTCCCGTGCTCGATCGCCTTTGTCCATAAGAACACCGGGATCTTCCCGGGATAGGGGTTTTCCGCCTGATCTAAGAAGAGACGGATCCCCTGACGTTCCCTAAGCTCTCCGGCTCCGGCGCTGCCGCCCCCAGGGATACCCACATTGCCGGTCAGGCAGGCCAGCATGCACAGGCCCTTCGTGGTCTGTTCTCCGTTCCCATGGCGCTGGGGGCCCAGGCCCGGAAGGATGCAGGCCGGCTCCGTCCGCCCATAGCGCTCTGCCAGGCTCCGGATCGTCCCGGCCGGGACCCCGGTGATCGTCTCAGCCCACTCCGGCGTTTTGGCCACGCCGTCCTTCTCCCCAAAGAGATAGGCATGGTAGCTCTCGCCGGCCGGGACCCCTTCCGGCATATGGTCCTCGTCAAAGCCCAGGCAGTACGTGTCCATGAAATGCTGGTCCTGTATCCCCTCCGACCAGATCACATAGGCCATGGCATCCGCCATGGCACTGTCGGTAGAGGGCCTGATCGGAATCCACTGATCGGAAAAGGCCACCGCGGTCTGGCTCATCCGGGGATCCACCACCACGATCTCTGTCCCTCTGTCCTTCAACTGGGAAAGGTAGCGGCTCTTCTCCGGCCCGAAGACGGTCTCTGCCGGGTTATCCCCCCAGAGGATCAATAACCGGGTATTTAACAGATCTGCCGGGCTGTTGCCGCACTCCGCGGTGCCATAGATATAGGGGGACATATAGCTGGTACAGGCGGAGCTGTAGTTGTTAAAATGGTCCAGATAGCCGCCATCCAATGCCAGGAGCCTTTTAGCCAGGCGGTTAGGGCGCATGATCCCGGCGATGCCCCAGCCGTAGACCACGTACCGGGAGCCAGGGCCATAGGTATCCCGGATCCTGGCCCACTGATCGGCAATGGTCCGGACCGCCTCTTCCCAAGTGATCTTGGCGAACTGCCCGCTCCCCCTCTTTCCGATCCGCTTCATGGGATAGCGCAGACGGTCCGGGTGCAAAAAGGTCCTTCGATAGCCCCTCCCCCGGACACAGGCACGGATCGTTAAGTCCGGGCTGCCCTCATCCGAGGCTACCTTCAGCATACAGCCCTCCTGGACCGTAGGACGGATCACACAGATCCCGCCGCAGTTATTGATGCCCCCTGTGGGGATGACCCTGGGCGGCTGGTCGCAGACCGCGGGCCGCCTGCCATGTTCCAGGACCTTAACGATCTCTGGCTCCAGACCGGTCTGCTCGAACGTCCCGGCTCCGATCCGGCCCCAGTCCTCTAAGAACGATAGGTCCTCCTCAGCCAGGACATGGAGCAAAAGCTCCATCCAGAGGACAAAGCCATTATAGTCCGTGCTGTCTTTTACACCATCATACACCGCTTTCGCCGTATCCAGCACATGATACTGGATAAAGTCCTCTCTGGCCTCCAGGAGCATGTCCCGGTCCCCGGTCCCCGCCCCCAGGCTAAGGCTGTGGCATACCGCCGCGGTGAGATAGGCCAGAAATCGGAGCAGCTCTCCCAGATAGTCTGGCGGGTTCCCCTCCATCCACTCCGGCACATAGCCCCACCGGTGATAGGTCTGGATGACCTCCAGGGTCGTCCGGTCCAGCAGCACCTGCTCGCCTTTACAGGCCGAGGCCCAGGGCCAGATCCGCCTGTTCCCGTCGGTCCCCCGAAAAAGGTGGTCATATTCCAGCTCCCATCCCTTGAGGTCGTGCTCCCCCCAGTCCGTGAAGCTGCGGCAGATCTCCATGCCCTGGTCCCGGTCCGCGAAAAAACGGGCATAGGCCTGATAGATGGAGAGGAGGCCCCATTCTTTTTTTCTGTCATCTCGCATATGTCCTCTCGCCTCTTTCTATATCCCTTTTCTAGTCCTCTCCCAGCTTTTTCCCATATCCTTCCTCACGGCGCTGTCCCAACGCCTCAGGCAGGAGCATCTGCCGGATCGCCCCCATCCTGGACAAGTCGCCGAAGAGCACCGCACCTGTGAGCCGGCCATCCTGGTAGAAGTACTTTTCGTAGTGGAGCCCTTCCCCCTCATGGCGTCCCACCTGGAAGCACGGGGGCTCTAAGGCCGACCGATCACTACCGTCTGCCTCCGGTCCCCCCGAGGTCTGCCTGCTCACGCCGTCTGCCTCCGGTCCCGCCAAGGTCTGCCTGCTCACGCCGTCTGTCTCCGGCCCCGCCGAGGTCTGTCTGCTCACGCCGTCTGCCTCCGGTCCCCCCGAGGTCTGTCTGCTCACGCCGTCTGTCTCCGGTCCCCCCGAGGTCTGTCTGCTCACGCTGTCTGTCTCCGGCCCCTCCGAGAACGGACCGCCCACGCCAGCTCCCGGTGCTCTGTGGGTCCCTTCACCGGCCTGTACATCTCCCATAGCGAACAGGCTGATCCCCATACCGCTTAACAGGAGCGGATAGGCGGCAGAGGCCAGGCGTTCTCTCTTTTCTCTGGGGACCGCCGCATTGTATCCGGCCAGCCTGCCCGATGCCAGCGCGAAGCTCCACCTCCCGGCCACCGCTCCCCGCCACTGGATGCAGTCCCCGGCTCCGTAGATATCCGCCTTTTTTGTCTCCATAAAGTCATCCACCAGGACGCCCTTTCCGCAGGCGATCCCTGCTTCCCTGGCCAGCCCTGCCACCGCCCGCGTCCCGCAGCACACCACCACCAGATCTGCCGGGATATGCCGTCCATCTGCCAGCCGGACACCGGTGACCGACCTTTCTCCAGTAAGGCTCTCCACCTGGACACCGGGATATACCAAGATGCCCTTCTTTTCGATATGGCGGGCCAGCACACCGGCCGACTCCGGGTCCAGGAGCCTTCCCATCAGCCAGGGAGCGCTCTCCAGCACCACCGTCCTGCAGCCCATCTGCTCGATCTCCCAGGCGATCTCCAGACCGATCGACCCGCCTCCGATCACCACGGCTCTCCGTGACAAGATCAGCCGCTTTTTGAGCCTGCGGATATCCGCCATGGTCCGGACGGTCAGCACACCGTCCCAGCAAAGATCCGCCTTCGTCATCCCACCGGCCATGCAAAGATCCGCTCCTGCCGCCCCGCCGGCTCTGTAAAGATCCGCTCCTGCCGCCCCGCCGGCTCTGTAAAAGGGCGGGCGCACAGGCTCCGCCCCCAGGGCATAGATACAGGCATCATAGGGGAACACCTGCCCGTCGGAAAGGTGGACCCGCTTCTCCTCTGCCTCTATCCGGACGGCGCGCCTGCCTAAGACCAGCTGGATATCCGCTCTTTCGTACCAGTCAGCGCTCACGATCTGGATATCCTCCCTTTTCAGGCTCTTCAGATAGGTCTTGCTGAGCAGGGGCCTCCGATAGGGGAGCTCCTTTTCCTCTGCCACGATCTTGATCTTTGCCTCTGGCAGCAGCTCCCGGACTGCCCGGGCCGCCGAAAGGCCTGCGATCCCATTTCCCAGTATGACAAACCGCTCCTTCATCCCCTGCCCCCTCCTTTCTTGCGGATCCGCAGAGCGGGCTTTGTGAGGGCCGGGTCCGGGAGATAGGGCAGATCAGGCGCTCCGTACAGGTCCTCGATGTCGGCCTCCCCGCTACTGTGAGCGGCCCGCTCCCCCTCTCCGACCCCAAGGCTCTCCTCCTCCACCAGCCGATAGGTCAGACAGTGGGTGGGGCAGGCAGCCACACAGGCCGGGGCTTTACCGCTGGCCCTGCGGTCTGCGCAGGAATCGCATTTCCTGGCGATGCCCAGCTTATGGCTCAAGCTCACAGCCCCATAGGGGCAGGCCCAGGTACAGGCGCCGCAGCCGATGCACCGCCCCGCCTCCTGGCCCACGCTCCCGTCCTCCTTCCGGACCATGGCGCCCACAGGGCAGGCTTTCACGCAGGCTGCCTCCAGACAATGGTTGCAGGACCCGGAATAGTGGACGCAGATCGCCTCCCCGTCTTCCTCATACTGGATCGTCTCCACCCTCCTGAAAAAAAGCCCGGGCTCCAGATCCTTCTCATCCTTGCAGGCCATCTGACAGGCATTGCAGCCTATGCATCTGGTCTGATCATATAGAGATCGGAAAATATATGCCAACGCTCCTTCTCCTCCCTTTCCCGCTCCTTAAGGACCTGTCTTCCTCCGGCTCGGTGGTCTGTACGCTCTCGCCGCCCTGTACTCCTCACCGCCCTGTACCCTATGTATCCCTACCGGATCTGGAAATCCTCTCCCACCCGGCACAAAAGCGAGGTGAGCCGGAACTGATCCAGCCTGCTCCCCTTTTTCTGGGCTTTTTGGATCACATCATAGGTAGAGCTCACGGAGATATATTCCTCATAGATCTTATCCGTATCCTCGCCAAAGGCCCTCGACTGAAAGGCCTGGGCCAGCACATCCCACATGGGCCAGTGGTCGGCCAGCTGGGACTTATAGACGGTCACCGCCTCTTTCTCTCCCCGCTGGATCTTTAGGGTCTCACTGTAGGAGACCTCCTCAAAAGCGTTCTGAGCACAGAGCTCTGGCAGGAACGTGCAGCATTCCTGGGCCAGGGTCTCATCCCCGATCTGGGCCGCCAGCCGCACGCTCAAGGAATCATACAGCGCCTGGGTGTCGGCCTCATGGAACATGACCGCCGCCTTTAAGATCGCTTCCCGGAAGCGCTCCCGCCCCTCTGCCCCGCTATAAGGGTATGGCAGGATGGTCGCCTCCTTCTGCCGGATCAGGATGAACTGCTTGTGGGAGGCGAACTGCCCTGCATCCCAGCCTTTGACGAGCTGCGCTACCTCAGCGCTCAGCTCATCGCTCTTGATATCATCGATCCGACATTCGCCGGTGACCTTTCCTTCCGTCTTCGCCCCGTAGATCTTCACAAAACAGAAGGTCTGGTTCCCCAGACGCTCCATGATCTTTTCCTTCAGCTGCTCCCAATAAAGGTCCGGCGCCGTGCGGGGCGACTGCCCTATGCCTACGATATTGCTCAAGTACACTTCGAACTGATGGGGCTGTCCCGCAAACTCCGTTTCGATCAGGCGAGGGCTGTCCTCGCTCACCATGGCCCCGATCCCATCCATCAGGGAGAACATAAAAGAGGCTACCGCCATGCCAAATGCCTGCTTTAAGTCCTTTCCCATCCCGGTGGAGCACTCATAGATGTCCTTTCCCCACTCCGGGAAATACAGATAAAAATGCAGGACCACGCTCCTGTGGGTGACCTGCCCCACCTGGGGCGTGACCGCCACCTTCCAGTCCGGGACGACCACACAGCCCTGCTCCTCCCGCACCTCATCCTCCACCTCCAGATCTCCATGGAGCTCGTAAAGCAGATAGGTGGTCAGATAAGGGGTCAGCTCCTCATAGTCCCTCTCCTCCTCCGGTATCGCTAAGATCTGATCCATGATCTTCCTCTGCTCTCCATCCCTGCACAGCTCCTTAAGCCGACTCATGTACACCGCTTTCATCCCGTCCATCCTCCTTGACCAGGCTCCTCCCGGTCCTTTTTTCGTACCTGGACCTTATTTCCCGTTCAGGTCCCGCCCTTTTTGGGCCATAACTTCATTATATAGACTCTGGGACGTTTTCGCAACTACATCGTTGCGTTGAGCCAGGTATCCTGTTCTATCCCTTTATCCATCCACATAGATTTATGGTGATCACTTCCTTTTGGAGTCGCCATGAACCAGGCCTTGTCTTCTCTGTCCCCGAAAAAACGTGCTTTCCTCACCGGGACCCTGCTCCTTACGGGGACTGGGTTCCTGTGCCGCATCCTTGGTTTTTTCTATCGCATCTTCCTGTCCAGGACGATCGGAGCGGAGGGCCTTGGCATCTATAACATGATCCATCCGGTGTTCGGGATCTGCTTCGCCGTCTGTGCCGGATCGATCCAGACCGCCCTGTCCCAGCATGTGGCGGCACAGCAGAAAAGAGGACGGTCCGTCTTTCTCACCGGCCTTTCGATCTCCTTTACCCTCTCTCTGGGGCTGGCGGCAACGATATGGAAAGGGGCCGGCTTTATCGCCACCTATCTCCTCCTGGAACCCCGCTGCGCCCCCTATCTCCTGATCATCGCCCTGTCGGTCCCCTTCGCGGCCCTCCATGCCTGTATCAACGGATATTATTACGGGATGCAGCGCTCCAGCGTCCCTGCCTTTTCCCAGGTGGCCGAGCAGATCGTCCGCATGGGATCCGTCTTCTTGATCGTGCAGGCCATGACCCTCCAGGGCCGCCCCCTCACCGTGGCCCTGGCCGTCTACGGCCATCTGATCGGAGAGGCCGCCTCCGCCGCCTTTACCCTCCTCTGCCTGCTGTTCTGGCCCCCTGCCGAGACCCGGAGGACTGCCCGGAAAGCCCATTCGGCCAGAGGTATCGGGGCAGTTGGAACGGCACAGCTGACAAGGGCCAGCGGGGCTGCTGGAACGGCACAGCTGACAAGGGCCAGTGGGGCTGCCGGAACGGCACAGCTGACAAAGGCCAGTGGGGCTGCCGGAAGGACACAGACAGACCCGGGAAGGACGAAAAAAGACGGGCTGGCGCAAAAAGCGGCCGACCTGCCACATGAAAGCCCCTTGACCGACGCGCTCCCCCTCCTGGCCCTGGCCCTCCCTCTCATGGGGAACCGGCTGGTCTTAAACCTCTTAGCCAGCGCCGAGGCAATCTGGATCCCCAACCGGCTGATCATGTACGGCTTAAGCGATAAGGACGCCTTCTCGGTCTACGGTGTACTGACCGGGATGGCCATGCCCTTCATCCTCTTCCCCTCGGCCATCACGAATTCCATCGCGGTCCTCCTTTTGCCAACCGTAGCCCAGGCCCAGGCAGAAAAAAAGATGGAGCAGATCGCTGCGTCCATCTCCATGGCTCTCCGCTACAGCCTGTATATGGGGATCTTGTGTACCGGGGTCTTCTGCCTTTATGGGCGGGAACTGGGGACCAGTGTGTTCCATGACCCCTCCTCCGGCGCTTATATCCGGGTCTTAGGCTGGCTCTGCCCCTTTATGTACCTGGCCACCACATTGGGCAGCATATTGAACGGGCTGGGAAAGACTTCCTCCACCTTCCTCCAGAATGTCTGCGCCCTGGCCCTCCGCCTGGTCTTCGTCCTGGTGGGCATCCCCAGACTGGGGATGAAGGCTTATCTCTGGGGGATCTTGGTCAGCGAGATCTTTCTGGCGGCGTGGCATCTTTTGACCCTCCATGGGTATGTCCCCTTTGTCTGGGACGTGTTGGAGATGATCGGGAAACCGGTGCTGCTCATCACCTTTTCCGGCATCGTGAGCCAAAAGCTGTGGCAGCTGCTCACGCCCTTCCTGCGGCCTTTGTCCCTAGAGCCGGGCCGGCCTCTGTCCTTTATCGGGATCGCGCTCCAGATCTGCGGCTTGTGCGGGATCTATGGGATCTGCCTGCTTGTGTGGCATCTCCTTTCCAGGAACAAGTCAGGTGCAGGTGCATAGTCATCCACCTGTCCGTGGTAAAGCGTCGAGATAAGACTCTCGACATGGGTATAAAAAGTAACCGTATATCTGCTCCATCGGATCGGCACCGGGGAGCAGATCTGACAAAAATACCGGACGTTCCGTGCCATGGCGCCGACATGAGACAGCGAGAAAACGACCCGGATCTTTTCCAATGTGGCCAGTACGCCATCCTCTTCATCCAAGGGGCATATATATGTGGGAAGCCAAGATCCTGCCTCAGAAAGATCATCCTATCTGTTTTTCTGCCAGCATGACCCTGCACCGCTTTTTATAGCAGGCGATCCCATATTTCAGGATATCCTCTACCCCGTCGTCTTTAAGGTCATCCTCATACTTTGTATATCCGATCTGTTTTAGTGCCTTCTTACATGTCCCGTCCAGATCTCCATCATGGGCATATTTTACTTCTATGATGATCCCCATATCCCCGGTATCCGGTTCCACAAGGATATCCGCATAGCCCTCTCCCATTTCCCGGTTGGAAGAGACCCCCCACCGGGTCTTCACTCCTAAGATCCCAAGCAGGACACCATGATAAAAGCAGACACTTGGGTCCTGTCTTTTAGGACCCTTAGTGGTCGCTTTCCCAGAGGGTAAATTTTCTTTCATGTCTGTCCTTACGGCTGTATCCCGGATACTGATGGTCCTCCTTAAATATGCCGTGAAGATCTTTTCTACAGTTTCTGCATCTCCATTCTGCAGAGCATCGCAAAAACGATCCAGCATCTCCCTGTTTTCCCGGACATCCTCCTTAAAGGACTCCATGATCTGCGTCTCAAAGAGATCCCGGACCGCCATCTGATGAGCGATCTCATAGGATCTTGCGTCGATCCCCTTCAGAGAAACGGAAATGACCGGATATTTCCCCATATATCCCTCACAGAGCGCCGTTTCCTTTGTGATATCCAACCCGTCAAAAATACGCTTATCCCCATCCAGTGAGAAAAAGTGTTCCAGCATACTCATATTCAACGTTTTCCCAAATCTTCTGGGACGGGTGAACAGACTTACTTCTCCCCCATTGTTCAGGAGCTCCCTGATCATCCCGGTTTTATCGATATAGTAAAAATCATCGGAACGAAGCTTTTCGAAATTTTCGATCCCGATCGGGATCTTCTTCTTTCTCATCTCTATCTCTTCATACACTCCCTCCGTCATCTTCAAACGGTTTTCTGCCTCAGATCCTATCCCTATACATTATAACCACTGAGCAGCAGCTTGTCCATGTAGACATATTAAAATATATTGCCAGGACCAGAAATGGGACTATTGACAAAAAACGCCAGGTGCTCTAAACTATGATCGTATCCTCAAAAGATACCCTATAAGATCATCACAGAAAGGAGGAAGAAAAAGACTACAAAAGCCAGGGGGTGAGCGTTATGTAGGACCAGATATCCAGCCAAAGACATTGGCATCCGAAAGGACGGCCAAGGAACGGACGGCTGCGGCACAGGGATCTGCCGTGACGATATGCTCGGACTTAGGATAAGAGAGCATACATGGCCCTGAACGACAGAGGGATCATGCGGCTCCCGGCAGCAGGCCGTTCGATGACGATCCGTAAAGGAGATATCGAGGAGAGCGAGGAGAGAAAAATGCGTGTATATGGTTTACAAAATACGGGATATCCAACAGCGAGATATCCCGTCAGTCCTGTTCCTGGGAACAGCCTGCAGAACGCTTTTGGACCAAGCGGGATAAAGGGACAGCAGCCGTCCGCTGCGCCAGGGGGCGGCTATCACGGTACATTGAAGATGGGCTATCTGCACAGTGCCTTCAGCCCGGTCTCGGGACAGGAGCTCCACATGAAGTATGATGCCAGCTCCACCGAAGAAGACCCGGTCATGTACGTGGAGGGGAAGGACATCCACGGGAAAGCCTTCACCACTAAGATCCACCTGAACGATGTGGACGCAGCCCACGCCACACCCGCGGAGCTGACCGCATTGCGTGTCCACCTGGCCCAGCAGGGCGATCCGCAGGTAAAGAAAAGCAGCGGGATCCCTTTGATGGCCCTTACCAGCCATCAGGATGTGGACTCGCCCTTAGATCTTAAGCAGTATTATGAAGACTGGGCTTCCAGCCTGGCCAATGCAGGGTATAAGCAAAATGCCAGTATCTACATGAGCGAGCTGGAACGGTATCTTTTCTATCACCGCAGGTCGGGATCCATATCGTAAAAAGAAGAAAGGGAACAAAAAGATGGGGCTGTTTTGCGGCAGCCCCTTTCTTTCGATCTTGATGAGACTCTCGGAAGTCATGATCAAGGGACATCTGCTCTTTTAAAAAGGCGCAGCAATGCGGATCACCACGCTTCCCCGGGATACCGCATCCCCCAATCCTTTCGCAGGGCGGTCATGACCGCCATCACGTCTCTGGTAAAGGAAAGCTTCATCAGGGATAGGTCTTGGGCGCGGACCGCCTCCTCCATATCTGTCATCTCATAGTAAAGGGCATTTTCCGTCTCACCGGCTATACAGTCTCTCCTCTCCCCTGTCTCGGCATCCACGATGACGGCCCCTGCGGCGCGGGGGAACTCCATGATCTCGATATAGCCCTTTTCGCCGCTGATCATCGCCCGTTTTGGCTGTTTGGCATGCATGGAGAGCGCCACCGCGGCCATCTGCCCGGACGCGTTCTTTAACAGGATGGTGGCCTGCTCATCGGAACCGGTGGGCGATGGACGCCACTGGCTGCATACCGTGTCCGGCGTCTCCTCCATAAAGCTGCGCACCAGTGAAAGGGCATACACTCCGATATCTAACAGTGCGCCCCCTGCCAGATCCATATTGAAAAAACGGTTTTTCATATCGTAGGGCTTAAAGCTCCCGAAATTCACCGTGATCATCTGCACCTTTCCCAGTTCCCCGTTCCTGACCATATCCCACAGCCTCTTATAGAGCGGCATATGCCATATGGTCATGGCCTCCGCCAGGATCAGCTGCCGCTCCTGGGCCAGCGCGGCCATCTCCTCCAGCTCACGGCTGTTCAAGGTGATCGATTTCTCCACCAGGATATGCTTTCCATGCTCCAGAGCCGCCTTCATAAAGGGGTAATGGGTGTTGTGGGGGCTGGTGATATAGATGATATCCACCTCCTCATCCAAGAACATGTCCTCCACCTGGTCATAGACCTTCTCCACCTCATACCGCTTGGCAAAAGCCACCGCCTTTTCATGGGTCCGGTTCCCCACCCCGTAGAGCTTCCTGCCCATCTTTAAGAGCGCCTGAGCCATCTCATTGGCGATCACGCCTACCCCCAGCACCGCCCATTTCAGTTCCTTTTGTGCCATTGCCACGATCTCCTTTTTCCGCCTTTTTTGTTGTCTTTTCCGCTACGCTTTTGCTACTTTTTTGCCACTTTTTGCTGCCTTTTTCGCCACCTTTTTGCTACTTTTTTTCCACTATTTTTGCCGCCTTTTTTGCCGTCCCTTTCGTCGCCACGAAGCTTAAGTCCAGCAAGCTCTCGATCGTATCCTCCGCCACGCTCCCGTCCAGCCGGATGCTGATCCACTGCTCCTTGTTCATATGGTAGGCCGGATGGAAGCCCTCCTGGATGCGCAGGGAGCCGATGAGAAAGGGATCGCATTTTACGTTCAATACATCCACCAGGCCGTCACCGGGCAGGCCCAGCTTATCCCGTCCCACCTTAAGGATGACGCCGTACCATTTCCTGTTCTCTTTATGCCGCAGCACCGCGTTCTGGTCCGCCCAGGGGTAGTCCGGGGTGGTGCCGTAGTGGTGTTTTACGTGGTCAAATAGCTGTTGTCTGTCCATGCCTATCCTCACCTCTTTTATCGGCTTTAAAAAGGTCTCTGCGTCAAAGTACAGGTCCTCAAGTATCGGGACCAGGTCGATATATTCCTCCTCATCCTGACTATTATGGCTATATTTTGCCATAACGACAAGATATCCGTGGTCCCATTCTTTTACTGAGCTATAGTATTCCAATGAATGCGGTGCCCTAAATCGGATCGTATGGCCACCATATTTAAATACTGTATGATTTGGTTCATTGCTCAATATGGCATATCCCATATGGGCACCTCCATATATATCCATTCTTCTGATATCAACAGCATTTCACGTATTACGGCCTAAACCCTTAGAAAAAGCCTCTCACGATACAGGATGACCTATTGCATTTGAAGGATCTCACTAATGGTCAGCTCTTTTTGCTGGTATTTTTCTATAGTATAGTCGTTGGATAGGGTACCACCAGAGTCACGCTCAACTGTTCTCCATTTGTTCAAAGCCATAAAGGACAACTTTAAACCTCTAGATCGTCATTGCTCCCATATCATTTATATGATATGATAAAATCTATCACTGATCCATTGGAGGTTCAATATGGCTACATTCCGGATACATATTGATGGCACAGTCAAAAAACAAGCGGATACATTATTTCCCAGCCTGAGGCTAGACACATCGACAGCGATCCCTTATCAGCTTCAAAAGGCTATATATGATAGGCGATCTCGAAAAGATCTTCATGGTCCCTTCGACAGCGCAGAAGATGCCGTCGCCTCCATGCTAGATGATCTTACAAGCTGAAATACGTATTTACTTTTCATTTGGAACACTCATATAGTATAGATCATCCCAGACCAATTTAACAATACTCCTTTTTCCAGAAAGTGGACCCTAGATCAAGCTTTGCGCGTAGTGCGCATCCCTCCGGGCTATCCTTCGGCTATGCTGCCCATGGGCGTCCCCACCTCGATCAGGTTCCCGTCCGGATCATAGAACCGGACCACCTTCTGCCCCCACCTATGGCGCATCAGCCGGTTTACATACACCACCTCCGGGTAGTATGCTTCCAGCTTGTCTACAAAGGCTTCCAGGTCCGGATCTTCAAAATACAGCTCACAGGCGTTGTTCCTGGGCTGGACCCCCTTTCCGATAAACCGCTCCCATATGGCTCGGTCCTGGAGGACCAGGCCCTCAGTCAGGATCATATTGCCGTCATTATCTAAGACCAGATCCAGGCCGAACAGCTCCTTGTAGAACCGCCGGGACCTTTCCATATCCTCCACCACGATCAGAACATTTTTTAACCGCATCGCACATCCCTTCTTTCCAGGTATCCTCTTCTTTTTTCGCCTTCGTGGGCGGGGTACACTTCGCCCGCCCCAGCCCGCCCTGTCCCTCCTCAACAAAAGACCAGTCTGGTCGCCCCCGCATCCGCAAAGAACAAGGATCCCCTCCGGTGGTCGCGCGAGTGCTCCCGGGATCGTCCTCGTATCTACGGAGAACACACTGCCCAGTCCCCTCCCTAAGGAAAGACCGCGAACTGGAAGTTCCCATCCGGTATCCCCATATAGGTCAGGATATTGTACTGCCCGTCCTTCGTCTGTCCCACAGAAGCCTCATACTGCCACCATTTCCCGTCGTCATAATGCTGGATATACACCGATGGTCGTTTCCCGTAGCGCTCCACCGGCAGATAGACCGTGACCGGACCGGTCTGGCCTGTCCCCACCGAATAGATCTTGGACAATGGCTCTCCATTGGTCTCCCCCAGATCCATCCACCCTTCCCGGCTGGCCCCGATCTGCAGGTCTTCCCCTTCCACCTGGTCCACACAGCTAAACAGCAGCTCCTCATACGCCTGCTGTTCAAAACGCCCCGTCTCCGTCCCTTCCTGGTCAAAGGCTGCATAGGAATGGATCCACAGCCCATCCTCCCAGATCCCAAAGGTGAGGACGCCGCCCCTCCCATAGGTATGGTCCAGTCCCTTCTGATAAGCCGTCTCATCCCGGTAGGAGATCAGCACGGCCTTCATGCCATAGGCTTTTGCATACTCCGCAAAAAACGCGGCGGCGGGAGGCGCGACAGCAGCGGGGGACACAGCCCCCAGCCCCATATCCGTCAGGTCCTGACCTAGGCAGTCGTCGATCCGGATCGTCGCGGGATGCCTCTTCAGGAAGCCGCCCAGATCGCCCGGGCTGTACAACTCCCCGATCAAGTCTTCCTTATGGCACTCCGGGGGCCCGCCGCCCCCTTCCCGGTCCTGACGTTCCTCCTGACCCACCCGCTCCTCTCGGTCCTCCTGAGCCACCCGCTCCTCTCGGTCCTCCTGACCCACCTGCTCCTTTTGATCCTCCTGGCCCGCCTGCTCCTCTCGGCTCTCCTGCTCCTCTCGGTCCTCCTGGCCTGTCCGCATCCCCTGGCTTTCCTGCTCCTCCCGGTAGCACAGGTAGAGATCATAGATCTCGTAGCCCAACAGCTCCCCCATATATCCTTTTACATCCTCTAAGATGATCTTATACTGCAGATCGTCCTGTCCTTCCAGTGTCTCTTTCTCTCCGCTGATATGGACCTTGAACGTATCCTCGCCACGACGCATAAGGGCTAGTACATAGCCATTGGCCCAGGGGACAAGATCCCCATCTCCCCGCTCTGTGCAGATCTGGACCTCCTCCACCTCTGGCGTAAAGCCATACTTCTCTTCCACATAGCGGATGGCATTTGCCTCCCCCTGGGCTTGGATCTCCCTCCTGCGCTCCTTTTCCTCCCTACCCGGACCACAGCCGGTCAGAAGGAGGGCTGTAAAAGCCAAGGCCCAGGCCAGCATGGCCCATCGTCCACAAGTCCACCCCGATATCTGATAACGTTCCATCTATCTCCTCCGGTCATGCCCTCCCTCTGCCATCATCCCATCGGTCCCTCCGGTCATGCCCTCCCTCTGCCATCATCCCATCGATCCCTCCGGTCATGCCCTCCCTCTGCCATCATCCCATCGGTCCCTCCGGTCATGCCCTCCCTCTGCCATCATCCCATCCAGCCCCTCGGTCACGCTCCTCCTGCTGCCGCATGATCTCACAGCCATCTTTCCGGGAGCGCCTTTCATTGTCAGTATAGCATCTGAATATACCAAAGGCAATCCCCCCGATCTGTGCGGATCATATAATTTTTTCTCACACAGGTGTTTACAAACCGTTAAGAAATAGTATACAATGAGATTAAAGAAGTATGTGGATCTGGTCGATAGCATCTGCGTTTTTTTATATTCTGATCATATAGAACGGGGGACATAAGGAATGATATCTAGAAAAGGCTTGACGATGACCGCGATGCTGCTGACTATCGCACTCTCTAGTGGCTGCCAGACAGGCGCTAAGAAGACGGAGGCCATGGATTTCCAGGCTCAGGTCGAATGGAAGGCGCCGGACCCGGCTGTCAGCAAACGGCCAAAGATCCTGTTCGTAGGGAATAGCTATACCTTCTATAACAATTTCACGACCATGTTCGTCAATATCATCGATGCACAGGACCGTAAGAGCGATGTCTATGAATTATCGCAGACCTACTATACCCTCAAGCGATTTGCAGACCCGGAGGATCGGACAGGGATGAAGCTGGACAAAGCGCTGCAGGCGATCAAATGGGACATTGTGATCTTCCAGGAAGACACCAGCATGGCCCTCGCCTCCGCGGCAGAAAAAGAGATGTATCCTTACGCCCGGATCCTGGATGAAAAGGTCAAGGCCGTAGGCGGTCAGACCGCCTTTTTGATGACCTGGGCGCCCAAAAACGGGATCCAGAACGGACTGAAAAAGTATGGGCGGGAGGAGGTCCAGGCCCAGCTGGCAGACAGCTACATGACCATCGCCGATGAACTGGACAGCCTGCTGATCCCTGTAGGGGTCGGCTTTATGCGCTGCGCTGCTGAATATCCCGAGATCGAGCTGTGGGACACGGACGGCGTGCATCCTTCAACGGCAGGCACTTACCTGGCCGCATGCACCACCTATGCACTGGTCTACCAGGAATCCCCGGAAAACTGTACCTACTTGGGGAAGCTGGACCAGGATGTGGCGACCAAGCTGCAAAAAGTGGCGGCCGATATGATCCTAAACTGATACACCAAAGGACGATCTTCGATCGGTCCTGGCAGAACGGCAGGCCTGCTGACCATACACGGTCATCGGACCTGCCGTTCTATATCTTAACGCATCTCTTCCAGCAGCTTTAAAAAGTCCTGTTCCGACAGGATCGGGACCCCCAGCTCCTTCGCCTTTTTATTCTTGGAAGAATTGCTGGTCACGTCATTATTGATCAGGTAGCTGGTCTTCGCGGACACCGAGCCTGCCGCTTTCCCGCCCTTAGACTCGATCAGCTCCTGCAGCGCTTTCCGGTTCGAAAAATGCTCCAGAGCCCCTGTGATCACAAAGGTCTTTCCGGCAAATACCGCCTCCTCCTCTGTCCCCACAGGCTCCTTCTGGATATCCAGTTCCGCCAGCAGCCGGTCGACCTGGCGGTCTTTCTCTTCATCGGCAAAATACGCCAGCCAGGCCCTGGCCAGCACATCGCCGATGCCGTCCACCTCCACCAGCTCTTCATAAGAAGCCCGGCGCATGGCGTCAAAGTCAAAGCCAAACTGCCTGCACAGCACCTTAGCATTGGCCAGCCCGATCCCCGCGATCCCTAAGCCATAGACCACCCTGGGCAGGGTGGTGTGGGATGCCTTCTCCACCGACGCGATCAGGTTCTCGTAGGACTTCTGCCCAAAGCCCTCCATCTCCACGATCGCCTCCCGGTGGTCCTCCAGGTGGAAGATATCCGCAAAGCTGTGGATAAAGCCTGCTCCGATGAACTTCTCCAGAGTGGCCTCCGAGAGCCCGTCCACGTTCAGGGCGTCCCGGCTCACGAAGAGAGTAAAGCTCTTGATCTTCTTCGCCTGACAGTCCGGCGCGGTGCAGTACAGCGCTCGTACGCCTTCCGGACTGTCATCGGTCTGTCGGACCTCCGTCCTGCCCCCGCAGACCGGGCAGGTCTCCGGGATCTGGATCCGTCCGCTGCGGGTCAGGTTGTCCGCGATCTGGGGGATGATCATATTAGCCTTGTAGACCGTGATCTTGTCCCCTTCTCCCAGCTCCAGGGCCTCCATGATGCTGATGTTGTGGACGCTTGCCCGGCTCACCGTGGTCCCCTCCAGCTCCACCGGCTCAAAGACCGCCACCGGATTGATCAGGCCGGTCCTGGAAGGGCTCCACTGGATATAGCGCAGGGTGGTCTCCCGGATCTCATCGGCCCATTTAAAGGCGATGGAATTTCTGGGGAATTTCGCAGTCCGGCCTAAGGACTCCCCATATGCGATCTCCTCAAAGGTCAGCACCAGGCCGTCGGAGGGGATGTCATTGTCCCCCACCCTTTCCGCAAAGCGCTGCACCGCATCCCGGACCGTGCTCTGGTCCACCAGGACATGCTCCACCACCTGGAAGCCCTGCTCCTTCAGCCAACAAAATTGCTCCAGACGGCTGTCCTTAAAGTCCACACCTTCCGCCCCCACCAGCGCGAATGCTTGAAAATGCACGTTCCGGGCCGCCGTGATCTGGCTGTTCAGCTGGCGCACAGACCCGCTGCACAGATTCCTGGGGTTTTTATACTTCGCATCCACATCCTCGATCTCATCGTTCAGCTTCTTAAAATCCGAGTACCGGATCACCGCCTCCCCCCGAAGGATCAGCTGCCCCTTATAGGGGATGGTCAGGGGGATGTTCGCAAATACTCGGGCGTTAGGGGTGATCACCTCCCCGATCTCCCCGTTCCCTCTGGTGACCGCCTTTACCAGGCTGCCATTTTCATAGGTGAGGACGATGGTCAGCCCATCCAGCTTCCAGGAAAGGACCCCTGCCCTCTCGCCCAGCCACTCTGCTAATGTCTCCACGCTCTTTGTCTTATCCAGAGAGAGCATCGGTGTCTCATGGGCCTCTTTAGGCAGCTCGCTAAGGACCTCATACCCCACCTTCTGGGTAGGGCTCCCGGAAAGGATGACCCCGGTCTCTTTCTCCAGCGCCAAAAGCTCATCATACAGCTCATCGTAATCCAGGTTGCTCATGATCTCCCGGCTCTCCTGGTAGTAGGCCTTCCCCGCCCGGGAAAGCACCGCCGCCAACTCTTTCATGCGGAGGATCTTCTCTTCTATCTTCTCTTCTATCTTTTCTCCCATCTTCTACATCCCCTCTCTGCTCTCTCCTATCGGCTCTTTGCCCAGATCCGCCTGTCCCTGAAGGCCATCTTTCCCCCTGTCTCCAGTTGCCCCGCTCTCATCTGTCCGTCCTTCCCAGGAGCCTGCACATCTCGTCATACTCCTCCCTGGTCATCCTCCGGTAGCTCCCCGGGCGCAGCGTGCCCAGCCGGATGTTCATGATCCGGACCCGCTTAAGCTCTGTCACCCTGTAGCCCAGCGCCTGGCACATCCGGCGGATCTGCCGGTTCAGGCCCTGGGTCAGTACGATCCGAAAGGTATAGCAGGGATCCGACGGGCGGCGGGGATCCTTCCCCTCAGCCCAGGCCCTGCAGGGTCTTGTGGTCTGCCCCAGTTCCTTAAGCTCTACACCGGACGCCATATTTTTTAGAAAACGCTCTGTGATCGGTCTATCCACCCGCACCACATATTCCCGCTCGTGGCCATGGCTGCCCCGCAGGATCTCATCCATCAACCCGCCTTGGTTCGTCATGAGGATCAGGCCTTCCGAATCCTTGTCCAACCGCCCCACCGGATAGACCCGCCGGGGATAACTGATCATCTCCACGATGTTCATAGCCCGGTCCTTATCCGAGGTGGTGCACACAACGCCTCTGGGCTTGTTCACCACCAGCCAGACCGGGGCCGGACGTCTGCCTGCAGGAGCCTGGGACGAGACCTGGCCTTGCACACCCATCCCGCAGCTGTCCCCGTGGCCTCCCACGGGCCCTCCGGCTCCGATGCCCCCCATATCCCCAGGGCCGCCGCAGACCAGCTTCCCGTCACAGACGATCCGCTGCGCCAATGAGACCTTCTGCCCCATCACCGCCGGCTCACCGTCCACCGTCACCTTACCGATCTCCACCAGGCGGTCCGCCTCCCGCCGGGAGCAGATCCCCATCTCACTCAAAAACTTGTTTAAGCGGACCTTATCCATCGTTTACGCCCCTCCATCCCGGATCCATGCATGGAAAAACGTCAGGAACTTTAAGCGAGGCTATCCTGACGTATGATGCATGGAACCAAAAAAGTCCAGTGGACACTGGACTTTTCACAAGCTGCTGACGGGAATCGGACCCGCTCATCATCCATACTAAAAACCCAGTAGCTATCAGAACCATTGAACCGATCAACTTTTTCCTTTGCAAAAAAACCATGATATAACACACCTGTTTGTATAGTTTACACCATTTCGTGGGGTTATGCAACACGAAATGCAACATGAAAAGGAGGCACTATGGATATAAGAGACCTGATCGACCTGTTTGTTTCCGAGCGGACCACGGCATGCCTGCACTGCCACATCGACGCCAGCCGCAAAGAGTATGATATTAACGACCAGTGGCTGGAACTGCTGAGCGAGAAAGCTCCGCACCTGACAGAACGATATCAGGAACATCTGGAAAAGCTATCCAATCTGCAGGGTGAGATGGAGGCGACCTTGTATCTGTTTGGGCTCTGCGATGGGCTGTGGATAGCTCGATATCTGAAAGACACTGTATATAAAGAAGTGTAACTAGAGAAAGGGGAGGGTGGATCCGGTCATGGATATGCCCTCCCACCCTTATCCTTTGTAGATCCTTATCAGGCTGTGATCCGATAGCATCCCCTAGCCACATCCCACTCAGCGACCTGCAGCACGCCCTTCTGGTCCGTGACCATACGCTTCCCCCTCATCACTCCGTATCAGTTAGCAAGACCAGGCCACTGCAGCGCGCCATCCTTATCCGGCACCAGCAGCACCGGGTCCGTAGCCATCCGTCCCTCTTGGTCGAGATAGTACCACTTCCCGTTGTCGTCCAGCAAGCCCTTTACCATAGCTCCGTCCTGCCCTAAGTAATACCAGTCACCCTTATACAGGTACCAGGTATTTGTGACCATGTGACCGGCGTCGTTGAACCAATACCAGTCACCCTCATACAGGTACCAGTCATTCCGGACATATACGCCGGTATCCCCCAAATAGAAGCGCTCCCCGCCATCCTCATGGACCCAGCCGGTCTTCACGGCCTTCTGCAGTCCGTAGTGTTCGGCGATGACCTCGACCTCCGCCTTTGCCAGTCTATCCAGGTTCCCGTCATCCAGCAACCAGGCTGTCGCCTGCGGGTTCGTGTGGAAGGAATGCTCCAAGATGATCCCAGGCGTCCCCACTGCTGTCGCGCCGCGGATCACTCCATAGTAATCCCCATGGCTCCCGGACCGATGCTCGATCCTGGCCGCCTGTCTGGTACCCATGACCTCTCCCACGCACTCTGCCAGAGCCAGGCCAATCTTATCTGCACTGCCGTTGATGGCACAGTACGCGACCGGATAGTCTACAGACGTACTTACAGCGTCATTAGAATGGTCCGAGATGAACAGGCTGCAGCCGGCCGATGCGGCCCCCCGCCCGTACAGATCCCGGTCCGCTCCCTGGCTCCCTCTGGTAAGGATCACCTCTACCCCGTACTCCTCCAGGTACTTTTTCTGGAGCAGGTGCAGTTTCCACACCATGTCCGATTCGTAATACCGGCCATCCACCGGGGACCGGTTATACTTACCATAATGACCTGCATCCAAACATATCCTCATCTTCATGTCCTCCTCTTTATCATAATAACTTCTCGGAATCTTCAGCCCTTATTTCACAGGGCTTTCAGAACCTATT
>CAJUFE010000057.1:23571-30685 GCA_910585635.1 uncultured Lachnospiraceae bacterium | reverse complement strand
TCTACACAGGCGAAGACACTCTTTCCCTACACGACGCTCTTCCGATCTCAGACCGTCACTCAACCGCACCTCTATGTAGTCCAAAAGCCCATGTGCCGCGATATTCTCCTCGGCCCGGGAGAGCGGGCCAGGACGGACATCCATAGCGATAGCTCTTGGTATATGACGCTGCTGTATCAGATAGATGGGCAGATATCCGTGGTCGCAGCCTATATCTGCCACTGTATTTCCCTGTTTCACCAATGCGGCGAGAGCCGCAAGCCTTTTTGAGATCCGTATCATCATCGTATCCTGATCTTATCTAATCCAGATAATCCTTTAACTTCCTGCTCCGGCTGGGGTGGCGCAGCTTGCGCAGAGCTTTCGCCTCGATCTGGCGGATGCGCTCACGGGTCACGTTGAATTCCTGGCCCACTTCCTCCAGGGTCCGCGCCCGGCCGTCATCCAGCCCGAAGCGCAGCCGCAGCACTTTCTGCTCCCGCTCCGTGAGAGTCCCCAGCACTTCCACCAGCTGTTCTTTTAAAAGGGTAAATGCCGCCGCGTCCGCGGGCACCGGCACGTTGTCGTCCTGGATGAAATCGCCCAGATGGCTGTCTTCCTCCTCGCCGATCGGCGTTTCCAGTGACACCGGCTCCTGTGAGATCTTCAGGATCTCCCGCACCCGGTCCACGGACATGTCCATCTCCTCGGCGATCTCCTCCGGCGTTGGTTCACGCCCCAGCTCCTGCAGCAGCTGTCGGGACACACGGATCAGCTTGTTGATCGTCTCCACCATATGGACGGGGATGCGGATCGTGCGGGCCTGGTCGGCGATGGCCCGGGTGATCGCCTGCCGGATCCACCAGGTGGCGTAGGTGCTGAATTTGTAGCCCTTGCGGTAATCGAATTTTTCCACGGCTTTGATCAGACCTAGATTTCCTTCCTGGATCAGGTCGAGGAAGAGCATACCCCTGCCCACGTAGCGTTTGGCGATGCTCACCACCAGACGGAGATTGGCTTCTGCTAATTTTTTCTTTGCTTCCTCGTCGCCCTCCTCCATCCTCTGGGCCAGCTTGATCTCCTGTTCCGCCGTCAGCAGGTTCACTTTCCCGATCTCTTTTAAATACATGCGCACAGGGTCTTCGATACTGATCCCCTCGGGCACAGACAGATCGATCTTCTCTATATCTACTTCGTCTTCCTCCTTCAGCTTTACTTCATCATCATCGTCCAGGATCAAGGGTTCCGGATCCCCCTCGGTGATGCGCAGAACATCAATGCCGCTGGCTTCCAGAAAATCAAAGACCTTCTCGATATGATCCGGCTCCAGCGGAGTGTCCTTGAAGAAATCGTTGATCTCCTGGTATTCCAGCACGTTTTTTTTCTTCTTCGCCAGCTCCAGGAGCTCTACAAGTTTCTCACTGAATTTCCCCATGTTTATTTCCATCGGTGTTCCATCCTTCCATATGTTGTTTATATTTTATCCTTATTCAAAAGAAATATGCAATTGTCCACGATCCATTTTCAGCTTCTTCAATCCTATTTCTTTATCCATGTTCTCCTGTAGGCCTTTGATATCCCCTGGCTTTAGATTTTTCCGCTGTTCTTGCAGGCTGTCCTCCAAAATACGCAATAATGTGTCTGTAAGCGCCTTGCCCTCCCCTCTGTGGAGTTCCGCAGGCAGGTCGCCGTTTAAGACGGAGGCCACCTTCTTTCGCTCCTCCTCGTCCTCGAACTGATCCCAGACACGGACCGGCGTGAACGTCCCCTCCCTCTCCTGCTGCTCATAGAGGAGGCTGGCCGCTTTCCGATAGGTCGGCGTTGTAAAATCCTCCGGCTTCAGATATGCCGAGATCTGGCCGAAGATCTGCGGCTGTTCCACCATCCAGGCCAGCATCAGCTTCTGCGCCCGCTCCCGCGCGCTCTCCCCCTCCGCCTTCTTCCTGGATGTCTCAGAGGTTGTGCGGATCTTTGGACTCTTTGGCACGCCCGCGCCGGTGAGCGCCAGGCTGTTGACCATCTTGTGGAGCTGCTCTTTGGCGATGCTGTACTGGCGTGCGACAGCCTCTATGTAATTGTCCCGCTCCAGGTCCTGGGTAAATTCCAGCAGCCGCTGGGCCACGGCCCGGTAAAAGTCTGTCTTTCCCTGGGGATCTGACAGGTCATGCTCCCGCTCCAGCATCTGGATCTGGAACATGAAACTGTTCTGGGCCCCATCCAGCCGTTCCTGGAATTTTTCCGGCCCTTCGTTTTTGATAAACTCATCCGGGTCTTTATGGGGGCTTAAGTTTACCACTCTGGCATGGAGTCCCGCCGCACGCAGGAGCGGGATCCCCCGCAGGGCCGCTTTCACCCCGGCTTCGTCGCTGTCGTAGATCAGCAGCACCTCCTCCGTGTAACGTTTCAGCAGACTGGCGTGCCCGGTGGTGAGTGCCGTGCCCAGGGAGGCCACCGCGTTGGTAAATCCCGCCTGGTGCATGGAGATCACATCCATATAGCCCTCGCAGATGATGATGTTCCTGCGCCGGGACGACCGCGCCCGGCTCAAGCCGTAAAGATTCCGTCCCTTGTCGAAGATCTTCGTCTCCGGGGAATTTAAATATTTGGGCTTGCCGTCCCCCATCACGCGCCCGCCGAATCCGATCACCCGGTTCTGCACGTCCGTGATCGGGAAGATCACCCGGTTCCAGAATTTATCATACATCCCACGCCGCTCATCCACCTGGAACAGGCCGCTGTCCCGCAAAAGCTCATCGGAGTATCCCTTCCCTTTCAGATAGCGGTACAGCCCCGCCCCGGTCTTCTCCGCATAGCCTAAGCCAAACTGATGGATCGTCTCCGCCGTGAGTCTGCGACTGTCAAGATATGCCCGGGCCTGGGCGCCGCAGTCCTGTTTCAGCTGGTAATGGTAATACCCGGCGGCCTGCTTCTGGATCCCCAGGAGCATACTCTTATGATCCCGCCTCGCCCGGTCCTCTCTGGACTCCTCCACCACCGGGAGCTCCACGCCCGCCTGCTGCGCCAGGTGCTGCACCGCCTCCGGAAAGCTGTAATTTTCATACTCCATCAGGAACGCGTAGGCGTCGCCGCCCGCCCCGCAGCCAAAGCAATAGTACATCTGCTTGTCCCGGTTTACGGAAAAAGAGGGGGATTTCTCATTGTGGAACGGACAGAGGCCAAAATATGAACTCCCCTTCTTCTGCAGTTTTACATATTGGGAGATGACATCCACGATGTCACTCCGCGCGCGGACCTCCTCGATGATATCCTCCGTATAACGCATCTCTACCCTCCATTAATAGACCGACCAGCACTTCGGCACAAATATCTGGTTGAATTTATCCATCGAATACTGATCTGTCATACCCGAAATGTAATCACACACCACACGCTCCACCGGCTCTCCCTGGTCTGCGATCAGCTCCCGGTACTCCCTGGACATCTCCACCGGATGCTCCATATAATAATGAAACAGTCCGATCAGCATATCCGTCGCCTTCTTCTCCTCCTTCTTCGCAACAGGGTTCCGGTACACGTTCTGGAACATGATCGCACGCAGGTCCATCATCGCCTCCTCGATGTCCTGGGACATGCAGATCCGGTCCTTCCCCGTGCTGTTGTCCACGATGTCGTGGATCAATGTGTTCAGACGCTCCTTCGTGTTATAGCCCAAGGTCATCCGCAGGGTGATCGGGATATCGTCCTCCGTGAGCATCCCCGCCCGCTGTGCATCGTCCATGTCGTGATGTATGTAGGAGATCTTGTCGCACAGCCGCACGATCTGGCCCTCCAGCGTATGCGGCGTGCCGCTGGTCCGGTGATTCGCGATGCCGTCCCGGACTTCCCAGGTCAGGTTCAGCCCCCGGCGGCCCCGGCCCTTGCTCTCCAAGACCTCCACCACGCGCACGCTCTGCTCATTATGGGCAAATCCCTCCTGGCTCACCTGGTCCAGCGCATGCTCCCCCGCATGCCCAAACGGCGTGTGCCCCAGATCATGTCCCAGCGCGATCGCCTCCACCAGATCTTCATTTAAGCATAATGCCTTGGCGATGGTCCTGGCCGTCTGCGAGACTTCCAATGTGTGCGTCAGCCGGTTCCTGTAATGGTCCCCCTGGGGGGCCAAAAACACCTGCGTCTTATCTTTCAGCCTGCGGAAAGACTTCGAGTGCAAGATCCGGTCCCGGTCCCGCTGGTACACCGTGCGGATATCACACTCCTCCTCCCGCCTGTCCCTTCCCCTGGAATCCCTGCTGTGGGAAGCGAACGGGCTCAAGATCGCGATCTCCCTCTCTTCAAGGCTCTCCCGTATATTCATAGACTCCTCCATCCTACAGACCCGATACACAGCTCCATGGTGTGACAAAAAATCCTCTATAATAATATATTCTACATATATAAGATATTTCCTCTTTTCCCTAAAAAAATATAAAAAACATATTGACGGATGGACTGATAGGTGCTATAATAATTTTCGTTGCAGGGAAAACTTCATAAACAGCAACATGCGGAAGTGTCGGAACTGGCAGACGAGCAAGACTAAGGATCTTGTGGCATTCGTGCCGTGTGGGTTCAAGTCCCATCTTCCGCATTTTTTATTTTGTCCAGATGATATCAGGAGATGCGGAAACACTTGTATTTACAGGGTTTGCGGGTTGTTTGGATTTTATATGATATCATAGGTCATTGTAAAATCTGCCCCTTTTTTGCCCCTCGTTTTTACTTATGAAACTACCCTGCAGGATGATGAGGCCCTTACTCAGTAGATAATAAGTTGGGTAGGATTTTCTTTTATTTATATTTAAGATACGTTCTCAAACTATCCAAACATCACAAATAACCATGCATAAAATCTAAGAAAGGAGTGTTACAATCATGAAAGCGAAAAATAACCCTAGTCTATCAGAAAAAGCAGTAAAGATTCCCGGAATATCAAAATTAGCATCAGATTTTCCTACTTTGCGAGAAATGTCTTATTTGTCCAAAATGCGTTTGGCGTACCAGAACAATCCAGACAACCAGAACGATACCAACGATAAATAAAACACAAATTTTTGCGGCTTTAAGACCCCCTCAAGTTGATTCTTGAGGGGGTCTTTTTTTACAGCGCGATCATATCCCGCAAAGTCTTCGGCCCTGCGACCCCATCCACGCTGCCACAGATACCCGGTGCGACCTTCTCGCGGGCTTTCTGGTACTGCTTGATGACATAGACCGTATTGGTCCCGCAGTCCTTGTCCAATTTCAGCGCCTTCCCGTCTTTGCCCTTGAATTCACGTGCCCGCAGTATCTCCTGGACTAACAGCACATGATTGCCGTTCTCGCCCTTCTTGACTGTCTTGACCACAAAACTGAGACTTTCATCACTACCCGACGCGCCGGATGCTTGACCCGCTACTTGCGTGCTGGTGATCGCACTCAGGATATCCAGTATCTTGTTGCCGTACCCGGCCCCTGCTGCCCAGCCTCTGCCCTGTGGGTTTTCCTGGATGCCAAGCCACTCCACGCATGGCGCGCACCCTTTCTGCACATATTGATACCTCGGGTCCACGCATCTTTGAACGATCGGCTGTGTGCTGGCGTACGCTTTCAAGTGCTGTATCTGCGCCCGGATGCCCGTTTCCGGATCTTTGAAGGAATTGCCTTTCATGCCGTTGGCGGTGACCCCCATACCGCAGAAATTATTTTGGTCCAGGGTGACCGCTGAACCTTTGAAGGTGAAGTTCCCCGTTTCAAGGCAGGACTGGGCGAACGCTACATCTCCCCGGATACCTTCTGCTGCCCCCTCTGAAAGATACAGCGGTATCATCTTGAGGACGGACTGGGCAACTTTCGGGTTCTTTTTCTTTATGTACGCCCGCATCTGCTCCGTGGTCGCTCCCGCCGTTCCAGTGATCATCGTATATCTTGTGGTATCACCTCGGAGCCTGGTATTGACTTCGGAAGCGATCTGCCCCAGTCGGTTGTAGATATAGTCCCCTGGGCAGGCTTTGTTAGCGAACCAGCGGTGTACTGTCATATTCTGCTTGTCCGGCTGCCCGATCAGGGACTTGTCCGCCTTCCATTTTAGCTCTCTTATGCCGTTCCTCTGGCAGATATCAGTGCATAGGTTTATCAGCGACCTGTAGACCTTATCGTTGATCGCGTACGGATGTGTGGTATCGCTAGCACATTCGATGGTCACTGCCCGGTTATCATTGGCTGCGTTTGACGAACACCAGGAACGGTCTTTTTCCTCCACGCAGAGTACCACGCGGCCGTCCGTACCGATACCATAGTTACAACTCGCCTGCGAGGAAGGGTTGGTAAAGCATCCCCCGATGCTCTGTGCAGATAACTGTCCTACGACACAATGGATCGTTATCGTGTCGATCGTGTGGTCCCTCGGGCTTGTCCGGTTCGGACTGATCATCGTGCAGTTTACTAAAGGACTATTGCTCATAGATATCTCCTCCTCATTGTATCATTAATTAATTTACAACACTATCCATCCTGTCTCACTAATTAATTTCCGACACATCTGTGATAGCTCCAAGGATCTCTGGGGTGCTATTGCCTGCATCAGCCAGCCCCTCCCCAATCACATATCCGACCACTGTAGCCCCCGCCATGATGATGGCAGACACCTGGGCCGCCTCGCTCTCTGTGCCACCTGTCGCCACGACCAGCAGCGATACAAATCCGCATATGGACACCCATAACTTCCTACTCGTCAGTTTCCTCTTCCAGTTGATATTCTTTATCATAGTCTTCTCCTCCCTTACATCCCGATCTGTTTAAATATGTACCCAACGAACGCCCCGATGACCGCCGTGACCAGGTATCCCATGGCCTTGCGCCACATCTCCCCGTCCCGGCTCTCCAGGGCCTCCAGGCGTTCACCCTGCTGCCCCATCTGCCTTACCATGCTCTCCATGTTCACGGCCAGTTTTTCAACAGATGTGGTCAACGTCTGCATCTGTTTCGAGCTCTCCTCAAGGATATTGATGCGGTTATTCTGGCGGTCATTTTCATCCTCCAGCCTTTTGTTCTCAGATTCCATCCTCCTGCAGAACTCCTCGTGTTCATCCCTGCTTATAAAATTTTCGGCCATGGATCATCCTTCCTTTCCTATCTGGCATGCGCCCTATATCTACCC
>CAJUFE010000057.1:0-23561 GCA_910585635.1 uncultured Lachnospiraceae bacterium | reverse complement strand
TGAAAAATCATTATGCATTGATCGCGCGGCTGAATCTGTGGGAAAAGCTGAGCGAGTATCTGGTTACCCTGGATGATGAAGAGTTTAAGCGTGCACTGGTATTCCTACGGCGGGCCTTTGCCGCCCTGTGCTCCATCGACCAGATCCTGCCTGATCTTAGCCGCTGTGCTGATCTTGTCCAGCACCGGGAGTCTGTCCGCCTCCTCTGCGCTGATATGCTGCATCAAGAGTAGGAAGAGCTCATCAATCACTGTTGATTGGATCCGTATGATAGCGTCTTGCCACTCCACTACTTTAAGTGGGTCAAAGGTCTTCTCCATCGTACGCCTCCCCTGTGATCTCCTGGTAATCCGCTTCGGTGATGGTCCCTTTTTCCACCCGCTCCCGGATCTGGTCTTTGGTGAGCCTCCCGGCCTGGTAGAGCCTCTGCAGGCTTTTAGTCAAAGTAGTCATCATAACACCCCCTGTTCTACAAGCTGCATCGTGTACTCATCGATTGCCTTCTCTGTGCTGATCTCTTTGATTCCCTGCAGCATCTCATACTCTCCGACCGTGATCTCCCGACTTTCACATACAAACTCAGTGTATGCCTCCCTCCACTGATCCCCTTCATGTTTTACTTCCCGGATATCCCGCCGCTGCATGTAAAGGTCCGGCGCGATGAGCTGCAGCTCATCCGGTCTGTGCGGACAGTGTTCTTCGCTCCATTGTGTCATGGTCTTCCCTCCTGTCTATTTTCGATATGATCTTTTTCAGACGTCCGATATCCACATGCGGCTTGATGTACTGTGTATAACAGGCATAGGCGCTGCAATGCATAAACCATCCCATATAGGACAGCATGGCCCTGATATGCCGTCCATAATAGCCGCGTCGGGCAGTCTTCTGTTTATCCATTTTTGACGCGAGCCGCACAGCTGCTAACATGATATTCTTCCTGATCACGGTACGGTCCCGGAAAAATACAAATCCCATGAAGTCCACCGGGCGGCCGATGCGATTTCCGTTCTTCTTAACGAAATCAAACTTGCACACTTGATAATTGTGTTTCAGTCTGAGCCGGAACCGCCTGCCGAGCATCTGCCTGATGTCCGCGACTGCCCGGTGGAGCGTCTTTTTATTTTCCGAAAATATGACCATATCATCCATGTATCGCATATATTTTTTCATACCGAGCTGCTTTAGGATCAGCATATCCAGCGGCGCTAAAAAGTAATTTGCGAGCCACTGGCTGATATAAAACCCCAAAGGGATCCCCTTTTCAAACCCCTGCAGGCACGTCCGGATGATGTATAAGAACCAGTCGTCCTTAATCCGGATGGAGAGTTCCCTCATCAGGATATCCAAGCGGATATTGTCATAAAAATGGCGGATATCTATCTTGGCAAAATATCGTATCCCCTTGTTTTCCCTAATCCATTTTTCCATCTGCTTTTTTCCGTAATGAGCTCCCCTTTTGGGGATGGAGCCGCAGGAATACGGGTATATGGTAGCCATGACGATCGGTCTTAAGATCAGAACGATGATATGATGCAACCATTGTTCGTGGATCTCTGGCATGTAGATCTTCCTTACTTTTTTATGTTCCCGGATATATTTCGGTGTGCGCCTGCATGGCTGGTATGCCAGTCCAGGGTCCTCCACCTCTCCGGGACGTGTGTTCTTTATCATCTCGCGCATCTTAACGACTTCTCTGTCTAAATGTCCGTCGATATACTTTATGTCATCGCGCTTGGTCTTTCCTTTGCGCAGATGTTTGTATGCTTTTCGGATATTTTTTTCATCGAGCATCTTTTGATACAGATATCTGTACTCTTTCACTCAAAGCACTCCTATCTTAAGATATTTTTTCTTCTATCTCCTACGCACGGCAGGTGCGACCGCTTTACCGTGCGCCCTGTATCGGTATCATTTCCACTCATCCTTCCAATAATGGCGATTGAGACGTGTTCCAACGTCCAGCGGTGTAGGGAGCAGGCTGACATTTTGATCGATGTTCCATTTTTTTGATAGAAAACGGCGGCGCCGATGTTCCAGTTGGCATTCCCAGCGGAATTGTTCCAATTGCGCGCCCGCGCCTCCCCCCAGGTGCCATTGTTGCAATTGCCGAACCGGAGGGCCACGCCCAAGGAGGCGCCAGCCTGCTCCCCTATAAAGATCCATTTTTGTAAGTTATCCGGGGGAATTGCTGCGCACCCCCGGACCCCCTATGCGGCTACGCCGACAGGTGGTAAGAGAAGAACGGCGGCGCCGATGCCCCAGTAGGCAGCCCCAGCGGAATCGTTCCAAACGCGCGCCCGCGCCCCCCCAGGTGCCAAGGCTGCAATTGCCGAACCGGAGGGCCACGCCCGTGAATTCCTGCTTGGGGTCTTTTCTCCAAAGCCCGTCACAGCCTCCGGTCGCGCTGCTCCCTCCGTCCATCCCTAAAGCTGGAACGCTGCCATACCCCGGCACTGTCCTGTAATGTGATGGATAGGCGGCTGCATTGTGGTTAGCATCCCAGGTCTTGTTATCGGGGACATTGATGCCAGTATCCGAATAGAGATCGCCCGTCACGTCATAGGTGTAATCTTTACTGACCTTCACTCGCCCGTTTACGACTACCTCGTAAGGGTCGCGCATCCACTGCTGGTAACTCCCCAGGACGATGCTGTGGAAGATCTTGTTCAGGGATTTTCCGTCCGAGGTCCCGAAAAACTGTCCTCCCCTGATCACGGCATTCTGTTTTACGCCCATTGTCGGAGTCAGGCTCACGTCATATCCGCTACTGTTCCCGTACCCATAAGCTTCCTGCAAGTTGGAAGTCTTTGCAAACATGATCAAAAGGTCGATGAGTGTTTCCACAATAGGGCCTCCGAAAAACTCCGCCCTTGCTCCGAACTTGTCGATCGCTGTTTTTTCTTCCGCCGTTGTTTTACTATAACAGGGCTGGATGCCAGAGATACATTTCATTTTTTCATTGACGATGGACCCATAGAACATCGGGATCCATACACCCTCTAGTTCGTTATCGTCTGTATCCACGAACCCGACCGGTTCAAACCCATCCCGCTTTTTCATAGAAAAATTCACAACACGGTCATTTCCTGCCATATATTCCTGCTTATAGATCTTCTGTGCCCAGGAGAATGCCCCACCATCGTAAGCGGTGTTGGATACATCAGAGGCGGCGCCGTCCTCTTTCTTAGTGTAGTCGTTCTCGTTCAGGCGATAATCGGGTGTGCCGTCTGAATGGACCATGTACGGCTTATTGGCCAGCAGCCACGGGAAGCCTGCCCAGGAATTTAGCGACGCCGCCCCTGTGCTCTTATTGACCGTGAGCGGGGTATATCCCTTACATGCTCCGGTATACTCGATCCTGCTCCCTGGAGCCAGGATCGCATTATGTTCGATAAAACCATAGATCGGCTCGGCGGCCATCATGTTGTAGACCTTATCCAGCGTTTCCTTGTCTGCGATATACATCCTCTCACCTGCCATCACTCATCAACCTCCTGTATATAGATCAGTCCATTATCGATCCCTATCTTGTATCTCAACTTTGTTGTGTCGTCCCTTAATTTATTGGCGTCCTCCACAAGTAGTGCGGCCCCGGCGGTTTTGATCGTGACCTGGGCGCTGTTGTTCACCGTCGCATAATAGTCTTGCGTGATCTGCGCCGGGTTATAGCCGTTATAAGGCGGCATGAAATCGCCGTTTTCCCCAGCGGTCGTGGTGATGCTGTAAAGGACTTCTGTGCTGGCTGCGCCGTCTTTTACCTTGGCAAATAAGCCCATCTCGTTGATATAGTATCCTGCGTTTACCAGTGTCCCTCCCGTTACCGGATCCTGATTCGTGATAAGGGCTGTCACTTTCACGCTGTAGTCACTGAAGATATCAATGTCTGAGAGCGGATAACTGTTTTTCTGTGCTTTCAGTGCCGTCCTTTTCTGCAGGGCGCTCAAGGTCTTTTCGGACGCGGCATAGACCCCGTTCCCGGTGGCGATCCGGGTAAATTCTATCTTGATCTCTCCTGCCTGCGCCCTGGTCAGGAGCCTTGCCCCCGCATCTGTCATGACTGCATTATTAAATGGCTGTGGCATCTTGTCCCCTCCTTTTTATCTGACTAGCCTCCTTATACGACTACACCGACAGGTGGTAAGAGGAGAACGGCGGCGCCGACGTCCCAGAAGGCATGCGTGCCCCTGTCTCCCCAATGCCGCGCCCGTAGGCCGCAGGCGTTTCCACGGACGCAATACCCGAACCGTATGCAGACGCCCGTAAATGTCTGTTTCGGGTCTCTCCTCCAAAGCCCGTCACAGCCTCCGGTCGCGCTACCCCCACCATCCATCCCTAAAGCCGGTATGCTGCCGTACCCTGACACGGTCCTGTAATGAACTGGGTAGTCCAAGGCATTGTTAGTCGCGTCCCAGATCTTGTTATCCGGTACGGCGATCCCTGTATCTGTGTACTCTACCCCAGTCGGATCGTAGGTATAATCCTTACTCACCTTCACCCTTCCATTTACAACTACCTCGTAAGGGTCACGCATCCATTGCTGGTAGCTGCCAAGCACAATGCTGTGAAAAATCTTGTTCAGGGATTTTCCGTCCGAGGTCCCGAAAAACTGTCCTCCCCTGATCACGGCATTCTGTTTTACACCCTTTGTTGGTGTCAGGCTCACGTCATATCCGCTGCTGTTCCCATACCCATAGGCTTCCTGCAAGTTGGAAGTCTTTGCGAACATGATCAAAAGGTCGGTGACGGTCTCTACGATCGGCCCGCCCAGGAATACTGCCCGGCTACTAAAATTGGTGATAGCTGTCTTTTCCTGGTCTGTGGTGTTGTTATGGGTCGGCTGTAGTCCTGAGAAACTCACCATCTTCGGGGTTTCCCCGTCCGCCCCTAAGATGGAGCCATAGAACATGGGGATCCAGACACCCTCCAGTTCCTTATTGTCCGGGCCGATGAACCCTACTGGCTGATAGCCGTCGCGAGGTGTGAGGGAAAAGCGGACGATGCGGTCGTTCCCCGCCATCTCCTCATTTTTGTAGATCTTCATGAGCCATGAGAACGCCCCGCCGTCGTAAGCGGTATTGGATACATCGGAGGCGGTGCCGTCTTCCTTTTTGGTATAGTCATTTTCGTTCAGACGGTAATCCGGCGTTCCGTCACTCTTTACCATATAGGGCTTGTTTGCTTTGATGACCGGAAAGTCCGCCCAACTGTTCAGGATCATGCTGCCGTTCTGCTTGTTCCTTGCCAAGGGCGTGAAATCCCTGTTGAGCCCGATGTACTCGATCCGCTCTGACGGGCTCAAGATGTCGTTGTGCTCGATGAACCCGTATATTGGATCTGCCGCCAGCATATTGTAGATCTTATCCTGTGTCTCCTTGTCTGCGATATATGTCCTTTCCATTGATACCTCCTATGTGACTATGTTCTTATACCTGCTGTCCGGGGCGGTACCGGAGGGGATCTCCCCGCTGACGGCTTTCCCATGGTACTGGAAGCCGTCATGGACCGCCGCTGGCTTCTGGGGTGCCGCATTACTTGCTGTGCCGATGGAGAGCTGTGTCCTGACCGGCTCTGCGTGCCCTTTGAGGGCTTCCCGGATAGCCGCCTGCTCTTCTGTGGATGCTGTGGCAGTCCCAGAGCTCACTTCCCCTCCGACGGTATTTTCCTGCCTGTACCCGTCCCCGATGGCCGCTGGGTGCGTTTTTGGCATCCCTAGGATCCCTGTGCATGTCTCCATGGTGATGCTGGCATCGGTCTTAAAGCCATCCTTGACCGGGACCGGATGGGTTTGGGCGGATGTCAAGAAGCCGGTATGTATCGTCTGTCCTGTCTCCTGCCTGAAGGCATAGCCGTCTATCACTGCGGGCGGCCTGTAGTTTAGCAGGGCGGCTGCCCCGGCGTAAAGTCCCTGGTCCACGGTCCGGTGGACTTCGACTGCCCGCAGGTGCGACCTGGTGTTCTTCACCCTCCGGAGCATATATGAGAAGAAACTATCGGTCTCCGGGGTGAGCAGGGCGTTCGTGATGATCTTGAAATAATAGGGGTCATCGCCATACTCGAACCATTCCTTGACCTTCCCTTCCCCGAACACTGCCGCCGCGAGCTCCTCCACCGCTTCCGGGGTACCGGCCCGCATATACCATGCCAGTGTATTCTTTACGAGCCTCCGCTTCGTCGCGATGTCCAGCGTATCCCTGTAATACTGGGTCCTGAGCTCCGCGGCGAGCAGGTCGAGCACGTCATCCGGCTGGCGGTCTATGTCCGCATAGATATACATCCTCTCCGCGTGCCTGATGAGCATCCGCGTCCCCTCCCGGAGCGCATAGCTGATCGCCTGGACTTCGGGCTTGCTGTAGAAATTTTCCGGCATGATATCCGTGATCTGCCCATCGTAAAAGCTAATCATCCTCGATCCCCCTGTATAGCAGGTCGCCGTTCCCGAAGGAAGGCTTGGCGGTCTCCTCTACCACTCGGTACTGGGGCTGCCGCACGACCACGCGCTTCACCCCCGCCCCTTTCAAACGATAGATGAGTTCGTCCGGGTTGATGTCCCTCCCGATCTTAGCGGTCTGCCACTCCAGATAGTCCTTGAGGGCCTCCATCGCCTCCCGCTGGATCATGGCCACGGACCCGCTGTCGCGGCTGCTGATATAGTAATCCGCGTCGATCTGGAAGCCGACGGTCTCAGGAACCTTTACCTCCACCAGGTCGGTCAAGGGCCGCCTGCCCCTCTGGCTGACATACTGCCGGACAGTCTCCAGGGCCGTGTCGTCCGGTATCTGCCCGCCGTTTACGGTGAAGAGGATGGATACCTTCCCCGGCTCGGGGCTGATCACCAGCACGTCGTCCACGTCCACGCCGCTCGTACGCACCCAGTACTCATATGCATCGTCCGGGCCTGCTGTGGAGTAGGAGGACGGCGCTAAGTAGATGCGCTCCGCGAATGATTCGTCATCCTCCTCATCCATGCCCCCTGTGGATGTGCCCACATTGGACGCCTCCGCAATGAACCCGATGGGGCTGGCCATGCTGCTGATCTCCCCAGGGAGATATCCGTTACCTGCTTCCCCCGCCTCTGTGCACTTCGCCATCACGGTGACTTCCGTCTCCCCTGCGGGGATCTCCGCATAGCTCTCTGTCGCAAAGAACGCCTCGGACCCGGCTGATACCACCGTGCCCGTCGGGATGGCGGTGGCCGTCTCCCGGACGGCGGACAGGGAGAACCGGATGGGGGCGGATGCGTATCTTGACTGGAGCCGGGTGACTTTTTTGAGTGCAGCCAGGTTGTCCAAATAGTTGTCGTAGGCGTATTTTAAAAAGTTCATCTTCCCGCCCTTGTCTATGAGCTGTAATCCCTGGTAGATCACCTGGGCGCACGCGAGGAGGATCAGCCGGTTCGGATCCGCTTTCGACAAGTTGATGGATGTGCCTGTCAGCTCCCCATAGCGTTTTGTATATAGGTTTATCAAGAGCCCCTGGATGTCTTCCAGGGTCGCCCCGTCTATGAGATCGATGTCTGGCAATGCCTCGATGGTATCCAGCCCGTCTGCCATGGTATCCCCTCCTATCCTTCATCGTCTTCCCCGGTATCGTCATAGTCCTCCCCATCATTATCCTCGATGTCCCCGTAGGGATCCTCATTGGGGCCTATGAGGATGGTGGGTCTTAAATGTCCGTCCATCTCCCACTCGTAGGTGACTTCCATCACTTCCACCCGTGGCTCATATTCTTCCGTCTTGTCCACGACCTCAAGGGCGTATAGGTTTTCCGCCACATCCAAGGGAGCGTCTAAAAAAGACCAGTCCAGCCCGAAACGCCTATCCCCCGGACAAGTGCCCTCCGGTGTGGAGTAGAGGGCGGATAGGTTCCTCTGGATGGAAGAAAGTTCATCCTGGCCCGCATAGTCGAACCCAACAAAACGGATCTGCGGCTCACCGAACATGTCCATCCCCCCCTATAAGTATTCTTCCAGCGTCAGGTCACATGTGATCTTCGCCACTTCGCCTTGGTCTAAGACACGCTCCCACGCCTCGCTCATCTCCGTCACGACGTACTTCCCGATCTTCTTGCCGCCGATCACCACGTTCTGGGGCTTGCCGGTGCGGACCAGTCTCTCGATCCTCTTTGCGGTCTTCCGGGGCTTCACCCCGTGCATAGCATTCAGCTCGATGGTGAACGTGATGGAGCTGGTATCCGGCCCCAAGAACTGCCTCCTCGGCTTTTTCTTGAACCTGGGCCGGGTCGCCCAGCGGCCTTTCACGGTGTGGTCCATCTTACTGAATCTCAGGATCTTATCGCTGCTCGTGCAGAAGACCACGGTCTTGCCGATGCTACCGATGCGCCCGGTCTGGGTCGCCTGTCTCAGATGCTTCAGTGTGCTGACCTTCTTCTTTTTAGCGCCCTTCTTTTTCTGGTCTGGCTTTTTATTGCGCTTTATCTTTGCCAGTTTCTTTTTTGCCCAGCTGGTATCTGTGGTGTCGATGGATGCCAGGAGCGCCCAGGCGGCTTCCCGGTGCGCCGCCCCGAAGAGGTCCCGGAACAGTTCGCTTACGATCTTCTGTTTTTCTGGATTGGACAGGTATCTCCACGGGGTGTATGGGTGCGACGTCGAGGCTTTTTTCTTTGCGCCTTTTAAGATGGTCTGGAAATTTTCCCACATGACTGCGACCTGTTTTTCCCGGTCTTTTGACCTGGCCCTTTTTAAATCCCACAGCTTGAACGCGCTCTCTGACGCCGGGTCCGGGCCTGGGCTCTGGAACACCTTGAGTATCTGGCCTATGTGTTTCTTCCCGTCTTTGATCTTTTCTTTTGATAGGACCGCCAGGGCGGCCTTGTACTTTTCGTTTGCCTTCTCTGTCCCTGCCATATGCCCTCCTTTTATGGTACCCTCTTTAAGATGCCGAGGACTGCCGAGCCCCCGCCTTTAAGGCTCCCGGTCACTACCCGGTCACCTACTCTTGGGAGCTCCGGCCAATGCCTGCGTTCCCGGCAATCCTCATACGACGGGCAGGAACGGCAGGTGGGACAGTCGTGTTTTATGATCCTGTGCTTTAAGTACGGGATCATCTCCGTAGTGTCCTCATCCCAGTGCTCGTAATGTACGCTCACGAGGCCTTTTTCCTTGTCTACACTGCTGACCGTCCCGGCTTTCAATATACTCTCCATACTGCCTCCTAACTGGTGTATGGCGGGCGGATGATAGCCACGACCGTTTCGTTTATCGGCCTGTTTACACGCGCCACCTGGTTGCTGTAGTTGCCTTCGATCGTCGTGTATGAACCGCCATTATTGCTCTCTATGATCCCTATATGGTCGATGCCTGCACCGCCTGACCACGTAAAGAGGATCACGTCACCAGCCCTTGCGGATCCCTTTGGCACTTCGTACCCGTTCTGCCTCCCCCAGTTTAGGATATTCGCGCACCAGTTAGGGTTATCGCCCTGATAGTAGATACCCGCAAGCCCGCACCACCTGAAGATAGAACACACAAAGGATGCGCACCAAGGTTGGTCGCTGCCGAGCCCTGTCTCCCTCTGGAAGATGGCGCCGCCCTGCCCCAGGTAGGAAGCCGCTCTCTTGACGATCGTCTGCGGCTGGTCCCCACCTGCAGATACGGAATTTAGCTGTCCTTTGGCCCCGCCCGGGTCGTACTGCGTGAGGTCGTTCTGTACGATCAGGGCGTATGTCTTGTCCACATAACTGGGGTCTGTGGCGTAACCATCGGCCTTGATGGTCTCCAGGAACTGCCTAGGGTCTGAGATACCTTTTAAGTTCTGGTACCTTGCTTGCTGTAAAAATTCCAGGTAGCCTTTTACGCCCTCCTCCATACTGCTGTAGGCCCGGAAATCGTCCATGATGGTGACATAGCCGCCCCCAGCCCATTCCTGCGTGGGCATGGAGACGCGCCCTCCGGTCCAGTTGGTGCCGCATTTGAGGCCACCGTAATTGTGGTATTGGGATGCCAGCGTGCTCTTTCCCCAGCCGCTCTCGTTGATCATCTGGGCGATGATCGGGCTTATGGTCTTGAAGCCATATTGGGGCGCCCATTTCTGCAGATATGCGGCGATATCATGTACGAAGTCCCCGGTCTCCTCTACGACGATGCCGTCCACTCCTATGCTGCCAGATGTGTCCCCTGTACCGTTCTTGGGCCCTCCCTCGAACTCCACATGGTCCCCTGGACCTAAGCGCCCCCGGCACTTGTGCATCTCGATCCTCATGAGGTACCCGGTCCCGCTGTCTAGGTCGTGGCTCACTCTATCGACGAAATATCTCCCGCTCAGCCGGAGGAAGCCTCTGACCTTGACCGTCATCCCTGCCCGGATCCGCTGGTCTGCAGGGATGGTGATGGTCATGGTGACGGCTTTTTCATTTTCTGCGTTCAGCCGGGCGCAGGCTTTCACTACACCATCCTGGCGGCCCTCGAATGTCTCATTGAGTACCAGCTTCCGTTTTCCGGTACCTACCCTGCATTTCAGCGCCGTGTGCTCTTCTGTCTCCGCACAGCGGATCTCGACGCATGTGTAGGTGCCCACCAGTGTCTCGTTGTAGGACCAGTCCGTCGCGTCCAGCCGAGGGATGGTCACGGTAGGCTTTTTCTCTTCGTATCTCTTCTTGCTGTAGATCTTGAGCCTCCCGCTGTTGACCTGGATGCCCAGGCCCATGTCCTGGCATATCCTGGTCAGGAAGTCCAGGTCGTCCTCGTGGTCCTGCTTTTCCGTGACCGTGTAGGTCTCATCTGCGGAGAAATCGAGCGTGACCTTTAGCTTGTATCTCCCCGCGATCGTCTCTGCGATCTCGGAGACCGATACGCCCTTCCATGTCTTTGTGCGCTTGACGCTCCGGATCGCACCGAGCTCTGGGACTGAGGTGGCCTTTAATACACAGCTGGCCTCCGGCCCAGAGATGGTCACGTCGTCTAGGCAGAACTTCCCGCAGGGAAACTTCTTTAGCGCCCCCTCTTTCTTCCAGTTCTCCGTGACGATCTTGGCTTTTAAGCGGCCTCCTCTTTCAGGGAACCACTCAGCCACGCCCCTCCGGGAGCCGTCTGTCCATAGCACGCCCTTGAAAGCGACCCCGACCTCCAGGGTGTCGCTCTCTGCGTCTGCGTTTTCTATGAACGACATGCTGTCCACGTGCCGGTTAAAGATAAAAGGGGATGCCTTGCTCCCTTTTTTGGGCCCCTGGTAACGTATGTCCACGTACGCCTGCCGGGGAAGCTCTTTATCTGCCTTTCCTGCCATGTCTAGGCCTCCTCTTCGTCCTCATCCGCCTCTGCGTATGGGTCTTCATCTCCCTCCGCCTCCTCATCTCCAGAGGCTGTGCTCACGGGGAGCGGGGGCGCGTTCAGGACCATGCCCTCCGGGAACACCAATACGTCGAGGCACCAGAAGTTGTTCTGCATGAGCCAGTCCGCATAGGATTCCTTCCCATAGAGCTCTAGGGCGATATTGTCCCAGGTATCCCCCTGGGAAGTCTCATAGGTCTCCTCATCCATGTGCTCACCTCCGTCTGAACGCTGTCCGTTCCAGGTCTTTTTCGTGTTCTCTCCACATTTTTTCGAACATCCTCTTGAACTCTTTCTGACTGATCCTGTCTGCCTGCTGGACGTCCTCTGCGGATGCGTTCCCGTGCAGATGATAGACGGGGCTGTATCCGATATGTAAGACGACCTCCCCGCTGCCCGTCTCCATAGCTGGCTGCATCTGATGGGGATGGCCCCCTTTTGTCTGGCCGCCCACACTACTGAGCTTTTCCAGGAGCGTCTCGATCAGGGATGGTCCCTCGGGCTTGTCCCTGTCGTCCAGGATCCCCTCCAGTCTTTCCCATATGTTCCTGAGTGTCCGCATCCCGGGAGTATCCGGGGAGCTGCCGACGGCAGCTCTTTCTGGTGCGGCGGCCTGCACCTGCAGGGTGGGGATGTCGGGGAGGATCGGAGGCCTCCCCGCATCCAGGATCTCTTTCAGTTTAGCCCATAGGGCATCCAGGGGCAGGACGGCTTCCGCGCCTGCCTCGCCGACGCCGTGTACGCCGGACTCTGTGTCAAAAAGGGTGGGTTTTTTGAATATCCCGCCTTCGGCATGCCATATGGTGGTGAACTTGGGGATCTCCACATGTCCCTGGCTGCGCCCGTTGCCGTAAGTGACCGTCTCACGGGTCACCTTGATCTCCGGCAGTCTCGGCTCGGGGATCTTGATCACCATGCTCTCAAATGCCCTGCGGATGCTGTCTGCGGCCCGCTGGGCATCCTGCGCCACGATGGCGCTCAGGGCGCTCATGGCGGCCCTGGCCTGTGTCTGTATCCGCCTCCACGCTACATCCATCTGTCTGTCCATGTCTGTGCCGAGCTTTTTGATCGTCCGCACGGCTCTTGATGCGCCTTTGGTGACCTCGGTGTTGAGCGCGGCGGCGCCCTTCCTGCCTGCTGCCCGCATGGAGCTGATGAGCGGCTTTGCGTCTATCTTTACCCTTCCCAGGCTGACCTTTGCGGAGCCAGCACCTCTCTGGAGCGTGCCCTTTAGCTTCTGGGCCGCCCTCCTGCCAGCGTTCTCCATGGCGGCATTGAGGGTCCTTGCATCCACTCTCATATTGCTGAGGCTGATCTTCCCTGTCCCTTTCTGCACCCCAGTCTCCAGGGCCTTTGTAGCCGCTGTGTCTGTGGCTTTTGTTTTTACCTGCGGGACCGCTCCCGTCTTTACCGGCCCCGCCTCGATCTTGGGTGTCTCCGTTTTGGTCTGGGGCGTCTTTACGCTTGCCTGGATGGTCCCCGCCGGTGTCTGAGCCGTGATAGGCTCGGTCACTTGGGCAGGGCTTGCCTTTTCCGGGATCGGTGCCTGCGCCTTAGCGGGCTCTGCCTTCTCTGTGACAGATGCCGCTCTCCCCTCCGTTTTCGGTGTCTCAACAGAAGCCGGGACCTCCACTTCCTTGCCTGTGAACAGGCCCTTTACTATCTTCCAGAGCGCTTTCCCCGTTGAGGCGATCCCTCCGATGATCCCTTTTATGATCTTGATCCCCAAGTCTTTCCAATCGACGCTCTTTATCTTCTCCCAGGCATTTTTCCCGATGGACTTTAACACTTTCGGGATCGCGTCGACCATATCGTATATGCCGGACCGGATGGCCCGGATCACGTGCGCGCCCCCTGCCTTCCAGTCCACGTTCTTCAGGGCTCCCCTAGCTTTCCCACATATGTCCTTAAATGCTCCTGGGATCGCCTTTGCCGCCCCCGTGACGCCGTTCTTGGTGGCCGTGACCACGGTCCCACCGAGTTTGAGCCAGTTGAACGCCATGACCACGGACACGATGGCCTGTATGATCTGGGGGATGCTCCCGATGATCACCGGGATGGCCTGTATCAGGCCGGCGCCCAGCTGGACGATCAGTGACAGACCGGTGGAGACCAGCTTCGGGGCGTTATCGTTGATGATCCCGCACAGGTTCGTGATGATCGTGGGGATCGTCTGCACGAAGACTGGGATGTTGGCGATCAGCGACTGTGCCAGCGCCATGACCATACCGAGGCCTGCATCCACCAGTTGTCCGACATTTGTCCGCAGTGTCCCTGAAAACTCCATGAGTGCGGTCATAGCCGCCGGTATGAGCTGGGGCAGGCCGCTCGTGATGCCGGATGCCAGGGCGTTTAGCATCTCCACGCCCATCTGGGACAGCTGCGGGACAGCGGCCATGAAGCCTGTGGCGAGGGTCCCGACGATCTGGATGGCGGCGGCCATGAGCTGCGGGCCGTTACTGATCAGGCTTGATGAGACTGTCTGTATGAACGCCAGTCCGGTCTGTATCATCTCTGGCAGACGCTGGGAAAAACCATCCGCAAAGCTTGCGACAGCCTGGGCACTGGAAGTTCCCATCTGCGGGACCTGCGCGGTGATTCCCTGGAGGAATCCGGTCATCAGGTCCATGGAGAGCAGGAGCATCTGTGGGACGATGGGACCCATGCCGCTGACAAAACTGCCTACTGCCTGCGCGGCGGCTGCGGACAGTGCCCCGGAATTTTGCGATACGCCGTTTATCAAGTTCTGCATGAGGCCTACGCCAGCGTCCACCATCTGCGGGGCGGCGGCTGCCGCAGCGTTCGCCGCATCCGCCAGGGCGGTCCCAACGGAGGCGGCCATGCCTCCCATGCCTCCGGTGGAATACCCTTTTTGAGAGCGTATCCGCCATCTGTGTGCCCAGCTGGACTGCACCCCGCAGCGGGGTGTTCATGTCTTTATAGATGCTGATACCTAGATCAGACACGGCTGAATTTAGGATCGCGAGGTCCCCCTCAAGGTTATCTATCTTCCTGGCCGCCATTTTTTCCAGCGCGCCGTCACAGCCTTCCAATTCTTTTGTAAGGGCGGCCCATTCCGTGATGCCCTTTTCGTTGGTGGTGTTGAGACCGGCCATGAGGTCATTTAGGGCGTCCACATGCTGCTTGCCCCCGATGGCGGCAAGGGCGGCGTTCCTCTCTTCGTCCGTGCATCCTGACAGGGCGGCGTTTACCTGCTGTAAGGTATTTTCAAGGCCGATGAACTTTCCGCTGGAATCAAACGCCGATATGCCCAGCTTGCCCATCATCTCCCCGGCCTGCCCCGTCCCCGTGGTGAGGTTTACCATGACGGCATTCAGGGCCGTCCCTGCTTCGGAACCCTTGATGCCCCGGTTTGCCAGTACACCGAGGGCTGTTGCTGATTCCGTGATCGGAACGCTTAAGTTGTTCATCGTCCCACCTACGCCAAGATAAGCCTCCATCAGTTGCTCCGCCGTCTGGTTTGACTTATTCTGTGCCTTTGCGGCTACATCCAGATAGCCGGGCAGTCCCTCTATAGACACGCCGAGTGCGGACATGGAATCCGTGATGAGGTCCGATGTGCGCGCGAGCTCCATGCCGGATGCCTCTGACATCTTAAGGACAGAAGGCAGGGCAGAAATGGACGTGTCCACATCCCATCCTGCGAGAGCCATGTACTCAAGGGCGGCGGCGGATTCAGCCGCGGTCTTGGATGTGGCCCGGCCCATCGCCCTAGCGGCCTCCTCCATCTTTTTATACTGCTCCGGCGTCGCGTCTGCGGTCGCCGCTGCTGATGACATAGCTGTCTCGAACTCTTTCCCGACCTTGACGGAGGCCGCCCCGATGGCGGCGGCAGCGGCGGCGGTGCCTGCCGCCATCGCTTTTGTCGTATGTACTGCTGCCTTTGAGACGGCGCCGATCTGCCGGGTCGCCTGGCTTATGGCGTTCTTTAGGGTCGCCTCCACCTGCCCGCCGATCTTGATGGCGATCTTCATCTCCTTATTTCTTGCCATAGTACCGGGCCACCTCCTGCGCGATATCTAAGAGTTCCTGCGGCTGTCTGCCTTCCAGGGAATCTATGCTGTTATTTGTCGCGAGGGACAACCTGATCACCAGCTTCCACAAGTCACCACCCTTGTAGTTTACTCCACTGCCCCGTACAAAAAATTTACCACGATGTTCTTCAGCTGGACGGCATCCGCAAGGGGCATCCACTGGAAGAACTCCACGGGCTTTTTAGCCGCTTTTGCCGCAAGGATACAGGCGTTCTCAATGGTCATCTCCGGGGTGAAGCTGCGGGTCCCACCGTTCTCCATCTCCCGGCTGGCCTCGATCAGGTCTTTTGCCCTCAGCTTCCGCAGTCCGCTCAGGTCGACGCTCTCATAGGTCTGCCCGGCGAATGTGTACGGTCTCTGGAAATTGAGCTCCAGTTCATTTTTGGGCTCGACTTCCGTCTCCAGTCCGATGACTTCCCCCGGGGTATCTGGATCCCACGTCCCAGGGTCTGCCGCCGTTCCCTTTCCTGTCTCCCCTGCCCCGATATCTCCTGTTCCAGTATCTCCTGTTTCAATATCTTCCATCCTGATATCTCTCATCGCTCTTTCCTCCTTATTCGCACATGCTCCTTAATTTCTTCAGCACATCCACACCATGCACGGTATAGACGAAATTGAACTTATCCAGCTCGATCTCCTTTACCCCGTTGATCTCGATCAGGATATAGGTCAGCTCCAGCTTTATGCTGCTCCCTGTACCTGCTGCCTGCTTGAATTTTCCTAGGGATAATGTCTTATTTTCCCCCCGCATGACGATGCGGGCGGGCCACCAGTCGACGTCCCCGGTCTGTGAATCCCTCTGCTGCACGCCCCCTAGGATGGTCACGTTCACAGACGGTCCCATGGAGACCAGGTTGAACATCGTCGGGTTGACCTGACGGAAGGGGATCTCGATCTCCATGGAGCCGAAATGTCCGAATGCCGCTGTCTCCACCTCGCCCAGGACCCCCGGCCCGGCCATGTTGTCCGTCAGGGCCGTAAATTCCGGGAGGGTGATCTCGTCTGATATGCCGATCAGCCGGTCGTCGTTGTGGTATACGTGGAATGCACCGACCAGTTCCGGCATTGAAAATGATGTACCTGCCATCTCTCAGCCTCCTTTTTTTTACTCCAGCGCGCTCTGCAGCATCGCCGGGTCAAATTCCAATATGTTCAAGATATCCTCCGCTGGTGGGAACGGAGCCAGATACTGCCGGAACGTGATCTTCCCGTTTATGATATCCGTGACGGGGTTGTCGTCCGCCTGGTACTCGATCCGCGCCCCGGCGCACTTGCCCTGTGCGACATAGGCATTCCCACGGATGTTTTCCGCGTCGCAGATGCTCTTTACGAGCCGTTTGCTCAATGGCCGGTCCACATACTGGAAATAGCTCAATATGAAACTGTTCCCCCACCAGGAGAAGAACCTCCGGCAGTTGAACCACCGGTCCTTCGGGTCCGTGCTGGACGGGTATACGGCGGTATTGTTGCCCCATGTCCTAAACCCGTTGATGTTCGTGGCCGTTATGACGCCGTAGCTGGCCACCATATTGGCCTGGGCCTTGTCGATGGAGACTTCTGTGTCATCCTCATCGTCCAGGCATGTGGCTGTGACTGCCATCATCTTATTGGACGGGCTCAAGTTCGGGACGTCATCATTCCCCGCGTCCGTGTATGCTGTTATAGCCGCGAAAACGGCGCTGTAGTAGAGCGGGTAGCCTCCCGCGATCACTTTGGGCCAGACCGCCGCCATATGCGGGCTGACCAGGCCGGACTTTTCTTTCACAGTCTTTACGTCTGTGTATCTCTGGGCGCCGTCCGCTGTGCAGTCCACGTCCACGACACATTCGCACCGGAACATGTCGTTGATGTCCTCGCATTTTGCCGCCATCACTGCTGATACGGACGGATGTCTGGAAAATCCCGGTGCGACGATCAGGCCCGGCGTCATGCCGAAGCGCGGGTAGACCTGCCGTATGAGCTCAAGGCCTGATTCTTGGCCGGTGGACACGTTGTAGCCGCCGATGATGTCTTTCTCCGTCACCTTTGTGGGGTCTATCCTGTCCCCTGTCACCGTGAGGGTCTCCGCCCCTGCCCCTTTCCCGGTCCCCAGGAGCGTGAGGACCACATAGCCGTCATTGTCGAAGGTGGCCAGGTAGTCTCCCCCCTGTGTGAGGTCCTCCGCGCCGTCCTTCACTTTTAAGGTGCTGAGCAGCACGCCTGTCTGCTCCATGAGCGCCTGCCCGTCCCTTACGGGGCAGGATGCCTCTTCGCAAGCGGTCTTGTGTTTCTTTGGGTCCAGGACATTGATGAGTATGACCGGAGCAACCGGGAACAGCTTGAAGCTTGCGTATATGCTCTGGTTTAAGGTATAGGACATATCGTCCGAATACCCCACCGCAACGGACGCCTCCGCGAAGCTGTTGGCCACCATGGGGGTATTTACCGCTCTTTCCGGATCCTCTGCCAGGTTGACAGGGGATGTGCCCACGATGACCTGCAGGCCCGCCGTCCCGAGGATGGGGGCTGTGAGCGCTGTGGGGTTCTCTAAGATCCTGACGCCACGGTTATAAGCCATGCCTATCCCTCCCTTCCTGCAAGTGTCTCTTGCGCTTTCTGATATAGGATGCTCAGGCCGCTCCCGCTGCGGGAGAGCTCCACGTTTGCCCCCGCCAGCCTTTCAACAGGGACCACGAGGCCCCTGAATATGGGTGCGGCCTCTATCTTTTCCTCTAAGGCTTCCGGGAGGCCGCCTGTATAGACAGTGTATCTCTTTGCGCCTGGGAAACTGGGGCCGATATAGATGAGGGCCGTGCCTCCTGTATCTGTCCCTTTTCCTAAAGAGACGGGCGGGGGATCTTCCATTTCCAGGTCCTCCTCGTACCTCCTGGCTTCCTCCGATATCTCGTTCCCAACTTCCATGTCCTCAGTCTCCATGTTCTCATTTTCCATCATGTATATGGTATCTCCCTTCTTATGGCGGGCACCAGCCAGTCGAGCTCCATGCCCCCGAAAAAATACTCGTAAGGCTCATCCTCCTGCAGGTACCATCTGATCGGGAACTTCAAGACATACTTTTTCCCCATGACCGGCATCCTGGAATATCTGTCATAGATCCGGTCTATGATGTTGAATACGTCTCTTGCCCCCTGCCTGTCGCAACCGTTATGATACGTGCCGATCACGAGCACTGTCGATATGGTATGGTCAGCGTTCCTGCCCTCTGGGATCTCGCCGGATGTGAGGTCTACACATATATACGGGAACCGGGGGTCTGCCGGCCTTTTTTGTGCAGGACCGGGCCGCCCCTGCGTTACCCTCTGGTCTATGCTGTGCTCGCGTTTCGGCAGATACTGGGCGAATACGTTCAGCGGCCTCCTCGTGCCGTCCGGGGCCTGGGACCGGAAGTCCTGGAACAGATCCTGTAGCTCCTCCACCAGCGCGTCCTGTAAAAAGATAGGCGTCATGCCGTCACCCCCTTAAGACCCTTTCTATCTGCTTTTCGACATTTTCTGAGAGGTTTTGTTCGATCTTTGGCGCGACAGCGCCGTAGGTGGTCTCCTCATTCCCCAGCATGGACGGGATGGCCGGGCCGAACAGTTCATGGATGTGCAGCCGCTCCCTGGTCTCCCTCTCGGCGATGGCGATATGCCTGACCGCGCTCCCTTTCTTCCCTTTCCGGGTGTCCTTTTTCCGTTTCTGGCCTCTCTCGGCGATGTTGTTCTTGAATGCTTTTATGCCGTCTTTTTCGAGATCCTTTAGGGATCCGTCCTTTTTGACCTGCGCCCTTGTACGCCCTCCGGATGCGGAATGCTTGAAGTCACGCAGCGGGATCACCTCACCCTGGGAGGTGATCAGCGCTTCGGGGTTGCTGTTGGAGCCGTAGTGGATCTTCATCTCCTTGTAGAACCCGCTTTTTTTTACGGTATAGGTCCTCTGGGCTTCCTCCGCCAGGTCTTTCCTGGCCATCCTTGCGGTCTGGTTTACGGCGCTCTTTAGTACTGCGGGGGCTTTCTGGCACATGCTGCCGAGCCTGCCCTCTATCTTCCTTAAGTCCCTCTCGCTGACGTTAAAATTGACCTCTATCACTTTCGTAGTCCTCCAGATGGATGGAATATATGTCCCCTTCGTCCACGCAGTCTGTGACCATATATGTGTCCCCATCTACGGTCAGTATGTCCCCGATGGCTGGCAGCGGCCCAAAATCAAGGGCACTGACGTAGACGACCGTCCGTCTTTTGTACACCCCGTCCCCGCCGCTCTGCATCCGCTCCTTACGTTCCTGCATCTCGCTGTCGTCGATGACGACCGTCATCTCCTTCCCGCCAACGTTATGTATCTCTCCGAACTCTGCCGGATTTAGGAACACTGCCCCCACATCTGCCGCCAGTTGTTCTTTAAAAGTCATCCTGCGCCTCCCTGGAAACTGACCACCTGCTCCTGCAGCCCTTTCAGGCTCTCTTCCCTGTAGCCATCGCCTAAGTCAAGGCCGATGGACTGGGCATAGGCATAGACCTCATCCTTTGTCCGCATCTTCTGGATCTCCTCCGGGGTCTTCATGCCTTCCGTCCCGTCAAGGTCTGGAAAATCGATGCCAAGCCCTTCCTCTCCCGTATCCGGAAAGCCGATACCAAGCCCTTCCTCTCCTGTATCCGTATCCAGAAAACCGATGTCGATCTCTTCATCCCCTGCGCCCACGCCTTGAGAGCCTCCCTCTCCCTGAGAGATATCTGCGTCTGGAAACACCACATCGACCGGCTCCACAAATCCTTTATCCCTCAGATATGCCAGGTCGCCTGTATGGATGTCTTCCGGGAGGATGTCCCCCGGAGCGTATGTCCTGCCGTCTGAACGGTATGATACCTTTAACCTGTACCTCATGGCTTGTCTCCTTTCTGCATCTGGATGACTGCCCAGGAATCCACATCAAATGGACGCGGGAGCGGCCTGGACGTCAGCCTCACTTTCTTGACCTCGCTGTTCTCATCGGCCCATACTTTGGGGACCAACTTCCCTTCGTAGGAACGGAACGTCTTATCTTCCATCTGGGTGACCAGCCCGTATTCGATCTGGCCTTCCCCGCTGGAATGCCCTAAGAGGACTGTCCCTTCCGGCACCATGGCCTCGTCCTCGCCTTCGTCGTTCAAGAACCACTCATCGTATGTATAGATATCCAGGTCCATCTCCGCGATCCTGCCGTAGAAGGTCAGCGCCGGGTCCACGACCCTCGGCTCAATGACGATGTTCTTGTAGTTCAGCATGTCCATCGCGGCCTTTACGTGTGGGTTTGTGATAAAATCCTCAATCATGTCTGAGGAGAAGACCGCCATATCCGGCGCGGACCCGGTGGCTTTGATGATCTTCTTTCTGACCTCCCGTAGGATGATGAGGGGGTTGACCGCTGGCTGGGACCACTGTTCATTGGCCCCCAGGACGATGATGTTGCTGAACCCAAAGTCGATCTGCACATCCACGCCCTCCTCCTCATCCACCACATCGACCTTGCCCGTGTACATGATCTGGCGGCACATCCATTCCTTCCTGCGGGCGATGGCCTCTTCCAGATCCGTCAGATCCTTGGATAGTAGCTCATTCTCTCTCTCATCGGGTGTCCTCTGGGAATAGATGTTCTCCCCGATGCCCCGATGGGCGATATCGTCGATGGTCAGGGGCCTCTCCGGCGCGATCTTCGGCGTGGTGAACTGGTTGGTCTTCCAGCCCTGGCGGGTGATGACCTTCCCGCCTCTCCTGGGGCTCACGAACGGCGCCATGATCCGTTTGCCCTTGCGCACGTCGAACTCCACCTTCTCGGATATATGTGTCTGCTCTCCCGGAAAAAATGTCCTCTGGAAGAACGTCCTGACTGGGGGCGTCTGGTCGATCGCCTCCATCATCTCCCGCGTCGTATAATCTGGCATGTCCTTACCTCCCTCCATACTCCTGGACGCTGCGGAGATAGATCCCCACGTCCTTTAACTCTTTTTCATAGGCGCTGATATCTACATCCTCACCGGACAACAGGATGGCTGCGGGGTTGAACACCCCTGTCATGTACGTTACAGCCGGGATGTTGTCCCCGGACGCATCATCTCCTGTATCTGTATCATCCGTCAGGATGCCGTATACCTCCATACCCGTAGGGGATGCCATAGCGTCCCCGCCTTCTCCTGCTGCCGCTGCGGTACCTGCGATATACCCAGCCCTATCTGTGCCCTTCATGATCAGGGAGCCACGTTTCAACAGTCCCTGGCCCGGCTTCAGCCCGATGCCTTCTTTTAGTATCGGGAAATCTGGCGAAGCTATCAGGCTATCAGGCGTGAACTCCCCGATCTGCTCGAACATCCCCATGGCTCAACCCCTCCTCTTATCTTTTTTCAGGCTGGCGACCAGGCCGCCGACCTTCTTTTCACTCTCTTCTCTCTGTTTGACCGCATCATCAAACCCCACGTTTGGTTCCGCTGTGACCGATGCCGTGCCGGAATCCTGTATATCAGCCACCATCCCTGCCAGGAACTGCTGCCCTGCTGCATTGTTGGCCTTCATCTTGGCCAGCGCCAGGTCTGCCGCCGATATCGGTTCCTCATATTTCGCTCTTATGAGCATCTCCTGCGGGATACCCGCCGCTATCTCATCGATCGCCTTCAGGCGTTCCCGCTCTGTCTCCACTGCCTCAGCCCCGATCTGGGCGCATAGCTGCGGATATGCGGCCTTGAGCCCTGCAACGTCGGTGATCAGCATGTCTTTTTCATCCATCCCCGTCTTCCTTTCCTGTGTCTTGTTAGTCGCACCTGAAAATGTCCCTGCTATCCTCCGTGCTGGAGGTGGAGCGATGCGCTGGACCCTTTTCCGCACATCCTCCGGGACAGCCGTCTCCATGTAGTCTTTAAACGTATGGGGCGCGCCGTCTATAAAGAAGCGGCCCGCTGCGCTGTCTATGAAACTGGCCTGGACCACGCTGTCACAGAAACCCGCGTCCACGGCTTCCTGCCCCACGTACCAGGTCTCCTCATCCATCAGCTGGCTGATCTCATCCTCCGTCTTGTCCAGCCTGGACATATAGGCCGTCATGATGCTCTTCTTGACCTGTCCTGTGACTTCCGTCAGTTTGGCCAGCTCATCAGCCTGGTATGACCCGACAAGGCTGACGGACGGATTATGCACCATCAACACGGCATTCTCCGCGATCTTACGGTCATCACAAGCCATGAGGATGATCGTCGCCGCGCTGGCGCATATCCCGATGACCGTCCCAGTGATCCTTGCCCTGTTTGTCATCAACGCGGTGTAGATAGCGTTCGCGGCGAACACGTCACCTCCACCTGACTGGATGGTCACATTGATGGTCTTTTTGTCCCCCAGCCCGTTTAGATCGTTGATGAAGTTCCGGTATGTGACACAGTCATCATCCCGCCAGCTCTCCTGACTGGATATCGTGCCGAAGAGCTGCAGCTCAGCAGTATCATCCCCATTATCTATGAAGTCCCAGAACTTAGGCCCCGTCCTGCTCCCTGTCTTTCCCGCCGCTATCGCCTGGGCCGCCATCGTCATCCGGCCCCTCGGTGTCGCTGCCGCTGTCATCCGGCTGGCGTCCCTTGTCCTCATCCTCTTTCCCATCAGTAGGCTCCTCCTCTCTATCTGTCCCTCTAGCCGCTGGCTCGCTGCCACTCAGCAGCCCAGCCTCCCGCATCATCCGCTCCTCGCGGGCCAGCTGGACGACGTTGCTGTCAAAGTCCCCGCCGGTCATCTCGATGGTCTCCTTCTGCCTCGTGGATATCCCAAGGGCTATCCTCTTCTCAGCCGCATTGGCCTCCTTGACCGGTTCCAACGAGCCTTGTGCCGGTCCGTTCCATTGCGCTTTACAATAGGCCGCGCGCACGACCGGATCCAGGAAGAAGCCTGGGGCCTTGATCCGCCCTCTCGAGACCGCCTCCGCCAGGAACAGCTCGTATACAGGTTGGCAGAGGTCGGCAGCCAGCCATGCCCGTTTCATACGGAATGCACTCCACGCCTGCAGGAGGGCCGCCCTGCTGGCGGAATAGCTGGCTGAGAAGTGTTTGACCAGCAGTTCCACGGGGATCTCCAGGGCCGCGCCCACGTATTTGGCCATGGACGTGGTGAATGCGTCAAAATTGGTGGAAGGCCTCTTGGCGTCCGCGACCTTCATATCCTCCCCGGGCCTTAACACATTGACCATCCCCGGCCACAACTCAAGGTCCCTCTCCAAGTCCGATACCCTGTCCTCA
>CAJUFE010000056.1 GCA_910585635.1 uncultured Lachnospiraceae bacterium | reverse complement strand
CGCAGCCTCCCCATTTGGGTACACACCTTCAACCCGGTCACGCTGAACGGCATAAAGATCCTCATGAGCCTGTGCCGGAAACACCCCACTGTGCCGGTCATCTTTGGGCACATGGGCGGTTCAAACTGGATGGACGTGATCGCCTTTGCAAAGGAGCATGGACAGGCATACTTGGACTTGTCCGCAGCTTTTACACCGTTATCAGTCAAAACGGCCCTGACGGAAGTACCGGAAAAATGTCTGTTTGGTTCTGATGCGCCGTTTGGGGAGCCGCAGTTATGCATGCAGCTTATTGAATTTGTCAGCCCATCCCTTTCTGTCACAGAACTGGCTTTGGGCGGTAACGTGGAAAGGCTGCTGCAGATTTAAGGCTCACCCTCCCGGTGACACTCGATCTCCTGCCGGTAAAAGGCGATCTTTTCGTCCAACATGGCCTCATGTTCCTGCAGCTGCCTGATCCGCTCATCCAGGGATTGGCGGTGCTGCATCAGCATTTCCATACGTTCGGAAAAAGTGGCATCTCCTTTGGCCCGTAACGCCGCATATTTTTTGATCTCTTTAATTGGCATCCCTGTTGCTTTCAGCCGTTTGATAAAAGCGATCCAGGCAATGTCCTTTTCCGAATAGCGGCGGCGGTTGCTGGCGTTCCGTAACGGGATGATCAGGTTTTCATGCTCATAGTAGCGCAGGGTATGTATCCCAAGCCCCGTGGCCTTTGAAAATTCTCCAATGGAATAGTCCAAAAAAATCCCTCCGATCTCTTGACATAGAGTTTGCTCTACATTGTATGCTCTTATTATACTTGATGAATGGAGGGATTGCAAATGCAGCCAACAAAAAAATACACCGTCATTACCGGAGCCAGTTCCGGGATCGGGAGGGAAACCGCAAAAGCCTTTGCGGGGCGAGGCAAAAACCTGATCGTTGCCGCCCGCCGCACAGAAGATCTTGAAGCCTTAAAGCGTGAAGTCAAAGAGCAGCACCCCACACTGGATGTCGTGATCAGGACGGTCGACCTGTCTGTGCTGGAAAACGTATATCGATTTTATTCCAGCCTAAAAGACTTCCAACTGGAAACATGGGTGAACAATGCGGGCTTTGGAAACTATGACAGCGTGGCACAGCAGGATCTGGAGAAGATCGACACCATGCTCCGGCTGAATGTCGAGGCCCTTACCATCCTGTCCTCACTGTTTGTCCGTGACTACAAGGACGCTCCCGGAACACAGCTTATCAATATATCCTCTGCGGGAGGGTATACGATCGTCCCTACTGCTGTTACCTACTGTGCGACAAAATCCTATGTCAGTACATTTACCGAAGGGCTGGCCTGGGAGTTGATAGGAACAGGAGCAAAACTGCGGGCCAAAGTTCTAGCCCCCGCGGCAACACAGACGGAGTTCGGGAAAAAGGCCAACAATGTGGACGCCTACGACTATGACAAAGCGTTCGGCACTTACCACACAAGCCGACAGATGGCGGAGTTCCTGCTGCAACTGTACGACAGCGACAGCACTCTCGGCATCGTGGACAGAGAGACCTTCCGATTTGAGCTGCGGCCCCCGATGCTCCCTTATGCAGACAGCTCTACTCATGGTCAGGATCCAAACTGAGTAATGATAGCGGGAAGCAAAAGCCGATCGAACCGCATCCACCGCCCTGTTTGCCGGCTTCCAGCCATACGCCGGATATCTGCGATATGGGATCCTGGTAGTTTGTTCCCTGATCGCACAACGACTTCAAAACAGGATAAATACTTTTACCAAGTTCTGTCAAAGCATATCCTACTTTCGGCGGGTTTTCTGGATAGACTGTTCTCTGGATGATCTTCTGCTCTTCCAGATGCTCTTCATCAATACCCGTTCGGACCCAGAGGTCTGCTGCCATTTGGTCCTCCTTTTATCTTCACATCTTGTGGGTGTATAAACATCTTAACACTTTGCAGGCGATAATGCACTACCCTAAAGGCGATCCCGGCTTGTCTTCCCCCCTTCCCTATGGTATGGTTAACGAGGCAGAAAACGAACAAGGAAAATGGATAGCAGCAGAAGGGAGGATACAAGATGACATTGACACAGCTGCATTATCTGATCGTCATCGCCAAGACCGGCTCCTTAAATAAAGCGGCGGAGCATCTCTATGTAGCACAGCCATCCCTGACCAGCGCGGTCAAGGAGCTGGAGAAGGAGTTGGGCATCGTCTTGCTCCATCGGAGCGGCCGGGGCGTCACCCTGACTAATGACGGGGCGGAATTCCTCCTGTACGCCAAGCTGATCTACGGGCAATACGAAAATGTACTGGAGCGCTATGGCGGCGGGAGCGTCCACAAGAAAAAATCCGGCGTGTCCACCCAGCACTATTCCTTTGCGGTAAAGGCTTTTGTGGAAATGGTGCGGCAGCTGGACACATCCCGATATGAATTTGCCATCAGAGAGACGAAGACCATGGAGGCGATCCGGGATGTCAGCACCATGAAAAGTGAGATCGGCGTGCTGTATCTGTGTGATCTTAACCAGAGCTCCATGCAAAAGCTCCTGCGGTCGGCCGGCCTTACCTTCCACCATCTGATCGACTGCCAGGCCTATGTCTATCTGTGGAAGGGCCATCCCCTGGCCGGGGAACAGTCCATCTGCTTTGCGCAGCTGGAACCCTATCCCTGCCTGTCCTTTGAGCAGGGGGATGACAGTTCCTTCTATCTGGCTGAGGAGATCCTGGCCACCAACGACTATCCGCGGACGATCAAGGCCAATGACCGGGCGACGATGCTGAACCTGATGGTCGGGCTCAACGGCTATACCCTCTGCTCCGGGATCATCTGCGAGGAGTTAAATGGGGATGACTATCTGGCTATACCCTTTGCGGACGATCAGGATAACCAAAACAGTACGATGGAGATCGGCTATGTGGTCCGGGAAGATACCCTGCTCAGCCGCATCGGCGAGCTGTATGTGAACGAGCTGGAGCGTTATCTGCGGGGCGGCTGAGGGAAGGCGGGACAGGAGCGAGATGGAAGGCGGAAAGGCAGACCGGATGGGAGCGAGACAGAAGACGGGACTGGCAAGGGGCATGGGATCGAGCCATGGATCGGGTCATGGGTCGAGTTATAGGATCCGTCTATAGGCAGACATTTCTTTTGCGTATTAGACGGCGGGGAAGGGCTGTGCTAGTATTGGGTACAGAAAACAAAAACAGACGACCCAAGGAGGAGATAGAAATGGCAGGTATCGATATCCACGACCCGAAGAACTGGAGCTTTGAGACAAGGCAGCTGCATATCGGACAGGAGCAGGCCGACCCGGCCACGGACGCCAGGGCGGTCCCGATCTACGCGACCACATCCTATGTGTTCCATGATTCCCAGCACGCGGCGGACCGTTTTGGCCTCCGGGACGCGGGGAACATCTACGGAAGGCTCACCAATCCCACGGAGGATGTCTTTGAACGGCGGATCGCCTCGCTGGAAGGCGGTGTGGCAGCGCTGGCCGTGGCATCCGGGGCGGCGGCGATCGCCTATACCTTCCAGGCGTTGGCCAGGGCCGGGGAGCACATCGTGGCCTCAAAACGGATCTACGGGGGTACCTATAACCTGTTGGCCCACACCCTGCCCTTGACCAATGGCGTCACCGCCACCTTCGTGGATCCGCAGGTGGACGGGGCTTTTGAGGCGGCGATCCGGGAAGATACCAAGGCGATCTTCGTGGAAGCGCTGGGAAATCCCAATTCGGACCTGGCGGACTTAGAAGCTCTGGCCAAAGTCGCCCACCGCCATCAGCTCCCTCTGGTGGTGGACTCCACATTTGCCACCCCTTATCTGATCCGGCCGATCGAGTATGGGGCGGATATCGTGATCCACTCTGCCACAAAATTCATCGGCGGGCATGGGACCGCCATCGGCGGCGTGATCGTGGACAGCGGGGACTTTGACTGGAAGGCGTCCGGGCGATATCCCTGGATCTCAGAGGCCAATCCCAGCTATCACGGGGTCTCCTTTTCCGATGCGGCGGGGGCGGCGGCTTTCGTGACCTACATCCGCGCGGTCCTTTTGCGGGATACGGGGGCCACCCTGTCCCCGTTCCATGCATTCCTCTTCCTGCAGGGGCTGGAGACCCTGTCCCTTAGGGTGGAGCGCCATGTACACAATGCCTTAAAGCTGGTGGACTATCTGAACGGCCATCCCCAGGTAGAGGCCGTCCATCACCCGTCCCTGGAGAGCGAGCCCACCCATAAGCTCTATCAAAAATATCTGCCAGAAGGAGGCGGGTCCATCTTCACCTTCGAGATCAAGGGGGACGCGAAGACGGCACAGACCTTCATCGACCATCTGGCGATCTTTTCCCTTTTGGCCAATGTGGCCGATGTGAAGTCCCTGGTCATCCATCCCGCCACCACCACCCACAGCCAGTGTACCGAGGAGGAGCTCTTCGATCAGGGGATCAAGCCCAATACGATCCGCCTTTCTGTAGGCATCGAAAGAGCAGAGGATCTGATCGCGGCGCTGGATGGGGCCTTTGAGGCGGTCAGATAGAAGGGGCCGCCACCTCCTTCTCCAAGATCTCCGTCAGCGCCGCCCGGCTGCTGGTGTGGCACCGGACCACCCGGGCGTTGGTCCGTTTCGCCTCGTCTAAGGCGCAGCGGACCATCTTATGGGAGACTGTGTTGGTGAACAGCACCATCAGGTCCGGCTGCCCGATCTGCTTGGACAAGTCCGCGCTCATCTGGGTGAACACCTTCGCCCTGCACCGAAATCCCTTACATATCCTTTCATATTGACTTACCATCCGGTCATGTCCGCCGATGATCACTACGCTCATTTTTACTCCTCCTGCCGTTTTTTGATCAGTTTAAGCTAACCGCATTTCATGTTATCCCAATGCCCCATTTATCCCGCCTACGCGTTCGAGATTAGTTTTGACTAACCACCTATGACCAGGATACCACATCCTGCCTCTCCCTGCAATACTATTTAATGAGGATCATTCTCAACAAACCATTTTCCGGCCGCCCCTTCCCACCCGGACACTTTTATGCTATACTCTTTTGTACCGCTGCCTGGCCTGGCAGGTGCGTATCCCGAGCGGTCTCAGACCAGACGCAGAAAACCTGCTGTGCGAAAAAGGGCAGCCTCATATCCTGATAAGAAGGTGGTACCATATCCTATGAACAAAAAAGACATATCCGAGATCAAGAAGCAGTTCACCCCGGAAAACTGCGCGATCACCCGCATCTGCGGCTGCTATGTGGACGGGGAAAAAAATAAGAAGGCCCAGATGGCCGACCCCTTCCTCTCCCTGCCGGAAGAGGACCGTTTTAAATATCTCGAGTTCTTCCGCAAGACCCTTTCCGGCACCCTGGGCAAGAACCTGCTGGACATGGATCTCCCCACGGACGCGGAGATGCCGGGGGGCGGGCAGCATTTCCTCCTCCAGCTGCGGGACAGCCATCTGGAGGACGAAACGCTCTTAGAGCAGTTCTATGATCAGGTGATCGGACACTATGACTACGGGGAAAATTATCTGATCCTGCTGATCCACGCCCTGTATGATATCCCCGGAAAGTCCTCCGACGGCCTGGAGATGTTCGACGCCTCCGATGAGGTCTATTCCTACATACTCTGCTCGATCTGCCCGGTGAAGCTGTCCAAGGCGGGGCTTTCCTATGACACAGAAGGGAACTGCTTCCGCAACCGGAGCCGGGACTGGATCGTGGAGATGCCGGACCGGGGCTTTTTATTCCCGGCCTTTGATGAGCGGAGCACCAACATCCACAGCTTCCTCTATTATTCAAAGAACAGCGAGGATCTTCATGAGGCTTTCGTGGAGGCCCTTTTCGGCTGCCCCATGCCCATGACCGCCGGCGGACAGAAGGAGACCTTTAACCTGCTGGTGGAGGAGACCCTGGGGGAGACCTGCGACTATGAGCTGGTGAAGAACATCCATGAACAGCTCACCGCCATGATCCAGGAGAAAAAGGACGATCCGGAGCCTCTCTCTCTGGACAAATACGAGGTAAAGAACCTTTTAGAGGCCAGCGGAGCCGATGAGGAGAAGATGGAGGCCTTTGACCGGAACTTCGATGAAGCCGCCGGGCCCAAAGCCTCCCTGCTGGTGTCCAATGTGGCCAATACGCGGAAGTTCGAGATCAAGACCCCCACCGTCACCATCCAGGTGGACCCGGACTACGCCGACCTGGTGGAGACCAAGATCGTGGACGGCCGCCGCTGCCTGGTGATCGGGATCGACGAGAACGTGCTGGTGAACGGGATCGCCGTCGCCGCCACCGAGATGGGCAAGGAAACCCCGACCCCCGAAAAGTGATCTGGCCCGCTCTGTCACCACCGCCCCCGGTGGCATGCCATGGAAGGAGCGGACGTGGAGATGTGTTTGGTGGGTAGAGCCGCCACAGAAAAGGCTCGCAGGCCCAGCAACAAAGATACCGCGCCCTGTACGCACAAGACCGTACAAGGCGCGGCATCCGGCGGCCATAGGCGCTCCCTTCACCGGGCACACGAAACATATCTCGCTAAAAATATTTCTTTGAACCCCAGAGGTTCGCCTTTTTCAGATCCAGATATTCATTATATGCCTTTTCCAGGATCTGCTTCTCATTCGAAAATTTCAGCAGATGATAGGCCTCATAAAATTTGTAATAACCGGAATCCACAAAATACTCCTCCCGTTGTGGTTTGCTGTAGTAGCTGTCCGCCATCATCAGATACCAGTGTACGTCCTTCTCCACCACGTCCTGGGGCGTATTGAAGCTGTATTGGCTCTTCCCGATGTATTTGATGATCGATGCGCTGACGCCGGTCTCCTCCTTCACTTCCCGGAGCGCCGTCTCCTTGAACTCTTCTCCAGACTCTACAGTTCCCTTTGGCAAGACCCATCCTTCGTATTTGTTCTTGTAATTCTTATACAAGACCAGGATCTTACCACGAAAAATAACCACACCGCCGCAGCTCGTTGCCTCGATCATTGCAATCCCTCCTACTGGCCCCTGGGAACGGCTCACAAAAAGCAGTGGGCCTGCCCCAGGATTTTTGGTGTGTCATCATAGACTGTACCCAGTATACCTCTTTTCCAGGAGAGATGCAAGCAGTCAAAAAAATTACCAGGCCGGTCATCGTCTACCGCGACAGATAATGATCGAACATGGCCCTTGCGATGGGTGCCGCCGAGCGGCCTCCGGACCCGCCTTCCTCCACCACCACGGTCACCACGATCTTCGGGGCATCCGCCGGCGCGTAGCCGGTGAACCAGGCATGGGTCTCCCGGTCCCGCCTGAATTCGGCGGAGCCGGTCTTTCCCGCCGCCTGGTAAGGGGCATCCCTGAGCGCGGAGCCGGTCCCTTCGGTCACCACGCGGACCATCAGGGCATTTAGTCCCGCGGACTCCTCGGCCGTCATCAGGCTCCCGTAGGCCTTTGGCAGGAACTTCTTCACTTCCTCCCCAGCCTGATCCTGCACATGATCCATCAGATAAGGCTCCATCAGCACCCCGCCGTTGGCGATGGCAGCGGTGATCATGGCCACGTGCATCGGCGTGACCTGGGTCCTTCCCTGTCCGATCGCGGTCTGTAGGATCTCCCACTCATCGGCCCCCGCCTCCATCTGGTAGGAGCTCTTGGAGTAGGCCATGGGAAGGGGCAGCTCCCCATTGAACAAAAGCTGTTCTGCCAGACCATGCATGGCATCCAGATCCAGCCCCAGCCCCAGCTTGGCAAAAGCCCCGTTGCAGGAATTGGCAAAGGCCAGCCCCAGATCCTGCTGGCCGTGTACCGTTCCCTGATAGCAGCGGATGGAATAGTCGTCCTGGGTAAAGACGCCGGAGCAGGTAAATGGCTCGTCCCCATACCCTGCCGGATCCTCCCGCATCGCCTCCAGCATGGTCACGATCTTAAACACAGATCCCGGCGGATATAAGCCCTGGGTGGCCCGGTTCAAGAGCTGGGCCTGATCGTTGTCCTCCGACAGCAGCCCCTCCCAGGCCCCATCCAGGCTGAAGGGGTTCGGGTCGTAGTCCGGCTTAGAGACCATGGCCAAGATCTTCCCCGTCCCCGGCTCCAGCGCCACCACCGCCCCTTTCCGATCCCCCAGGGCGGCGTAAGCCACCTGCTGCAGCCCCACATCCAGAGTGGTCACCAGATCGTCGCCGGGATCCTTCCGGTCCGACAGCTGATCAAAGATCTGCTCCAGCAGGTTTACATGGGAGGTCAGGAGATAAAAATCCCCCTGGGCTTCCAGCCCGGTCTTGCCCTTGGAGGAATGGCCCACCACATGGGCAAAGAGGTTCCCGAAGGGGTACACCCGCAGTTCCTCCCCCTCTTCCCCCAGGACGGTCTCTGCCAGCACCTGTCCGTCGGCGCTTAAGATCGATCCCCGGAAGATCCGGTCGGAAAAACGCTCCAGCCTCTTATTGTAGGGGTTATTGATCACATCCTCGCTCTCCACCTGGAGAAAATATCCAAAATATGCCATCATCCCCACCAGCACCGCCAGGACCATATAGGTCAGAAATAAGATCGAACGGTTGGCCTTGGGGTTCGGATCAGCCTTCTTCATACTCTTCCTCTTCATTTTTCTTTAAGATATAGAGCCCCTGGACCACCTGGAACAGGAGGAAGGTGCTCAGGATCGAGCTGCCGCCATAGCTGACAAAGGGCAGGGTGACCCCGGTGGAGGGGATGAACTTGATCACGCCGCCCACGGTCAGGATCACCTGGACGATATAGACTACGCCTAAGCCAAAGGCGATCAGCTTAAAGAAGACCGCCTGCATCTTCCCCGCGATCATCATGAACTGTAAAAAGCACCCCACACAGATCAGCAGCACGCACAGGGCAAAGCAGCCGCCCAGCTCCTCACAGATCGCCGCAAAGATAAAATCCTTTTCCACCACGGGGATCATGTAGGGCATGCCCCGATACAGCCCCATGCCCAGCCATCCGCCCGTGCCGATGGCAAAAAGGGATTGGGCCACCTGATAGCCCTTGTTATCGATGTCCAGAAAAGGGTCGGCCCAGGCGGCTACCCGGGTCTGCACATGGGGGAACAGGGCGTAGGCCAGGATGGCCGCGCCGCACCCTGACAGCAGGCCGCCGCCCAGATACAGCCAGTTGGAGGTGGCGATGAACAGCATGAACAGATAGGTGATGAAAAACAGGAGAGCGCCGCCCAGGTCCCTGGAGGCCACTAAGATGATCACATGGGCAGCGGCCACCGCCGTGGTCACCGCCACAGACCGAAAGCTGGTGGACCGATAGAACATGGCCGCTGTGAAAAAGACGAAGGTCAGCTTCACAAATTCGGAAGGCTGGAAGGAAAGTCCGTGGATCTTAAGGGACAGCTGGGCGCCGAAGGTGGTATCTCCCACGATGCAGACCACCAGCAGCAAGAGCAGACCCGCCATCCCGTACACCCAGGCGCCCCGGCTCAGCTGCCATACATGGTCGATGATACAGGGGACGATCCAGGTGATCACCGCCGAGGCCACGATGACGGCAAACTGCCGGACCGCCTTGTCAAAGGAGATCCTGGTGAGCATGATCAGGCCCACGCACAGCAGCATGCAGGCATTGTTCACCAGGAGCCGTGACACATTGCGGTAGAACAGCCGGGACAGATAGATGTACAGCAGGAAAAAAAGTACCTGGGCTCCGTAAAAAGCCAGGACCTTTTCATCCCCGGTCTTTAGATAGATGATCAGGTAGGCCAGCAGATGGATCATGAACATGGCCTGGATCTGCCTGGCACACATGGTGCGCTTCCGATCCAGATCCGAAAAGGAAAAGAAGCGGAAATTAAAATAGGTGTAGCATCCCAGCAGGAGGATCATGAGATATCGGGATACTTCGATGATGATTTCGGTCATAGGTCCACGTAAGGCCCAAAATGGCCTTTTCCTGCCTCCTTTCCTATGAAAGTCCGCCGCCAGTTCACTCCACCCCACGCTTCATATGCCCCCGGGTGAACGTCTGGCAGGGAGGTTCGACCTGGAGACCATAGCGGAAGCTGTCTGCGTAGGCCCGCAGGCAACGTGCCACCTGTCCAGGCCCTTCCGTGGTGAACTGGAGCCGCAGGGCCGATGGGCCAAGCTTTTTCACCACGTCCTCCATCCCCAGGAGCATCAGCGGACTGGCATTGTAGATCGTGCTGTAGCAGAAGGTGCAATGGCTCTTGACCGGCATCGCCTTACCGGTCCTGTCCTTTAAGAACAGCACAGGGGCCTGATCGTGGCTGCCTTGCCGTGCGGCTCTTTCAGGGACGCGACTGGCTGCCCTCTCAGGGACACAGCTGCCGCCGCTTTCATGGCTACAGCCACTGTCGCGTTCACAGACACAGCCACTGCTGCGTTCACGGATACAGCGGCCGACGGTCTTCCTGACACACTGGGCGGACACCATCATGGGGAGCGCGCCGTAGACCAAAAGCTCCTGGCCGGCACAGCCCTTTTCCAAAAGCTCCCGGCTGTTCAGCTCCAGCGGCATGGTGGTCCGCTCAGGTCTCTCCGCCAGAAAGACCTGATCTGCCAGATGGTTCCAGGCGTAGAGAGAGGGATCGAAGATCATGGAGGAGACCAGGGCGCATCCTTCCGCCCGGCCGGTCCTCTGCCCTTCACTGGCGAGCTCCCTCTCCAGCCGCCGCAGCCAGCCCAGCCCCTCCAGATCCCGCACCACCGTGCCGTCAAACCCGGCCTCCAGCAGCAGGCGCTGCCTTGTGCGAAAATATCGGACCGCCTCCTGCCGGAAGATATGGGGCAGCATCAGGCGGCATTTTTTCCCGGCTCCATGGCAGGCATCCACCACATCCGCCCACCGCTCGGCCGGATAGCCGTCTGCGTCGATGTAGATCTCATCCACATCCGGATCCGCCAGTGCCGGGGCCAGCTGCTCCTGCTCTTCCAGCGATACCGTCAAAAGGAGCGATCCACTCCCCCGTCCGGGCAAAGGATCTGGATCTTTGGCAGTACCCAGATCTTTATTAGCTTGTACCACTTTCGGTATTTTTATTTCCATTATCGAGGATCCCACTCGATCCGCGCCAGCCTGCACACGATCCGCCCCAGGACGCTCTTCCTCCAGTATGGCCCGTTCCAACGCCTCCAGCCCCATCCGGCGCAGCTCGTTCAGGGCCTGCACCGGCATAAAGACCTCTCCGGTGACCGAAAGGTCCAGGCTGGTGAAGGAAAACGGACTGTTCCCCGTTTTTCCCAGCTGCTTTAGGATCCTTTCCCTGGTCATGGGCTGGTCCAAAGCCTTCTGCACCTCCTGACCGTAGACAGTGACCCTTTGTGCCTTCCCGCCCGGTCTCTCCGTCCACAAGGTCAGGCTGGCCTTTTCCCCCGGTTCCAGGACAGCGGCCCCTTTTATAGGCTCCTTCAGCTCGCTCTCGATATACGCCGCATCCAGATGGGCAAAGAACGCCTGGTTTTCCTTCCGAAAAGCCGGCTTCTCCCCCAAAAACACCATGTCACGGCCATTGTGCTGCTCATAATACCCTTCCGTAAAGCCGCCCCGGTCAAAAAGGTCCAGCAGGAGCCGCTCATCCGCCGGGTCCACCTGCCAGTCCCTGCCGCCCTGGGCCTTGTATCGGTCCACGTATTTCCGGTAGATGCTCACCACTCCGGCTGTATAGCGGGGGCTCTTCATCCGCCCCTCGATCTTCAGAGAGCAGACCCCCGCCTCCAGGATCTGGGGGAGGATATCTAATGTACAGAGATCCTTTAGATTGAGGACGTACTGTCCATCTGCCCTCTGACCTCCTGTATTTTGACGTACAGTGTTCTGACGTACGGCGTTTTGACGTACGGTGCTTTGACATCCGGTGTTTTGGCGTGTGGTGTTCGGGCGTACTCCCTTTTGGGATACGGCTCCCCTATCCCGCCTATCCAGCCGTCCGCTGCCGTTCCCGCCGTCCATACGCTGCCCTTTGGCCACGTCCTTTCCGCTCATACGCTGCCTTTTGGCTCCGTCCTCTCCGCCCATACCCAAGACAGTATAAGGCAGGCGGCAGGGCTGGGCGCACCGTCCCCGGTTGCCGCTCCTCCCCCCGATCAGACTGCTCATCAGACATTGGCCGGAATAACAGTAGCACAGCGCGCCGTGGATGAAGCTCTCGATCTGGATATCCACCTGCTCATGGATCGCCCGGATCTCCTCTAAAGACAGCTCCCTGGCCGTCACCACCCGGCTGGCCCCCAGACTTTTAAGCTTCCTGGCCCCTTCCACGCCCACGATCGTCATCTGGGTACTGGCATGGAGAGGAAGCCCCGGGAAGTGCTCCCCCATCAGCGCCATGGCTCCCAGATCCTGGACGATCGCCCCGTCCAGCCCTCTCAGATAGTAGGGCTTTAGGTACTCCACAAGCTCCACAAGCTCCCGCTCCTTGAACAAGGTGTTCACCGTCATGTACAGCCGCCGCCCATGGAGATGGGCATAGTCGATCGCCTGGCACATCCTGTCCTCATCTAAGTTATCCGCGTAAGCACGGGCTCCGAAACGGCTGCCGCCAATATAGACCGCATCCGCCCCTGCGGCAAATGCCGCCTTCATGCTCTCATAGGAGCCGGCCGGAGCCAGCAGTTCGATCTGCTCATGTTCTTTCATCATGCTTTCCTCTTTCACTGCCCGCAGGAATAAGTGAAGGATGCCTCACTGCTGAGGCACCCCTCCCGTCACCGTTTTGTCTGGCGGCCCTTGCTCTGCTGGGCCGTACGGCTACTCAAGAGCTGCTCTGTGGCCGCCCTGGCCGCCTGGATCGCCCTTTGTTTTTCCAGCTCTTCCTTCTCCCAGTGCTTTTCTTCCTGCACCGGCTCCCCCCTGTCTGTCAGGTCCTCGTCGGACAAAAAGACCGGATCCGCAGCCGTGGCCGCAGACTGCATCACAGATAACCCCATCTCCCGATCGGATCCCTGCCGTGGAGCTGTATCCGTACCCTGCCAGATCGTGGGGCCCACCGTCTGCCCGGACGCCCGCCTGGAGGTCTGCCGCGTCCTGCGCTCCTTCTCCTGGAGAGCGCTCTCCAGCTCCAAGATCCTGGCCTGGGCCTCCTCCAGCTTCATCTGCGTATTGATCAGCTCATGCTTGATCCCGTAGATATCCCGCTCTGTCTCTTCCTTCTGCCGCTTCAAGAGCTCGGCCATCTCCTGGGCCTTGAAATAATCATCCGCCAGATTGATCTCTAACATGACGATCTGATAGTCGTCCTTCTGCTTAGCAAAGCCTGGCTGGCTGCGCAGCTCCATCTGCTTGCGGTTCACATGGTCCGCCACCTTCTGGATATACCCGATATCCTCCGCCCCGCCTATGGTATATATCTTCCCATCTATCAAAACTTCCGCATAATTTTTCTTAAGATCCACTTTTATCTCTCCTCATCCCGGAGCTCGTTATCTCATCTCTTGTCATCGACACAGCCAGGTATGGGCTGCTCATTATCAAGTATAATCGATGCTGGGGAAAATGGCAAGATAAAATGGGGAGACTTTTCACAGGTCGTAAGAAGGTCCGTGACAGTCCAGGGGATCTGGACTGTCACGAAGGACCTGGCTCATGGATGTCCCCGCCCCAGATGGCGGTACGCGTTCTCCGTGGCCACCCGGCCTCTGGGCGTGCGCATGATGAGGCCGTTCATCAGCAGGTACGGCTCATAGACATCTTCCAGGGTCCCTGCGTCCTCACCTAAGGAGGCGGCCAGGGTCTCTAAGCCTACGGGGCCGCCGGCAAACCGGTCGATCACGGCCAGGAGGATGCTCCGGTCGTTCTGGTCTAAGCCCAGCTTATCCACATCCAGGATATCCAGGGCGAAGTCGGTGACCTCCCTGGTGATCACGCCGTCATATTTGACCTGGGCAAAGTCCCGGACCCGTCTTAAAAGGCGGTTGGCAAGCCTTGGGGTCCCTCTGGAACGGCGGGCCAGCTCTGCGGCCCCTTCTTCTTCGATCTGGACATCCAGGACCTTGGCAGAGCGGATGATGATCTTCTCCAGCTCCTTTGGGGTATAAAATTCCAGCTTCTGCACCACGCCGAACCGGTCTCTTAAGGGCGCGGTGAGGAGCCCCGCCCGGGTGGTGGCCCCTACCAATGTGAACCGGGGCAGCTCTAAGCGGATGGACCGGGCAGAGGAGTCCTTTCCCAGCATGATATCGATCGCGTAATCCTCCATGGCCGGATACAGGACCTCCTCCACCTGCCGGTTCAGGCGGTGGATCTCATCCACAAAGAGCACATCCCCCTCCTGGAGGTTATTTAAGATCGCCGCCATCTCCCCCGGCTTCTCGATCGCGGGTCCGGAGGTCACCTTCATGTTCACCCCCATCTCATTGGCGATGATCCCGCTAAGGGTGGTCTTTCCCAGTCCCGGCGGGCCGTAGAACAGCACATGGTCCAGGGACTCCCCCCTGGACTTCGCCGCGTCGATATACACCTTTAAGTTCGTCTTGATCTTCTCCTGCCCGATATAATCCTTTAAAAGCTGAGGCCGCAGGCTGTTCTCCAGCCTCTGCTCCTCCGGTGTCACATCGGTGGTGATGATCCGCCGCTCCTTATCCATTCCCATACTGTTGTCACTATCCTACCCTTCTATCTTTACTATGAAAGCCCGCCGCCGGGTAGGCGGCTTAACATGCTCACAAAAAGGAGAGATGCTTCAAAGCCGCCTTCAGCACCTCTTCCGTGGTCATCCCGTCCTTCAGCTCCACCTTCTTCACCGCCCTGGCTGCTTCCATATTGGTATAGCCTAAAGCGGTCAGGGCCTGGAGGGCCTCCCTGGCCGCGCCGGCAAAGTCCCCGGCCCCGGCAGGAGCGCCGGTCCCCGGATCTGCCATCCCGCTTGTCGCCCCGTTAGCCAGCATCCAGCTCTCCGTCACCTGCTCCATGGAGACCTTATCCTTCAGATCTAAGATCACTCGCTGGGCCGTCTTCGTGCCGATGCCGGGTGCTTTGGAGATCGCCTTGGCATCCCCGGACAAGATCGCCATCCTGAGATCATCCGGCCGCAGGACGGACAAGATCCCCAGCGCCCCTTTCGGCCCTACGCCGTTCACACTGAGGAGCTGCCTGAACATGGCCTTGTCCTGACGGTTCAAGAAGCCGTAAAGGCTCATGCCGTCCTCCTTCACCTGGAAATGGGTATAGAGCATGACCATCTCTCCCAGAGCCGGGAGCTGCTCTAAGACCGACAGCGGGACCCGGATCTCCAGGCCCACGCCGCCGGTCTCCACCACCACCATATCCTCTTCGATCTGGACCAGCGGTCCTTTTACAAAGGCGATCATCCGTCTTTTCGCACTTCCAGCAGATCCCTATAAAAGGTATCCAGCTCTTTCTTCGTCTTAAAAGCCCCCACATACATCCGGTTCCCCATGGCGCCGGCCAGAACGTCAGGGATGCGGTCGGCCATCTTGATCTGGCCGCCGTACTTGGCCATGATATCCTCGTGGCTCATGACAAAGTTCTTTCCGTCCCTCAATCCCACAAAGGCACAGTACTCATGAGCGCCCACCGGCTTCGTGGACTTATCGAAGGCCACCATATCCGCCCAGATCTTATACACATCCGTGCTGTGGGCGTAGTTGATCATATCCGGAGTGAAGCCGCCGCAGGGGCGCATATTGACCTCCAGAGCCACCACGTCGCCCTTCTTGCCGATATGCTGGTCCTTCAGCAGCCGGAAAAATTCAAAATGGACGAAGCGGCTCTTCACTCCAAAGCTCTTCACCGCAGCACGGCCCGCCTTCCGGGTATCGTCCGCCAAATGCTTGACGATATAGTACAGCGAATTGTCCGCATTGTTCACGATATCCATGATCGAATAGGGGGTCACATTCCCGGTCTCGAACATGGGCTCGCCTTTAGAGTCGATGATCGCGTCATAAGAGTTCACCTCCGCGTCGATGAACTCCTCCATGATGTAGGGGACCGCCTCTTCCTTCCCCTCCAAAAAGCGCTTTAACTGCTCCTCGTCCTCGATCTTATAGGTGTGGGAAGCGCCGACGCCATTATCCGGCTTCACGATCACCGGATATCCCACCTCCTGGATGAAGGCCGCGCAGCCTGCCAGATCGTCCACCATATGGTACCGGGCCGTGGGGATGCCGGCCTTGGCATAGTACTCCTTCATCTTGGATTTATACTTGATCCGGGGTACATCCTCCTCCTGGAAACCGCTGGTGATATGGAAGTCGGTCCGCAGCTTCGCATCCCGCTCCAGCCAGTATTCATTGTTGGATTCCAGCCAGTCGATGCGGCCATGCTTGAAGATGAAAAAGGCAACGGCGCGGTACACCTCATCACTGTTCTCCAGGTTGCTGACCCTATAATACTCGTTCAGATTGTCCCGGACATCCTGAGCCAGCTCCTCATAAGGCTGATCCCCGATCCCCAGCACGTTCATGCCATTCTCCTTGAGATGATGGCAGAACTGCCAGTAGTTGGTGGGGAAATTCGGTGAGATAAATATGACGTTTTTCATGACTCTTCCTCGTATCCTTTCTTATCTTGTGCTGACCCTTTATCCCTTACGCTATCGCTGCTCCTCTATCTCCACGGCATGCTGCCACACCGTCAAGACCATGCATACCTGGGGGCTGCTCTGTCAGAGCACACCTACCCGTTGCTCTTTCCCAGCAGATAGGGTACAAAATAGTCTACCTGCTTGAACCACCAGGGCCAGTCATGGCTGCAGTCATAGCCCCAATAGTCCACCCAGGCCTGGATCCCTTTCCTCTGGAGGATCGACTGCAGATGCCTGGTGTGGTCTGGCAGCTCCCAGGGTCCCTGTCCCACACAGATGACCGCCTTTTTCATGTTGTACAGCGCGATGTAGGGATGGTCGGAGGGCATATTGGACAGGTAATGGACCGGCGAGTTATTGTACACCAGGTCGTTCATAAATGAGCCAAAACCATATTCCGTGGTATAGATGCCGCTCAAAGCCAGCAGCCCGTCGAAAAGGTCCGGGCGGCGGAAATACAGGTTCGCGGCATGGGCGGCGCCTAAGCTGCACCCGAACACGATCACCTGGGGATAGCCCTCCCAGCCGTTCCGCTCATTGACCATCCACCGGATAAAGGGGACCATCTCGTCGGTGATGTACTGGATCCACTGCTCATAGCGCCAGATCCGCCAGCCTGGATCCCCCCGCTTGTTGGACCAGGTCTCCGCGTCCACCGTGTCGATCGCGAACACCATCACCTCGCCGGAGTCGATCCAGGGCCTCCAGGCATCCGTCATCTTAAAATTTTCAAAGTCAAAGAACCGCCCGTCCTGGCAGGGGATGAACAGGACCGGCCTCCCTTTGTGTCCGTAGACCTTGCATTCCATATCCCGGTTCAGCGCCGAGCTGTAATTTTTAAAATATTGTGTCTCCATAGCACGTTCTCCTTATAAAAGCTTTCTGTAAAAAACCATCGCCCCGCAGCGCAGGGTCACCTGTCTCCTCTCTCATACTGGAGGGTCTCCATGAAAAATGGGATCTGCCTCTCCCAGCTGGCTTCACAGTGGGTCCCGCCGGGGATCAGCCTGCTGCTGAGCATCACGCCCTTTTCGATCAGCAGGGCCACTGTCCTCCCGAAGGCCTTCAGCATATTGCTGTGGTTGCCCAGCTCCTCCGATCCATAATCCATATATAAGACCGTGTCCGGCCGGACCCTCGCCCGGCGGATCATCTCCTCCACCTGTCCGGCCATCATCCAGAGAGAAGGGGAAAGGGCGGCCGCCCTGCCATATACATGGCCGTAGTCCATCAGGGCGTACACGCTCATCAGCCCGCCCATGGAGCTGCCCGAGATCCAGGTATGCTCTCTGTCCGGCAGGGTACGGTACTCTGCGTCGATCTCCTTTTTGAAGGAGCCCACCATCCAATCCATGGTCTTTTTCCCCAGGCCGGGTATCCGGCCCAGCTTGGGATCTTTGAAGGAGAAGGGGGAATACTCCTTGATCCGCCCATGATCGGGGCTGTGGTTGCATTCTACGGCGGCGATGATCACCTGGGTCTCTGTGGCGTCCATATACTCCTTCATGCCCCAGCTTTTCCCATAAGTCGCATGCTCATCAAAAAATACATTGTGCCCGTCAAACATATATAAGACCGGATACCGCCTTTCCGGCTCGTATGCATAGGAATCCGGCAGGTAGATGTACGCGCCCCGCGCCTTATCACCTGTCAGCTCCGGTATGGTGACCTCCCATTGCTTTACCATGATCTCTTCTGTTGCCTCCTACTCTCATGCCTGTCTGTCCTGTTCGTTTTCTGTCTGTGCTCCTGTCCGTCCTCCGGTCCTGTCCTATCCTCTGGCCCATGCCTTGCCTGCGCCTCATTTTCGGATAATATATCACATTTCCGCATAAATATCAAGTCTCGGCATCCCCCCGCCCCTCCACGATACGGTAGCCTGCGGCCTCCACTCTCCTGGCCAGGCACTCTCTGCACTCTGCGGCCTCCTCCCCGGTACAGATCTTATGATCATACAGCTCATATTTCTTCCGGTCCTTCACGGGAGAGAGATTGGGCATCACCACGTTCGCTCCGACCGCCAGCCCCTTCTCTCGCCCATAAGGGTCTAAGGTGCCCAGGGCCGTGGTGGCCGGAAGGAGGACCTTGGGCAGCAGGATGCGGATGACCGATAAAAGGAAGAGGGTCAGCTCCACACTGCCCGGCGTTTCCTTAGCGAACCGGGTCGCGTGATGGGGGATGAAGGGGCCGATCCCCACCATCTGGGGCTCCAGCTCCTTTAAGAACAGCAGATCCTGTGCGATGGTCTGCTCTGTCTGCCCGGGAGACCCCACCATGAACCCGGCCCCCACCTGATAGCCCAGCTCCTTGAGCTGATACAGGCAGGCCTTTCTTTCCGCCAGGCTCATCTGGGGTGGATGGAGCTTACGGTAGTGCTCCTCATCCGCCGTCTCATGGCGCAGCAGATACCGGTCCGCTCCCGCCTTGCGCAGACGGGCGTAGCTGGCATAGGACCGCTCTCCCACTGACAAAGTGACCGCACAGTCCGGGTATCCTGCCTTGATGGAACGGACGATCTCCTCCAGCCGCTCGTCTGTATAATACGGATCCTCTCCTCCCTGCAGCACAAAGGTACGGAAGCCTAAGCTATAGCCATTTTCACAGCAGCTTAAGATCTCTTCCTTGGTCAGGCGGTACCGCTGGGCCTTGGCGTTCCCTCTGCGGATCCCACAGTAATAGCAGTCGTTCTTACAATAGTCCGTAAACTCGATCAGGCCTCTGATGTAGACCTTATCTCCGTAGTACTGACGGCGCAGACGGCAGGCCTCCTCCTTCAGACGCTCCACGGCCGAAGGGTCCTCTGCCAGAGCCAGGAGAGCGATATACTCCTCTCCGGTCAGGCGATGGTCCTTTATGAGCTTATCGATGATGTCCATGGGCTTCCTTGTGTCCTCCTTTGCTATCCTGCTCGGATCTTTGCACAGCCTTTTGCTGGCCTGTCCAGCTCTCTGCACAGCCTTTGCTGGCCTGTCCAGCTCTCTGCACAGCCTTTGCTAGCCTGTCCGGACCTCAGCACATCTCTGGCGCGCCGACCCCGCTGTCCTTTAAGGCTTTAAGAAAGCTCTCCTGGTCCCGGCTGGCGATCAGCTCCTCGGGGAAATGGATCTCCTCCAGCATCTGGAGGACCCGGGTAAACTTCCCCACATCACAGGCGATATGGGCGTCTGTCCCGATCGAGACCTTTACCCCCAGCTCCGCGCAGCGCTCGGCCAGCTTCCTGCACTTTTGGACACAGCCTTCCCTGCCGGCGCCGAAGCTGTGCTCATTTAGTTCGATCAGCTTATCTCTCGCCTTCGCCTCCAGGAGCAGGGCATCGGTATCAAAGGCGAGCCCCGTGCGCCCGATATGCCCTAAGATCAGCACCTTTTTATCCGCCAGAGCCTTCACATACATGTCGGTGATCTGACCGATGGTAGCCCACTGGGTGTGCCGGCAGCCGTGGACGCTGGCGATCACATAATCCTGCCGGTCCATCACGAACCGGTCCAGTCCCTTGACCTTTTTATGGGCCATGCCCACGATATTTTCCTCCACCGGGAACCCGTGGCCGAAAAGGTGGCCTTCCAGGTCGATGATATCGGCCTCGCAGCCTTTGAGCAGCGTGACCCCATGCCAGGTCCTGGGCAGCATGTCCTGGTTGAACAGATATTGATAATGCCGGATGTGGACCTCCGGGTAGAGCATATCGCTGAAATGATCCGTAGTGGCTAAAAGCTCCATCCCCTGCTCTGCCGCCGCCCGCACATTTTCCTCGATGGTGGAAAAGGCGTGGCGGGAATACAGGGTGTGGGTGTGGGTATCGCATTTTATCGTATACATCCTATCGCTCCTTTGCTGTAAGACCCCGCTATCACAGGCATGCCGGTGTGGACCGCCCGCTGATAAGACGAAGAGCATCACATATGATGATAATATATCACATGCAATGCCCTTTTTCAATAACCTTGGCGATCCGCCATTTTGTATGTACCCTGTCCCGTTACTTTTTACACCCACGCCATGGAGTCCTATCGCATAGAGATGTCGCAAGGGGTCCGCTGCGGGAGGGTCCTGTCATAAAAGGAACCCCTTGAGGAACGCCGGCGCTTAGCGAGGTCTTTCACGAGCTTAGCGTCCGCTGCGTTCCTCATGGAGCTAAGCGTAAGTGACGTTATGACAGGTCCCTCCCTGCGCGGCCCCTTTGCAACATCTCTATGCAATAAGACTCCTTGGCGTGGATGCGATAAGTAACTCCTGCCCCTGTGAGCGCCGCAGCCCCCCCTTCAGATCGCCTCGATCCGCCTCCTAAGCTCCACCATCTTCTTATCCAGCTCCGCGATCACCTGTGCGTATTCTTTCAATCCCTCCCCGATCAGCACCGCCTCCTCCTTGCCCTTTTTATACCGGAGCTGATGGTCTACGCCGGCCCAGAAATCCATGGCCGGTGTCCTGAGCTGGAGCTCGGCTCGCACCCATCTCCGCTCTTCCTGGAAATATACCGGGATCTCCACGATCAGATGCAGGCTCCTGTAGCCGGAGGATTTCGGGGTCTTGATGTAGTCCTTCTTCTTGATGATCTTTAAGTCCTTGTGGGTCTTCAGCACCTCCGCCATCCGATACACATCATCCTCAAAGGAACAGACCGCCCGCACGCCGATCAGGTCGTTCAGCTTCTCCTGCACATTTTCATATGTAGGATCATACCCCTTTTTCCTGCACTTCGACAAGATGCTCTCCGCCGATTTCAGCCGCCCGTCTGTATGGACCAGCACATTCCGCCCCAGCTCCAGATATAGTTCCGCGTCCGCGATCCTCAGCTTCGCCGTCAAGATATCGATCGCGCATCTGGCTGTCACCTGGAAAGAACTGCTCCCGAACCCTTCCTCGATATCACCTGCACCATAGACGATCTTTGATACCCTCTCCTCTATCCTCTCCATATCCGACCTCTTCCCTGCCTGTATTTTACAAAAAATGGCACAAAACTTTTCGCAGCCAAAACAGGCCGCACGATAAAAGGATATGCAGCCTCTCGAAAAATATGCCAGATCTTTGATCTTCCATTGCTTTTTTTCCAGATCTCATATAAAATAAGGGAAGACCATCCAGATCATAGCCAGCCCCCATGCAGAGGGGCTCCGATCGGACAACAGGAGGATATCCATTATGTTATGGTTCCAGAAAAAAAACGGAGAAATGGACCCGGCCTTACCCCAGGAAGACCAGATCGTGGCAGAGACCAGCCAGGCCGGCCCTGCCGACACCGCTATTGACGAAGGCTTAGGGCGGAGCAGCTGCAAGCAGCAGCTAAAGCGTGTACTGGAAGCGAAGGGCAAGGGGGTCGTGCTCAAGCTCTACATCGAGAATTTCAAGCATCTGAACGAGATCTTCGGCTACGATTACTGCGAGCAGCTGCTGGCCCAGATCATCAGCTATGTAAAGGAAAAGGTGGGGCAGCCGGTCTATCGCTATATCGGTGTCGAGTTCATCCTGATCCTGGAAAACTACTCCCAGGGGCAGGCGATCGCTCTTGCAGAAGAGCTCTTAAGCCAGTTCGAGCATGTGTGGCGGGTAGCGGAGACGGACTGCGTCTGCTCGGCCCAGATCGGCATCTGTTCCTATCCCGCCCTGACGGACGATGTGCCCACGCTGCTCAAATATCTGGACGCGGCTGTCACAAAGGCTTCCAGCCTAGGACCGAACCAGGTGGTCTGCTATGACAGCTCTCTCCACACCTCTATGATGCGCAGGCAGGCGATCGCCCGCTACCTAAAGACCGCGCTGGAGAACAAGGAGATCGAGGTCCGCTACCGCCCCACCTATGATACCATCACCAAGCGTTTTACCGGAGCCGAATTCTATATGCGGATCTTCATCAAAGATATCGGCCTGGTGGGCGCCAATGAGTTCATCCCGATCGCGGAGGATTCGGGCCAGATCCGCGCGGTCGAGTACTTCGCCCTGAACCAGGTAGGGAATTTTATCGCCAGCCTGGTCGCCGCGGAGAAAACCTTCGACCATATCGCCTTCTCCGTCTCACCGGTGCTCCTGCTCCAGGAGGATTTTCTGGAGGAAGTGGAGCGGGTGATGAAGATCTACCAGATCCCTCATGGCAAGCTGATGCTGGAGATCGAGGAGGACATATTAGCCAATGCTTCCTTTAACATCAACACCATGATGCAGGATCTGAGCGACTTAGGCGTACAGCTGGTCTTAAAGAATTTTGTCTCCAGCTATTCCAGCATCACCAGCCTGCTGGATCTTCCCATCCACTCGCTGAAGCTGGAGCGTCCCTTCATCTGCCAGATGGAGACGAACCCCAAGTCCCTGTATGTGGCAGAAGGCCTGATCCACATCGCCCGGAACTTAGAGCTGACCACCATCGCGGAAGGGGTGGAGACCTCAAAGCAGGTGGAGGCGTTAAACTGCTTCGAGTGTCCTTTCCAGCAGGGCTTCTATTACTCGCCCACCGTCACCCAGGATGTGATGCTGCAGGTCATGGGCACTACCCTGGAGGACTCCAGGCAGATCATCGCACGGGAAAAGGAGAACATGCGGCGGCAGTATCCCGGCTGGGGATGAGATGGCCGTGCCCCGGGCGGGGAGGAGATGATGATATCTCGGTCTCGGATGGGACGGCCATGTCCCGGGCGGGGAGGAGATGGTGATATCTCGGTCTCGGATGGGACGGCCGTGTCCCGGGCAGTGACAGGATGCCCGCCCCATACGGACAGGTCCATACAGTATGCAGAACGTGCAGAACGGTCCAGAGGGATCATCTCCCCTGGACCGTTTTTTGTTGTCTGCTCTTTTATTGCCCGCGCTTTTTATCACCTGCGCTATCACTGTCTGTTCCTTTTGCCGTCCGCGCTTTTGCTGTCTGTTCCTTTTACTGTCCGTTCCTTTTGCTGTCTGCGCTTTTTACTGTCTGTCCTCCTCGGTCTGGGCTCTACTCCAGATGATCCAGGGGATCTACCGGCTTCCCTTCCTTTTTCAGCTCCAGGAATACATTGGGCCCTTCCAGTGTATAGTATTTGGTAGGCTCTGCCACATACCCTAAGACCTGCCCTTTTTCCAGGTACTCGCCTTCCACAGCCTGTACTTCCTTTAACTGGCCGCAGGTCAGTGCATAGTCATCGCCCAGGTCTAAGACCAGATAATTGCCGATCTCCTCATCGACCCCGGCTTCCGTCACCCTGGCATTGGCCGGGGCCGCTACAGGCTGGCTCACGTCGCTCTGGATCACCAGACCGGGATTGCACTTATACTGCTCCAGGGTCGGGAAATAGATCGTCGAGTCCATGCTGTAGTCCAACAGCACATTCCCCTCCACCGGCCAGGCCATGGACTGGGTCTGGGCAAAATCCAGCACTAAGCCGGAGGCGGCATCAGATCCTGCCCCTGCCGGAGCGGCTTCGGCCTCGATCCCATCGCCACCGTAGCCGTAGGTCCGCTCATCCTGTCTCTTTACAGCATCCTCTTTTGCCGTGCTGACCCTGCCGGAGCCGCTGTCGGCCGCCGTCTTAGCGCCGCTCTTAGCACCGCTGTCTGTCTTGGCGCTCTTACCTTCTGTCTTGGCGCTCCCGTCTGCCTTAGCCAGACTGTCCTCTTGCTCCTTGCGGCTATCCTGTACGCGGTCCGCATTAGATGTGCCTGCCTCTTTCTGTGCATCCTCGCCGGCCCCATCCACCAGATGGTCCGGATCGCCCTCCAGGTTTAAGTAAGGGCTCTCTTCTGTACGTCCTCTCTGCAGAGTGACCACGCCTGCCGCAGCTACTATAGTCAGCAGGCCCAACACCAACATGACAAGGGTAAGCTTATCCTTGAACAATTGATCGACTCTTTGTTTCACTTTTATCACCTCGGTACTATTTTTACCAAAGCGCGGCGAGTTATTCAGAAATGAGCACGATATTTTGATAAAAATGCTTTAGTATCTGCTCGTAGGTCCACCCCTCTCCGGCTTTCTTGTCTGCCGAATATTGGCTCAGCCCATAGCCATGGCCAATCCCCTTGACCACAGCCCGCACGTTCCCCTCATGGTCTTCAAAACGAAAAAAGGGCGAAGCCAGCCCCAGGCCATACCGGACGGCATCACCTGTAAAAGGATAGTTGCCGATCTGCACCAAGGATACATATCCCGCCTCATCCCGCTCCCCGATCTGGATCTTACCGGGGACCTGGTCTGCCGACACCGGCCCCCCGTCGGGTATCTGGCTGATCAGGCGGGAGAACTCGTCCGGCAGCCATTCCCGGATCTGCAAGAAGCCATCCGCCTCCAGATCCTCCGGGCAATCCACGCTGGCCAGATACGGGTGGGCCTCATCCCCGGGCCTGGTCTTTCCTGCGCTCAAGCGGCAGAACCAGGCGTCGATCAGCTCCCCTTCATATTCCATCACCTGGCTGTTGGTCTGGGCTACCGCCTCCTCGATCTTCTCGTAAAAGGTCATGTAGTCCTTCGTCCCCCAAAGCTGCTCCATCTGCCCCTGCTCCAGATAGTCCATATCCAGCTCCGACTCCGCGATCTCCCTCCTGTCCCCCATCTGCCCATAGATGTAGGTCCTGGCGATCACCGCCTGGGCCTTTATGGCCTCCAGCTCATACTCTGCCGGGATCTGCTGCGCCACCGCTCCTACCAGGTACTGCTCCACATCCATGGACGACACCCGGTCCCGGTCCAGGATCACCTGCCGTCCGCTGACCAGCTTTGGATCCGCCGGCTCCAGCACCTTGCCCTTCCCGTTGATATCGCCTGTCCACCCTAAGGTCACCACGTAGGGGAAGCAGCAGGACGCCAGCAGGATCCCTCCGATCTTTTTCCAGCTCCACATAAAAAAGCCCTCCTCATATCTCCAATATATGAGGAGGGGCTTCTGTTTATACAGTTATATGTTGTTTTCTACGGGTTATCCAAAAGGGCCTTCGGATGCGGACGGGTGACCGGCTATGCACCTGCCCCTTGTAACAACCAGCGCAGGTATGAAAAGCAGCACTTTTACCGTCTGCTCCCCGTCTTTGGCAGCTCCACGGTCACCTTATCCAGGTGCCAGATATCCCTTACATACTCCTGGATGGTGCGGTCCGAGGTGAACTTCCCGCTGTGGGCTACATTGAGGATGGCTGCCTGGGCCCACCACTTTTCATCCCGGTAGGCCTTATCCACCCGCTCGTGGGCTTCTGCGTAGGACTTGAAGTCCTTCAGGATGAAGTACATATCGGCCCGGTCGTTGCTGCGGGTGTTCAGCAGGGAATCATAGATATCCCGGAACAGCTCCGGATCGTGGGGGGAATAATACCCGTTGATCAGCTGCATCAGCACCCGGCGCACATCCTGGTCGCTGTTGAAGATATCCATGGGCTGATAGCCGCCGTTGTTCTCGTAGTTTATGACCTCGTCGGAGGACATACCGAAGATGAAGGCGTTCTCCTCGCCCACTTCCTCCACGATCTCCACATTGGCCCCGTCCATGGTGCCCAGGGTCAGAGCGCCGTTGAGCATGAACTTCATGTTGCCTGTGCCGGAGGCCTCCTTGGAGGCGGTGGAGATCTGCTCGCTCACGTCGGCGGCCGCGAAGATCAGCTCCGCGTTGGATACCCGGTAATCCTCGATGAACACCACTTTGATCTTTCCATTGATACTCCTGTCATTATTGATCACGTCGGCCACGGCGTTGATCAGCTTGATGGTCAGCTTGGCCCGCTTGTAGCCGGCCGCCGCCTTGGCGCCGAAGATAAAGGTCCTGGGGACGATATCCATGGTAGGATCATCCTTCAGCTGGTTGTACAGATACATCACATGGAGGATGTTCATCAGCTGGCGCTTGTACTCATGGAGACGCTTCACCTGCACGTCGAAGATCGAGCGGGGATCCACATCGATGCCGTTGTGCTCCTTGATATACTTGGCCAGACGGACCTTGTTCCTGTACTTGATGTTCATGAATTCCTGCTGGCACTTGGGATCGTCCGCATAGATCGCCAGCTTCTTGATATGGGGCAGGTCGGTGATCCACTCATTCCCGATCTTGGTGGTCACCCACTCCGCCAGCAAGGGGTTGCCGTGGAGCAGGAAACGCCGCTGGGTGATGCCGTTGGTCTTATTATTGAACTTCTCCGGATACATCTCGTAGAAGGACTTTAACTCCTGCTCCTTTAAGATCTCGGTGTGGAGCCTGGCCACGCCATTGACGGAAAAGCTGCCGGCGATGGCTAAGTGGGCCATCTTCACCTGGCCGTCGTAGACGATCGCCATCTTGCGGATCTTTTCCTGGTCCCCCGGGAATTTCTCGCTGATCGCGGCGATGAACCGGCGGTTGATCTCCTCCACGATCTGGTAGATACGGGGGAGCAGTCTGGAGAACAGCTCGATCGGCCACTTCTCCAGGGCCTCGGCCATGATGGTGTGGTTGGTGTAGGCGCAGGTCTTGGTGGTCACGGCCCAGGCCTCCTCCCAGGTCAGGTTATAGTCATCTAAGAGGATCCGCATCAGCTCGGCCACGGCTACCGTGGGATGGGTGTCATTTAACTGGAACACCACTTTCTCATGGAGCTTATGGATATCGTCATGCTTTTCCATATATTTCGCCACCGCCCTCTGGACACTGGCGGAGATGAAGAAGTACTGCTGCTTTAAGCGCAGCTCCTTGCCGGCATAATGGTTGTCGTTGGGATACAGGACCTCGCAGATGTTCTTGGCCAGGTTCTCCTGCTCCACCGCCTTCAGATAATCGCCCTTGTCAAAGGCGTCCAGACGGAAGGTGTTGATCGGCTGGGCATCCCAGACACGCAAGGTATTGACCACGTTATTGCCGTAGCCTACGACGGGAAGATCGTAGGGGACAGCCAGGACGGACTGATAGCCCTCCTGGACGAACTTGCTCTGCCCGTCCTCCCACTTGGTGACCACATAGCCGCCGAACTTGACCTCCATCGAATACTCGGAGCGGCGCACCTCAAAGGGGTTGCCATCCTTTAACCACTCGTCCGGGACCTCCACCTGGAAGCCGTTCTCGATCTTCTGCTTGAACATGCCGTAGCGGTAACGGATGCCGCAGCCGTAGGCAGGATAGCCCAGGGTAGCCAGGGAATCTAAGAAGCAGGCTGCCAGCCGGCCAAGGCCGCCGTTCCCCAGCGCCGCGTCCGGCTCCTGATCCTCGATGACGTTCAGATCGAAGCCCAGCTCATCTAAGACCTCCTTGATCTCATCGTGGGCACAGATGTTGATGATGGTATTGCCCAGGGCGCGGCCCATCAAAAATTCCATGGACAGATAGTAGACCGTCTTCGCGTCCTGCTTTGCATATTCCTTGTGTGTGGCGATCCACTCGTCCATGACCACTTCCTTCACGGAGTAAGCCACCGCCTGGAATACCTGCAGGGGGCTGGCTTCGTCGATGGTCTTGCGGAAAAGGTTCTTTACATTGTACAAGACCGACTCTTTAAAAGCCTTCTTGTTAAATCCGTTTTCTTTATTCATCTCTCTATTCCTCCTAATGTCTTAGATCGCACCTATCTATGCTATACCCTTATCGAGAGCGGTCTATGCTCCCATAGCTGATACGCTCATGCTCTCGCGACACCCAGTGTCACCGTCTCGCCGTTGATATCCCAATCCTTCGTAAAGACGGGACCCTTAAGATCTTCCTGCCGCTCATCCTTAGCCTTTTTAAGATCTGCGCGGCCCAGATGCACCTCATCGGCCAGGACCTCTTTCCCGATCCCCTGGGCATTGGCCGCTACGATCTTCTCCACCTTGTGGCTGTCATCGGCTAAGAAGACATGGATGTGGTCGGTGACCTCGAAGCCAGAGTCCTTGCGCATGGTCTGGACCTTGCTGACGATCTCCCGGACAAAGCCCTCCTCGATCAGCTCCGGGGTCAGGTCGGTATCTAAGACCACGGTCACATAGGCGTCCTCCTCGGTGACGAAGCCTTGCTTCCTGGCCACATCGATCAGCAGGTCGTCCTTGGTCAGGACCACCTCTGTCCCGTCAAAGGTAAAGGTCAGCGCGCCGGCCTCGTTCAAGGTATCCATGGCCTTGTTGCCGTCCAGCTCCGACAGGGCGGCGCGGATCTTCCCCAGGAGCTTCCCGTACTTGGGACCTACGGTCTTTAGCTGGGGCTTAAAGGTATAGGTGGTAAATTCCCGCACATCCTCGGTAAAGGTCACCTTCTTCACGTTCAGCTCGTCCTGGACGATCGTCACATAATAGTCGGAGAGCGGATGGTCCGCCTTCACGAACATCCGGCCGATCGGCTGGCGGTTCTTGATGTTGGCCGTGTTCCTGGCCGCGCGGCCCATGACCACGATCTTTAAGACCTCATCCATATCCTGCTCCAGCTTTTTATCGATCAGCGCGCTGTCGGCTACAGGGAAGCCGCACAGGTGGACGCTCTCCGGCGCCTGGGCGTCAATGCTCTTTACCAGGTTCAAGTAGATCTCCTCGGACATGAAGGGGATCATAGGCGCGGCCGCCTTGGCCGTGGTCACCAGAGCGGTGTAGAGGGTCTCGTAGGCATTGATCTTATCCTGCTCCATACCCTTAGCCCAGAAACGCTCCCGACTCCTGCGCACATACCAGTTGCTCATGTCATCCACAAAGGCCTGGAGGGCCTTGCCCGCCTCCACGATCCGGTATCCGGCCAGATGGTCGTCCACTGCCTCCACCATAGAATTAAGCTTGCTCAAGAGCCACTTATCCATCACAGACAGCTTGTCCGGCTCCAGGCTGTACTTGGTGGCATCAAAGCTGTCGATGTTGGCATACAGCACGAAGAAGGCATAGGTATTCCAGAGGGTCCCCATGAACTTCCTCTGCCCCTCGGTGACGGCCTTCCCGTGGAAGCGGTTGGGCAGCCAGGGGGCGGAGTTGGTGAAGAAATACCAGCGGACGGCATCCGCGCCGTAGGTTTCCAGCGCCTCGAAGGGATCCACCGCATTGCCCGCGGACTTGCTCATCTTCTTCCCGTTCTCATCCTGCACATGGCCCAGGACGATCACGTTCTCAAAGGACGCTTTATTGAACAAAAGTGTGGACTCCGCCAGGAGGGAATAGAACCAGCCCCTGGTCTGGTCCACCGCCTCGCAGATGAACTGGGCGGGGAACTGGGCCTCGAACAGCTCCTTATTTTCAAATGGATAATGATGCTGGGCGAAGGGCATGGCCCCGGAATCGAACCAGCAGTCGATCACCTCCGGCACCCGGTGCATCTGCCCGCCGCACTTAGGACAGGTGACGGTCACCTCGTCGATGAAGGGACGGTGGAGCTCCACCTCCCCCGGCGTCTTCCCTTCCTGCGCCTCCGGATGGGCCTTGGCCACCTGGTCATAGTTGGGGCTCATGGACTTTAGCTCTGCCCGGCTGCCGATGGCATGCATATGGCCACAGGAGCATTCCCAGATGTTCAGCGGGGTGCCCCAGTAACGGTTCCGGGAGAGGCCCCAGTCCTGGATGTTCTCCAGCCAGTCGCCGAAACGCCCCTTGCCGATGCTCTCCGGGATCCAGTTGATGGTGTTGTTATTGCGGATCAGGTCCTCCTTCACCGCGGTCATCTTGATGAACCAGGACTCCCGGGCATAGTAGATCAAAGGGGTGTCGCAGCGCCAGCAATGGGGATAGCTGTGCTCGAACTTAGGTGCGGAAAAGAGCAGTCCCTTCTTGTCTAAGTCCTTTAAGATCTCCGGATCCGCCTTCTTGCAGAACATCCCCGCGTAAGGGGTCTCCCCTGTCATCTCGCCTTTGCCGTCCACCAGCTGCACAAAGGGCAGGTCGTACTTGCGGCCCACATTGGCGTCATCCTCACCGAAGGCCGGGGCGATATGGACCACGCCGGTACCGTCGGTCAAGGTCACGTAGCTGTCGCAGGTCACATAGAAGGCCTTCTTGTGCTGCCGTTCACAGGTCGCCACCCCGCAGTCGAAGAGGGGCTCATACTCCTTGTATTCTAAGTCCTTTCCCAGGTAGGACTCCAATACCTCCGTCCCTTCTCCCAGTACGGTCCCCACCAGAGCCTTCGCCATATAGTAGGTGTAGCCGTCCGAGGCCTTTACCTTCACGTACTCCTCCGCCGGGTTCACGCAGAGAGCCACATTGGAGGGGAGGGTCCAGGGCGTGGTGGTCCAGGCCAGGATGTAGGCGTCCTCTCCCTTCACCTTGAACCGGGCCACCGCCGACCGCTCCTTGATATCCTTATAGCCCTGAGCCACCTCGTGGGAGGACAGGGGTGTGCCGCAGCGTGGGCAGTAGGGCACGATCTTAAAGCCCTTGTACAGTAAGCCCTTCTCCCAGATCTCCTTTAAAGCCCACCACTCGGACTCGATGTAATCGTCATGGTAGGTCACATAGGGGTCGTCCATATCGGCCCAGAAGCCTACGGTGGAGGAGAAATCCTCCCACATCCCCTTATACTTCCAGACGCTCTCCTTACAATGGCTGATGAAAGGCTCCAGGCCGTACTGCTCGATCTGCTCCTTCCCGTCTAAGCCCAGCATCTTCTCCACTTCCAGCTCCACCGGCAGCCCGTGGGTATCCCATCCGGCCTTCCTGGGGACCATGCAGCCCTTCATGGCATGGTACCGGGGGATCATATCCTTCACCGCACGGGTCAGCACATGACCGATATGGGGCTTTCCATTAGCCGTGGGCGGACCGTCATAGAAGACATAGGGCTCCCCTTCCCGGCGGCTGTCGATGCTCTTCTCAAAGATCTTGTTCTCTTTCCAGAACTTCTCCACTTCCTTTTCCCGCTCCACGAACTTTAAGTCGGTCGGGACCTTCTGGTACACCATCTTCACTGTGTCAGGCATGTTCCATTCCTCCATTTTTTCTTGCAGAAAGGGATGCTTTTGCACCTGCAACATAAAAAGCCTCCATCCCGCCCATCTCACAGGACAACTGCGCCATGTCTTGTAAGAATAGGCAATGCTCGGGACGAAGGCTGCTCCGCTATACCACCCATTACTGCATACTTCATATGAGCTCCCTATAACGTGGGAGATCCGTCTCAGCCTACTGGCCGCAGGGAGACCCCTGCCCTTTCGACCGGCAACTCCGGAGCGATCTTCAGGTCGATGCTACTTGGACCGGTCTCACACCATCGCCGGCTCGCTGTCCCTTTCATCATCTACTTACTGTCTCCATCACAGTCTTTTGCTACAATTCACCATTATATAGAGGGACGGGCGAAAAGTCAAGGATTTCTCGCCAGATCTCGGGTCACTGCGGGCGAAGTGTTACCTTTCACACCCACGCCAGCTAAAGTAGCGTAGGGAGGGTCCTGTCACAAAAGGAACCCCTAGAAAGACGTCGGCGCTTAGCGAGG
>CAJUFE010000055.1 GCA_910585635.1 uncultured Lachnospiraceae bacterium | reverse complement strand
CAGGCGCTCCGCCGTTCCCGGATGTGCCAGACCCTCCGGTCGCGCCGCCTTCCCCAGATGTACCAGACTCTCCAGGCGCTCCACCGTTCCCGGATGTGCCTGGCTCTCCAGGCGCTCCGCCGTTCCCGGATGTGCCAGACCCTCCGGTCGCGCCGCCTTCCCCAGATGTACCAGACTCTCCAGGCGCTCCACCGTTCCCGGATGTGCCTGGCTCTACGGCCGCTCCGCCGTTCCCGGATGTACCTGGCTCTACGGTCGCGCTACCGTTCCCGGATGTGCCTGGCTCTACGATCGCTCCGCCTTCCCCAGTCGGATGGCCTGCCGCCCCCGCCCCACTGCTGGGACCGCCAGCTCCGTCTATATCTCCTTCTGCTCCACCGGTAGGGGTTCCATTATCCGCAGGCACTCCCGATGGATTTTGCCGGATCCAGCACCTGATAGCGCGCCTCCCATCTTCCGTCAATCCTCTTTCGGATGTTCTCCCCATGTCTTCCCATTCCCCGTTCCTCCTCCTTTGTATGTCCGGGCGCTCTGTCTCCGGAACTTTTGACCATGAAAGTGACCACAAATATCCTTTTATTACATCTTTTTTCTATGGCTTTTATGGATCTTTTATATTACCATAGCAGTCTATAGGCCCAGATCACCGCCAGATCCGCCCCCTGCTCCCCCTTAAGATCAAAAAAATATTGCGGAACACCGTTAAGTTGTGGTAGAATACTGCCGATATACCTTATGAGGCAGAAATGATGCCTGCTTTTCTTTTCGCAGAAGGGGCCATTCTGCGAAAATAGGCGATGTGCCATTAAAAAGTATATAGGTTTTTATCCAGAGGATGCGGGCTTCATTTTGAGGGCCTGCTATTTGTATTGCAAAAGATCAAAGGAAGCTCTGTCGAACGATATCACAAAGACCACGGATAAAAAAGCCAGATATAAGTTGAAACGCTCTTCTTCCATACTTATATCTGGCTTTCCATATCTTATTCTATTTTATATTATCCAAACACGACCTGCTCTCTTTCTTCTCTCTTCAGATCGTTCTCTTACCTGCTCTTTACGTGATCGATGCTGCTGACCCTTCCATCCTGTAAAGCCTTGTATCCCTCTCCGATCATCCGATAGGATCCCAGTGTTTCAGCATCTGCAGATCGTTCAACAGGCCTCTGTGCCCCTGCTGCCAATATCAGATCACCTACTCGATCCCCTTCTCAACATTGAGCTGGTCTCTCATCAGCAATGTCATATATCCATGCCTCCATTCCGGATCCTGCTTTGCCGCTTCTACAGCCATACCCACCTCCTGGACCATTGCCAAAAAAGCCCTTCCTACTTCTTAAAATGATCATATCACATTTTAACAAAAAGATCCAGTGATATTTTGGAGATCCGCCCCCCAAAATACTTACCCGATAAACCGGTCACCCCACCCCAAAGATGACCACCCCCAAGCCCGCCGACAGCAAGATCAGCCCGATCGGGGACAGCTTTTTCTTTGCCCACCGCTCAGACCCCCAGAAGGCTATGGCGGCCAGGACCATGACCACCAGGGCGCGGATATCCAGAGACCAGGGGCCAAGCGCCATCTCCCCTCCCGGCGGGAAGCCGACAGTCGTTCCTCCTCCTGGCGGGAGGCCCGTAGCCGCCCCTCCTCCCCGCCGGATGCAGCTCTGGAGGAGCATATACAGGCCGGTAGCCAGGATGATCCCGCTGATGCAGGGCTTGAGGCCCCGGAGGATCGCCTGGGCATATCGGTGTTTTAACAGGCTCTTTAACAGCACCATCACCAGAAGGATGATGAAAAAGGAGGGGAGGACCACCGCCAGAGTCGCCAGAGCGGCTCCCCAAAAGCCGGCCTGGCTGCTCCCCACATAGGTGGCCAGGTTCACCATGATCGGCCCTGGTGTGCTCTCGCTGACGGCGATCATATAGGTCAATGCCTCATCGTCCAGCCAGCCGTGGGACAGCACCACATCCCGGATCAGCGGGATCGCCCCATAAGCGCCGCCGAAGGCAAAACAGCCCACTTTCAAAAACCCCAAGAACAACTCCAGATAGATCATCGCAGATCACCGCCCTTCTGTCCGGCGCCTTTTTGCATAGCATCACTCTGCTCAACGCCTTTTTGCTCAGTCCCACTCTGCTCAGTGCTTTTTTGCACCGCATCACTCTGCCCAGTACCTTTCAGTTCAGCTCCGCCCTGCCGTCCGCACTCTTTGCCCACCGCAAAGGCCAAACTGACCGCCCCGGCGGCCAACATCAGGACGATGGAAGACAGGTCCATCGAAAGGAGATCCGCCAAGAACATCACCCCGAAGGAGCATAGGGCGATCCCTTTGGGAAGGGGAGCGGGGGGCAGCTTTTTCAGCATGTTCACCGCCGCGTTCACGATCAGGATCCCCACAGCGGCCTTGATCCCTTTAAAGGCATGGGCGATGACCTGGATCTCCAGGAAGTTGTCTAAGAACACGGAGATCAGATAGATCACGGCGAAGGAAGGCAGCACCACCCCAAGGGTAGCCATGACCGCCCCCAAAAGCCCCGCCTGCCGGTATCCCACAAAGGTGGCGCAGTTGATCGCGATCGGCCCCGGCGTGGACTCCGCGATCACCGTCATATCCATCATCTCCTCGTGGCTGATCCACTTCTTCCGATGGACACAGATATCCTCGATCACCGAGATCATGGCATAACCGCCGCCAAAAGTGAACAACCCGACCCCCATGAAGGTAGCGCACAGCTCCCAGGACCTCCAGCCCTTACTGATCCTCTTATCTGTGCTCTTATCTGTGCTCTCACCTGTTTTCATCTCTTCCACGAACATCGCCCTCCTATATAAAAATGGCGCTGCTTCACGCCAGCATCCCCCTTTGCCTATCTGCTATCTATCTCCAGTATATACTTTTTTAAGATAACGCACAAGCACCGCCGCCTTTTTGCATAGGTTTCGGCACTTAGAGGTTGAAAAGTAACAGATATGGTTACATTTCACACCCACGCCGATCATCAGATAGGTGCAGGCCCATGATCGGCCACCCGTCCGCATCCGGCATGTCGTATGACCGAAGAGCAGCCATTAAGTAACGGAGGGAGGGGGATACAGCATATTGACAGTACCGGTAAGAAAAGTTAAACTAATGAAAAAGAAGGAGGGAGATCATCATGTTTTCAGAAAACTTTTTCTGGGGCGGCGCGATCGCGGCCAACCAGGCAGAGGGCGCATGGGATGTGGACGGCAGAGGACCGGCCAAGACGGATGTGACCACCGGAGGTTCTGTAAAGGAACCCCGGTATGTGACCTACATCGACAAGGACGGCGTTCCGGGCAAGGTAGTGAACGGCAAGCCCATACCGGAGGGCGCAAGGTACGCGGTCCTTAAAGACTGCTATTATCCCAACCATGACGGCATCGACTTCTACCACCGCTACAAGGAGGATATCGCCCTGTTTGCCGGCATGGGCTTTAAGATGTTCAGGATGTCCATCTCCTGGTCCAGGCTGTACCCCCATGGGGACGAGGAGACCCCCAATGAAAAGGGGATCGAGTTTTACCGGGATGTGTTCAAAGAGTGCCGGAAATACGGCATCGAGCCTCTGGTGACGATCTGGCATTTCGACACCCCGCTGTATCTGGAAGAGCATTACGGCGGCTGGAACGACCGCAGGCTGATCGGCTTTTACGAGCGGTTTGCCAGGACCTGCTTTACCGAGTACAAGGGGCTGGTCAAGTATTGGCTCACCTTTAATGAGATCAACAATACGGTGATGATGCTGGATCTGTTCGGCAATGAAGCGGGAGATGCGGAGTACCAGGCCGCCTATCAGCAGCTGCACTATCAGTTCGTGGCCAGCGCCAGAGCCGTACAGATCGGCCATGAGATCGATCCCGAGAACATGATCGGCTGTATGATCTGCGGGATCACCTTCTATCCGGGTACCTGCGACCCGGAGGATATCCTCCTGGACCGCCATTCCTGGGAAAAGGGGATCTTCTACTGTGGAGACGTGCAGTGCAAGGGTAGATATCCTTCCTTCTCCAAACGGCTGTGGGCCGAGCACCAGGTGGAGCTGGATATCACGGAGCAGGATCTTGAGGAGCTTAAGAAGGGATGTGTGGATATGTACACCTTCTCTTACTACATGTCGTCGCTGGTGTCCACCCACAAGGCGGAAGAGATGGTCTCCGGGAACTTCGCGGCAGGGGCGAAGAACCCCTATCTGGAGTATTCCGACTGGGGCTGGGCATTTGACCCCAAAGGGCTGCGCTATTACCTGGAGATGATCTATGACCGCTATGGGAAGCCGCTCATGGTGGTGGAAAATGGCTTAGGAGCCTATGACAAGATCGAGGAGGATGGGAGCATCCACGATCCCTATCGGATCGATTACCACCGGGAGCACATCAAGGAGATGGCCAAGGCCATCGAAAACGGCGTGGATCTGATCGGCTATACCACCTGGGGCTGCATCGACCTGATCAGCGCAGGCACCGGCGAGATGCGGAAACGGTATGGGTTCATCTATGTGGACAGAGACGATGAGGGAAATGGGACCTATGAACGGAGGAAGAAGGATTCGTATGACTGGTATAAAAAGGTCATAGAGTCCAGAGGGACCCAGCTGTAGGGGCGCGACCAGAGCTTTGCAAAGAGGCGGTGGCAAGATATGGCTTATCATAGCCGCTATCTTGCCACCGCCCCAGGACCGATCCTTAAAGATACTTTTTCGGGAAGGGGCTGTCGCAAAATGCAGCTTATACACGATATGTGGCTGTGACCGATCGGGTCAGAACGCCATATCCTGTATATAGCGGCTATTTTGCGACAGCCCCCACAAGGCTCAGCCTCCGATCACCTGCAGGGCATGCTCTAAGACCTTTTTCCCGTCCATGATCCCGTAATCCTTCATGTTGATCGCCTCCACCGGCGTGGTCCCGGCCATCCTTTTCACATTGTCCAGCTCATAGCGGATCTGGGGGCCTAAGAGTATGATATCTACCTCTCCGATCTCCTTCTTCGCCACAGCCAGAGGCTTAGCCTCGATCTCCACCTGGACACCCATCTGGTCCGCCGCCTTTAACATCTTGTTCACCAGCATACTGGTGGACATCCCTGCGTTGCACACTAATAAGATCTTCTTCATCTTTCTATCTCCTTTTCTTCTTTATTTATCCTCTTGCTCTCTTTTACTCGCTTCCGCCATACCAGTGCTCTCCAGGGACGATCCCTGTACCTTTTTCGCATCCGGCCCCCAGAGCGGGAGCCACACGCTCACAGGACGCCTCCTTCCGGCTGTCTTCCCGTGGGGCGCATTCCTCCCCGCTCTTCTCCTCTTCTTCTCTTCACTTGCAGATCCTACACGCCTACAAGGTTTACTCCTCTGCCATGGTCCTCTCCATGACGATATCGTTCATCTTCACAAAGGGGATGTAGATCAAGATCCCCAGAGCTAAGATCACCAGCTGGACGATGATCGCCCGCCAGTCCCCGCCGGTGGCTAAGTATCCGCTGAGCAGGGGCGGTGTGGTCCAGGGGATGTACACCACACACTCGCTCATCAGGTGCATGGCGGTGGCCGCGTAGCCGATGATCAGGCCCAGAGCCGGCACCAGCACGAAGGGGATCAGCATGCAGACATTGTACACGATGGAGTACCCGAAGATCACCGGCTCGTTGATGTTAAAGAGACCCGGTACAAAGGCCATCTTGGAAACGCTCTTCGTGGCCATGTTCTTGCTCACCAGGAAGGTGGCGATCAGCAGGCAGATCGTGGAGCCGGAGCCGCCCATCATGCCGAAGGCCGGGACGAAGGCCACGTTGATGATGTTGGGGATCGCCTCCCCTGCCGCGAAGGCGGCCATGTTCTGGGTCATGTTCACGATCAGCAGCGGCTCCAGGATAGAGCTGTAGATCACGGACTGATGGATGCCTAAGATCCACAGGAAATTCCCTAAGCTGTAGAGGAACACGCAGCCTACCAGACCGGTGGTGGCCGTGCGCAGCGGCTCCTGGATCAGGGTGGTGATGATGTGGACCAGATCCGTGTGGAACAGGTTGTTGAGCAATGCGCTGATCAGCGCGAACCCGGACATCACCAGGATAAAGGGGACCAGCACGTTAAAGGACTTGCCCACTGCCGGCGGGATGCTGTCGCCTAAGTTGATCTGGAGCCTTTTGATCGTGGTGACCCAGATGAAGACCTCTGTGGCCACCAGGCCGATGATCACGCCCGCGAACATGGCGCCAGTGCCGATGTTGCTGAAGGTTAGGGCTCCCTGGGCCATGACCGCCTCCTCGGAGCCTGCTGGTGTGATGCTGATCGTGTTGGGCATCATCACCACCAGGGTGGCCATGGATACCACCGCCGCTGCCAGCGGGTTCTCATAGCCCTTGTTCTGGGACAGCATATAGCCGATCACCGGCGCGATCAGCAGCGAGCTGATGTTCAAGGTCCCGTTCACGATCAGGGTCCCCCAGTACTGCGCGCCTGCCAGGGTATCTCCCGACAGCACCCACTGGAACACCGTGTTGTTGATCAAGACGGCCAGACCTGCCAGGATGTACAACGGCATGATCGTGGCGAAGGCATCCCGCAGAGACCGCAGATGGATCTCATTTCCGAGTTTCGAGGCAAATATGGTGAATTTCTCCACTATTTTTGAGTCGCCCATTTTTTCTTCCTCCTGCTTTTGTTTTCTTTGATCATCCAGGTCCGTCATCTAAGTCTGCCATGCAAGTCTGATCGTTCTGTCTCTTCTGGGTCTTCTGGGTCTTCTGGGGTCTTCTGTCTCTTCTGGGTCTCTTATCCAGGTCTGTCCATTGTTCCTCCGCTGTCTCACTTTTTGTGTTCATAGTTGTCATGTTTCATCTATAATTTGTTATGACATATTTATATTATATTATGTTTTTTAAATATGTCAAGTGTTTTCCAACTTTTTTTCTCTATTTTTTCAAAAAAGGGGGTGACAGTTCCGATACTCTGAACAGTTAAAAAGGAGTACTTTTCACAGGTGGGCCAGAAGGCCCGGTCCCGGATCTTCTGCAGGCACAAAAGGATCCCGGCGGATCTGCGCACAGGCAGATCCGCCGGGATCCTCTCTCTCATCTCGGTACGGTTTTCTATGGACATCAGATATGGGCGGTCACCAGGCTTAAGGCTCCCTTGATCTCCGCCCTGCCATAGCCGGCGGGAAGGAGCATGCTATCCCCTTTTTTGATCTTCCCACCGTCTATGGTCCCCTCCCCGTCTAGGACACACAGGAGGAGGAAGGGATCCTCCTGGTCCAGGGACAGGGCGGTCCGGATGTCGTATTTTTCTGCGGTGAAGAAGGGGCAGGCGATCAGAAAGGTCCTGTCATAGCCTTCTTCATGGAATGTCTTCCGCCCATCCTGGCTCTCCTCGTGAGGACACCGGATCACATCCATGGCCTGGGTCAGATGGAGTTCACGTGGCTTTCCTCCGGGCATGCGCCCATAGTCGTAGAGGCGGTAGGTGACGGCGGAATTCTGCTGGATCTCGATCAGCAGGGTCCCCTTCCGGATCGCGTGGACAGTCCCCGGCGGGATCTGGAAGAAGTCGCCGGGATGGATCGGACGGACATGTAACAGGTCCTCCCAGCGCTCCTCACGGATCATCTGCTCCAGTTCTTCCTTGGTCCGGGCCTTGTGACCCACGATGATATCCGCGCCCTTAGCACAGTCTAAGATATACCAGCACTCATACTTCCCTCTGGCCCCATTTTCATGGACCCTGGCATAGGCGTCGTCGGGATGGACCTGGATGCTCAAGTCCTCCTTGGCATCGATGAACTTCACCAGCAGCGGGAACTCCTCCCCCTCTGCTCCGCCAAATAAAGCCCGTTCCTCCTTCCACAGCTGGGACAGGGTCTTTCCTTCAAAGCTCCCCTCTGCCACTCTGCAATCCCCCTGGGGATGGGCGCTGACCACCCAGGCCTCCCCGGTGTCCTCTCCCGGGATCTCATAGCCGAAATAGTCCCTGAGGCCGCTCCCGCCCCAGACCATCTGCTTAAAGACCGGCTCCAAACGTATGATCTCTCTCATCTGCATCATCTCCTTTCGCACTCGCTCACCCCTCCAGGGCATCCATCCCCAGCTTCAGCGCCCCTAAGATCCCCTGATCGTCGCCAAGGGATGGCGGGACGATATAGTCATCCATGGCTCCCAGCTCCTTGGTCTGTAAGTAGCCGCCCAGCATCTGGGTGACCTTCTCCCTGATCTGCGGGAACAGCTGTTCCTGGTGCATGACGCCGCCGCCCAGGATGATCTTCTTAGGCGACAGGATCATGATATAGTTGGTCACCGCATAGGCCAGATAATGGGCTTCCAGCTCCCACACCTCTGGCCTGTCCTTAAGGGCCTGCCCCTTAGCGCCCCAGCGCTCCTCGATCGCCGGTCCGGCCGCCAGCCCCTCCAGGCAGTGTCCGTGATAAGGGCATTTTCCCTTATAGGGATCGTCCTCCCGGGCCGGGATCAGCATGTGGCCCGCCTCCGGGTGCTGCATCCCGTGGAGCAGCTTCCCCCCCGCGATCACACCCACGCCCACGCCGGTGCCCACCGTCACATAGATCGCCGTATCCAGGCCCTTGGCACAGCCCCATGTACACTCCCCCAGCATAGAGCCGTTCACGTCGGTGTCAAAGCCCACGGGCACCTTCAGATGCTCGCTAAAATACCCGCAGATATCATACCCCCTCCAGGCCAGCTTCGGGGTCATCAGGATATGGCCGTAGGTAGCCGAAGCCCTGTCCAGATCGATCGGCCCAAAGCACCCGATCCCCAGGGCCGCGATCTCCTTATCCTGGAAATACTGACAGAGCGCAGGCATCGTGACCTCCGGACTCTCCGTGGGGATCGACACACGGTCCAGGATCTTCCCATCCTCCGTCCCGACAGCACACACCATCTTCGTCCCGCCCGCTTCCAATGCTCCAAATCTCATGTTCATCCTCCTCTTTTGCTACGCAGATCTGACACCTTTCACATAAAGTCCTTGCCGCACCCTACGCATACGTTGCATGATCTGCCGCATTATTTGTTATGACATATTTTTATTATATTATATTTTTATCCTATGTCAATAGCTTTCGCCCGCTTTTTAGCCAGATCCCATAGCGGACATTACTTTTCATACCTAAGCCAGGATGTCCTATTGCATAGATATGTCGCAGAGGGTCCGCTCCGGGAGGGACCTGTCTGGGCGTCACCGCGCTCTCGCTCCGAGAAAGACGTAGCGGACGCTAAGCTCGAAAAGACCTCGCTAAGCGCCGACGTCTCTCCGCAAAAACGGGGTTCCTTTTGTGACAGGACCCTCCCTGCGCTACTTCGTTGGCTAGCCTTTGCAACTTTTCTCGGCCTATCCCCCTCACACCGCGGACCCCTAGCCAACCTACGGAAAGCGCCCACCCCACAAAAGGAGCCGCCGCACGAAACAGCAGCTCCCTGCTCTCTCGTCCGACAGCTCCCTTAAGCTCTCGTCAGGAGATCCTCATCTCCCTTACTTTGTCAGCACGGACACGCCTGTATCGGTGACCTTACCGCCTAAGCTCTCCCCTTCCAGGGCCTTGACCGCTGCCTTCACGCCCTCTTCGCCCATCACATCCGGATTCTGGGCCATAGTGCAGAGCAGATAGCCGTCATCGATCAGGTTCATGATCGCGTCGGACTTGTCAAAGCCTACGCCGATGATGCTGGTATCCCCGGCGGCCTTGATCGCGTTGCCGGTGCCGGTGGTGGAGCCTTCGTTACAGCCGAAGATGCCTACCACACCCTGGGTGATATAGTTCTCCGCGATGGTCTGGGACTTAGCCGCGTCGCCCTCGCCGTACTGGGTCTCCATCAGCTCGTAGCCCTTGCCCTCGAAGGCGGAGCGGAACCCGTTCTCTCTCTTGACCGTGGAATCCGTAGCCGCGTTCACGTTCACGATGCCGATCTTGCCGGAGGTGACGCCTGCCGCCTCTAAGGCCTTGATCATCTCCTCGCCGGCGGTCTTGCCAGCAGCTTCATTGTCTGTGGAGAAGGTGGCCTCGGCGTCCACATTGGCCGGGGAATCCACATAGACGATCTTCACGCCGGAGGAAGCCGCTTCCTTTAAGGCGGAGGAGATCGCGTCGGGGCCGTTAGCCGCCACGATGATCGCCTCATAATTCCCGGCTACCGCGTTGTTGACACACTCGATCTGCTGGGCGTCGTCCTTGGTGTTGGGGGACATGAAGGTGACGGTGACCCCCAGCTCCTTCGCCGTCTTCTGGGCGCCCTCGTTCAAGGTGACCCAGTGCTGGTCGATCGAATCCATGGTGATCAGCGCGATCTTCCATTCCTTGCTGGCTGTGACCGATCCGCCGCCGGAAGCCGGAGCCGCTGCCCCGCCCTCTGCCTTGATCACAGAGACGCCGGTGTCGGTGACCTTGCCGCCTAAGTCCTCGCCTTCCAGAGCCTTGACCGCTGCCTTCACACCCTCTTCGCCCATCACATCCGGGTTCTGGGCCATGGTGCAGAGCAGATAGCCGTCATCGATCAGGTTCATGATCGCGTCGGACTTGTCAAAGCCTACGCCGATGATGCTGGTATCCCCGGCGGCCTTGATCGCGTTGCCGGTGCCGGTGGTGGAGCCTTCGTTACAGCCGAAGATGCCTACCACACCCTGGGTGATATAGTTCTCCGCGATGGTCTGGGACTTAGCCGCGTCGCCCTCGCCGTACTGGGTCTCCATCAGCTCGTAGCCCTTGCCCTCGAAGGCGGAGCGGAACCCGTTCTCTCTCTTGACCGTGGAATCCGTAGCCGCGTTCACGTTCACGATGCCGATCTTGCCGGAGGTGACGCCTGCCGCCTCTAAGGCCTTGATCATCTCCTCGCCGGCGGTCTTGCCAGCAGCTTCATTGTCTGTGGAGAAGGTGGCCTCGGCGTCCACATTGGCCGGGGAATCCACATAGACGATCTTCACGCCGGAGGAAGCCGCTTCCTTTAAGGCGGAGGAGATCGCGTCAGGGCCGTTAGCCGCCACGATGATCGCCTGGTAGTTCCCGGCTACCGCGTTGTTGACACACTCGATCTGCTGCGCATCGTCCTTGGTGTTGGGGGACATGAAGGTGACGGTGACCCCCAGCTCGGCGGCAGCCTTCTGGGCGCCCTCGTTCAAGGTGACCCAGTGCTGGTCGATGGAGTCCATGGTGATCAGCGCGATCTTCACGTCGCCGGATGCGCCGGCAGGCGCGGCCGCCGCTGTGGTCTCTGTGGTCCCGCTCTCCGCAGGTGCGGCTGCGCTCTCCGCGGGCTTACTCCCGCCGCAGCCGGTGATGGTGGCTGCCAACAGTGCTGCACAGCTTACGAATGCCAGTAGCTTTTTCTTCATAAAGATATCCTCCTTTTTTTGTTCCAGAGATCCCGCCGTCCTGAGGGTATGCCTTAGGTGGGCGTTCTTTCTGCGTATCATGAAATGCATGTCCGCCCCTATGCAGGGGGTGCATGATCTCTCCATGGCCATCAGGGTCCTGTGGCCAGAGTCCACTGTTCCGTCTCCCGCGTTCTGGATACGCCCTTGCCGTACGCTCTCTGTGCGCCGCCGTCCAGGTCCGTATCGCTACGACCTCCACCCGGATACGTGTTTGGAGCACGCTCTCTGCAAGGCAGGAGCAAAGATCGCGGGAGTCCTGTCCGGGGAACAGCCTATGCCGCTATAGCCAGTCCTCTCCTGTCCTCTGTCAGGCCTCTGCCCGTTTCCTGAAATTCCCGGACCGGACCACCACATCCAGCAGGACGGAGAAGACCACGATCACGCCGATCACCAGACGCTGGATGCCCACCTGTGCGCCGATCATGTTCAGACCGTTCTCCAGGGTCTGCCATACGGCGGCTCCGGCGAAGGTGCCAAGCAAGAGCCCGGTGCCGCCAAGGGGGGAGATCCCGCCGATGACGCCGGCGGCTACGCCGTACATCTCGTACATGTTCCCGGCCTCCATATTGCCCATGCCGGCCTGGGCACAGAGGATCAGCCCCACCACGCAGGCGCACACGGCGCTGATCAGATAAGCCTTGATCGTGGTATTGACCACGTTCACGCCAGAAAGCTTTGCCGCCTCTACATTCGAACCGATGGCATAGATATGCCGCCCGGTCCGTGTCTTGGACAGCAGGAAGAAGAAGAGCAGGAACAGGACCAGGGCGATCCAGAAGGTGTTAAATACCCCAAAGGTCTTCCCGTAATAGAAAAAGTTCTGGAAACGGTCCCCGGCTTCCTTGCCGATCCCCGTGGCGATCGCGTCCGTGTTCCGGTTATTGTTGACCATGTAGGCCACGCCCCGGGATACGAACATGGTCCCCAAGGTGGCGATGAAGGGCGGCAGCTTGAACCGGCCCACCAAGATGCCGTTGATCACACCGCAGACCAGACAGCAGGCCAGGGCCACGGCGATCGCGATCACAGGACTGATCTCCATGGTCATCAGTGTGGCGGAGACCATGGCGCTCATGCCCACCATGGATCCGATGGAAAGGTCGATATTGCCGGTGATGAGCAGATAGCTCTGTCCGATGCCGATCAAAAGATACTTGGACATGGAGCGCAGCAGGTTCATCACGTTCTGCCCGGAAAATACGTTCCTGTCGATGATGCCAAAGGCTACATAGATGATGATCAGCCCGGCAAAGGCCGTGATCACCGCGCCCATCCCACGGGTGCCTAAGACCCGTTTGACGACGCTCTGCTTTTTTTCATCCATAGTCTCATCCTCTCTTTTCTATGAAAGTCCGCCGCCGGATAGGCGGCCTAAGTTCATGTATCCCAAATGCGCACCCCCAGACTTTCATGGGTGGTGATGCGCCCGCCAGACTTTTCTATATGGCGGTACGCCCGCTGCCGGGTGCATGAAGATCTGCTGCAGATATCATCTAGCTGGCCTGCTTCTTCTCGAACTCGGTAGCGTAGGTCAATACCTCGTTCTGGGTGGTCTCCCGGGCCATCACTTCTCCGGTGATCCGCCCGTCGCACATGACGATCACCCGGTCCGCGATCCCTAAGACCTCCGGCAGCTCGGAAGAGACGAACATGACGGCGATCCCCTCCTGCTTCAGCTTGTTCATCAGATTGTAGATCTCCACCTTGGCCCCCACATCGATCCCTCTGGTGGGCTCGTCAAAGATCACCACCCGGGAGTCGCGGGCCAGCCATTTCCCCACCACCACCTTCTGCTGGTTCCCACCGGAAAGATTGGCGGCATTGATCTCCACGGAAGGGGTCTTGATCAGCAGATCCCGGACAGCCTTTTCGCAGAGCTGGTCCTCCTTGCCGCTGCTGATGATCCCCAGACGATCGCAGAGGAGGTCCAGATTGGGGAGGGCCAGGTTATGGCGGATGCTCAGCTTCGTGCAGAGCCCGTCCTTCTTCCGGTCCTCCGGCGCCAGCACGATACCGGCCTTGATCGCGTCCATGGGACAGTGGATCTTCACCTCTTTCCCGTCCAGGAAGATCTGCCCGCTCACCTTCTGGTCCACACCGAAGATCGCCCGGGTGGTCTCCGTCCGTCCTGCGCCCATGAGCCCGGCAAAGCCCACGATCTCCCCTTCATACAGGGAAAAGCTGATATCCCGGACCAGGCGTCCCGCGTTCAGGCCCCGGACCTCGAAGATCTTCTTACCCTTTTCACAGGAGACCCGGGGGAACTGCTCCTTGATCTCCCGTCCCACCATGTTGGCGATGATCTGATCCATGGTCATATCGGAAAATGCGCCGGAGGTGATATACTGCCCGTCCCGCATGATGGTCACCCGGTCCACGATCGCCTGCAGCTCCTCTAAGCGGTGGGAGATGTATACGATCCCGCAGCCATCCGCCCGCAGGGCGCGGATGATCCGAAAGAGCTCTTCGATCTCCTTAGCGGTCAGAGAGGAGGTGGGCTCGTCCATGATCAAGATCTTGGCATGGACAGACAGGGCCTTTGCGATCTCCACCATCTGCTGCTTGGACACCGGCAGGTCCCCCACGGTCTGCTTCGGATCGATATCGATCTTCAGCTGGCCTAAGATCTGGGCAGCTTCCGCCTCCATCTCGCTGTTCTTTAAGATCATCCGGCTCACCTTTTCCCGGCCCAGGAACATATTTTCCGCCACCGACAGATGACGGCACATGTTCAGCTCCTGGTGGATGATCGCCACGCCGGCGGCCTGGGCCTGCTTGGGGGTCAAGGTGTCATAACTCTTTCCATAGATCTCCATGGTCCCGCCGTCCTTGGTGTACACCCCGCTGAGGATCTTCATCAAGGTGGATTTCCCGGCTCCGTTCTCGCCCAGGAGCGCCATGACCTCCCCGGAACGCAGCTCAAAGTCCACATTGTCAAGGGCCTTCACGCCGGGGAAATCTTTGACGATGTTCTTCATGGATACGATGACTTCTCCCATCTGTTCTCCTTCTTTCTTTTTATATTTACTCTGTACCGATCCTCATGGCTACACAGAGGGCGGCTATATCGCCCAGGCTCTCTCCAAGTCCTGCCGGGAGGATGGTACACGCCCTGCGGCTGGCCTCCAGGGCCTCTTCTTCCAGGGCCTGGTACATCGCCTCTTCCATGAACCGCCCGGCCCGGACAAAGATGCTCCCGATCACGATCCGTTCCGGATCTAAAAGGTCGATCAGCAGCGCCAGGAGCCTTCCCAGATGCCGGCCGGTCTGCTGCCAGATCGCGGCGGCGGCCTCATCTCCCTCTGCGGCCAGCCGGGCCAGATGGGCGGCGCTCCCCAGGCCGTACTGGGCGATCCCCCCGCCGCTGCAGTAGCCCTCATAGGAACCGGCCTTGCCATACCCAACATGCCCCTCCTTGAAGAGACGGATATGCCCCACCTCCCCGGCCATCCCCGCGGCACCCCTATACAGCCTTCCATCAAGGATCAGGCCAGCCCCCAGCCCGGTCCCGAAGGTGAGGAACACCATGCTCCTGCAGCCCTGGCCCGCGCCGAAACGCCACTCGGCCACCGCGCAGGCGTCCGCATCATTTTCCAGATAGGCCGGCACCTTGAACCGCTCCTCCAGCAACCCGCAGATCGGCACCTCATCCCAGCCCGGAAGGTTTGGCGGTCCCAGGATCACCCCCTTCTGGCTGTCCAGAGGGCCTCCGCAGCTGACACCGATCGCCTTGATCTGCCCCGACCACAGCTGACGGACCGTCTCTGTGATCTGCCTAAGGGTCGTCTCCTTCTCCCGGGTGGCGAAGCTGACTTTCTCTACGATCTTCCCCTTCTCATCCCCCCGGACCACGGCGCATTTCGTCCCGCCGATATCGATCCCCATATATCCTTCCATAGAACGGCCTCTTTTCCGGCTATCTGCCATAAAGCCGCGCCGCTGGATGAACGGCGCCCATCCCGGTACACTTGCCTGTGCTCTTTTTGTTAAAATTAGTATAACATAACAAAAAGCCCTCAAAAAGAGGGCATTCTTTCGGTTAAGGTGGACAATCTTTTGAAGTATCGGCTTTTCCGTCACCAATCCACCTGATCAAATCCGTCCTTCTCATAGACCGCCGTACAGGCCCCTCCTTCCACTACCAGCAGCCGGTCGGAGACCATCAGCGTATCGGACACATTGGCGGTGATGATCAGCACGGCGGTCCCGGCCTGCACGATCTCCCGCAGCAGCGCTAAGATCTTCAGACGGACCACCATATCGCCTTTAGCCAACGGCTGGACGCAGACCAGCACCCGTGGGTTAAAGAGCATGACCCGGTAATAGACCAGGGCGATCTGTTCTTCTAAGGGCAGGCCGGCCACACTGGCACTGTTGATGATCTTCCCGATCCGGCCGCCATATTCCCTTTTGACGCTGCGCAGGAACCTTCCCGGGAGGATGCTCTTTTCCAGTTTCCGGTCCAGGAGAAAGGTCAGGTTCTCCATATAGCTCCGCTCCTTATACAGCAGCACCTCGGTACAATCTTTAGGGATCACGGCGATGCCCGCCTTCAGGTAATCCTCTGCCCGTTCCCGGGTATAGGGCTCATGCTCCAGGGTGATCCGCCCTTTTTGGCAGCCCGCCTCTCCGGTGAGCAGAGCCAGCACATCCCCGGCGATCCGGTTATCCATATCTAAGAGCGTCAGGCATTCCGCCCGGTGGAGCACAAAGCCCAGGCCATGGAGATCTTTTGTATAGACGCTGTGGAAATGCAGGACCCCGTCCTCCTGCTCCGGGTCTGTCCCCCTGCCGGGGACGACCCAGTCCCGGATGTAAGGGGCGATCCCTTCATCGGTCATCTCATCCTGCTCGAAGACCTTCACCACCCGGCCATCGAAAAAAAGGGAGAGCCGGTCCGCGATCCTGAACAGCTCCTGGTGATGATTGCCGATATAGAGGACGGAGACACCGTTCTCCCGCACCAGGCGCAGCATCTCCTGGAAACGGGTCAGCTCATACTGGCTCAAAAAATTCCCCGGGTTATCCACCACCACCAGGCGGCAGCCCATAAGGAGCGCCTTTCCCAGCTCCACCAGGCAGCGCTCTAAGGGGGTCAGGGCCGATACGCGCCCGCGCAGGTCCACCTGGATCTGGTTCTCCTTAAAAAAGGCCTCCGCCTGTTCCCGGAGGACCCGCTCATTGATAAAATATTTCCTGAAACCCTTCCGCAGGACGAACAGGTTATCCACCACGCTCAGCCCTTCCACCAGATGGCTCTTCTGCCCGATCACATAGACCCGGTTGGCGGTCCCGTCACTGTGGGAATAGCTGTTCACGGTCCGGCCGTCATACCACACACGCCCAAAGGAGATCGGGATGTTCTGGCAGACCAGCCGGATCAGCTGGTCATAACCCCGGTCCCGTCCCGCGATCAGGCCCATGATCTCCCCGGTAAAGATCTGGAGATCTAAGCCGTCCAGGAGAGCCTCCCCATGGACCAGAAGGCTCACATGATCCATCCGCAACAGCTCCCGTCTCACCCATATCCTCCTCCCTGGGCCTCCATACGCCCGGCGGCAGACTTTCAAACCTCACTCCCGTACCAACGGCAGGATGACCAGCACATCCGTGCCTGCCCCCTCCCAGCTGTAGATGGACAGGCCGTACTCCTCTCCGAACAGGAGCTTGATCCGGTTGTTCACATTGACCAGGGCGATCCCGCCCCTTTTGCCGCTCTCCTCCTGCACATCGTCTAAGGTGAGCCGCCGCAGCTTTTCATTCAGCTGCTTCAGCGTCTCCTCCGGCATGCCCATGCCGTCATCGGAGATCCGGATCCGAAGACGCGTATCACTGACGCTGATGCGGATCTTCAAGTTCCCTTTCCCCACCTTCCGCTCGATCCCGTGGTAGATCGAATTTTCCACGATCGGCTGCAGGGTGAGCTTGGGCAGACGGAGCCGGAGGGTATCCAGCTGCTCCTGTTCATCCTCGTGGTCATATCCGATATGCAGGGCCAGTTTATCGCCAAAACGGAACTGCTGGATATAATAATAATTCTCGATATTGGCCAGCTCATCCTCCAGGGTCACCAGATGCTCCACCTGGGAGATCGTGTAGCGGAAAAATGTGGCCAGCGCCTCCGTCATCTCCGCCACACTGTCCAAACCCGCCAGCAGCGCCTCCCCCCGGATCCCTTCCAGGGTGTTATAGAGGAAATGGGGATTGATCTGGTTCTGCAGCGCCAAGTACTCGGCCTGTTTTTTCGACACGTTGATCAGATGGTCCTTGTCGATCATCTCGTTTAAAAGGGCCACCGCCCGGTCGCTCTCCGGCGTCAGGGGATGGCGGAGATGGAACAGGTCATTGAGGACATAGCCCATGGCAAATTGCTCATAGATCTTCTTCGTCTCCCGGTAGGGGACCAGGATCCATCCATACAGCCCGCAGCCCCAGCCCACAGCCGCCAGGGTAAAGAAAAACACCGGCAGCAGGCTCCTGCCGGATACCAGGCAGATGGCCCACAGACAGACCAGGACAGCCAGAAAGAGCACGGCCCCCACACCGGTGCAGATCATGATCCGACAGGACAGATATCTTCGTTTTTCCTTCATGAATACAGCTTTCTATACTCGTTCGGCTTTAAGCCGGTGTATTTGGTAAAGGTCTTGGTAAAATACCGCACGTCATTATAGCCCACCGCCGCGCAGATATCCGCCACTGTGCGGTCGGTCTCCTTTAGGAGCTGCTTAGCCCCGTCCATACGGCTCTTGGACAGATATTCCAAAAAGGTCATCCCCGTATTTTTCTTGAACACGGTGCTCAAGTATGCCGGGGACAATCCGGCCACACCGCTCACCTGCTCTAAGGTCAGCCCCTCCTGGTAATGCCCCGCCACGTACTGCTTCACGATCCGGACCGGGCGGTTCTCATCCTGGCGCTTTAGCTGTGCCGCCTTTTCATAGGAGGCCGTGACCTTGCCGATCAGATAGTCGAACAGCTCTGCGGCTGAAGCCCGGTTATCCGCCCCCTCCAGAAAGCTTTCCAAAAAGCCCTCTTCCATGGGGATCTGGTAATTTTTCATGGAGAACAGATAGAGGTTGCAGACCTCCCGGGTCATCTGCAAGATCTCATGGCCGGTGGTCCCCGGTCGGGTCAGCATACCGTCTTTTAACCCCAGCAAGGCCTTTCGCACCTGGGAGCCTTCCAGGCTCTCCAGCGCCTGGACCATCTTTTTATTAAAATCAGAGAACATCTGGCTCTCTGAGAAGGAGCCCTTCCTAGGTGGCTCCCCTTCATAAAGCTTACCGGTCCCGGCCACCAGCCGCTCCTCGATCCACAGCCGCGCGCTCTTTAAGGAAGCTCCCACTCCTGCCAGCTCATCACAGACAGTCCCCAGAGCCATGGTCGCCGAGAACCCCTCCAGGATGCCGCCCTGGATCCGGATCGCATCCAGGCCGTTCTTTAGCTGCCGCCTAATTTCGATCCGATGGGCTTCCCCAAAATTCAGCAAAAGATAGAGGGTGCTGCCCAAAGCCCCGATCTCGGACTCATAGACCAGCCCCTTTACCTGCTGCTCTAAGATCCCCCGCGCCTTCTCCGCCATGAACCGCTGATTTTTAGGATCGTCCAACACGGAGCCATCCAGCTTGACGATCGCCACACCAAAACATCCGGGACGAAAAGAGAAATGGAACCTCTGCCCGATCTCTTCTAAAGAACAGGCCAGCCTCTCCCGGTCCCTGCGGCAGATCAGATCTGATAGAAATGTCTGGCGCAATGTGCCCTCGTCCGTCTTCATGGTCAGCTCCATCTGCTCCTCGATAGAAAGCTGCCTCGTCTTTTCCTGGAACTTGCTGCCCAGCTTTTTCAAGGTGCTGACCAGATCGTCCTTTTTGATCGGCTTTAAGATGTATGCGCTGACCCCATAGCGGATCGCGGTCTGGGCATACTCAAAATGGCGGTAGCCGCTGATAATGATAAATTCGATCTTCGGGTCCGCCTCCTTACCCAGTCGGATCAGGTCCAGACCGTCATAGCCCGGCATCCGGATATCGGTGATCACGATGTCCGGATGATGCTCCCGGATCATCTCAAGGGCTTCGATCCCATTTTCCGCTGTAGCCGCCACCTGCATGTCCAGCGCCTGCCAATCCACCAGCTTCTCGATCAGCTGGCAGACCTTCTGCTCGTCATCTGCGATCAGTACCTTTAACATCTGCATGACCCCTTCCATCCCCCCATAAAATGTGCATCCCACGCGGATCTTCGTATTTCATAGGACGCACTTGCCTATGGGATACAGTCCCTTCCCCGCTACCGCAGGCTGACGCTCATCAAGGCAAAGCAGTCTGCCCGGTGGCGGGACTTGGAATATTCAAAGATCCGGCCGTCATCTAAGTAAGCCGTCTGCTCCACCTCAAAGATCGGGATCGGCTCTTCACCGATCTCCAGCCACTCCCGCTCCTCCTCAGTGGGCATATCCGCCCTGGCGATCCGGTGGGCGCTCTTGATCTTCAGCTTCAGCTGCTCCTCGATGTACTTATAGATGGAACTTTCTACCACCTCCGCTGTGATCCCAGTGATGAAATCCGTGGGCATATAGGTATACTCCACCACATGGGGCTTCCCGTCCACGATACGGGTACGGCAGATGTAGCAGACAAAGGCGCTCTCCGCTACCCGCAGCTTTTCCGCCACCTCTTTTGGTGCCTTAAGGAGGGTGAACTGATGCACCTTGGACCGCACCTCATGCCCCTCCATGTCGTTGCTGAAGCCGCCGAACTGCTGGGATCGGGCCAGCTCCTCTGCCGCCATGGCCTCTCCCCCGATCGATTTTACATAGGTCCCCGCTCCCCGCCTCCTGGTGATCAGCCCTCGGCTCACCAAAAGGTCCAGGGCCTCCCGCACCGTGATCCGGGAGGCGTCGTATTGCTTGCACAGCTCCTTCTCCTGGGGGAGCCTTTCATCCGCCTGATACTCCCCTGCCTGGATCCTGCGCTGGATATCCTCCGCTATGGTCTCGTACTTGAACATGGTCTGCTTTTCCTTTCACATTGTCATGTGTTTTTGCTGTGTTGTCCTGTCATTGTCTATGGTATGGTTATAGCATTTTGCGGCGTAAAAGTCAAAGTGTTCTTGCGGTCCAGAGGGGGAAGTGTTCCAGAAGGTCCGTTCCGGGAGGGGCCTGTTACAACGTCACCGCGCTCTCGCTCCGAGAAAAACGTAGCGGACGCTAAGCTTTTTGTGGAAGATACTCTGCACTACGTTCCGAGTATCCGCTTTCACACTAGGTTCGGAAGAACCTCACCAAGTGTTCAATGCGAAGCGCCGACGTTTTTCTAGGGGTTCCTTTTGTAACAGGCCCCTCCCTCCACTACGTTATCCTCAGATGCCTGATCGATATTTTCTTCTTGATCCAGCAGCTCTATATAGTTCTCTACCAGGATCCCCTTCGAGTCGTCCCCTTCCGCCTGGTATCTTACGATCATCTGCTCGATCGCTTGCATCGCATAAGCAGCGCTCTCGGCGCAGCTCTTTCCGTCCAGGATGCCGCTCATGTAGATCGCCAGGAATAGGTCGCCGGTGCCGGGGAAGCGCACGGGGATGCTCACGAAGGGGAGCAGGGTCCTCTCCTTTTTCTGGTGGTCATAGACGAGCACCGCCTCCTGGCCTTCCACCATGGCGCTGGTGATCACGATGGACCGGGCGCCGATGGCCTGCAGACCTTCCAGGAGACGGTCGGCTCCTGCTAGGGTCAGACCCTTTTCCTCGTAAGGGACCCCGGCCAGATACGTGGCTTCTGTAAGGTTGGGCACGATGTGGTCGGACACCTGGATCATCTGCCGCATCCGGGCCACCGTTTCTTCCGTTACGCCATTGTAGAGCCTCCCCACGTCCCCCATGATCGGGTCCGTGAAGATGATGGCCCCCTTTTCCCGCTGCTGGCTGCAGAAGTTCCGGATCAGCTCTTCCTGCCTCTCCGAGACGATGAACCCGGTGGATATGGCGTCAAAGGAAAAGCCCAGCTCCTCCCACACCCGGATCGCCTCTGCCATATAGTCGGTGGTCTCCAGTATGGCAAACCTCCCGTAGTCCAGGGTATTGGAGACCAGGGCGGTGGGAAGGGTATAAACATGGTGTTTTTTATAGGATAGCACCGGCATCATAGCGGATAAGGCCACCTTGCCGTATCCGGTCATATCATTGATCAGTAAAACCTGTCCTCTCATGGCTCTCTACCTCGATCTCGTCATCTCCTGCGCCGTCCTCGGACGATGGCACAGGCTCTTTACTATAGCTCCATTTTATCATCGGACTTTTCAGATGTAAAGGATACTTGTGGAGACCGCTCATTTAGGATAGACGTATCCCCCCCAACTATGGTATAATACGGGTACATATCATCTATAATGTTCAAATGACCTAGGAGGAAAGAGATGAAAAGTATCCGAAAAAAGATCACCGTATATCTGATCGCAACAGTCCTGATCGCGTTGGTGGCGGTGGGGACATCCAGCCTATTGCTGAGTTACAGGAGCACGGTCGCCACAGTCGATCAGATGATGCGCCAGACTGCTGTATTAGCTGCGGAGCGCATCGAACAGGAATTGACCGCCTATAAGAATGTAGCCATGGACACCGGCTGCATCCCACAGCTGTCTGACCCAGCCATCCCGGTGGAGGAAAAACGCGCCATCATCGATGAGCGGGTCAAGATGCATGGTTTCCAGCGGGGGAACGTCATCGGCGCGGACGGGATCAGCATCTTTGACGGGAAGGATTATTCCGACCGGGAGTATGTGCAGCAGGCGATGCAGGGGAATACTTATGTGTCGGCTCCCCTGATCAGCAAGATCACCGGCGAGCTGTCCATCATGGTCGCCGCGCCTATCTATTCAAATGGGAGCCGCGGTTCGCAGATCATCGGCGTGGTCTATTTCGTGCCGCCGGAGACCTTCCTGAACGATATCGTCTCCTCCATCAAGATCGCCCAGAGCAGCCTGGCCTATATGATCGACCAGTCTGGCAGCACGATCGCCGATGTCACGCTGGAGACCATCACCACCCAGAATATCGAACGGGACGCACAGAGCGATCCCTCTTTAAAGGAGCAGGCGGCCCTCCACACTGCCATGCGGCAGGGGGAGAACGGCTTCGGGAGCTTCAGCGGCTCTGACGGGACGCGCTTCATGGCCTACGCTCCGGTAGGCAGCACAGATGGCTGGAGTGTGGCCGTCACGGCCTTAAAGTCTGAGTACCTGGCTGATACTTATTTTGGGATGGTCGTCAATGTGGTGGTGATCGTCATCTCGATCTTAGCCTCGATCGTGGTCGCCATCAAGCTGTCCGGCAGTATCAGTACGCCCATGCGGGCCTGTGCCGAGCGGATGAAGCTCCTGGTGAAGGGCGACTTAAAGTCCTCTGTCCCCCAGGCGATCGGGCAGGATGAGACCGCCGAGCTGACCCGCGCCACTGCAGATATGGTGTCCGGCTTGAACATCGTCATCAATGACATCGCCTATCTGCTGGACCAGATGGCCAATAAAAACTTCGACGTCAATTCCTCCCATCGGGAGGCCTATGTAGGTGAGTTCCAGACGATCCTGCTGTCCATGCGCGGACTGAAGGTGGAGCTGAGCAATACCATCCGCCAGATCGACATCTCCGCTGGACAGGTTTCCTCTGCCAGCGGGCAGGTCTCTAACGGCGCACAGGGTCTGAGCCAGGGATCTGTGGAGCAGGCCAGCTCTGTGGAGGAGCTGGCGGCCACCATCGCAGATATCTCCGCCAATGCGAAGAAGACGGCCGGCGCTGCCGAGGAGGCTGGCCAGTATGTCCAGGAGGCTGGTTCCCATCTGGGCGTAAGCGTGGGCTATGTAGAGGAGCTGAACGCAGCCATGGAGAAGATCTCCCGCTCCTCCGAGGAGATCGCCAAGATCATCAACACCATCGAGAGCATCGCCTTCCAGACCAATATCCTGGCCCTGAACGCCGCTGTAGAGGCGGCCCGTGCCGGCTCCTCCGGCAAAGGCTTCGCCGTGGTGGCCGACGAGGTGCGCAACCTGGCCTCCAAGTCCGATGAAGCCGCCAAGGCTACAAAGGAGCTGATCAACAGCTCCATCATGGCCGTGTCCGAGGGCAGCGAAGCTGTGGATAAGGTCACCAAGGCCTTGGACCAGACCAGCGTCAGTGCCGGCCATGTGACTGAAAAGATGGCGATCGCGGTAGCTGCTGTGGAAGACCAGAACACCGCCATCGCACAGGTCACCGAGGGCATCGACCAGATCTCCTCCGTGGTGCAGACTAACAGCGCTACCGCCCAGGAGAGCGCCGCCGCCAGCGAAGAGCTCTCCGCCGAGGCTAACAGCTTGAAGCAGCTGGTAGGCCGGTTCACTTTAGCGAAGGACTGATGACCGCATACGCTCCCACAGGTGGGTGAGCGGATATAGACAGGCATAAAAAGAGGGCTGCCGCCTTGATCAGATCAAGGCGGCAGCCTATCTCTTTATCCATGATCATTTTTTCAAGTAACCCAACGTCTCCAAAGCCTTACGAAAACGCATCCCGTATCACCCGGATCGCCTGCGGCCCCTCTCCCGTGATGCTGACCACATCGAACCGGCAGGGCGTATCCTCCCCATAACCGTGGCGATACAGATAATACCGAGCCGTCCTCCAGATCTTCTGCTGCTTTCTCTTGTCCACCGCCTCCTCTGGATACCCGCTCCTTAAGGTCCTCCGATACTTCACCTCGATGAACACCAGATACCGCCCATCCCTGGCGATCAGATCGATCTCTCCCTGGCGGCACCGATAATTATGCTCCAATATCTGGTAACCGTTTTTCTCCAAATAAGAAGCAGCCTCCGCTTCCCGGGTGCTGCCCACTGCTCTTTTGTTCATTTTCTCTGCCTCTGTCATATGTCTTTTCCCATGGTCCGCCGGGGTTTTTGCAGGCCTTATATCTCCTGCTCCTCATCCGCCCCCGCCGCCTCCACAAATTTCCCGATAAAGCTCCTTCGATGGATCGGACATGCCCCATGCTCCTTCAGGGCTTGGATGTGGGCCGCCGTGCCATAGCCCTTATGCTTTGCAAAGCCGTAAGCCGGATACTGCTGGTCATAGGCTGCCATCATATGGTCCCTGGTCACCTTTGCCAGGACGCTGGCGGCGGCGATGGACAGGCTCTTGGCGTCACCGTGGATGATCTTCACCTGCCGGAGCTCCTCTGGGAGGCCCGGGATCACCACCGCGTCATTTAAGAGCACCTGGGGCTTGATGGAAAGCTTTCTCACAGCCTGGCGCATGGCCTCATAGGTCGCCTGCAGGATATTGATCTGATCGATCCGCTCCGGCCCGACCACCCCCACGGCGTAGGCCACCGCTTTCTCCTGGATCTCCAAGAACAGCTCTTCCCGCCGTTTCTCCGAGAGCTTCTTCGAATCGTTCAGGTAGAGGATCTTGCAGTCCTTCGGGAGGATCGCCGCCCCGGCCACCACCGGCCCGGCTAAAGGCCCTCTCCCTGCCTCATCGATCCCGCAGACCGCGGACGCCCAGGCATACTCCCGCTCATAGGCCAGCATCCCCTCCAGGCGGGCCAGCTCCTTTTCCAGCCGTTCCCCTGTCAATACTCTCGCCATCTCCCTGTACCCTCCCGCCTTCCTCTTTTGTATCTGGCCAGTTCCCTTTGAATACACACCATTTTTCGTAAGATCTTGCATTTTCTGTGGGGCCTGCAGCATCTGACACCTTCTGTAGATAACGGACATCGGGTCATGGGAAGATCTCCCGGCCAATGCCCAGCGTCTGTTGATGACTATATACGCCCGCGATGGTACAGAACATGCCCCCATGCCATATCCTTCGGACATGCTAACGCTTTGCGATGCACACTCGCTCCGCTCGGCGCGGGTATAATGCCTGTCATCATTATGCCATATGATCCGGCCGCTCCAGCGTGATCCGCCCCAGCTTCCCGCTCCTTAGATCGTCAAAGAGCAGGTTCGATGCCTTTGCCAGGTCGAAGCCGCCTCCCTTTTGCAGGCATCCCCTGGCCTTCGCGATCTGTTCCAATACAGCCACAGGATCTGCCTGAGAAGAGACCAGATGATAGCGCTCCTGCAGCCCATCGGGGTAACACTCCTGCAAGGTCCGGATCAGCTCCAGCGCCAGCTCTTCTTTATTCAGGATATCGTCATTGATGGACCCGATGAAGGCCAGCCGCTTCCCGGCCTCCTGATCCTCGAACTTGGGCCACAGGATCCCCGGGGTATCCAAAAGCTCCAGGGACTTGTTCAAACGGATCCACTGGTTCCCTTTGGTCACGCCCGGCTTGTTGCCGGTCTTGGTGCAGGCCTTGCCCGCAAAGGCATTGATAAAGGTCGATTTCCCTACATTGGGGATCCCCACCACCATAGCCCGTACCGGTCGGTTCAAGATGCCCCGCCTCCGGTCTCGCTCGATCTTTTCCTTGCAGGCCGCCTGGACAGCGCCGCTGATCTGCTTTAGCCCGGCCCCGCTGCGGCAATCCAGCTTGACCACCTGAAAGCCCTGGGACGAGAACCAGGCGGCCCACTGCTCGTTCGCCCGCTCATCTGCCAGATCCGATTTGTTCAGGAGGATCAGCCTCGCTTTTCCTTTCCCCAGCTCATCGATATCCGGGTTCCGGCTGGAGAGCGGCGCCCTGGCATCCACCAGCTCGATCAGCAGATCGATCAGCTTGATGTCCTCCTGCATCTTCCGCCTCGCCTTTGTCATATGTCCTGGGTACCACTGTATGTTCATAAAACCATCCTCACTGCACCCGCCCCAATCCCAGGGCCGGATAGATCCGGAACCAGACCTTCCCCCTGATCTGCTCCCCCTTCACATTGCCCACATTGATAAAACGGCTGTCCTCACTTGAGTCCCGATTATCCCCCAGGAGAAAATACTCATCCTCCCCCAGCGTCACCGGCACTTCAGCCAGCCCGGCCAGCGCGATCTTCTTCTGGTCCGCAGGCTCCTCTAATACCTCTCCGTCGATCCAGATCCGCCCATCTGTGATCTGGACCGTCTCCCCCGGGAGCCCGATGATCCGCTTGATGTTCACCTTGGCATCCTCCCGCTCAAAGACCACCACATCGAACCGCTCCGGTCCCTCAAGAGCATACAGGAACTGGTCGATCAGCACCACGTCCCCGGAGTTTAAAAGAGGCGCCATGGAATTCCCGGCCACCTCCACCTGGATGCCAAAAGCATGGACGATAAAACAGGCCAGCGCGATGACCACGATGATATCGACCACCCAGTTCACCAAACGGCGGAGCTGGTTCGTCTCCTCCTCTTTGAAAGATCCCATATCTGCCAAACCCCCACGATACAGCCACAAAAGGGACTATTTACATAGTCCCCTTTTGTGCAGAAGCTCTGAACGTCTGCTCATCCTCTTAATTCTTTTACCTTCGCAGCCTTACCTACGCGGCCTCTTAAGTAGTACAGTTTCGCACGTCTTACCTTACCTCTCCGCACCACTTCGATCTTATCTACAAAAGGAGAATGGACCGGCCAGGTCTTCTCCACACCGATGCCGTTAGAATTCTTTCTGACCGTAAAGGTCTCTCTGGACCCGCCGTTCTGTCTCTTAAGGACCGTACCCTCAAAGATCTGGATCCTCTCGCGGGTCCCCTCTTTGATCTTGTTGTGTACCCTTACGGTATCCCCTACCCTAAACTCCGGTACCGTTTCCTTTAACTGTGTCGCTTCGATCTGCTTGATGATCTCGTTCATCTGTGTGCCTCCTTGTCCTATTTGATGTTCTTACATACCAGTTTTGTATCAGCGGAACATCTCTTTTTGTCACAACATTTGGAGTTTATCACAGATACCGCACAAATGCAAGTGTTTTTGTTCGATCCGCGCTCATTTCTCACTCATTCCGTATAGCCGCCAGCGGACTGAGCTTCATGGCCCTGGTAGCCGGTATGAACCCTGCCGCCATGCCCACGAACACCGCAAAGGCCAGCGCCGCCAGGTTCAGCCACAGAGGGATCCTGGAAAGGTCCCCCGCCATCCCGGTCAGCGCCTCGCCTCCGGCGAACTGGTTGATCACCGTGGAGATGAGCAGGCTTAATAGGATGCCCGCCACACCTCCCATAAACCCGATAAAGCCGGATTCTAAAAGGAACATATCCCGGATGTTCTTCATATCGCAGCCCAGCACCTTCATCACGCCGATCTCCTTCGTGCGCTCATAGATCGACATCATCATGGTATTGGCGATCCCGATGGCAGCCACGAAAAGGGATACGGCTCCGATCCCGCCTAAAACAGCCTGGACCATCTGGGACTGCTGCTTGGACTGCTCCAGCCATTCCATGTTGCTCTGAGCCTGGTAGCCCATATCTGAGACCAGCTCCTGCACCTGGGTCACATAGGCCATATCCTCCACGAAGACCTGGGCGGAGTCATAGACCAGGTAGGGGAGGGCCTTGCCCTTTTTGTTGGTGGGCTGATCCGGGATCGGCTGTTTCTTGAAGATCCGCCTGAGCTGGGCTTCTAAAAGACCGATCTCCACATAGATATTGTAGCTGTAGTTGTTCCAATCCTCCACGGAACCCGCAGCCAGAGCCGCGGTCTCTACCATATATTTTTTCGGCGGCTTCACTGCATTCCCGCCTTCCTGCGGCTGCCGGGAGGACCAATAGGCGTTCATATCAAAGATCACATAGAGAGGCTTCCCCATAAAGTCCACATCCGGCAGCTCCATAGTGTCCCAGTAACCCTCGCCGGTCTTATAATTGTTGAACCGGGTGATCACCTGGTTCCCGATCACCATCCGCAGCTCCTTATCCTTCGCCGTGGGGAGCTCACCCTCCCCGATGGGGATCTCCCGCAGGAAATCCTCGCTGACCCCCATGATATTGATATTGGCCTCATACATGCCCTGGCGCACCAGTACATACACCGAGAGGACCGGAGAGACCCCTTTGACATGGGGCAACTTTTTTAGCTTCTCGATCACATCGTCGTTGATATAGTCCGGCTCCGAGGAGTCGGAGCTGTCATAGCCGCCCCACCGGGCATCGGAATAGACCTCGATGGTGGTCAGACTGCCGTAGGAGGCGATCTGCTCTGTGGTCAGCTCATTTAATCCGATCCCCAGGGAGACCATGACCACGATGGAGGCCGTGCCGATCACCACCCCCAGCACGGTCAGGACCGTCCTGAACTTCCTCCTGCGCAGGTTATTGATGCTCATGATCAGCAGGTCACGAAATCTCATCGTCCATATCCTCTTCCTCCTGCTCACGTTTCTTCTTCCGCTTCGTGGCGATGGCGATCCCCGCGCCTATGGCGGCCAGCAGGAGGACCGCGGCTGTCAGCGCCAGGATCTTCCGCACCGGATCGGCCATCCATCCGGCGAGGCCGCCGGAGGTCTCCATATCCATGCCCTCCATCCCTTCCATGCCGTCCATCATCTCCCCAAAGTCTTCCATCGGCTCGGACACGAACAGGGTCAGCTCCTTTTCCACCTCGGTCACCTCTCCATTCTCGTCCTCGTAGGAGATGATGACCTTTACCTTCCCCTCATCCTCCGTGGGGGCTTCGCCGGCTACCATCACATCCACATTGCCCGTCTCGCCGGGCTTGATGTTGCCTACATAGCTTTCCGTGGTCCGGATAGAGGGCGCTTCAAAGCGGGCGTTCACATTATAGAGCTGGATCCGGCCCGTGTTATTGATGCCGAACATGATGTTGCTCTCGCCGCCCACCTCGATGGAGTCCGGCATGATCTCAAAGGTGCTGGTGCTAAGGCGGGCCTGCTGATAGATCGGGATGTCTACGGTGACGCTCTCCTCCGCGTTCTTAAATTCCGGGCTGTCGTATTTCTCCTTTATGGTGATGGTGTAGGACCGCTGGTCGATCCCCGCCTTTGCCAGGAAGCGGACCCGCAGCTCGGTGGACTCCCCGGCTCCCAGGGAATTGACCACGATGGAGGAGGACCCGGACTCCGTAGAGAACACGGAGGCATTCTCCACCTTCTCCGGCTCCAGGGAAAAGAGGATATTGCTGGCCGCCACCGTGGTGGAGGCATTTTTCATGTTCAAGATCAGATCGAACTCTTCCCCGGCCATGATCTTCGCCGGCTCTGTGCGGAAGCCGTCCACGATGATCCTGGCTTTTGTACGGTCATTCTCATTGAACTCCCCTAAGCTATCTTCCTTCTCCTTACTGGAGATATGTACATAAAATTCATAGTCCTTAGACTGGACGCTGGTGTCGGTGCTCAAGGTCTCGCCGGTGGCCTGATCTCGGAACATGCCGGGGCCTTCTGCCACCCGCTTATCGCCGTACATGCTCTCCCGGTAGGTGATCTTGAACTTGAGCGGATAAAATCCGGTATAGCTCTCCTTTCGGATCGCCATGCTGTAGGGCAGCGCCACGGTCTGACCGGGCTCGATCACTTCAAAATGCCGGTCGTAGTTCCCCTCATTGATCATAAAGGGAAATTCCTCGTCGCTGCGGCTAAGGACCATGCTGACCGTCACGTCGTAGGCCGGAAGCCACCCCTTGTTCCGCAGGTTGATCCCAAAATCCATGGGCCCCGGGTAACGGCCATAGGGGGTGGCCTGTCCCTCCCCCATCACAAAGGCTACTTCTTCCTTAGTCTCATCCTCCGTCTCGGCGCTGGCCGATGAGGAGGTGTAGATCCACACGTTCAGGAAATCCGTCTCCGGGGTACTGTCCCTGCCGTTCACATAGATCGCGATCGGGATGCAGTAATACCCCTCCTTCATATCCCGTCGGACACGGGCGGACAGGGTCACGGTCTTGCTGCTCCCATCCCGTAAATTGCCGATCCTTTTGGGCGTAAAGGTATCCTCATTGATCTCAAAGGGGAAATCATTCTGCAGGCCGGCATCCTCGCCCCCGTCCTTGGGCATGGAGTAGAAGGAAGAGGTATCCGGCGACAGCCCTACCCACACGTCCTCCATATCGTAGGGCGCGCAGACGGTCACCGGGATGCTCATGACCGACCCCACCTTACCGGTGGGGTCCCGCTTGATCACCAGATATTCATTATCATAGAGCCGGCCGTCCATCACGTTCTTATAGTCCGCCATCGCACTGACCGCCGCTCCGAAGATCATGCAGGCCACGATCAGGAGTGCGGCCGCCGCTCTGGCTCTTATTCCCCTGTTCCTTCTGTCCATTTTCCCTGTTCCTTTCTTGTCCATTTCCCTCTGTCTCTGTGGGGCACGCTGCCCCTCTGTCACTGGAAAGCTCTCTCCTGGGCGGAGGGGCTTATGCGCCGGAGTGGGACCACCTGCACTGCGCTGTGCTCGTCTCGCCTGGAGCTGTCAAGGTGTCGCGACCGGACCGTCCGCTCCGCTCTCCCGGATCTTCCCGGCCCCTGGCTCCCCGGCTCCTCCTTCCGGCATGTCCTTCCCGGCTCCCGTCCCCAAGATCTCCCGGGCGCCTTCCTCGATGCTGACGATCTTCCCGTCGATGATCCGGATCCGCCGGTCCGCGTAGGAGGCCAGATTGTTGTCATGGGTGACCATCACCAGAGTCTGCTGCTGCTCTCTGACGATCTGCTGCATCAGCTGCAGGACCTCCATGGTGGTCTTGGAATCCAGGTTCCCGGTAGGCTCGTCCGCAAAGATGATCTGGGGGTCCACCGCCAGGGCCCTGGCGATCCCCACACGCTGCTGCTGTCCGCCGGACATCTGGTTCGGCATGTGGTCCGCCTGCTTGCCCACGCCTACCAGGTCCATGTATCTTTTCGCCCTGGCCAGCCTCTTCTTCCGGCCCATGCCCCTAAAGGACAGAGGGAGTGCTACATTTTCCACGGCGTTCATGGTGTTTAGGAGGTTGTAGGACTGGAAGATGAATCCGATCCGCTGTCTGCGGAAGGTGACCAGCTCCTTTTCAGACAGATGCTCGATATGCTTGCCGGCGATCCAGATCTCGCCTTTTGTGGGCTTTTCCAGACCTGCCAGCATGTTCAGGAGCGTGGACTTGCCGGAGCCGGAGGTGCCTACGATCGCGCAGAACTCGCCCTTGTAGAGGGTGAAGTCTACGCCGTTCAGGGCGCGGACCTTGGTCTCGCCTACTCGGTAGATCTTGTATAGGTTTTTTACCTGGATGATCGGGGTTCGGTCCATGGGGTGGATACCTCCTTGAGGGGTTGGGGGGCTCGGATCACTGCCCTTCGCTTTCGTGAAGATTATACCACCTATCACAACGGTTGTTCCTTGCTTTTTTCTTAATCCTTGTTTACTCTTCCTTACAGATGGTTACTTTTCACACCCACGCCAGCTGTTGGATAGGTGCAAGTGCATTGTCGGGCCTCCGGATGCTAGTTGGCTGGCATACCGTATGACCTAAGAGTAGCCATAAAGCAGCGGAGGGAGGGGCATGTCACATAAAGGACCCTAGCGGAACGT
>CAJUFE010000054.1 GCA_910585635.1 uncultured Lachnospiraceae bacterium | reverse complement strand
AAGGCCCAATAAATAGGATGATATCCCGTCTCCCAGATGTCAACCAAAGTATACATTCGTTGACAGTCCTGCCATATCTTGATCTGATTATAGCATGTGGGGCGTTAAAAAAAGCATTTCATCATCCGGTGAGCGGGACATTTTTTTCGGGATATGGCCTAACCTGCAAGGCCCCATCAGCGGTCCGGCACCCTGGCCGACCGATCCCGCGGACCCGATCGATAAATGGTATGGAAATAAGAGATAAACCGAATATAAAAGTTGATGTGCCTAAAAAAAGTGGTATACTTTAAGTACAGTAACACAAGAGAAAAGAAGAAAGCCCTCCCTGTCAAGGGCCTATGAAAGGAGAGGCTATGGAGATCCAAAAACAAGTACAGTCCTTCCGGGAAACGCTGGCTTTATCGACTAAAGGCGTGTTAAAGGACAAGACCCGCATGGCGATCCGCTACAGCAAGGTCTACCATGAAGACTTTGCCGCTCCCGCCAAGCTCTATGGCCCTGAAGGGAAGGCCCTGGCAAAACAGTCCCCCTACCTGTTCACCGGGCCTACACGCCGCCCGATCATGCACTGGCACGGTCAGGTCCTGGTAGAACCGTCCTCCACTCTGAACGCCGCCCGCCGTTACAGAGATGAGGAGCGGGTGGCTGTGCTGAGTTTTGCCCATCCCACCATCCCGGCCGGGGGGACCACGGGCAGTATGGCCACACAGGAAGGATACCTGTGCCAATGCACGAACCTCTATCCCTGTCTCACCAGCCAGCCTATCTCTGACCTATATTACGGCTACAACAAAACGCTGGGCCATCCTTTTGGCTCCGACCGTCTGATCTACAGCCGGGATATCACCGTGTTCAAGGACAGCAGCCTGCGGGTCTTAGATCCCTCTGCCTGGTTTGACGTGGATATCATCACCTGTTCCGCCCCCCTTCTGACCAAAGGCCAGATCGATCGGAAGGAGCTGAAACAGCGGCTGAAAAAAAGGATGGCGAACATCCTGGAGGCAGCGGCCGCTAATGGGGTCCAGGTCCTGATCTTAGGCGCGTTTGGCTGCGGCGCCTCTAAAAACCCACCGGAGGTGGTAGCCTCTGCATTCTATGAAGCGATCGAGGAAGGACTTTTTGTCGCCCGGTTCCAGAAGATCGTCTTTGCGATCAAAGGGGCTCCGGAAAACCTCTTGGCCTTCCAGGCCGCCTTCAGCACCGAGCCCCTGCCCCCTCCACAGCCAGCCGCCCTGCACCGGCTTCCCAAGATCTCTATATGAACACGGTCTACGCCTCCCCTGACCGCTTGGGGATAGATGTGGAAAAAATGGAAAAGCAGCTTAAGGAGCTTAAAGAGCGTTGACCGAGGATCTTAGCATGACTGCGCAGAACATCCTGACAGCCTAACATAAAAGAAGGCTCGTCAGAAAGGAGAGACTATGGATAGGATCTTTGTATGACGATCCTTGTTGCCATGTCCCGCAGCTCGCTCACGCCTTCGCTGCGATCTCTTCGATCTCCTGGGCGATCTCCTCCAGGCCGGCCTCGGTCAGCTCCAGGAACTGGCAGCCGTACTCGAACCGGTCCGGGTCCCTTTCGATCACCCGCAGCACCTCACAGTACAGGGTGGTGGCCGGTCTGTCCCCTAAAAGCTTCACCTTTAACAGGAACCGGTCACCCTTATGGTAGCGATGTTCCGAGCAGATGCCGGCCCCGCCCACGCTGATGTTTAACAGCCTGCAGGATACGTCTCCCTCTCCTGCCCGGTCCGGCATGGTGATGATCCCCTCCATATCCAGCTCCAGCCGGGGAGCGGAGCGCTCATTTTCCACCCTGGTGACCACCAGCTCCTCCACCTGCCATCTATGCTTCTGCTCTGGCCAGATCTTCCCCTCCATAAAGACAGCGGTCCTCTTACGGTCATTATAACCGCGGATCAGCACCTGCACCGGGCTTTTGCCCTGGAATGCCGCCAGATCCATATCCCGGACCACCTCTGTGTCTGAATACTGGAGCAATCCGGCCCGGTCTTTCTGGGGATCCTGCAATCTGGCGATAAAGAGCACCTGCCCCTCCAGATCCTCCACCACCACCCGCATGCCGGAATAGATCTCCAGGATCTTCAGGTCATTCTCTTTTTTGGCTTTCCCGCCCCCATCGCCTTCCGCCTTTTTTCCAAATATGGCAAACAGGTCCATGATATAACCCCCTTATCTTTGGTCCATCGCTCTGGTCATGCAGCCAAAGAAGATCCGACCGGCTGCATCACCCATATCATACCATAAACCGCCTTACATTTCTATAAAAAACCACAGGCCAAAAGGGAACAGGCGATGCTCCTGCTCCCTTTTTATGGCTGCCACTCTTATACATAGCGTCTCCGCCGGATCTCATCCACAAATTCTCGGTTGGTCCTGGTCTTGGCGAACAGATCTAAGATCTTCTCGATGGTATCCTCCTGCTTGGAGGAATTGGTGGCGCGGCGGATGACCTCCATAGCCTCGGTCTCCTCCCGGCTCAGCAGCAGATCGTCCCGGCGGGTCCCGGACCTTAGGATATCGATCGCGGGGAAGATCCGCTTCTCAGAAAGCTTCCGGTCTAACACCAGCTCCATGTTGCCGGTCCCCTTAAATTCCTCATAGATCACATCGTCCATACGGCTCCCCGTATCGATCAGCGCGGTAGCCAGGATGGTCAGGCTGCCGCCCTCCCGCATGTTCCGGGCCGCGCCGAAGAAGCGCTTGGGCATGTGGAGGGCCGCCGGGTCTAAGCCGCCGGATAAGGTCCGCCCGCTGGGCGGGACCACCAGGTTATAGGCCCGGGCCAGACGGGTGATGCTGTCTAAGAGGATGGTCACATCCCGCCCGTGCTCCACCAGCCTGCGGGCACGCTCGATGACCATCTCCGACACCCTCTTATGGCGCTCCGGAAGCTCGTCAAAGGTGGAGTAGATCACCTCCACATTTTTCCCTACGATCGCTTCCTTCATATCCGTGACTTCCTCCGGCCGCTCGTCGATCAGCAGGATGATCAGATGCATATCCGGCTGATTGGTGGTGATCGCCTTGGCCACCTGCTTGAGCAGGGTCGTCTTTCCTGCCTTGGGCGGTGACACGATCATCCCTCTCTGGCCCTTTCCGATCGGCGCCATCAGATCCAGCACCCGCATGGCCATGGAGTTGCGGACCCCCGGTGTCTCCATATGGATCCTCTCGTTGGGGAAGATCGGGGTCAGATCCTCGAAGTTAGGCCTCCGCTCCGCCACATTGGCCGGATAGCCATTGATGCTGGTCACGTAGAGCAATGCCGCGAATTTCTCTGTGGCCGCCTTGACCCGGCGGTTGCCCCGGATGATATCCCCGGTCTTCATATTGAACCGGCGGATCTGGGAGGGCGCCACATACACATCATTTTCCCCCGGGAGGAAGTTCTCGCAGCGGATGAAGCCGAAGCCGTCGGGCATGACCTCTAAGATCCCGTTCGCCTCCATCCCGCTGTCCAGCTCCTGGATCTCCTCCTGGATCGAGTCGATGTTGCGGCCATCCGGGCGTCCGCCCTCCCGGACCTGGGGACCTGTCCCCCGGCCGGACCGCTCCTGCTCCCGCTGGGTGATCCCCTGGCTGCGCTCCTCATTTTCCTGGCTCTTAAGGTTCTGGCCCCGCTCACTGTTCTCCTGGTCCCGGTAGGTATCCTGGTTCCGGCCCATGTCCTGGCTGCGGCCGCCGCTCTCCTGGCCCCGGCCCATATCCATGCGGCCGCTGCCGCTCTCTTGACCTCTTCCCATATCACGGCCGCCGCTCTCCTGGCTCCTGCTCATGTCCTGGCTACGGCCGCCGCCCTCCTGGCCTCTTCCCGTGTCCTGGCCATGGCCCCGGTTCTGATAGCTCTGACTGTTCCCATAGCGGTTGACCATCCGGATGTTCCGGCTGTCGGCACGGCCTCTCTCCTGGCGGCCATTCCCATTATCCCGCCTGGCTGGCCCGCCTTCCCGGCGGCTGATGCCCTCCGGCCTTCCCGGCCCGTTGGATCGTGCCGGGCCTTCCGTCCGCCCAGGGCCGTTAGTCCTTGCCTGTGCCTCCGGTCTCCTGCCTGCGTTCGCCCCCACCGGGCTCCCGTCCCGCTCCGGACCGTTCCCGCGCGCAGACGCTTCCGACCTCTCCGATCCGCCCGTCCGCGCAGACGCTTCTGCCCGCTCCGATCCGCCCGTCCGCACAGACGCTTCCGCACGCTCCGATCCGCCCGTCCGCACAGACGCTTCCGCACGCTCCGATCCGCCCGTCCGCGCAGGTGTTTCCGGCCTCTCTACACCGTCTGTCTGCACAGGTCTCTCCGCCTGCCCCGGCGCGGCCGTGCTCGCGGCTGTCTCCGGCTCCATGGATCCGCCGGCTCCCGTCGCCTCTCCTGCCGGACCGCCTGCCTGTCTCTTCTGCCCTGCCGCTCCCTCGCTCCGGGCCTCAACGGCGGGCACGCCGCCTTCCGCCTGGCTGAGCAGCTGGACCAGCTCTGCTTTGCGCAGGCTGCTGATCCCTTTTAAGCCTTTTTCCTTTGCCATCTCCTTTAACTCACTTAAAGAGAGGGCGTTCAATCTTTCCTCCATCTTTACTCCTTATCCGGCCCCAGGCCAGCCGATGCCGCCTGTGGGCCTATCCTCTTTTTTACACCTATCCGCATGGACCGCGCATCACGGCCCGCATCCTATCCCACAGAACCGCTCTTGGAGAACAAAAGCAGCCAAACTGACCGAAGGCTGCCGGACAGCCGTGGGCCACGATAATACCATCTTACTGTAAACATGATCGTCCTTATCCTTAAATGAATGTAATGGGGATTTCTTTCAGATCTAGAATCAATACGAGATTTCCGATCGGGTGCAGAAGAAAAGGAAGGGGGACCATGCCTCTTCCTTTTCCCCGATGCACCCATTATACTCCTATCTTGCCAAGAAAGCAAAGGGATTTTTGCAGTTTATACCGAGACCCGCATCCAAAGGTGTTACTGTCCGCTCCCTCACCGGCTCCTGGGCCGTGGATCTTGCAAAAGCTCATCGATCACCGCCCCGTCGGCATCCTCCAGCTCCAGCCCCAGCACCCGGGCCAGGGTCGGGCCTTCGTCGGTCAGATCCATCTCCTCCACCCGGACCCCAGGCCGAAAATCTGGTCCGGCTGCCAGAAAGAAGGTCCTATAACCCGGGCTTTTCGGGTCATAGCCGTGGGCGCCCCGATGGAGCCAGGCGTTCTCCTGCACAGCCTCCATGGGCTTTATACAGCCGTTCTTAAAGTAATAGCCGTCTTCCGCCTCCAGCATGAAGGCGCATCTGGGATCAGCTCCTTTATCTCTGGCCTGCCGCCTGGTATAGACGGCGCGGACGCCGGAACCGGGAGTGCGCATCCACTCCCGCAGCCACTGGGCCACCTGGAGCATCAGCTCCTGGTCTTTCCGGTCCTTCACATAGATATAGCAGGCGCCGTCACAGCTCTGGGCCGCCACCCGCCAGGACCGTAAGCCTTCTCGCCTGCGCTCAGCCCAGCCCTTTTGGACGATATGGTAGTTGGGGTACAGCACATGGTCCACATCCTTCTGGTAGTGATCGCCCAGGAGGATGATATCGTAGGCGTCCTCTCCTCCCAGCTCCCCGACCGCCTCCAGGACCTGGCCCAAACGCCCATCCTGCCGCCGCAGCGCCTCCTGGGCCTCCCGGGAGCGGACCCCGTGTTCGTGGCGGTTGGTGTCCACATCGGTCAGATGGACCAATGTCAGATCCGGGTCATAGGACCGCAGGGTATGGAGCAGGGAGGCCTGGACAAAATCATCCAGCATAGGCTGGCGGATCCCGTCGATCATATGGCCGAAACGGCGGAACAGATCCATCTCATACCAGGGCGTCCCATTGCCAAGAGAGACCGTGAGCTGATGCTCCCAGGGACGGTTAGCCCAGACCTCCGGCAGGTTATAGGCGATCCTCGCTCCCCCTGTCACCGGCCACAAGAGCGCCGCCGTCCGCAGGCCCGCCTTCCTGGCCTCATCATAAAGGGTGGTCCCCCGGATGAAACGCCGCTGCCAGAACCAGTCCGGATCTGGCCGCCCGGGCTGGAGCCGGTAGTTCCCCACCACGCCGTGATGGAGGGGCAGCTTTCCGGTGATGATGCTCACATGGGCCGGGTAGGTCAGGCTGGGGCAGACACTCTCCACCTCCCTGCACCCGGCCGCCCGTTCTGCAAAATGCTTAAAATGGGGAAGGGTCTCTAAAAAAGCCAGATCCTCACTGCCCACCGCATCCCAGGAGATCACCAGCATCCGATGGGGCCTTTCCCCCCCGCCTCTTTCTATGTATCTTCTTCCTTCTCTCATCCTGTCCTCTAAACTCCTTCGCTCATGTCTCCCGCCCATCCCTTGCCAGCTCCTTCAGATACGCCATATGGGCTTTGATCTGCTTCTCGTAGCCATTGTCCGAGGGCTCATAAAATGTGGTCCCCACCAGGCCGTCCGGCAGGTACTGCTGCTCCACATAGTGGCCCGGGAAGTCATGGGCGTAGAGATATCCCAGCCCTCTTCCCAGCTTCTGGGAACCCTTGTAATGGCTGTCCTGCAGATGGGCCGGCACCGCCTCCGTCCTCCGGGTGCGCACCGCCTCATCAGCGGAAAAGATCGCCTTGCAGGCCGCATTGCTCTTAGGCGCTGTGGCCACATAGGAGGCGGCCTGGGAGAGGATGATCTGGGCCTCCGGCATCCCGATCCTCTCCACCGCCTGGGAAGCGGCCACCGCCACGCAGATCGCCTGGGGATCCGCGTTCCCCACATCCTCGGAAGCACAGATCATGATCCGCCTGGCAATGAACTTCACATCCTCCCCGGCGTAGAGCATCCGGGCCAGGTAATAGACCGCCGCGTCCGGATCGGAGCCCCGCATGCTCTTGATGAACGCGGAGATCGTGTCATAGTGGTTATCGCCGTCCTTATCATAGCGGACCGCCCGCTTCTGGATGCACTCCTGGGCCACCTCCAGATCGATGTGGATCTTCCCGTCAGCGGAACGCTCCGTGGTCAAAAGGCCCAGCTCCACCGCATTTAAGGCGGCCCGGGCATCCCCGTTAGCCACATCCGCCAAAAACTCTGCCGCGTCCTCGCTGATCAGGCCCTCATAGGCCCCCATCCCCCGCTCCTTATCATAGACCGCCCGACCGATCAAGGTCTTGATGTCCTCCTTGTCCAGAGGCTTCAGCTCAAAGATCCGGGAGCGGGACAGGAGGGCCCCGTTCACTTCAAAATAGGGGTTCTCCGTGGTGGCCCCGATCAAGATCAATGTGCCGTCCTCCACAAAGGGCAGGAGATAATCCTGCTGGCTCTTATTAAAACGGTGGATCTCATCTACAAAGAGGATCGTCTTCCTCCCATACATCCCCAGAGCATCCTGGGCCTCCTTCACCACCGCTTCCATATCCTTTTTCCCCGCCACGGTAGCATTGAGCTGCTTAAACTCCGCGCTGGTGGTATTGGCGATCACCTTCGCCAGGGTGGTCTTCCCCGTCCCCGGCGGGCCATAAAAAATGATCGAGCCCAGCTTATCCGCCTTGATCGCCCGATACAATAGCTTATCCTTCCCAACGATATGCTGCTGTCCCACCACCTCGTCCAAGGTCCGCGGGCGCAGCCTGGAGGCCAGGGGCGCTTCCGTCTCCTTGGCCATCTCCCTCATATGATCGAACAGGTCCATCTTACTCCTTTGCCTTTCTGCAGCCCCTCCCTGCACCTCTTTTGCAACACCGCTCTCTTGCCGTCCAAACGGTGTATGGGACTACGTCTAAAGTATAGCTTTTCTTCTTTCCTGCGTCAACTGGTTCCTGTTGGGCAAGGAGCGGACCCTTATCCAACTTTTAAAAACCCAACTACACCTCCACCGACTCCCGCACGATCAAAAACCCCAACGGCCCCAGCGCCACCCCTAAGATCCCAAAAAGCTGGATCCCCACATAGACCGCCGCCAAGGTCAGGAACGGGGACAGCCCCGCCTTTTTCCCCATGACCCGGGATTCCATCAGCTGGCGCAGCAGATAGGCCAGGAGGTAGATGAGCAGGAGGGCAAAGCCCTTACCGGCGCTGCCCTGGAGGAAGCAGACGAACGCCCAGGGGAAAAAGACCGTGCCGGTGCCGATGAAGGGCAGTGCATCCAGAAGGCCGATCGTCACGCCCAAAAGGCCGTAGTAGGGATTTCCCAGTAAAAACAGACCGGTCATGCAGATGGCGATCGTACCGGCCAGGATCAGGAGCTGGGTCTTGCCGTAGGCGGCTCCCACCACCTTTAAGATCCTCCCCATCTGGACGTATTCCTGGTGGAAGACAGACCGTCTGAAATAATCCCGGATCTCTTTTTCCTCCTGGAGGGCCAGCACGGTGCCGAAAAAGAGGACCACCAAAAACACCAGCACCTTCAAGGTCGCCTTCACCCACACCATAGAATTGCCCATCACATAGGGCATCATGGCGGAGGCCGCCTGACTGGCCACGTCCTTTAAGAGCTGGCGGACAAAACGGGCACCATGGCCGCCCTCCAGATGAAAGGCCGCCTCCAGCCTCCCGCACCAGTGGGTCAGGAGGATCTCTGCCTCCTGGGCCAGCCCGGGCAGCTCTTTTACCAGCTGCTTCCCTTCCCGCAAAAGCTTTCCCCCTCCTATATACCCTAAAAGGACCAGAGAGAGGGTCCCACCCAAGAGAAGGATACCGCCCAGCAGCCCTAAAGGCAGGCAGAAGCAGCGCCCCTTAACGGTTATGGACAGCTTCTCCTGGAGCCACAGCGCCCAGGGCCGCAGAGCCGCCGCCATCCCTAAGGCAATGAAAAAAGGGAGCACGAGGGGGAGCAGGTATTTAAACACTGCTGTCACACCCAGCGCGATCCCTGTTGTCATGAGCAATTTCTTCAGTCTCTTATTCGGCACTCCCATGGTCTCACCTGTTTCCTGATCTGTACTTCTTTTGTACCCTCCTATTATGCACCCGCAAGCCAGATCTATGCATCCATCCTCTTCCTATCTTTTCCGGTCGAACCAGGCAAAGGCCCCTGTCTTTGGCTCCACCTGGAAGTCCATCCTCTGTTCGGTGGCGGGATGGCTAAAGGAAAGCTCGGCGGCACACAGAGCGATCGTCCCTCTTTCCTTCCCGGATACAAAGTCCGGGTTATACCGGTTGTCCCCCCACAGCGGCAGCCCATGTCCGGCGAACTGGACCCGGATCTGGTGATGGCGGCCCGTCTCTAAGCGGATGCGCACAAGGGTCAGCTCCTGCTCTCTTAGCACCGTCTGGACCACCTGATAGGTCAATGCCGCCCGCTTTCCCTCCTTATCACCTTTATCCACGATCACGGAGCGGTTCGTCTTTCCCTCTTTTTGCAGATAGTCCACAAAGTTACCCACATCATCCACAGGTTTTCCACAGATCACGGCCAGGTAGACCTTGCCGATCTTTCCCTGTTCCAGCTGGCGGCTGAGGCTGGAGGCCGCTTTTTTCGTTTTTGCGTAGACCATGACCCCGGATACCGGCGTATCTAGTCTGTGGATAACCCCGATATAGGGCGGCTGGGTCCTGGGCAGCCTTTGCACAGGTTTATCCACCGATCTTGGGGATAGTTTTCCCCGATCTGTGGATAACTCGGTGCATAGCCTTCCTTTTTTCTCCTTTTGACCAGCCATGATGTGGTTCTGGAGCATGCTCACCATATCCGGCACAAAGCTGCCGGAAGACTGGGACGCCACTCCGGAAGGCTTTTCCACCACGATGATCTCCCGGTCCTCGTAAAGTATGTTCAACATCGATCCTCCTTGTCGTATGACCCTTGTGAAAATGCTGTTTTTTCTAAGAGCGATAAAAAAGTAGTTGCATATCGGCCCGATCAGTGGTATAGTATCATAAACACCAGAACATAGTTTTTAATACTACGTATCATCGTTATCACAGATCACCATCCGATCATCCAGCGATCCCCGCCAGATGGCCGATGTGCGATCTGATAAAGGAGGTTCCGTTCATGAAAGACCGCTCTGTTTTTTCGATCAAAGACCCAGGCAGCGCCATCACCCATTTTGTAGCTATGGTAGGCGCCGTCGCAGCCGCGACCCCGCTCCTGCTGAAAGCATCCCGGGAGCCAGGACCGCTCCACATCGCAGCTCTTTCCGTCTTTATGTGCAGCATGATCTTACTATACGCCGCCAGCACGATCTACCATACGCTGGACATCTCACCGAAGGTGAACAAGCTGCTGCGCAAATTAGACCATATGATGATCTTCATCCTGATCGCAGGGACCTACACGCCGGTGTGCATGGTGGTGCTGGGCGATAAGACCGGCTGGGACTTACTGGCGCTGGTCTGGGGGATCGCCATCGCGGGCATCCTGATCAAGGCTTTCTGGATCACCTGTCCCAAGTGGTTCTCCTCCCTGCTCTACATCGCCATGGGCTGGGTGTGCGTGCTGGCATTTACCCGCATCATCCATGCGCTCCCCCGGGCAGGCTTCGGCTGGCTCTTAGCCGGCGGGATCATCTACACCCTGGGCGGTGTGATCTACGCCCTGAAGCTGCCGCTGTTCAACTCCCGGCATAAACATTTTGGTTCCCACGAGATCTTCCACCTGTTCGTCATGGGCGGGAGCCTCTGCCACTATATCATGATGTACCGATTTGTCGCATAGACCGGCCATGATGTATCCGGGGCCGCCGAAAAGAAAAGGAGCCGCTGTCATCCTTTGATCAGCTGCTCCTTTTCTTTTCGGCTCAGCTTTTTGATCGCCGCCTCCCGGACCATGGCTTCTCTCCTGGTGGCAAAGGCCTCCTGGTACACCAGCTGGACCGGCCTGCGGCTCCTGGTGTATTTGGCTCCCTTCCCCGCGTTATGGGCCTCTAACCGTCTGGCCAGATGGTTTGTCCAACCACAGTAAAGGGTCCCATCCGAACAGCGGAGGAGGTAGGTCACATTTTCCTTTTTCTCAGCCTGCTCTCCTTTTTCCATGAAGGACCACCTCTTTCGTCTGCTATGTAAACGGCATCGACGCATGATGATACGCCGCGCCGCCCAGATCTGCGATCTGTGATCTATGAAAAGCACCAGCTGGATGCGCGCAGGATAGATGGCCGGGGACCCGGCCATCCGCTCTCCCGGATCACGGCCGGGGATACTATCAGTATATCATGATCGGAGCGATCCGTGCATGTTTCCGATCTCTTTTACCAAGATCAGCTTCTGTCCCGGCTTTACGGTCTCCTCTGCCAGCTCATTGGCCCGCATCACCGTGTCCATGGTGGTGTGGAATTTTTTCGCGATCTTCCACAGGTCGTCCTCGGGCTGCACGATATAGCCCACGATCCCGGGCAGCGCCTGGAGCTTCTCCATATCCAGAGGATGCCGCTCCACGCCTGTGATCACCGGCTGCTCCAGGGGCTCCTGCACCAGGATCTCCAGATCGATCGATGCCTTGATCTCTACCCCATTGCCCCCCATCATCACAGCGGTCATCTGCTCCAGCCCCGGGATCACCTGATAGATGCTCTCCTGGGTCACGCCCGCCACGGCCGCGCTGCACTGGAAGGGCAGGGTGAAGCTCTCCGCCTGGATCGACGCGCTGTCATCGCTGGTCAGGTAAAGGAGAGAGACCTCCAGGACCCCCTCTAAAAGGAGGCCGTCCTCCTGGACGGAGACCTCATCCAGCTTCACGGCCCCGTCGCTCCGGCAGATCTGGAGCACGGACCGATCCTCATTTAAGGTGATCTTCTCCGCCACCTTGCATTTACAGGCATTCTTCGCCAGGATCTGCTGGAACCGGGCGGACTGGGTGATGGGCAGCAGCTCCTCCCGGGTGGAATAGATATCCCCCAGAAGGCTGGCCTTCTCTTCCTGGTACAGACGGATGTCCAGATCCAGCACCACATCCCCGTTAAATTCCCGCATCTCACCGTCATAGTCCGGCTTTGCCTCCAGCTCCTTGTGGGCGATGCGCACATTGACCATGGAGACCATCTCCTCCTTGCTCTCCGGCAGCTCCAGCTCACCAGAGAAGGGGATGCTCTCCTCCAGCCATTGGACAGGCGTGTCCTCTCCCTCCCCCGCGTACAGCAGAAAGAGCATCAGGTCGCCGCTGATGTAAAGGGCCCCATCCATGGGCCGGGTGTTCACCCCCCTTAAGCTCATCTCCCGCCACAGCAGACGATCCACATTGGGCTTGTTAGCCGGGAGGGCGATCTCCTCCTGGATCCGGAAGGTATCCCGCCGCTTAAGGGCGATCGAAGCGATCTCCAGCTCCTCGATCCGCACCTGGGTCTCCTCCCCCGGCTCCATGTCCACATCCGAGGCAGCCGTCTCCTGGGCCAGGGTCTCTGCCTGGACCTGCAGGCTGACCAGCGCCATCATGCCCAGCTTCCTGGAATGGATCATATCGGCTTTTAAGTCCTCTAAGCTCCAGCTGACGCTCACATCATCTTTCTCCTCCAGGCCGGATACATTGACCGTCTCCTCAAAGGGAATCTGCCCGGCCATGGTCTGGAGACCGCCGCCTTCCTTTCGGTACAGCACCTGGAAATCCAGCTTGCCTTTGATCTGCACCTTTTCCTCCATGGGCCTTACGGCTTCCACCAGGATATCCCCTGTGGCTAAAAGGACCTGCGCCATATCCTCCATGGTATCCGGGACGATCAGATCGTCATCCATGGTGATCTGGGTAGAAGCCCTTCCTTTCATACGGTTCATATGTATCTGTCTCTTCACTAATTCCATGCTCTCACTGCCCGCCTTCCTCTTTTCTATAGGAAAGTGTATGCAAAAAAGGCGGGCATCATGCGGAAAAGATCCGACAAAACCTGCGCGGGCACGTTCTGCCGGATCTCTTATACGAAAACGTCGGAGCGTTTACAGCAGATCCCCGCTCTCACTGCCCGGACCTGTCGCTGCCGGTCCATCTGCTGCCTGTTCCTGTTCTTCCTGCTGCTCTGGCTCCCGCTGTTGCTGCTCCAGCTTTTTTCGCAGCTCATACACCTCCTTCTCCAGGCTGACGATCCGCTCCTGCATCTGCTCGATCGCCTCGGACTGGACCAGCCGGTTCGAGACGATCCGCTTCCCGTCCTTTTTCACCGGCTGGGCCGGGATCCCCGCTGCCGTCACATTATCCTCCAGCGGCTTTAGGAGCACCGCGTTCGCGGCGATCGCGCAATTATCCCCCACCTCAAAAGCGCCCAGGATCTTCGCGCCGCAGCCTACGGTCACGTTATTGCCCAGGGTGGGATGGCGCTTGCCTTTATTTAGTCCCACGCCGCCCAGGGTCACGCCCTGGTAGATCGTACAGTTATCGCCCACCACCGTGGTCTCCCCGATCACCACGCCGCAGCCATGGTCGATCAGGATGCCGTGCCCCAGCTGTGCGCCGGGATGGATCTCGATCAATGTCAGGAAACGGCTGATCTGGGAGAGGAGCCTGGCGATAAAAAACAGCTTATGGGTATAAAACCAATGGGCGAACCGATGCCAGATCAGCGCGTGGACGCCCTGGTACAAGAGCAGGACCTCCAGCGCGCTCCTTGCCGCGGGATCCCGGGCCTGCACGGCTTTTACATCCAACCATATATCTTTTAAGATCATGCTCATCCTCCTTTTGTATCTCCATCATCGCTCTTATCTATAGCTTATGCCGATCGTCCAAAATGGTCCGCCAGATCCTACTGGAACACCACTGGCTCCTCCAGATATCCGGTCTTGACCACGATATAGGGGTAGGACTTTTCTGTACCGCCCTTCTCCTTACTTTCCGGTCCCTTCAGCTCTGTATCGATCACGATGGAATTTTCCGTCAGGTAAAGGGCGTTGACGCTGATGCTGTAGCCTCCGCTGGGCTGTTCGCCGTACCCGGCCACTATGTAGAGTCCCTGCCCGTCGGTATAGGTCAGCTTAAAGTCGCTGGTCTTCTTCTCCTCGATGGTGGCCATAAGCTCCGCAGGCACCTCGCTGTCCCCCACCACGGTAAACTCCAGATCTTGCAGCTTCCCTCCGTCATCCTTCCCCACACTGCAGCCACTTAAGCACCGCACGATGAAAACCCAGGCCGCCAGCAGCATCAGCCATACAAGCAGCTTTCGATCCATCACTCTCCTCATCCTGCTATCCTCCTCATCTTTTCCGGGCCTGCCTCTGCGAGATCCACCACATGCCGCGGCAAGCACTGCCGGATATCCGGTCAGATCAAGGTAAGCTGGCTGTGCCGCGGATATCCCCAGGCAAAAGGCAGGCCGGTTTATATCAGGATATTCAGGAAAGGGCGAAAATATGCCCCGGTACCGGTACTTTCCCGGGCATCTTCTTTCACAAAAAACAACCTAACCATAACATATTTTGCGGTCGGGCGCAATACGTATGTGCAAAATGCGGGCGGGCATGGTATACTGGAGTAACAGTTCAGGGTATCTGAACTGTTACATACTGGAATTACTTTTCACAGGTTGGCCAAGGGTCCGCTCCCTCCGCTGCAAAACTGGTGTGGATGTGAAAAGTGACATATTGGAGAGCAGCAGGTTTTGGGATATCAGCAGAGGAGGATACCAGGATGGCTAAGAAAAATGCGCGGAACACCCGGGGAAAGATCGTCAGTGCGGCCTGGCGTTTATTTTATGAGCAAGGGTACGAGGATACGACGGTGGAGGAGATCATCGAGCTTTCTAAGACCTCCAAGGGGTCCTTTTACCACTATTTTGACGGGAAGGACGCGCTGCTCAGCACCTTGAGCACTCTTTTTGATGAAAAGTACGAAGCCTTGCTGGAGGAGCTGGATCCTAAGCTCTCAGCTATGGAGGCCCTCTTGTTCCTGAACAGTGAGCTTTTCGGGATGATCGAGAACAGCATCTCGATCGATCTGCTCACACGCCTCCTCTCCACCCAGCTGATCACCAATGGGGAAAAGCATCTTTTGGACCACAACCGGATCTACTATAAGCTTTTGCGGAAGATCATCGCTCAGGGCCAGGCCGCCGGACAATTGAGCACCGCCTCCAGCGTCAGCGAGATGGTCAAGCTCTACGCGCTGTGCGAGCGGGCCCTGCTCTACGACTGGTGCCTCTGCGGCGGCGAATACTCCCTCCGCCAGTACAGCGAGCGGGTCCTGCCGGGCTTTTTGAGCAGTCTGCTCCCCTAACGGTCCGGTCTGCTCCGGGGCCGTTCACTTCATGATCCGTCTCACCGCGCCCTTCATGTGTGATGTGCGCCTGTTGTCGGTCGCGTAAAGGCCGACACCTTTCCCATGTTTTTTTACCGAACAATTTCTGTACGGGTTTTATCTTATATTCCGTCTAGTGCTTTTTTCTTTATCTTTCAAGGATATATCCTTCATATCCTTTATCATCGTACAGCATACAGTCTATACTTTGTTCTGCATTGCAGTCTATATCTGCTTGTGCTATAATGCCCTCCGTAGCCATTTTCCATCCCTGCCCAGCCTGGGCAGGATCTCAACTTTTAGGAGGACTTATCATGACTAGCGCACAGATCGGCATCCTGGCCTCGATCATCATCTATCTGGCCGGGATGCTCTATGTAGGCTTTTATTTCAGCAAAAAAGGGAGCGGAGCTTCCACCGATGATTTCTATCTTGGCGGGCGGAAGCTGGGCCCCCTGGTAACGGCCATGAGCGCCGAGGCGTCGGATATGAGCAGCTGGCTCCTCATGGGCCTTCCCGGCGTGGCGTACCTGACCGGTATCGCGGACGCGGGCTGGACCGCCATCGGCCTTGCCGTGGGTACGTATCTGAACTGGCTGATCGTGGCCAAGAGGCTGCGCCGCTACTCGATCGCCTGCAACGCGATCACGATCCCGGACTTTTTTTCCAAGCGCTATCGGGACGAGAAGAACATCCTGTCCTGTATCGCCGCGATCATCATCCTGATCTTCTTCATCCCCTACACAGCCTCAGGCTTTAAAGCAGTCGGGACTCTCTTCAACAGCCTTTTTCATATGGATTATCATGTGTCCATGCTGATCGGGGCTGTGATCATCGTGGGCTATACCGTGATGGGCGGTTTCATGGCCGTGTCCACCACAGACCTGATCCAGAGCATCGTCATGAGCATCGCGCTGGTGGTGATCGTGTTCTATGGGATCCACATCGCCGGCGGCTGGGGCGCCGTGACCCAGAACGCCCAGGCCCTCTCCGGCTATCTGTCCATGACCCAGCTCCACGATATGGCTTCCGGCACAGCCACACCTTACAGCTTGATCTCGATCTGCTCCACCTTTGCCTGGGGACTGGGATATTTTGGGATGCCCCACATCCTGCTCCGCTTTATGGCGATCGAAGATGAAAAGAAGCTGCCCCTTTCCCGCCGGATCGCATCGGTCTGGGTGGTGATCTCCATGTTCGTGGCGATCTTGATCGGGATCATCGGTTACAGCGTATCCGTGGCCGGCAAGATCGACCGGTTCGCCAGCAGTGCCGAGTCCGAGACCGTTGTGATCCGTCTGGCCGACCTTCTGGGGCGCAATGGCCTCTTCCTGGCCATCGTCGCCGGTGTGGTCCTGGCCGGGATCTTAGCCTGCACCATGTCCACAGCCGATTCCCAGCTCTTAACGGCGGCCTCCGGCGTATCCCAGAACCTGCTCCAGGATTTCCTGAAGATCAAGATGGATACCAGGACCTCCATGGCTGCCGCCCGCTTGACCGTGGCAGGGATCGCCTTGGTCGGCATCTTCCTGGCATGGGACCCGGACAGCTCCGTCTTTACCATCGTCTCCTTTGCATGGGCCGGCTTCGGCGCCTCCTTTGGGCCGATCATGCTGTTCTCGCTGTTCTGGAAGCGCACCAACCTGGCCGGCGCCCTGGCCGGCATGGTGGCCGGCGGTGTGATGGTATTCGTGTGGAAATACGGAGTAAAGCCCCTTGGCGGTGTGTGGAACATCTATGAGCTGCTGCCGGCCTTTATCGTGGCCTCTGCGGCGATCGTAGTGGTCTCCCTGCTGACCGCGCCTCCTGCGCAGGAGATCTGCGAGGAGTTCGATTCGTTGAAATGACCGGCTTTGCGGACCGATCCAACGGATCCGACCGGCCGTCTCGCCTCAGCCGCCGTAATCTACCTGCATGAGACACAAGCCCTGAGGCGGGGCGGTGGCGCCTGCCAGAGATCTGTCCTTGGCAGCCAGCAGCTCTTCCATGCTCTCCGGCGCGCGTTCCCCAAAGCCCACCTCCAACAAGGTGCCGGTCATGATCCGCACCATGTACTGCAGGAAGCCTGTCCCATGGTAAGTGAGGGTCAGATAGTCCTGGTCCCTTTGGATCTGGATCTGGTCCACCTTGCGGATGGTGGACTTTTTCATCCTGGGGTTGTGGCAGAAGCTCTTAAAATCGTGCGTCCCCATCAGGTAGCCCGCCGCTGTGCGCATCTTTTCGATATCTGGCAGCCCATCCAGGGCATACACATACCTCCGGTCAAATACAGGCTTCCCGCCGCCTACATAGCAGGTGTAACGATAGGTCTTTCCTATGGCATTATATCGGCTGTGGAACCGGTCGGAGGCCTTTTTTACCTCCTGGACGCAGATATCCTCCGGGAGGTACCGGTTCATATAGTCCCGGATCTCTTCCGGGGACCGGTCGGTCATGAGGCGGGCATTGGCCACCATCCCCCGGGCATGGACCCCTGCGTCGGTCCGCCCGGCTCCGATCACCTCCACCTCTTCCCCTGTCATCTTGGACAGGACATCCTCCAGCTTGCCCTGGATCGTCATCGGCTTGCCCGGCTGCCGCTCCCAGCCGTAGTAGCGGGTGCCGTCGTAGGCGGTCAACAGCTTGTAGTTGTGCTTTTCCATCAATGCCTCCTCCATGCTCCATAGAGCATCTTTTCCCCATAGTATACTATACAGGCCAGGAAAAGGCCATAAAAAAGAGCCACTCCCTGGAATGGCTCTCCAAAACTTATTCCTCCTCCCTGCTGCAGATCTGGAGTCTGTGCTGATATTTCTCCTTTGTGGCCAGGCCTCCCCGGATATGGCGCTCGGATTTGTTCACGTTCAGCACGATACGCGCCTTGGCTGCCAGCGAGGGATCGATATCCTCCAGACGATCGGTCACATCCTTGTGGACAGTGGACTTGCTGATCCCAAATTTTCTTGCCGTCTGCCGCACCGTCGCATTGTGGTCTATGATGTAATTGGCTATGGCCACCGCCCGCTCTTCGATATACTCCTTCAAGGTTAGCCCCCTGAAAATGTTTTTTACATCTTATTCGGATCGGCCTGAGAATATGTTTGCAGCCCTTTCCAAAACGAACGATCAGCCCTTTTCGATATGTTGTGCAGAACGCACTAACATGACGCTAAAAACTCATAGATGATCAACAGATCGCCCACAAAAAGCGCGATCCGCTTGACTTTATCCGTGCGTTTTGCTATAATCAGAGAACACAAAGGCACAGCCGGCTATCCCGGCCGATGCCAAGGATGGGTGTTGGATCTGCTGCCAGGGCAGATCCATAAGGTATGGCGCCCCGGACATTTTCCCGATCTGCAGCCATCGCCACACAGAAGGACGCAGGCAGGGGATGCTTTCGAGGCGCTCACAGTAGACAAGGGGGTTTGTTTTATGATGAAGTATCTGCAAAAACTAGGGAAGTCCTTGATGCTCCCCGTAGCATGTCTGCCGGTAGCCGGCATCATGCTGGGGCTCGGTTACTGGATCGATCCGGCTGGATGGGGCAGCGGGAACGTGATCGCCGCATTCTTGTGCAAGGCAGGCTCTGCCCTGATCGACAATATGGCGATCTTATTCGTGCTCGGTGTATCCGTGGGCATGGCCGACGATCATGACGGCACTTCCGCATTGGCCGGCATGGTCTCCTATCTGATGGTGACCACACTGCTCTCACCCGGCGCCGTAGAGATGTTCACCGGGTCTGAGGCTAACGTGGCTTTTACCAAGATCGCGGGGAACCAGTTCATCGGTATCCTGACCGGTCTGGTGGGCGCGGCCTGTTATAACAAGTTCAAGAGCACCAAGCTGCCGGACGCCCTCTCTTTCTTCAGCGGCAAGCGGAGCGTGGCTATCGTGACAGCCAGCGTCACCATCCTGCTGAGCATCGTCCTGTTCTTTGCATGGCCGATCCTTTACGGCGGACTGGTGGCATTCGGCACAGCCATCGCTGCCACAGGCGCGATCGGCGTCGGGATCTACGGCTTCTTTAACCGTCTGCTGATCCCCTTTGGCCTCCACCACGCATTGAACTCCGTGTTCTGGTTTGACGCGGTGGGCATCGCCGACCTATATAAATTCTGGGGGATGGGCGGCTACGATGTCTCCGAAGCCATCCTGGGGCAGACTGGCCAGTACATGACCGGCTTCTTCCCGGTCATGATGTTCGGTGTCCCGGCCGGCGCGTTAGCTATGTACGTTACCGCTAAGACGGAAAAGAAAAAGGAAGCGGCAGGCCTTCTGGGCGCTGCAGCCCTCTGCTCCTTCCTGACCGGCGTGACCGAGCCCTTCGAGTTTGCTTTTATGTTCCTCTCCCCCGTCCTTTATGTGATCCACGCCCTCCTGACCGGCGTTATCTGCGCGATCTGCGCCATGCTCCCGGTCCGGGCAGGCTTTACCTTCAGCGGCGGCTTCATCGATTGGGTGCTCTGTGCCAAACTGCCCGCGGCGCTGAACACCTGGATGCTCATCCCCATCGGCCTGGTGGTGGCTGCGATCTATTTTGTCATATTCCGGGCCGTGATCGTGAAGCTGGATCTGAAGACTCCCGGAAGGGAAGATGAGGATCTGGATGCAGAGATGAAAGCCGTCCTGGCTAATGATGACTTTACCCAGGTGGCATCGGTCATCCTCCAGGGTCTCGGCGGAAAAGGCAATGTGACCTCGCTGGATAACTGCATCACCCGTCTCCGTCTGGAGATCAAGGACTATACCCAGGTCGATGAGAAGATGATCAAGTCTGCGGGCGTGGCCGGCATCATGCGGCCCAGCAAGACATCTGTCCAGGTCATCATCGGGACAAAGGTCCAATTTGTAGCAGATGAGATGAAAAAGATGCTGTAAAGACAGCAAGATCGTTGTATACTATAGTAAGCGCTGTCTGGTCCAGACAGCATGGGAGATCCTGGCAGAGGCTGTCCGTAAGACAGCCTCTTTTTCCCAGAGTCCAACCTGACTGATGCGTATCCGCATCGTCCTCTATGATCCAACAAAAAAAGCAGCAAAAAGGAGTAAGAACATGAACATCATCCGAGCAAACGACTACGACGATATGAGCAAAAAGGCCGCCGCCGTGCTGGCCGCCCAGATCATCATGAAACCGGACTGCGTCCTGGGCCTCGCCACTGGCTCCTCCCCGATCGGGACCTACGCCAACCTGGTGTCCTGGTATGAGGCGGGCTGTCTGGACTTTTCCAAGGTGACCAGCGTGAACCTGGACGAGTATAAGGGCCTGTCCGGGGACAATGACCAGAGCTACCGCTATTTTATGGATCAGCACCTGTTCAGCAAGGTGAACATCGATCCAAAACGCACCTTCGTCCCCAACGGGCTGGAACTCGACAGCGCAAAAGCCTGCGGCGCTCACGAGCAGACGATCGCCGATGTAGGCGGGATCGACCTGCAGCTTTTAGGGATCGGCCATAACGGACATATCGGTTTTAACGAACCCGCCGATACCTTCACCGCAGAGACCCATTGCGTAGACTTAGCCGAGTCCACGATCCAGGCGAACCGCCGCTTCTTCGCTTCCGCCGACGAAGTGCCCCGTCAGGCCTACACCATGGGGATCCGGGCCATCATGCAGGCCAGGAAGGTCCTTCTGGTGGTCAGCGGTGAGGATAAGGCGAAGGCCATAAAGGAGGCCTTCTTCGGTCCGATCACCCCTCAGGTGCCGGCTTCTATCCTGCAGCTCCATAGAGATGTGACCCTGGTGGCCGATGAGGCGGCGCTGTCCTTGATCTAGACCCCCGACATTTTTCATGGGGATCCTGATGCTTCCTGTGGCTCTGTCCAGACCATCACATAAGACGGATCCTTTGTGCAGCCGCATTTCCATGATCAACGATCCAAAACATAAACCGGTCATGGCTGGGAGACATCTCTGGTATGTCTCCCGCCACGACCGGCTTTTCCTTTTTTAGGCTACAGGACCCGTACGCTCCTGTCCACGGCCTTTCAGCCTTTTTTCTTCAGATAATAGAACCCATATCCCGGGATATCCACCTCCAGGGCTCCCATCTCCTGACCGGAGATCAGGTCCACATACTCGCCGGTCTCATGGATGCGGGCGGTCCGGTCTTCCTCACTGAAGTTGAACAGCCCCACCAGCTTATCCTCCTCAAAGGCCCTGCAGATGCACAGCACGCCATGGGCCCAGGTCTCCACGGTCCAGGCTGCCGCCGTGGACATAAAGACCTTCTCTCTCTTCCGGATGTGCTCCAGCTGGTCTAAGGCCTGGAACACCTTCCCCTGCACAGTGGACGGATCGTCCACATCGCCTGCCAGACCCCAGTCCATCTTCCCCCGATGGATATAGCGGGAATCGGCAGCTTTATTGGGGTCGTCCTTATAGGTATAGTCGTTCACCTGTCCGATCTCGTCGCCGCTGTAGAGCACCGGGATCCCGGACTGCATGAACATGTAGGCGTGGAGCATCACATCCTGACGGATCGCCTTTTCCATGGCCGCCGGATCCTGCTCAAAGCCCGCCTTCTCGATCCCGCACATGGAGGCGGTGGTCCCGCAGAACCGGGCGTCCCCGGTGACCGGATCCGCATTGTAGAGCTCGCCCCGGCTGCAGCTGCCAGGTGTTAAGCCCTGGAAGAAATCATTCAGATATTTCTTGTGGGGACGCTCCTCCATCCCGTCACGTTTCAAGGTCTCATAATCCAGCCCCCAGCCGATGTCGTCATGGCACCGCAGGTAATTGAGGAACAGATATTCCTTGGGCAGGCGGTTTACCGTATCCAGCTGCTGCTTTAGCAGGCGCACGTCCTTTGTGGCCACGGTATGCCAGGTGGTGGCCATGGTGGTCACATTATAGAGCATATGGCATTCCGGCTTTTCCACGGTACCGAAATAGGGGACCACCTTCTCCGGCTCCATCACCACCTCGCCCAACAGGAGGATCCCCGGGCAGACGATCTCGCCGATCATCCGCATCATCCGCACGATCGTGTGGACCCTGGGCAGGTTGCGGCACTGGGTGCCCAGCTCCTTCCAGATGTAGGGCACCGCGTCGATGCGGACGATATCGATGCCTTTATTGGCCAGGAAAAGGAAATTGTACATCATCTCGTTGAACACCCTGGGGTTCCGGTAGTCCAGGTCCCACTGGTAGGGATAAAAGGTGGTCATGACATAATGGCCCGCGTCCTCCAGCCAGGTAAAATTCCCGGGAGCCGTGGTGGGGAACACCTGGGGGACCGTCCGCTCATACTGGGCCGGGATATCGTAGCTGTCGAAGAAGAAGTAGCGGCTCATATATTCGCCCTCTCCCTGACGGGCCCGCCTGGCCCACTCGTGGTCCTCGGAGGTGTGGTTCATCACAAAATCCATGCAGACGTTCATCTTCCGCTCATGGCAGGCGGCCGTAAGGCTCTCTAAGTCCTCCATGGTGCCCAGCTTCTCCTGGACCTTCCGAAAATCCGACACCGCATAGCCGCCGTCGGAGCGGCCCTCCGTAGTATCCAAGAACGGCATCAGGTGGATGTAGTTCACATTGCTCTTCTCCAGATAGTCCAGCTTAGACTCCACGCCCCGCATGTTCCCGGCGAAATTATCGATGTAGAACATCATGCCCAGCATGTCATTCTTCTTATACCAGCCCGGCTCCAGCTCTCGGCTCCTGTCCAGCGTCTTTAATGTCTCGTTCCGCTCGGTATAGAAGCGGTGGAGGTTATCGCACAGCTCCGCGAACATGGAGCCATTATCATACATCTCCATGTAGAGCCACTTCAGCTCGTCTAAGTGGCGCTGGAAACGCTCCTGGTACAGAGCCTCCTCCTGCTCCAAGGCTGCGGAGGCCGTATCCATGACGGCGGCCGCCTTCGTCTCCTTGACCGCCTCTTCTGCCTTTACCGGCTTAGCTGCAGCCGTCTTTGCTGCTACTGTCTTCGCCGCTGTCGTCTTCGCTGCTGTCGTTCCCTTTTTCTGCTCTTTGCCGATCTCCTTACCCATCTTGTCCTACCTCCTGTTAAATGATATCGTTCTCACCTAAATGTCAGATCCAAAACGACCAACGATCCCAATATTTTCGCAAACAAACGCTCTTATCTGATCTATGTATATCCCGTCTGTTTGTGGTATCGTTCTCATACAATCATGATAAGCGGTCCTGCTAGATTTGTAAATCGGCAGGATCACCAATTAAAATGCCCCCTTTTTATGCATATCTGACAAAAGCCGCAGGTGCTCCCATAAGACCGCCAAAGGCTACCGCGTGGAGCCCCGCTCCATGATCTCATAGCCCATCTTTAATTCCCGGCGGACCTTGGTCTCCTCCTCCAAAAGGCCTACCAGCAGCCGCGCCGCTTCCTCCCCGCTGGTCCTGTAATGGTAATGGACCGTAGTCAGGTTCGGCTCCACGATCTGGGCCATGAGGGTATCGCCGAAACCGGCCACCTGGATATCCTCCGGGACCCGTTTCCCCTGCTGCTTTAAGTACAAGATCGCGCCCACCGCGATCTCATCGGCAGCGCACAGCAGGCCGTCCATCTCGGGATAGCGGGAAAGGAGCTCTGCCGCGGCCTCCCGCCCGGAATCCACATGAAAGGAGGCCTCCACGGTCTGTCCCTCTCCCACCGGCCTCCCTGCCTCCCGGCAGGCCGCCAGGAAGCCCTCCCGGCGCTCCTTTCCCACGGCCTCATCCTTCACGGTCACACCCGCATAGCAGAGGCACCGGCTGCCCGCAAGGAGCCGGGCGGCCAGCTCCTTTGCCGCCTCCCGGTCATCCTGGTAGACGCAGGAGCAGCCGGACAGACGCTGCCCCAGGATGACCACCGGCACCTGGTAATCCTTTAAGACCTGGAGATGCTTTTTCGTGAAGATCGTCCCGGTCAGGACCACGCCGTCCACATGGTTCTCCCGAAAAAGGGTCAGATACTTTAATTCCTCCTGCTCATCCTCCTCCGTGTTCGCCAAAAGGAGCTGATAGCCGCTCCTGGCCAGCACCGGGCTGATCCCCTGGACCATGCGGCTGACCGTGTAGGAATCAATCTTGGGGATGATCACCCCGATCAGCTTCGTCTTCCTGGTCCGCAGGGTCTGGGCCTGAGTGGAGGGCTGGTAGCCCGTCCGGTGGATCACCTGCCGGATCCGTTCGCGCTTCTCCTCACTCACATAGCCCTGGTTCAGATACCGGGATACCGTCGCCCGGGATACCCCCGCCAGCTTGGCGATCTCATTGATGGTCATGGTCTCTTCTCCTTTTTGTCTCATGCCTGTGGGCAGACGCAGGATAGCGGATCTACCGCCAGGACCCGCGGCGGCCCTCTTAATTCTATATGATACCGTATATGGGGGACGGACACAATGGTTTTCTGGGGCAGGTGTAAAAAGGAGCGCGCGAAAACAGTAGCATAAACCCACCCGATGTGATAAAATAGCCACAGCTCACCCCGCCATCCGAACGGACAGAAAGGAAAGATGATCATGCCGCAAGCAACTGTAACGATAAAGAAAGGGTCCGGCCGCTCGCTAAAGGCCGGCGGCTCCTGGATCTATGATAATGAGATCGACCGGATCGAAGGGGCTTATGAGAATGGCGATATGGTCCAGGTCGCAGACTTTGACGGGTATCCTCTCGGCCAGGGCTTCATCAATCTAAACTCTACCATCGCGGTCCGCATGATGACCAGACGGAGGGATGTACCGGTAGACGAGGTCCTGATCGAAAAGCGGGTGCGGGATGCCTGGGACTACCGGAAGGCCGTGGTGGATACGGCCAGCTGCCGCCTGATCTTCGGGGAAGCGGACTTCCTGCCCGGCATCGTGATCGATAAGTTTGCCGATGTGCTGGTGGTGGAGTCCCTGGCCCTGGGGATCGACCGCTTAAAGCCGATGATCGTCGATAAGCTGGTAAAGGTCCTTGCAGAGGACCAGATCCAGATCCGGGGCATCTATGAGCGCAGCGACGCCAAGGTCCGTCTCCAGGAGGGGATGGAGCGCTTTAAAGGCTTTATCGGCGCTCCCTTCGACACGAAGGTGGAGATCGTGGAAAATGGGGTCCGCTACCTGGTGGATGTCCGGGACGGCCAGAAGACCGGCTTTTTCCTGGACCAGAAGTATAACCGCCAGGCGATCCGGCGGCTCTGCCCGGGCAAACGGGTGCTGGACTGCTTCACCCACACCGGCTCCTTCGCGCTGAACGCAGGCGCAGCCGGGGCAGCCTCGGTCCTGGGCGTGGACGCCTCCCAGCTGGCCATCGACCAGGCCCGGGAGAACGCAGCCTTAAACGGTCTTTCCGGGACCGTTTCCTTCCAGTGCGCCGATGTCTTTGAGCTCCTGCCCCAGCTGGAAGGGGCTGGTGAGCGGTTCGATGTGGTCATCCTGGACCCGCCGGCCTTCACCAAGTCCCGCAGCTCGATCAAGAACGCGGTCAGAGGCTACCGGGAGATCAACCTGCGGGGCCTGCGCCTGGTAAAGGACGGAGGCTATCTGGCCACCTGCTCCTGCTCCCATTTCATGGATCCGGCCCTGTTCGCCAAGACGATCCGGGAGGCGGCCGCCGGCGTGCATAAGCGGCTCCGCCAGGTGGAATACCGCACCCAGGCCCCGGACCATCCGATCTTGTGGTCCGGGGATGAGGCCTCCTACTATCTGAAATTTTACATCTTTCAGGTATGTGAGGAACGATAGGGGCCGGGCCTGTAAAAGCTCCGTTTTTAAGATCTGACAAAAAGAGACGCCCGATATCACCTTATCACCTGTGATATCGAGCGCCTTTTTGCCTTCGCTCTGACTCTTTGATCCCACTTTAAACTTTAACGCTTTAACACTGCTCATGACCCGGCCTCCGCCTCCTGTCCGACCCGTCCTGATGGGGAGAACACCGCTCCATCCAGCCGTTCTCCGGTCTCACTGTCCCATACCGTGATGCAGATCTCCCCCTCGTCGGCACTCCCCGACCCTTGGCCTTCTGCGTCTGGCATGTCCGATACCGTCCCTTGGCCTTCTGCGTATGGCGTGTCCGCTGTCATCCCTTGGCCTTCTGTGTCCGGAGTACGGTCTTCTGTCCCTTCGCCCTCTGTGGCCGGAGCGTCCGCATCCGTCCCTTGGCCGCCAGAGCCTGCCGTAACCTCCCCTGTATCCGTCTCTCCTGTATCCGTCTCCCCTGCACCTTTGCCGCGGACCACATAAAGCCCGCCTTCCTGCTCTGCCCCAAGGTTCTCCATAAGCTCCGTAAATAAGGGCCGCTCCCAGACCTGAGGATCCATTATCTGGATCTCCACGTCATAATGTGCGCTTTTAAGCAGCATCAGATACAGCTCCAAGGTCTCCTGCTCCTTAAGGGCAGAGACCTGAAAGTCCCGGTAGGCCCTGTAGTCCTCCTCCCAGGCTTTGTAGGCCTCATCCTGCCGCCGGTCCGGGATATCGTAATGGGCCTTGATATACTGCCCCAGATAGTCGGTCACCTTCCTGGCCCCGGAGGGGTTTAGGTGGGAGTCCGGGTCATAATGGTCCGTGGCATCATCTAAAAGCGGCAGGGAGAGGAAGTCGATGTACCCCACTCCGTACTCCTTGGCGATGTCCTGGACCCGGGCGGCGTTCTTAAGATCCACCTCCGTGGAGGGGAATGGCAGATAGGTCAACAGCACATGGATCCCCCTTGCCTGGCAGTCTTCGATCATCCGCCGCAGATAGCGCACCCCCACGGTCTCTCCCTCCAGCTTGCTGCCGTAAGGGACCGTGGCCGGCGCATTGGGCGTGCTGATGGCGATCCTGGACTCCGCGCCCTTTTCCACCGTCACCGCCGGATCTACGTCGTCCTCCGTCAGGTCCGCCCACCGGTCGTGATAGACCGCAAAGTCCCACAGCAGGTTCAGCCGGGTCCGCTGGGCCATATCCAGGGTCCAGGACTCATGGAAGGCATCATCCTCCAGCAGGTCGAAGGCGGCCCTGATCTTAGTCCGGCTCAAAGGGAAGGCGTCAAAGGACAGATGGACCTGGGCGAAATTCATACTGGTCTTCATCTCATATTCCAGATAGAAGCAGTCGATCACCATCAGCTTCGGGGTGGTGTAGTCCAGGGCATTTTCCATCACCCAGTAGGTGGTGGCCAGCTGGTTCCCGTGGCCGCCGAAATTATAGGAGACGATCCCATAGTCCTTCCACAGCTCCATGGGGAAGACGGAATTGAGCAGATGGCTGCTCCCCATGAACAGCACATCAAAGTCCTCCTCCTGGGCGAAAAAGGGCGCGTATTTTGCATAGCTGGCTTTCCGCTCCAGGACCTTCGTCAGCCCGGCCAGGGCGGCCACAAGGAGCGCCGCCGTCACCAGACAGCCTCCGCCGATCCGTAAAAAACGCTTCATCATGGAACACCTCCTTCCGACAGATCTTGCCGAGCTATATCCGTCTGCCCTGCTTTATCGGGCAATACCGCGAGAGGGATATGCGCCAGCACCGACCAGAGCGTAGGCCAGATAGACTACTGCGCACTAAGGGCAAGGATCAAAACTGGAAATAGATAAAGTTCGCCGCGTCATACCCCGGTCCCCAAATCCCTGTGGTCAGGATAAAGCAGACCGCGAAGACGATGAACAGGCAGCGGGCCCAAAGATCCTGGGCCGCGATCACCTGGCGGATCTGGATCCCTTTATATTTACAGATATCCGCAAAAAGGAGGACGCCCAGGCACAGCAGCATCAACCGGAAGTTCCTTTCGTCCAGCCTGCAGGTGTAGAGGGAGCCGTCGAACAAGATCCAGGGATTTTTCACCGTGACCATCTGGCGCAGGATCGCCAGCCCCTCCTTAAGGCTCCCGGCCCTGAAAAAGATCCAGGAAAAGTCCACCAGCAAAAAGGTCCCGATGGCCTGGGCCAACTTATGCCCCAGGGTGTCCCGGCGCAGTCCCAGGAGGGCCACCGCCTTATCCCGGAAGGGCTTTACGGCCTCCCCGATGATCTGATAGAGGCCATTGATCCCGCCCCAGACCACAAAGGACGCTTCCGCTCCGTGCCACAGTCCGCTGACCAGAAAGACGATCAGCTTATTGCCATATTTCCTGGCCGTTCCCTTTCGGCTGCCTCCCAGGGGGATATACAGATAGTCCTTGAACCAGGAGGTCAGGGAGATATGCCATCTGCGCCAGAACTCGCCCACCGACCGGGCCAGATAGGGAGCGGAGAAATTCTCCATCAGCCGGATCCCCAAAATCTTTGCCGCGCCCATGGCGATGACCGAGTACCCGTAAAAATCGCAGTAGATCTGAAAGGCGAACAGCACCGTGGCCACGATCAGATACCAGCCGCCATGCCCCATATAGTCCCCATACACATAGTCCACGAACAGCGCGATCCGGTCCGCCAGCACAACCTTTAAGAAAAAGCCCCACAGCATCAGCAAAAAACCGTCCCTGGCCTGTCCAAAGGCAAAAGGCGCAGGGTGGGCCAGCTGCTTTAACAGGTTCTTCGACCGCTCGATCGGCCCTGCCACCAGCTGCGGGAAGAAAGAGACGAAGAGGGCGTAGCGGAAAAAGTTCTTTTCTGCATAGATCTCCCCCCGGTACACGTCCATGGTATAGCTTAAGGCCTGGAAGGTGTAGAAGGAGATCCCCACCGGGAGCACCACCTGGACCACGGGGATCTCTGCCGGGATATGGAAGGCCCCCAGGAGGGTCCGCAGGCTGTCCAGAAAAAAGCCGGTATATTTAAAATAGAACAGGACGCCCAGGTTCAGGATGAAGCAGCCTGCCACCACCTGCTTTTTCCTTTTTTGCCTGCGGTCCGCCGTCCAGTCCCGCCCATCCACATAGCCCATAAGGAGACCGCCAGCATAGGTGACGGCTGTGGAAAAAAAGATCAGCAGTGCGCCTTTCGCCTTCCAGCACATGTAAAAATAGTAGCTGGCGGCTAATAGCCACAGATACCGTACTTTCCTGGGAAGGATGAGATAGATCAGGGTCACCACCGGGAAAAAGAGCAAAAAGCCCATCGAGTTAAACAGCATATCCGTTCGCCCCCACGAAATATCAACAAAAAAGCCTGGGGCCTCTTTTTAAGTGGTCTCAGGCTTTTTAGCTCTACCTATATCCTCTATGGATCATCAGCTGTCTCACGGCATGACCGAGAACAGTGCCCATCAGTTCACCAGCTTAGCCACGTTCAGCTTGATGCCAGGACCCATGGTGGAGGCCATGGTCACGCTCTTAAGATAAGCGCCCTTGACCGTGCTGGGTCTGGCTTTGATGATCGCATCCATAAGCGTCTGGAAGTTGTCCGCTAACTTCTTCTCGTCAAAAGAAGCCTTTCCGATCGGGACATGCACGATGTTGCTCTTGTCAAGTCTGTATTCGATCTTACCAGCTTTGATATCGTTGATCGCCTTGGTGACATCCATGGTGACGGTGCCGGCCTTGGGGTTCGGCATCAAGCCCTTGGGACCTAAGACACGGCCCAGACGGCCTACGATACCCATCATATCCGGAGTAGCGACCACTACGTCAAAATCTAACCAGCCCTCGTTCTGGATCTTCGGGATCAGCTCCTCTGCCCCCACGAAGTCAGCACCTGCCGCCTGTGCCTCGTCGGCCTTGGGACCCTTGGCAAATACCAGGATGCGCACGGTCTTGCCGGTACCATGGGGGAGCACCACGGCTCCACGGATCTGCTGGTCTGCGTGACGGCCGTCGCAGCCGGTCCGGATATGGACCTCCACGGTCTCGTCAAACTTGGCAGAAGCGTTTTTCTTTACTAATGCAATAGCGTCGGCAGTATCATACAGGACAGAACGATCCACTGTCTTAGCTGCCTCCACATATCTCTTTCCTCTTTTCATTTCATTAACCTCCTGTGGTATTGTCGGGGGATATCCCTCCCACGTGTTCCTGCCCGTGACCGCTTAAGATACCCGGGACGGTCACGCCTGTTCCCCTATCAGTCGCCTACGGTGATGCCCATGCTCCTGGCTGTACCGGCGATCATGCTCATGGCCGCCTCTAAGGATGCGGCATTTAAGTCTGGCATCTTTAATTCTGCGATCTTCTGCAGCTCTGCCTTGCTGATGGTGGCTACCTTGGTCTTGTTGGGGACCGCAGAGCCGGACTTCAGCTTGCAGGCTTTCTTGAGCAGGACGGCTGCAGGCGGGGTCTTGGTAATGAAGCTGAAGCTCCTGTCCGCATAGACCGTGATCACTACAGGGATGATCAGGTCGCCCTGATCGGCTGTCCTGGCGTTAAACTCCTTGGTGAACTGTACGATGTTCACGCCGTGCTGGCCCAGAGCAGGACCAACTGGCGGTGCTGGTGTCGCCTTGCCAGCCGGGATCTGTAATTTGATATAACCTGTAACTTTTTTTGCCATTTTAGGCACCTCCTAAATCATGTGGTATTGGCGGGGATCTCCCTCCCACCAGCCCTTCCCGATGGAAGAGCCGATACGGTATCACTCTACATCTTCTTTACTTCGTTAAAGTTCAGTTCAACGGGTGTTTCACGGCCCAGCATATCCACGTTGATCGTGACCGTCTTCTTGCTCTTGTTGATCGTCCTGATCGCGCCTACAGTATCCTTGAGGGCTCCGGCGATCACCGTGATCATATCGCCTACCTCAAAGTCGATCACCACCTCCGGTGCGCTCATCTCCTGGAAGCCCATGTTCATCATCTCTTCCTCGCTCAGCGGGGTAGGATCCGAGCCTGGGCCTACAAAGCCAGTCACACCTCGAGTGTTCCGGACCACGTACCAGGTATCCTGGTTCATCACCATCTTGACCAGCACATAGCCGGGGAACATCTTCTTGTCCGCCTGCTTCTCCAAGCCGTCCTTCAGCTCCGTGACCGCTAGCATCGGCACAGACACCTCCAGGATCTGGTCTTGCAGGTTCCTGTTCTCGATGGTCTTTAGAAGATCGATCTTGACCTTGTTCTCATAACCTGAGTACGTATGGACTACATACCAATTTGCTTCTGACATATCTTCACCTTTGCCCTTATTAAATGATAAGATTGATACCAAACTTGAAGATCATATCCAGGACGCCGATCAGTACGCCTAAAAACAGGGACACCGCCAGCACAACAACGGTCTGCTTGGTCACCGTGTCTTTTTCCGGCCAAACGATCTTTTTGAACTCAGCCTTCAGCCCTTTCCAAAAGCTCTTTGCGGGGGCTTTCTTCTTCTCCTCGCTCACATCTGCCATAGTCTCACATCCTTTACTAAACGCGGCATACGGAAAGCCTGCCACCGGCAGTTCTCCTGCATACTGAGGTATACAAAGGCGATATCGTCAGATATCACTTGGTCTCCTTGTGCATCGTATGTCTCTTGCAAAATCTGCAATACTTTTTGGTCTCCATCCGGTCAGGATGAGCTTTCTTATCCTTGGTCATGTTATAATTGCGCTGCTTACATTCTGTGCATGCCAGTGTGATCCTTGTGCGCACGACTTCCACCTCCACTTTCTGTGATCCTTTTTGTGGGCCTTTTATTTTTTTGGGCATAAAAAAAAGGCCTTGTTTCTTCCATTCGCCCGTTAACTATAGCATAATTTGGGGGATCCGTCAAGGATCTTCTGCGATCTTTTGGGTTTTTTTGAGGGCTTTTGGTTACTTTTACACCCATGTCAGGAAGTCTTCTTGCATAGGGATGTTGCAATGGGTCCGCTCCGGGAGGGGCATGTCACAACAGGACGCGCTCTCGCTCCGACCGGAACGT
>CAJUFE010000053.1 GCA_910585635.1 uncultured Lachnospiraceae bacterium | reverse complement strand
AGGCTGTGGATCCGGTGAACATGGTCGACTATGTAAAGGTCACCACCGAGAATGCACAGGACGTGTTAGACGCGCTTAAGTGATCTTGACCGCTACAGTCTAAACAGCTGGAGCTTTACCAGGCTTTTACCAGAGCTTTACTAGACTTTTACGAGCACAGGACCTGCGGATACAGGTCCTGTGCTGTTGCTTTTTCACCGATCGGTCTGGATACTTGCAGCCACCATATCGTCGTACGATCAGCGTGATGGATGCCCACGGGGCAGACCTTGCGCAGACTTTTCTATATTTCTGCATTGTTGCAAAGGAGGTTCCTCATGACTGAGAAAGACCCCACAAAGGCTTTGCCCGAAGCCAGCAGGGACGGACAGCTTGAGGAGACGGATCTGCAAGAACAGAACCGCCTCCTCCGGGAAGAAAATGAACGATTGAAAAAAGAACGGGAGGAGTACCGCAAGACCCTCCCTGTAAAGGAACGGCTGTACGACCATATCAATGTCTCCTTAAAGACCATGGATATGATCATCGCTGTCCTCTTTATCCTTTTGGGGATCGTGTTCGTCATGGGCATCCTGACCAGAGGCGGCTGAAGCTGCGGCCTCTGAAGCTGTGGACTCTGAAACTGTGGTCTCTGACCTCTCATGGGATCTGGCCCTTCTTTCCAGCGCCTATAGGCCAGGATCCCAGCCATCTGTTCCTTTCAGCACATTTTCCCTTGTAAAGGCCTCTGCCGCTCTGGTGTCCAGACTATGGCACCAGGCCGGGCGGGAGGAGGATCCGGCGTCGGAAGGCCTCCTCTCTTTTTTTGTGTCCATATCCCCATCCGCCTCTGCACCGGCACCTGCTCCCAATCCATGGGCTGTTCCTGCACCAAGGGCTGCCGCTCCAGAGCCTGTTCCTGCACCAAAAGCTGCCGCTCCAGGGCCTGTGCAGGCATACTCTGCAAAAAAGGACGTTGTATGGGCCAGCTCCTTACCCCAGTCATCCCAGCCCTCTGCCTTGATGTGCGGTCCGATCACGCACCGCAGCAGGACGGCCCTCCCCCACTCTCGCCAGGGCCTGCCCAGATATACGCTCCTGTCCGGACAGTTGCTCCGAAAACGGCAGCCCTCCATCACATAGCCGAAGGGAAGCCCCTCTGGCGTGGAAGGCGCCGTCACATAGCCCTTCACCTCACGGTCCACATCCTTTGAGAAAAAGGTACAGGTCTCAAAATAGGCCGTAGCGCCGCCAAAGATAAAGTCCACTTCCCCTTCTATATAGCAGTCCTTATAGTATTGGCGGTTTTCCCTTCTGGGAGCTGACTGCTTCGGTCCGATAAAGCCGTCCTTCTCGATCTCCACCGGCGGCAGAGGCGCCGTGAACAAGGTATCCTGCCAGCCCAGGAGCCTGCAGCTGTCCACGACCAGCCGGTCCCCGTCTGCATAGAGAGCGATCGCCTGCCCCACCTGGGTCCCTGGTCCTGCATGGTTCTCGATCGTCAATCCTTTAAGGGTCACGTCATCTGCATCGACAAAAAAGGTATAGGTCCGGAAGGTCCCTCTCTTCTTCCCATCCTCCAGGACCTCCTTCGCCCCCAGCCCCCAGGTGACGATCACATCCCCCCAGGAGCCGTCCGCTCCCCTGCCTGCCGCCTGGTCCCCGACACCTGCCGTCTCTTGCTGCGGTACTCCTGGCACACGGTCTGCAGCCACCTGTCCCTCTGCTCCTGTCCGATCTGCTCCTGCCCGGTCTGCTCCTGCCCGGTCTGCTCCTGTCCGGTCTGCTCCTGCCCGGTCTGTTCCGGTCTCCCGGTCCCTCCCCAGATCGTCAAAGGGGACCGCCTGGATCGTCACGCCCGGGACCCGGACCGTTACCTGTTCCCTATAGATACCCGGATAGACCAAGATCAGCCTTTCCAGCGCCGGGTCCTCCTCCAGAAGGTCCAGCGCCTCCTGCAGAGAAGTGCATACCCGCCCAGGACCTCTCCCGGGACCTCTGTCCCCGCCCGCCCCTGGGCCGCTCCTCTCTGTCCCTCCCGCAGTCTTTTGTGCCGGCACATATCCATCCACCGCTACCTCGATCATCGCAGCCCCTCCTTTCGTCTTCTCTCACTAAACCGCCATGCGTCAGGCAACAGATACGCCCACACATGAAGGCCTTATGCTTTTCAAGTGTACCACAAGAAGCGGTGTTAGTCGAGACGCTGCGCCTGCAAGGATATGGACTTTATTTCGTTGCTCCGGGAGTTTCGGATAAATATGCATACTGGACGCTGTTGCACTGTTTTACTCGTAACGCTCCGCTCATCGCTCCATCTTGGTCAAAAGTGGATCTTTTTATCCAATTGTTCTGCTCCTTTGCCCCTGGTAGATCCCCAGGACAGCAAGAGCGGAGAAGATCCCCAAAACGAAGACCGCCATGGCCGGGTAGGTGACACGCATCCCGAACACGTTGAAGACCTTATAGCTGCCGAACACCTCTTTTATCAGCGTGACATTAGCCAGCCCGAAGTCCACAAGCGCCCCAAGCCTCTGCGTAACGGTATCGCCCATCGCCGCCAGCCCCACGTTCACAAACAGGATCGCCAGACTGACACCGACCGTACCCATCTGGCTTTTCATGCGGGAGGAGATAAGGCAGATGATCAGACTATAGAACGCGCCGGTAAAAATAAGCCATGCGGCCCCGGCTATAGCAAGCTGCCAGACCTTCCAAGGGAACATGGACCGGGCATAGGTGGGAACGGACTGGATGGCGGCGTCCCAGCCGTGGAAACTCCTATGCGGCAGAAAACCGAACAGGAACGTGGCGGCCAGATACAGCGCGACCACGACCGTGGAGGTAGCGAGCACGCTCAGCAATTTTGCCGTGACGATCTTTTGCCTGCCGTTCCGTGAGCTTAGGATCAGGTTATCCATGCCGCTGGAGCGTTCCACGGCGAAAACCGGGGCGATGACAAAAGTCAGCGGCACAAATAGGAGGAACTGCATCATATGCTCTCCCCAGTTGTTAAACAGGTTTTCCCACAGCAGGGCGCACACAAACTCCGGCTCCCCCAGCTCTTCCAGCCGTTGCAGGGCGGCGGAAAGCTCCCGGCAGGCAAAGGTATCCTGTTGTCCCTGGGGCTTTTCAGCGCCCTGATCCTCCCTTGCAGAAGGGCGATGCCATAGGGGGCCTCGACGCTCTCCGGCGGCGTGCCGTTCCAATATTCCTCCACCTGGCCGGTATAGGCGTGGTAGTCCACCGCCAGGATGATCTCCGGCTGATCTTTGACGCTACGGGCGATCATCCTGGCATCTGTACCGTACCGGGCGCTGACCTCCTGATAGATCTTTTCCGCTCCTGCGGCTTTTTCTCTGTCAAAAGGACCTTCCCAAGCGGCGGCCAGTTCTTCGTAAGCACGGTAACTATCATTGCCGCCAATCAGGAACATGGTGGAGGTCAGACCGACCACACTGTAAAGGATGAGCAGACATGATAGCAAGAGCAGCGTTTTCTTGTTGAGCAGCAGTTTTCGCAGTTCAGCTCGAAACAATGACATCGCGTTACCTCCCAGCCTTTCCAGGCAAATAGTTGAAGAGATACAGATAGGCGTCCTCCAGCGTTGGTACAGCCTGTACCGCGTCGGGGACAGGCTGTGTGTCCTCGATGATGCGGACCTCCATGCAGCCGTCTTTTGCCCTGACGTTGCTGATGACAGCTCGGTTTTGATAGTCCATAAGCTGTTCGGCGGGCATCTTTGCCAGCCAGACCCGGCCCTCCATCATATGGATATATCCTTCACTCGTGTGGATGTGTCGGATGTCGCCATACTCCATCATCATGATCTGCGCGGCGATCTGCTCCACATCGGATACGATATGGGTGGAAAGCAGTACCAGACGGTCCTTCGCATAGGCAGAGATGATGTTGCGGAACTTGATCCGCTCATAGGGATCCAGGCCGGATGTGGGTTCATCTAAGATCAAGATCTCCGGGTCGTCCAGAAGGGCCTGGACAATGCCCAGCCTGCGCTGCATCCCGCCGGAATAGGTGGTACATTTCCGCTTCAGATCGTCCCAGAGGCCGACGCTGCGGGCCAATCCCTCGATCCGCTTTTTTGCACGGGCCTTTTCCATCCCTTTCAGCGCCGCCGAGTATTCCAGATGATCCCTGCCGGTAAAGTCGTCGTAAAAGCTGACATCCTGGGGCAGATAGCCGATCTTCGCCCGGTATCCATCCCCCACGGTGCGGATATCCTTTCCGTCATACAGGACACACCCTTTTGTGGGGCGCAGCACATCGGCCAGTATCCGGATCAGGGTCGTTTTGCCCGCTCCATTAGGACCCAGCAGGCCGTAGACCCCCGCTCCCATGGTGAGGGAGATCCCCTTCAGGACCTGTCTGCTCTTGTAGTTTTTCGTAACAGCTTCCAGTTGTAATTCCATAAGTCACCTCCCGGCCGCGGCTCCACCGCCCCGCATCCCCGCGGCGACCTTGATCGTGGAGAAGTCCGCCCGGTCAAATTTGCGGACACACAGTACCGTGAAAAATGCCCCGATCAAAATGGTGATAGCCAGCCCCATCAGCGGTGTGATGATCGATCCACCAAGATTGAACGCCATACCCTGTCCTACCAGTTCCTTTGTGTCCAGCGTATATGCTCCCAGGGCGATATAACGGAAGATGGAGGTCGTATAGGTCAACGGGTTCAGGTAGACGATGGGCAGGAGAAAGCCGGGGATCATGGTGGTAGGGATATATGCGCCGGAAACAAAGGTCAGTGGCATCATGATCATGGAGCTGATGGTCTGGAAGGAAGGGGAGTTGCGGGAGACCGTCGCCAAAAACAGGCCGATAGCGCTGAATGTCATAGCGGCGATCAGCATGACCGCCGCCAGCAGCAGGATCTGCAGGACACCCACCCGCAGGCCGAGCACAATGCCGCAGATCATCGTGACGATGCCTTGCAGCGTGGCGATGACCGCCCCCGACAGGATATGCCCCATAGAGATCTGCGTCCGCGCGATGGGGGACACCAAGACCTCTTTCATATAGCCGCTGGCAATATCGGTGAGGATATCCGAAGAGTTGTTGACGCTGATCTGGAACACGCTCATGATGATCACACCGGAGATCAGATAGCTCATGGGCGCGTCAAGTCCGCTCATGGAGGATCTCATCAGGAACGAGAACATCACCAGCATGAACATGGACATGAACAGGGATCCGAGCACCCTTCCCTTGCTCCTTACATAATTTAACAGATTTCTTTGCACGATGGCTGTAATCGGGTTCATCCTTCTCGTATCTCCTTTCCTGTGATCGCCAGGAACACCTCGTTCAGCGTTCCGTTCTTCACTTCAAAGTCCATGATCTCGCCCCTGTGTGCCGATAAGATCTCTAACGCGGCAGGTGCTTCCTTTGTATGGAACACCAGCTTGCTCCCATCCTTCCGATAGGAAACCTCCCGTTCTCGCAGCGTGGCCTCCAGCGGTCCGGCCTGGGTGCAGACAACATCCACCTCCGTACCGGTATATTGACGCTTCAGATCCTCCGGCGTATCGTGGGCGACGATCTTCCCGTGATCGATGATGACGACCTTGGAACAGACTTCCGCCTCGTCCATATAGTGGGTGGTCAGGAAGATCGTCATGTTTTTCTGCTTTTGGAGCCGCTGGATATATTCCCACACATTGGCTCGGGTCTGCGGGTCCAGGCCGGTGGTGGGTTCGTCCAGGAACAAAACCTTCGGGTCGTGCACCAGCCCTCTGGCGATCTCGGCCCGCCGTTTCATACCGCCGGACAGGCTGCCCACCGCCGCCCGCCTCCACTGTGTCAGCTCCACCAGGTCAAGGGCAAAGGCGATACGCTCCTGCACCTCGTTCTTCGGCACCTTATAGAAACTGCAATGGTATCTCAGATTTTCTTCCACCGTCATCTGGGTGTCCAGGGTGGGATCTTGAAAGACGATCCCGATATCCTTCCGCACCAGACTGCGTTCCCTGGAAACGTCATGGCCGTTGATGGTCAGAGTGCCCTCCGTTTTTTCCAGGATGGTGCACAGGGTATTGATGGTCGTGCTCTTGCCCGCGCCGTTGGGACCGAGGAACGCGAAGATACTGCCCTCGTCTACGGTGAATGAGATGTCATCCACCGCCGTAAGATCCCCGTACTTTTTTGAGAAATGCTCTACTTGTATGATCGGGTCCATTATGCTCACCTCCAAAAAAAATGAAGTCCTATGCGATCCGCTCGCATAGGACTTATCTCCATAACAATGATGGTGCCTTGTGTATCTTATTTTCCTTCTCGGCCGCCGGGTCTGTCAGATCCGCGCCTGTCTGGGACCGGGCCGTCATAACCTGGCGAGAAGCGCTCCGCTCCCGGTATCCCCATCGGCCCTTTTCCTCTCCGTAAGGGACCAAACGCCCTCTCCCGCATGGACATCAGCCGTTCAAACGGTTCCTCGCCCATGCGCTCTTTTGCTTTTTCCATCCAGTCGTCCATAGCATTTTCCTCCCCGCCAACGCGCTCTTGCGTCCGGAAGGCCACAATGATACGGTCTAGATAACTCCCAAACTGCTGCAGCTCCTCCTGGGATAAGCAGCCGAGGATCTCCTCATGATCCGACGCGGGCTGCTGCACGGTTTCTCCCTTCTTTGTCAGATGGATGACCATGACCCGTCTGTCCGCTTCGGAGGGTCTGCGCTCCACATAGCCGCTTTTCTCCAGCTTGTTCAGCAGCTCGTTCAGCGATTGCTGCCTGATCCCCAGAAGATAAGACAGATCCTTCGTCGCGATCTCCGGCTGGATCTTCAGCATAGCAAGGATACGCCCCTGCCCCCTTGTTGGATCCGCGAAGGGGCCGGCTTCTGCCTGACTGGACATCTGCCAGCGTTTCATGAGCCATTGCAGCGTGGACAGTTTTTCATAAACATCTGTATATATGTCGTCCATATCCCTTTCTTTAATTTATACAGGCACCTGTTATGATTATAATACAGGTACCTGTCGGATTTGTCAAGCCCTTTTCTCTACTTTCTCTACTGATCCACTGCGCATCGGGAGATCAGGAGTACATGGAGAAAAAGGCTTATGCTTCGATACTGTAGTTCGGCGCTTCCTTTGTGATATGGATATCATGGGGATGGCTCTCCTTTAAGGAAGCTGCGGAGATCTTGATGAAACGACCGCTCTCCTGCAGGGTGGGGACATCCTTCGCCCCGCAATACCCCATGCCTGAACGCAGGCCTCCTAAAAGCTGGAACACAGTATCTTCTACCAGCCCCTTGTAGGCCACGCGGCCTTCCACACCCTCCGGCACCAGCTTTTTGGCGTCATCCTGGAAATAGCGGTCCTTGCTCCCATTCTCCATAGCCGCGATCGAACCCATCCCGCGGTATACCTTATACTTCCTGCCCTGATACAGCTCAAAAGTCCCCGGGCTCTCGTCACAGCCTGCCAGCAGGCTCCCCATCATACAGACACTGCCGCCTGCCGCGATCGCTTTCGTGATATCGCCGGAATACTTGATACCGCCATCCGCGATGATCGGGATATCATACGCCTTTGCCACCGCATAGCAATCCATGATCGCGGTCACCTGAGGTACACCGATCCCAGCCACCACACGAGTGGTGCAGATAGAGCCTGGACCGATGCCTACCTTCACCGCGTCCACGCCGGCTTCGATCAGCGCCTTGGTAGCCTCACCTGTAGCCACATTCCCGGCGATTACCTGCAGATCCGGATAGGCGTCTTTGATCATCTTCACACAGCGGATCACATTGGCCGAATGACCATGAGCGGAATCCAGCACGATCACATCTACCTTGGCGTCTACCAATGCCTCGACCCGTTCCAGCACATTGGCCGTGATCCCCACACCGGCCCCGCAGAGTAAGCGGCCCTGCTCATCCTTGGCGGACTGGGGATACCGGATCTGCTTCTCGATATCCTTGATCGTGATCAGGCCCTTTAAGTTAAAGTGGTCGTCCACGATCGGCAGCTTTTCCACACGGGCCTTCGCCAGGATGCTCTTCGCCTCCAACAAGGTGATGCCTTCCTTCGCCGTCACCAGGTTCTCACTGGTCATGCACTCCTTGATCTTGCGGGAAAAATCCTCCTCAAACTTTAAGTCCCGGTTGGTGATGATGCCCACCAGCTTCTTCCCCTCTGTGACGGGGACCCCGGAGATACGGAACTTTGCCATGAGCTCGTCCGCATCCTTTAAGGTATGCTCCGGAGATAAAGAAAATGGATCGGTGATCACGCCGTTTTCCGAACGCTTTACCATATCCACCTCATCCGCCTGGGCCTGGATAGACATGTTCTTGTGGACGATGCCGATGCCCCCCTGCCGGGCCATGGCGATCGCCATCCGATGTTCCGTCACCGTGTCCATCCCCGCGCTCATCAGCGGGATGTTCAATTTGATCTTCTTCGTCAGATGAGTAGCCAGCTCTACCTGGTTAGGGATCACTTCCGAATACGCCGGGACCAAAAGCACGTCGTCAAAGGTTATCCCCTCTCCAATAATAGTACCCATAGGTTTTCCTCGCTTTCTTTGTTTTTTCTGCGTGCGGTGACAAAAAGCAGCCGATCTGTCGTATGCTCGTTGTTGATAGTTAATTTTAGCAGACTTTTTGTGGATCGTCAAACCCTTGCTGGCGTCTATCTATTCATTTTACTTATATATGGATACAGACATTTTATCATCCCGGCGCCTTGGCTGGGACAGTGCGGCCGCCAGGGCGCGTGAAAGACCGCGCCCTATAAAAGGCGCTATGGTCCTCCCACCGTGATGATGATCTCATAAACTATTTTCTCTTCATTAACAAAATAGTGGACCCAATAATTTGAATTTGACCAGTATGGGGTCTTAGGATAGATCCCGTCAATGAAATTATAAACTTCCGTACCCGATCTTCTAAGCTGGTCGGAGCCATCTGGTTGAGGATCTTTATCATTTACAGCATAAGATGCCTTTACCTCTTCCAGAGTGCTTCCAACCCCCAAGCTGTTTTTTCCAAACCTATACCTTGGACCTGTGACCCAAACGCATACGATCCTTAGCTTCCCACCTATATCGCTGGATACCCGCAGGGTCAAACCATCATAATGATAGTCGCTCCCTGTTTTTTTTAATGGTTCGCCAAGGTTTTTGGCCAGTTCCTCATACGTCATCGTTTTGGACAAACCTAAGACGCCAAAATAGTCCGTTTCATAAACATGTGTATTGATATAAAACAGGATCACGCCGGCACATATCCCGATCGATATACAGATCCAACGTATAACCTTTACTATCATCCTCATCCAGCACCCTCACATACCAATTTCCCATTACGGAATATATGTTGCCCTGTCGGAAAATTTCCTTTCATCGCAAAGTCATGATAGGTATCTTGAGACCACGGCTTTGATAATCGCGGATAACAATAATTAAAATCCAAAAAATTATATGAAACATTTCCGTCAAATCCATAAACATTTCCCTCTACCTTTTTAGAAAACTCACTTGCAAGATTCCCCTGTATCCACCAAGGATCATTTTTGTTGTAACCATTATAAAAATCAAGATGCCCTGCATTACAACTATTAAGATATAAATTATCAATTTCTTTAAAAACTAGATCACGCACATCGCCATCAGTTGGATCTCCAGCTGAATTTTTTCCATTATAAGATAATGCGTTGGTGCTACTACCCTCCCGAAAGATAAGGCAGTAAGGTCTTCCATGAGTAAACACCTCTACGTTTACGATCTGGTTAGCTTCATCATCAACCTGATCCCATAAATCTTTAAAGTCTGAAGCATTGGTGACAATGCCCAATTCTACATGTTGCCCCTTTAACACAAGTTCTTCTGCACGGGCTCTAACAGGGTTGGACATATCGTTTTCCCTATCAAGCGTAAAATCCGTATACATAATATACGTAGACGTATCAGCCATTTCTTTTGTAGCCGTCGGTATGGCGTTAGATGGATCAGCTACAAACGGATACATTTTGGGATTTACCGTAGCTGCCGGATTAGATGGGTCGATTCTAAATTCATAAAAAGAAGCTTCCATACCATCCAGATCCACCCATGTAAGCGGGTTCCCAAAACAGTGATCATATGCATTAAAGCATTTAGGCAGATCATCCTTTCCCCTTATCGGATCCTCACTTGCAAACCTCCCCACCTGCGGAAGATATTCTCTTGCATTTGCATAATAAAGATCAGATATGTGATCTTTTTGGTAGCCAGTGAACCCAAAGGGCTGTATATTTCTCTGTGTTCCATATATCTCCTGCCCAAACTCATCATAATCATAAACAATATGACGTTTATTCTCTATTCCGATCAAACGGACCATACTTCCCATTTCATCCTGCAGATAAATATAAGCATTTTCTTCTTCCCTCATACATGCCGCATTAAAATCCCATGTATAATCCTGAGCAGTAGTTCCATTTCTCGTTATCTCCGTCTTTGTTAGTATATTCTGATACTGCTTTGTAAGATCCAAATAGTAGTCCACTTCTTTAACCAAATTTTCCGGACATACAAGCCCTGAAAACGAAATACTATCAAAACTCCATTTATCAGCCAAATATTCCTGTATACCGATCCGATTTCCCAAACCGTCATATTCATATCTGGCGACCTCTCCGTTTGCATTGAAAGCTTCTTTTAATCGACCTGCCTCGTCATAAACATATCGGTTGATAACTTCGCCCCCCTGGCAAATTGCAGTCATGTTTCCTCTTGCATCATATTGGTATATACCCTTATGTGATATACCTTCGGACCCGACCAACTGGTTCGCAGCATTATAGTAATAACTTTCAATCCCTTTTTCTGTCCTTTTTTTAACCCGGTTTCCAAAAGCGTCATACTCGTAGCTACGTAGCTTTTTTCTATTCTTCCAGACCTCAGTAAGTCGATTTAAACTATCATACTTGTATTCATAATAACTATTTTCGGATCGGATCTGACATCCTTGCTCTGTTGTAACGCTTTCTCCCAGATACATGGCGCTCCGCTTTTTGTGGATCCCAGTCTTATTGCACATATGATCATATTCATACTTATATTGCTCTAGCACTTCTCCATTCTTTTGATGGACAAGATCACTTAAAAAACCATTAAGATCATATTGATAACAACTGACGATCCCATCTGGAAAGACCTTTTTACTCAAAAGCCCATCCTCATTATAGTAATACTGGATCTTCTGCACCCCATCTGTCAGTTCAGTTAGACGAGACAGCTCATCGTACTTATAGGTCACCTTTTTGCCATTGGAGTAGATCAAAGCCTCTCGCTCACCCATCGTCCCCCACTGATAAGACGTTGTCCTACCTTTATAGTCCGTGATCGATTTAGCTCGCCCCATATCATCCAGCTCGATCCGGGTCGTTCCCAACCAGTCCTGGATCTCTGTCAACTGATGCAAAGGATCATAGGTAAATATAACGCTTCTACCATCCGCATAAGTCACACTTTCAATATCCCCTACTGGGTTATAGGTGTACCTGGTGTCGTAGCCTTCTCTGTCCCTTTTCGAAATCATTCGTCCAGATAGGTCATACGAATAATGTTCCTGTGATCCAAGTGAGTTTGTTATTGTTTCTACATTACCAAGCATATCACGTTTATAATATGTATAATGGATACTCCCATTACCACTAGGTCCAGGATGAGATGTATTCTTTTCATGTCCTAATATTATGTCTTTTCCTTGATGCTGACAGACTGCGACCAACTTCCCCATAACATCATACGCATACTCTATCCGATTTCCAATAGCATCTACAATAGAGGTCAGCTTTCCTTCCAGGGAATGATCATAATGTGTTACATGTCCAAGAGGATCTGTTATAGAGGTTACCACTCCGTTGGCGTCATATGTAAATCCTACTTTCTGACCAAAGCTATTTTTGACAGTCGTCGGTCGGTTCAGGCAATCATAGGTGATTTCCAAAAAATCCCCCCTATGATTCTGGCGTCGGATCCTATTTCCGTTCTTGTCATAAGTATATGTTTCAAAGGTTCCATTAGGATAAATGGTCTTTAGAAGCATTCCTCCAGGAGCATATTCATAAATAGTCTTCCGTTTCTTTGGATCAGTTATACAGGTGAGTCTATTAAGCTCATTATATTCGTAACTGACTGTATTTCCCGAAATATCCGTTTCGCTGATAATATTTCCAACCTTATCATAAACATAAGTGTGTGTTTTTCCAACAGCGTTGGTGACACATATCAGGAATCCATCTAGATCATACTTATATGTTTTGGATGCACCAGATGGATCCGTCACTTTCGTAAGTCGATCACATACATCATACTCCATAGAAGTTCTGTTTCCCTCCGGGTCAATGATTGCTGTACGGTTTCCTTTTGCATCATACTCGTATCGCACCTTCCCTCCTGTGGGAAGAGACATCTGCTCCATATGGTTAAGGTTATCATACTCATAGCTTATCTCCGCTCCGTTTGGCAGGATCTTCTTCGTAAGATTCTGCATAAGATCATATTCCATACAGGTTGTCCCGCCATCTGGCTTGGTCAAGGACTTTACCTGTCCCATATCGTTATATTCTTGTGTGGTAACGGCACCATTAAAATCTGTGACTTTCATCAACTTTCCATTTTGGGTGTATTCATAGGTTCGGCGATATCCATTTGCATTAATAACCCCGATGATACGATCGCATGCATCGTATACAAATCGGGTCCGATTTCCATTCCTATCTATTGTATAGATAACACGGCCGCAACTATCATATCCATAAGCAGTACAGTGACCTGATGGATCTATGATCTGACTGATATTCCCATGATCGTCATACCCTAAGGCAATCTCACTTCCATCTGGTAACATGATCTTTAAGGCGTTTCCTTTCTCATCATATTCCACTTTCCGGCATCGACCCAAGGCATCCGTTATTTTTATCAAGTTTCCTTTCGGATCATATGTTTTTTTAATCTTTTGGACACCATTGATAGACATTGTGATCAGATAGTTTGATGCGTCATATGTCATGCAATATCTCGCGCCATCTGGAAAAATGATCTGCGTAGTATTACCTTTGTCATCATAAGAAAATTTTGTCCTGTTTCCGTTCTTATCTATTTTTGAAACCAACTGATTTCTTTCATTATAAGTAAAGCTTTCTTCCCCATCCACATAGATTGTCTTTATATTCCGAAATCTTTCATCATGAACATAAACTACTTTATTTCCATTCTGCTCTGTTACAAGTGTCCTACTTCGGTCATCTTTGTAATCATACTGGATCTTTCCCCCATCCGCAAACCTCTGTAAGATGGTACGCCCCTTATCATCATAGCTATTCCTCAAGACATAAATCCCTCTTGGGTTACGGATGCTACTGATCCTATTATCTGGTCCATATGTATAACTATAACTCTCTCCATTAGGATTTTCCACTTCTTTTAGCCGTTCCAGTTCATATGCAAGGGTTATGTGCCTTCCTGTGTGATCACTTACATGCCACAACAGACCATGTAGACCCTTATACTCATAATGCAAGGAAGCGCCTTCGCTATTTACAACACGGATCAATCTTCCCTCTTTATCGTATGTAAACCATAGTCCCTGTCCATTAGGGTCTTCCTGCTTCAGTAGCCTTCCTTGGAAGTTGAAAGTATAGACAAGCCCACTCTGAGTTTCGTACAGATAATCCTCTTTTTCCTGCTTCAAACGGCACGGAAGACCAAACAAGGGTTCAGGTCCATTCTCCTTGTCTCGCAGATACACTTCTTCTCTACCATCTTCCCAAAGGATAACATACCTATCCTGTTCTATAAAAAGCCGGATTTCATAGTTATGCCGCCATCCTATCCCCATTGTTCCCGATCTTATATTAATGCTATTGTAGAAGCGTTTAAAATTGAGCGGGATGCGACCTTTTATTATTAGGTCTTCCTTTTCATAAATGAAGTTTCCTGTATTGGCATTAACTGGATCCCCTACTAAAGCACAAACAGCTGCTTGCACCCCTTTCATAAAGTCCTGAAGAGTTGCGTTCTGCATCAAATGCTCCAAAACTTGCTTACAAGATGTAAAACCAGGACCTGCTTTTTCCAACATGGCAGAGATCAAACCCATGATCATATTTCTAAGCTTTTCTTCGTCTAATGATGCTCCCTGCACATAAGCGCCATTCATCAAACGCTGGAGCACATTGGCATATGAGGCTAAATACCCTGTACCACCTGATGCTGGAGTAAGATCGATGTCTACAGCTGCACAAAGCGACCCCATCGCTGCTATATCCACTAGGGATCCCGCACCAGATCTTCCGGCTGACACTGGCATCATTCCTTTTAAAGTCGGAAGCATAGCTGCAAAACTATTTAAAGTATCTGGTGTCGACGTTGTCAGGTCTGGCCACCTATTCCCTTTTATCCCCCGTGATCTAACCCCAGGTCCTTTTATATTTATTTCATGTTCCAATGATATTGTAGTTCCAATCTCCTTATCCATACCCACTATTTCACCGTCCCTTTGATCAGATAATGGTCTTTAGATCGTTGTCCATATAGGTCCCACTCAATATTTTCCAGTTACTATGTTTTTGGAGTGACTGAAATGTTTCACTGATAATGATCTCATCTGCGACTTGCTTCCAGCAAACTTCTGTCAACTTCTGATAATCTTCCATCACGCTCCTGATTGCAAACTCAATTTCAAAAGGTTGCAAACGTATAAATTTCTTTCTCAATTCTTCTTTTAATCCTTCCCTCAATACCCCCAGATCATCATAAATAGCCTCTGGTCTCCAGCGTGCTACAGCAAGAGGCGGATTCAGATATAGAGTTTCATCAGTCGCGCAAATCTGATATTGATATGAATTTGTCCACAAACTGCTCCTAAAGTGGAATAACACTAGATAACAAAGGTCCAGTCCCTGCTCTTGTTCCTGTTTGTTCTTTAATTTTAAAAGCAGTTTCTCCGTCTGCGCCAACAGATCAGGTTGCTTTTTATATGTCTCCATTTTATGTTCCATCCATATTGCCCGGAATTGTATTAAATGATCCCGTATCTTATCAAATCTATCCATTATCTATCATCCCATCCTGTCAAGAGATCCCTTCCATATGTAGGAACACATCTTTAGCAGCTTTGTTCCAATCAAACTTGCTTTGCTTTGGACAATTAAATGCGCTTTGGATGATCCTGCCGCCAATCACTGTTAAACTTATTAGATTGTAAATTTGTGCATCCACACCATAGTGATCAAATTCAAAAAAAGTAGCTTCCAGTCCTGCTGGTGTCATCTCTGTCATAAACTCATCGATCCTTATCGAGGGGTTTGTCCTCGTCAGCGACATTGCAAAGCTATGTGCCACCTCACTTCCGGTAAGTCCTCCCGGATCATCCAAAATATTAAACAAGAAATTCTCATGACAAGTCAAACTTGTTTTTATAATCTGTGGACGAGGTGAAAAAGGATATTTTAGTGCGCAGATCTGTTCTGGCATATCAACAAAATCTTCCGGAAGATATACGATGATCTGCTTATCAAATAATTCCGATCTTGCAAATTTTATAAGTTTTCCATTTATATAGTAGCCAGTTTCTAAAGACATAGGTGTCTGCTTCTCTCTATAGTCCATTTTTAATGGAATGATCCTTTCATCTATGTATTGCATTCTTTTGATCCTCCAGTTCTGAAAACAGGTCAATAGTAAATGATCTTTGCCTTTTCCTTATAGATATCGATATGTCTCAAATTTTTCGGCACTTTTATAGTCTTTAATTTTTTGCAGTGCATAAAAACGCCTCCTCCAATCTCGATCACGCTTGTTGGCAGGATCACTTCCGTCAAACTTTCACAACGGCTAAAGGCCATACTCCCAATATACTTTAATCCTTCCGGCAATTCTATCTGCTCAAGTGATAAGCACGACTCGAAGGCACTGCCCCCTATGGAGATCACGCCTTTCGACATCTTGATCTTTTTTAAGTTAATGCAGCCCCAAAAGGCATTATTTCCTATATGCGTGACGCTATCTGGGATATCGATATATTCAAGTAATTTTTTATTATCAGACAAAAAATATGGCACGAAATATGGTATGACCCTGGTCCCCTCCTGTATCTTTAGATAACTACAGGCTCCCTCGTAGCTCAACAAGATCCCTCCCCCATATTTGCATCCATACTCATCGCACTCCAAAGAATCAAACCAAGGCGTACCCATAAAAGGATTTTGACCTATCTTTATAACACTTTTAGGTATTTGTATATATTTCATATCTCTGCAACTGAAAAAAGCTCCAGGACCGATCTCAACCAAATGGTCAGGCAAGACCATATTCTGTATCTTGCATGAATCAAATGCTGAACCTCCGATGACCTTCAAACTATCTGGCATATTGATATTTTCCAGATTGATACATTTTTCAAAAGCCGAATCCTCTATACACCTCAATCCTTCCGGTACCTCCACTGTTTGAAGAACCTGGTCTCCTAAAAATGCTTCTGGAGCGATCACTCTGGTCCCTGGTCGGACCTTAACATAGGATCGATCTCCTTTGTTCGAAATAAGGATCCCTCCAATGTATATATTGCCGTAACGATCCGCTTTTTTGTTTATTAAGCAGGATGTTCCATCAAATGCTCCCGCGCCAACCCTTTCTATCTGATCTGGAGTGTCTATCTGGCTTAAGCTTGTACAACCTGCAAATGCTTTTTCCCCTATTTCTGTCACTCCGTCTGGAATACAGATATATTCCAAGTTGGCGCAGTTCAAAAACGCCTCATCTCCTATTTTTTTTATATTTTTAGGGATCTCTACATTCTTCAGGCTATTGCAATTAGAAAAAAGAGCTTCTTCAATCTCTGGCAGATCCTCGGGCAATTTGATCCGCACCAATTTTTCACAGCCTGAGAATGCTCTCGGCCCTATTTCCGCAACTAGATCAGGTATCTCAATAGATTGTAAGTTGGTGCATCTCCAAAATGCTAATGATCCAATACAAAGGACCGAATCCGGTATTTTTAATTCCTTTAGCTCATCGCATCCCATAAACGCCATACTACCGATCCGGGTCACGCCGGAAGGAATCTCTATCGATGTGATGTTTTTTCTTTTCTGAAAGATCCCATCTTGTACTTTAATAACAGTATTGTCTTTGATGATCAACCGGCATTTTCCATTTATTAGCATATATAATAGAAAGACCACAAAGATCAAACAAAGTACTTTCCTCTTAGATAGCTCTGTTATAAACATCTTGCCTCCTCACATTATCATTATTACTGTTTCATCATTTCGAAATACGCATTCGGCAAGTTTTTCATAACCTCATCTATAACGGAATCTATGGTATCATTGGTACTGAAACCAGCAAAATATCTATATTGCCCCTTAAGATATTTCACACCTTCAATATTAGTGATCCCTCGCCCATTATATCCATCAAAGTTTTCATGATCGATCTTTAAATAGGGGTCTGGAGCAGAAGCCGCTCCTCCTGGTCTATCCAAATAAAATATAGAGTTAGGGTAATACATACTTATGACTATTTTAATAGGCTGCGTACCGCCATCTTCCTCTAATATAGAATAAAGTCTTTCTCTATCCATAGGCTTTAAAAATGTCAACAATACTCCTACAATTGTTAGCATATTCTCCACTAGTGCTATTCCTTTGTTTAACTTCGTTATGAAGCCCAACAAAAAGCCCCCTATCGTTACGGTTTCAGATATTTTAGCTTCTGCCACTATTTCTCTTATTGAACTATGGGCATCTATGTATTGTTTTACCATGGTACTCAATATTTTTCGATACCAATCATTTAAATAGAAGATCATAACTGGCACTTTACGGCTATTTTCTAGAATATAATTTGTATATTCCAGACCATATTGTTTTTCAAATGAAGGATCTAATACCCATAAAGCCGAAACAATATTATCTTCAACCTTACTAGAAAGTGACCTAAGTATACCTTTATCTAAATTACCTATCAATTTATATTCAAAATAGTCCATATTGGGACAATCAATCTCTACATAGTAATCTGTTTCTTTTTCTAATACTAAGTCTGACCATATCGACCAGTAACTATCATACTGTGATCGTGGGTATTCAGACGGATAAAAAGTCCCTGTATCAGGATCCGCCATTCCCTCTACTTCAATCGTTGTAAACTCTTCTTTTACTTCTTCATTATGTTTTAGTAATCTATATGCGCCCACATATTCCATTATTGACTTCATCCATTTCGATTTCTTTTTATATAAGAAAAGTGTACCCCCAATAAAATTTTCCTGCTTCAATCTTCCAAAATATAAGCCCAAATTATAGACACCTGTGTGGTCAATATTGATATGTCCCAGAAAATCTTCTTTATTTTTTTTAAAATCTTTCTTAACATCTTCTATAATATCTATACCATCTACTTTTTTTCCTATATAATCTGGTGTAACTTGCCCAGAAGAAGTAAAGATCACATAAAAGTTCCCATTTGAACACTTTGCAGTCGCACTTCTGGTAACAGCATATTCATATTCTTGCGTGCTATTATCATAAAGCTTCATAAGGTTGTCAACATTTTTATTTGACCAGTCGCTGAGGTCAGGGGTACAAGGTCCTTTAAGTGCCTTGCAATAACCAAATCCTTCAACATTTTTTCCATTTTTTGAATCTTTTATCGTTATTAAAGGTCTGTTATCTGAGGTCTTCTCTACGTGATCCTCAGGTAGATTTAGTACACATTCCTTTTCCCCGTCTCCACAAAACATTGTTGCCCCTCTTACAATATACTCCTCCTCGTTTGATTTCTCCAATTTTTGATACTCATACATAGCTTGCAATGTGCTAATATCCGCCATAAGAAATACCTCTTACCATTCCGTAGAACACTTTATAGTATCAGCAGCACAGATCTCCACGATCTTTGCCCCTATTTCAATCCCTCCTAATGAAATGATCTCTATCACACTGTCTCCAATGAAAGCAATATCACGATCCGCGAGACCAACCTCACTTCTTTTTTTCATACTTACCATAGAAGGATCCATTATGACCTTTGCTCCATCCGGCAATTCCAGCCTCTTTTCATCATTGTCCTCACCTTTTGGACTCTTACACCTCACGCCAATGGCCATTCTCTCATCTGATCCCATGAAATAGAGCTCCGCCTTTCCTCCTGGTTCTGGCATTGCATACAATGTGTTCCCCGTTTCCGGATACCACAAAAACGGATATTGCCCCGATTTTCCATCCAGATCAAGTCTTATATAAATCTGTTCTTTTTCCACTTTCTCAACTTCACCTGATAAACTTGATCCAATTATCAATTCCTGATATTTTGTATCCCTGTACAGACATTCTTCATTTGATAATAAATAAGAAAATACAACTCTACCTTGTCTCAGATAGGCTTTCTTCTCATATATAGTCCGCCACTCTCCCTCTATATATACCTTATCACATAGCTGGTAGTTCTTATCTCCGCTTAACAAATATGAAATTTGATCTTTTTCTCCTTTTTTAATTGCCTTCTTTATTTTTATCTGGTCATAGGATAGCCCATGCTCTCTAATATTTTTTCCTTTACGCAGTCCAAACCAGATAGAAGGCTTGCCCGCCCTGATATCAGCTATCACATGGCTATGGAAGTGAGAAGCCATGCGATCAACATACTGCCATATAGTTTCTTTATAACAAAGTAGAGGCTTTCCTATCACATTCTCTCCAATTGTTCCGATCAACCCTCCCGACTTTTTCGTAACCATTTGACGTACCATCTGCTTATAGGTCAGAGAGATGTCTTGAAACATTTCATTCTCTATATCAGTATCTAAATAGATTGTTGCTGAGACAGCCTCTACTTCCATCTGGTAGGTCCCCCCTACCACTTTTGTACTTGTTTCTATGACGATCCCGCAAAACATGATCTCTTCTTCATATTTAATGGTCAACTGTGTCCCTTTATAATTTATATGGGTGTTACTTACAGCCTGTTCTGACTGCAAAAAACCTTTTAGTTTTAAAACAGCATGTTCATCTAGCTGCCACTGGTGCTGAAGATCAGTCACTGTTTTCATGGGAATTTCTGTCTCTACCTTCAACTTATCCGTTACCTTCATACAAGCCCCTCGTTACATAATATTTATCTTCGCACCTGTAACCTGTACGCCATCCTTTAAGAGTAATTCTGCATCTCCCTGTTGGAGTCTGATACGCTCAGACGCTACAACTTCTATACCTGCATTTTCACTGCTGATCTGTACTCTTCCATTAGCTTGGAGGCGCACGGAACCATTACTTTTGATCAGTATCCCACTTTTATCTAACATCTCTATAGAATTTCCTTTATTATTTGTAATTAAAATACTATCGGGTGTTAATCGGATCTCTTTCCCATATTTATTCCTCCATATCTTATTATCCGGATCCGTTCGAATGCCTTCTCCCTTCTTTTCATGAACTGCACTGCAAACATAGGAGTCCCCTTCCTTCTCCGAAGGAAAATACAGACGTATCCGGTCACCTATCTCCGGCATACAATACCAGCCCGCCCCATCAGAAGACGAATACACCGTTGAAAATGGAAACCATCTATTTCCTGTATTTCCCGCATTCTCATCTGCGCTTATGGATATTTTTACCTGTTCATCATCCACATCTACAACTTCTCCATAAAGAGAAGCACCTATCATCCTAGTATCATATGGATCTTGTGCCTTTGCAAGAACAGCTATATCCTTAGTAATATAATATGTATGATACAATTCTCCTCCTTTTAGCTTTGATTCAATCTTCCAGATAAAAAAGGTATCTTCCATAAATTTCACTTTTGTCCCAATCGAATAAATCTCTCTATCGTCTATAGCATAGGATACGATCTTCCCATTTATTATTGTATAACTGTCTGCGTCAAATACAGCCTTTTCCCTTAACTGGGGCATCCCAAAAAAATATTTAATCCCTTTTCCTACATGTGAAGGGACAAGCATGCTCCCATTTAATGCGCACATACGCCGGAGAAATTTCCAATCATCTACATAGTATTGGAGGATAAGATCAGGCAACTTCTTATCTTTTCCAACGGTCATTATCGCAGTGGCGTCCTCATACTCATCATTACATGTATTTATGACATCTCTGAACGTCAAGCTCTCTCCTTGAAAGCTCCTTAAATGCGCTTCTTGTTCGAGAAAGACTGTTCCCGTTAAAAGCTTCAATTCCATAATACACTCATGAGGTTCTATTTTTATCGACATGCTGGCTAATACTCCACAAAAAAATAGCTCCTCATTTCCAACATCATCTTCTACCATCACTTCTACCCATATGGTCCTTCTAGCTTTTGTCTGGTACTCTTCTCTTTTTCCACTACTGATCAATGCTGTGATCTCTACACAGCCATGCTCATTAGGTTCCTGTACACTCCTATAATCTAGGATCGCCAGAACTTCAAATGGATAGATCTGTATCTTATTTGCCCTCATTTTTAGCTATCCCCCTTCTCCTCCATCAGCTCGATCCCTTTCGCGCCTCGCCTTAAAATGCTTTCAGCAAAATCAAGGCTGATAGTACACTTAATTTTTTTTTGGGAATCTATTCTTAATTCAAAATCCCTAAATAGCGGTACTGTTATTTCGTCTATATATAAAAGGAAATACCATTTATATTCCTTACTGTTCCTCACAGTTATCATAACTCTCCGCGAAAATATTTCCGTACGATACATTCTCATAACCTGCATGACCATATCTGAAACCATAGGGTATGGCTTTAAAAATATATCTGGAAATGCCGTATTTTCATCCATTTGGACCCTCAATGTCAATATATCCGGCAATTGGTAGAATTGTTTTAAATAGTTATCCAAATTTTTCGGAATATCTACAGGATTATAAAAATGGATCCTATCTATAATTGTTTTATCAGGTTGTACGATAAACATATATTTTCCCACCTCATACTCCTATACTTTCAGAACAGCATCTTCTCATCCACTACCGTTGTCTCACCAGAGTCTCGAATTACGTTCTCGACTTATAGCTTTGTAGATATTTTACATTATCCACAAAAAATTACAACCCTACTACCAAAAATATACATGCTTTTTGCAGAAATTTGCATATTGCTATACAATTTTGTTCATCTCTTAATAACTAAATGAGACATTACATTTGCAGACCGGACGAATACTATATCAACGATAATATAACATAGACAATAAAATACACTCTATGTATTTAATCTTCACGTCTATATGATGGAGAAGCACCACAGACTTGGAGCATCGGGAACACACCAGCAGAGCGGACCAGAAGCATATACCTTCAGCTTTTCAAATAAGCGAGCAAGATAACAGATACAATAAGATCGGGCAAGACTAAAAAGCAAACCATACAGCATCCAACTGCTTGTTGACCATATCCATTCCAAAAAAGAAAACAGAAATCGTAATTTTACAAGAGAGCTTGATAGAGCTAAAAGAGCCCTCCTTAGCAACTTTATAACGTATGTTTCCAATACGCCGCCAATCAACGGAGCAATGAAACCAGCGCATACGTTTTTCAGCTAGCTTATTAATCTGTAAGACAATTGGTGGTAAAATAAACCTGACAGCAGTCCCATTTTTACATAAAAAGTAATAGATAGCGAAAGAGTTTGACAGCGGGCAAACGCTATCACCGATGCTGGGCTCGATCATCTGACATGATCCAAACAGCTATCATAAAACAAGGGGCTGTCGCAAAATAGCCGCTATATACAGGATATGGCTTCTGACCCGATCGGTCACAGCCACATATCGTGTATAAGCTGCATTTTGCGACAGCCCCTTCTTTATAAGATGACCTTCCTGGGCGAGGTATGACGGAAGGCCTGGAGCATCTTATCGTTAGGCTCAAAGATCACCTTGGTCCGCTGACTCCCCTGCTGGTAGTACAAGGTATAGGTCTTCGCCCCCTTGACGGTGGAGGAACAATCATACACCCGCATCCCATTGCTCTCATACTCCTTTGCTCCCTGGTGACCAGAAGGCGCCACCAGGAGAAGCTGGTCCTTGGTACACTCCAGCAGCTTTTTCCTCCTGGCCTTTCCCAGGATCTTATCCACGGTCAATCCTCCATCCACATACAGGTACTCATATTCGACGCTGAGCGTCTGGAAGAGAAAATAGGACGCAGCGCCCACCGCGCCCAGCAGTAAGATCCCCCACACCTTGGCAAATGCCAGCAACAGGGAGACCACGCACAGAAAACCTAATGCGATGCGGGCCGGCCAGGCATAGGCCGGATCCTTTCGTTTTACTAGCCACTCTACATATGTGTCTTGATCCATCAGTCATAAACTCCTTTCGTAGGTATCCGCGGGGCCCGCGCCCTGTATGCTGCATCGTATATGGGCTGTACTGGCAGGCACTGCCGCGCATAAGCTGTACAGGCCGACGATCGCAAAAAGGCCTGGCGCATGCGGACATGGCCAGGCCTTTCTCTTATCTGACGCTGCTCTCGCTTACATCATCCCGCCCATCCCGGCTCCGGCCGGCATAGCAGGCGTGTCTTCCTTAATATTAGCAACAACAGACTCAGTTGTCAATAATGTTGATGCAACACTGGTGGCATTCTGCAGCGCGCTCCTGGTCACCTTCGCAGGATCCAGGATACCGGCCTTGATCATATCCACATACTCTTCCTTGTATGCGTCAAAGCCCATGCCTACCTCAGACTCCTTTACCTTATTGATGATCACGGAGCCTTCCAGCCCGGCATTCGCCACGATGTGGTACAGCGGGGACTCCAGTGCCTTTAAGATGATCTTCGCGCCGGTCTTCTCGTCGCCTTCCAGGTCGTTTAAGATGCCCTTGATCTTCTCAGCTGTGTGGACATAAGCAGAACCGCCGCCGGCGATGATGCCTTCCTCCACAGCTGCCTTGGTAGCTGCCAGCGCATCCTCCATACGATGCTTTGCTTCCTTCATCTCCGTCTCGGTAGCCGCGCCCACACGGATCACCGCTACACCGCCGGCCAGCTTCGCCAGTCTCTCCTGCAGCTTCTCCTTATCGAAATCGGAGGTGGTCTCCTCGATCTGGGTACGGATCTGTGCCACCCGTGCGCTGATCTCCGCCTTATCGCCGCAGCCGTCCACGATGATCGTGTTCTCCTTCTGGACCTTCACGGATTTCGCACGGCCTAACTGGGACATATCCACTTCCTTTAAGTCTAAGCCCAGCTCGTCGGAGATCACCTGGCCGCCGGTCAGGACCGCGATATCCTTTAACATCTCTTTCCTTCTGTCGCCGTAGCCGGGAGCCTTGACTGCTACTACATTGAAGGTGCCTCTCAGCTTATTGACGATCAGGGTGGTCAGGGCCTCGCCCTCTACATCCTCCGCGATGATCAGCAGCTTCGCGCCAGTCTTCACTACCTGCTCTAACAGAGGCAGGATCTCCTGGATGTTGGAGATCTTCTTATCGGTGATCAGGATATAGGGATCATCCAGCACAGCTTCCATCTTATCCATATCTGTAGCCATATAAGCGGATACATAGCCACGGTCGAACTGCATGCCTTCCACCAGGTCCAGCTCGGTCTTCATGGTCTTGGACTCCTCGATGGTGATCACGCCGTCCTTGGAGACCTTCTCCATGGCATCCGCTACCATCTGGCCCACCTCGTCATCGGACGCAGAGATCGCAGCCACACGGGCGATCTGCTCCTTGCCCTCGATCGGCTTGGACATGTCCTTGATGCACTCTACCGCCGCCTCGCAGGCCTTCTTCATGCCCTTGCGCAGCACGATCGGGTTCGCCCCTGCGGCCAGGTTCTTCATGCCCTCGTTGATCATCGCCTGGGCTAACACGGTAGCGGTGGTGGTGCCGTCGCCCGCCACGTCATTGGTCTTAGTGGCCACTTCCTTCACCAGCTGGGCGCCCATATTCTCAAAAGCATCCTCCAGCTCGATCTCCTTGGCGATGGTGACACCGTCATTGGTGATCAGCGGAGTGCCGAAGGATTTGTCCAGGACCACATTACGTCCTTTGGGGCCTAATGTGACCCGCACAGTGTCCGCCAACTGATTTACTCCAGATTCTAATGCCTTTCTGGCATCTACGCCATATTTGATCTCCTTTGCCATGATCGATCTACCTCCAAATATTCTTCATCTATATTTTTCAATTGACAATGTGTCTCTCTGACCGATCCATTGGACCGGCGCCTGGTACATCGCCGCGTTGATCCTTGAACGTCCCCTATCCGCGATCCATGCCATCCGATATGGAACGCCGGCCCAAACGTTCAGACCACTGCCTCACGACCGCCCTGCGGATCACTGGATCACAGCCAGGATATCGCTCTGCTTGACGATCACATACTTCTCTTCCTCTACTTCCACATCTGTGCCGGAGTACTTAGAATAGATCACCTGATCGCCAGCCTTTACCTGCATGGTGATCTCTTTTCCATCGACCACTCCGCCCGGTCCTACTGCGATGACCTCCGCCTGCTGGGGTTTCTCCTTCGCCTGCCCTGGCAACACGATGCCGGACTTGGTCGTCTCCTCTGCGACCAGCTGCTTTAAAACGACTCTGTCAAATAATGGTACTAACTTCATGACCTCATTCCTCCTATATATGATCTGTTTGTCGCTCTTCTTACTTTCTCGCTACATGTTAAGTTATACCATTGTTTGTTAGCACTGTCAAGGGGCGAGTGCTAATTTTTTTTACAAATCCTAAAGATCCGAAAAACGATCCGAAAAACCAAAAGAGGATCTCCTGGCCGAAGATCCCCTGTGATCGTATCTAACCGTCTCGTCCACTTTAAGGACGGTCCACTAGATCAGTCCCAGCTTCCGAAATCCATTCCACAGTCCATCCTGATCGATCGGATCTGTCACCAGATCCGCCAGCTCCTTGAGCGGCTCTACACTGTTCCCCATGGCTACCGCCATATCCGCATAGCGGAGCATATCCATGTCGTTCATCCCGTCGCCCACACCGATCGAATCCGCCTGGCACATCCCGAAATGGGTCAGCATCTTCTCCATCCCGCTCCCTTTGGTCGTGCCCCTCCGGGTGATCTCCCCGCAATAGGTGTGGTCCGACCCAAAGCTGGAACCGGTGACTGCAAAATACCCTGGCATCTTCTCCTCAAGGATGGCCTGTATCTCCTCCACTGTGATATCCGCACCAAAATAATCCAGGCTCTCCAGCTCCTTCGGGAGCTCCATCCCTTCCTCGAACATCACCTCGCCAGGCATCCGCTTTCCCTTTTTTCCCATATTACCGTCCCGAGCTTCCATGAACTGGTAAAAACCAGGGGACAGATAGCAGTGGTCCCGGTCATGGAGCATGAACAAGGCCCCGTGGTCCTTTATGACCGCCATGACCTGCCGCACATACGCCAGCTCAAGGGTCTGATGGAACACCACCAGCTCTCTGGTCCGCACATAAGCCCCAGCCGATGCCACCACCCCGTCAAATCCCAGCCCCAGCAGCCAGGGATCCACCATGCCATAGGGACGTCCTGTACAGATGAACATCTTATGTCCGTTCCTCCTGGCCTGCTCCAGCGCCTTTTTGGCGCTCTCTGGCATGCGTCCGTCAAAACCTACAAGAGTACCGTCGATATCTAAAAATACTGCTTTCCTCTCCATCATCCACCTATCCCTTTCTCTCACATACGGGCCTGCCGTCCTAACGTCACGCAGCCTTTACGATAACACAAGGGCAGACCACGGATCGTGGCTGCCCTTGCATGCGTTGCTCATTTTTCACGTTGATCGTCTGCTCTCTTGAGCATGGAGATCTCTCTTATTTATCTTCGGCCAGCTTCTTGTACAGGGCGATGAACTCATCTGCGATGATGTGGAAGCCTTCGGCGCTCATCAGCTGATCCTCTGCATGGATCAGGATCAGGCCTGCTCCGCCCAGCTCTCCCCTTGCTTCCTTTGCAAGCAGATCGCCGTGACCATCATGTCCCTTAACGAAATTGTCCTCGCCTTCCTTGATCAGCCTGTCGGCCTCTTCAAAATTCCCCTCTTTTGCGCACTGGATCGCATTGATGTAACAGGAACGTGCCGTTCCTACATAGGTGATGATCTGCATACAAGAGATCATTAATTCTTCATTCATTTTTTTGCTCCCCTTTTTGATCTAAGATCTGTTTAAAGTGTGGTGATCGCAAGCATCCGGCCCCACGTTAGCGTTATAGCGTCCAGGGCCGACCACTTTCTACCAATCTTCGTCGTCGTCATCGCCGGCTTCGGCTGCAGCCTTCTCATTCGCCACGTTCATCACGTCGATCTTACGGACGAAGGGCAGATAGATAAAGAAGGAGATCACCATACATACTACCTGCAAGAGCGCGGTCCTCCAGTCACCTACCAGGAATCCGGAGATGATCGGCGGTGTGGTCCACGGCACCACGATACCCTTATACAGCGGGCACAGGCCGGTAGCCAGTGCAAAGTACTGTACGATACCGATCACAACCGGTGTAGCGATGAACGGAACAGCCATCAGAGGGTTCATAACGATCGGGAGACCGAAGAGGATCGGCTCGTTGATGTTGAACAGGGCCGGACCGATCTCCAGACGTCCCAGGCCCTTTAACTGCTGGGACTTCGCGATCGTGAACATGTAGATAACGATACCGATGGTGACACCGGAACCGGTAACGGTGATGAACTGGTCGATGAACTGCTGGGTCACGATGTGGCCGCCGTTGGCGACGGTCAGCTCCAGACCCTTATCCAGGATCGCCTGGTTCTCCAGGAAGTTCGCCTGGAACAGACCGGACATGATGCCAGAGCAGATCGTAGAACCATGGACACCAAAGAACCACAGGAAGGACACCAGGAACGCGTAGATGATCACGCCGCCCAGAGAGTCGGTCAGACCCTGGAGAGGTGTCTGGATCATGGTGTAGATCGCTTCCATAGCCGTCTGGTGGAAGCCCAGGGTAAAGATCCCGTGGATGAGTGTGGCAGCAGCGATCACAACTGCGCCGGGGATCAACGCCGAGAATGCGTTCGCAACGCCCACCGGGACGCCTGCCGGCATCTTGATACGGATGTCCTTCTTCAAGAACCAGGAATAGACCTTGCCGACCACCAGGCCGACGATGATCGCACCGATCATACCCTGTCCGCCTGCCCAGGTCTTATCGATGATATTGCCCACCACGTCGCCGCTGGCGCTGGCGATGGAAGCAGGCTGCAGGAGCAGGAAGGTACACAGCGCAAGGATGCCGCCGCTCAATGGCTCCTGTTTTTCCTGTTTCGCATAGTTATAGGCGATACCGATGACCGCGATCATAGCGCTGATGCTGAAAGTGGCGCCATAGGCCTGGTTCAGGATATCCGTGATCCCGGCTGCCGCTAATGCATCTGCCGCTGCCTGGATCGGAAGGTTCGCGAAGATCAGGAATGCCGAACCAACGATCAGCATCGGCATACTGAGGACCATACCATCTTTTAAAGCCTGGACTGGTTTCGTATTGACAAAGGCCATTACCTTTGGAAGTATTTTTTCATTGATAAAACCACCCATGTTCTATCCCTCCAAGTTTGTTTTTTTCATCTGCTCGTGTTGGCATCACACCTTATTTGTTCTTTGCCAGCTTATAAGCAAACTTTAAAACGTTCATCCCATTGCACATACCATAGTCGGCTGCCGGGATCACGTCTACCGGAACGCCTGCCGGCTCGCAGATCGCTTTTGCCTTGCCAAGCTGGAAGCCTACCTGGGGGCCTAACAGTGCCACATCGATGTTGCCTGCCGCGATCATACGGTCCATCTCCTGGATCGGGAATGCCGCGATATCGGCATCTTTGCCCTTCTCCTTTGCTGCCTCCTGCATCTTGTTCACCAATACGCTGGTGGACATACCTGCTGCACAGAATAAACGAATGACCATAACTACTTCCTCCTTATGATAAATATTTTTATAGATTTATCTTTCATCCCCTCACCCAAGATAAAGCGCGGAGAGGAGATTACTTACAAGATCACTTGCCTTTTGGTCCGCTCCTGCTCAAGAAAGCTGCCATCTGCAGGGCTACAGCTCCTCGCCGCCGGTGGCGATGACCTTCTTATACCAATAGAAAGAATCCTTCCGCCTCCGGTCCAAGGTCCCTTGTCCCTTGTTGTCCTTATCCACATAGATGAAGCCGTAGCGCTTCTCCATCTCCCCTGTCCCTGCGCTGACTAAGTCGATGCAGCCCCAGGGGGTATAGCCCATCACAGGGATCTGATCCTCCAGGATCGCCTTTTTCATCTCCTCGATGTGGGCCTTCAGATACTCTACCCTGTAGGGATCGTGGATGCCGTCCTCCTCCACCTTGTCATAAGCGCCAAAGCCGTTCTCCACGATGAACAGAGGCACCTGATACCGTTCATAGAGGAGCTTTAAGGAGTAGCGGAGACCCTTGGGGTCGATCTGCCAGCCCCAGTCACTGGCCTTCACATAAGGATTCTTCGCCAGATAGATGCCTTCACGGACCTTGGCCAAGGTATCCTCCGTCTCCACGCTGCTGATGGTATTGCTCATGTAATAGCTGAAGCCTATGTAATCCACGCAGCCCTTCTTTAAGCTATCCAGATCCTCCTGGGTGATATCCAGCTCGATCCCCAGCTTATCCCGGAACGCCTTCATATAGACCGGATACTCCCCGAACACATGGAGGTCGCCGTAATAGAACAGCCTCTGTTCCATGGCGTCCATAGCCGCCAGCTGATCCTCCGGCGAACAAGTCCTGGGGTATAAGGGGACCATGGCCAGCATACAGCCGATCTTCGACTCCGGATCGATCTCATGCCCTAAAGCCACCACCTTAGCGCTGGCCACCATCTCGTAATGGACCGCCTGCTGCAGCACCTTCTGCCGGTCCTCGCCTTCCCGGTAAAGGATCCCGGAATCCGTCCAGGCTGACCACTCCATATAGGTGTCCGCCTGATTGTTGATCTCATTAAAGGTCATCCAGTACTTGACCTTGCCTTTATAGCGCTCCATGACCACCTTGGCAAAGCGGACAAAAAGATCGATCAGCCTCCGATCCCTCCAGCCGCCGTAAGCCTCCACCAGATGATAAGGCATCTCGAAGTGGCTCAGGGTGATCACCGGCTGGATCCCATACTTCAAGAGCTCATCGAACATATCCCCGTAAAACCTTAAGCCTTCCTCGTTCGGCTCCGCATCGTCCCCGTTGGGGAATATCCTGGTCCAGGCGATGGAGGTCCTGAAGCACTTGAACCCCATCTCCGCAAAAAGCCGGATATCGTCTTTGTACCTGGAATAAAAATCAACAGCCTCATGGTTCGGATAGTTCTCTCCGGGGAGGATCCCCTCTGTGATCCGCCTCTCCACACCATTGGCCCCCGCTGTCATGACATCCGCGATCGATATCCCTTTCCCGCCTTTGTCATAGCCGCCTTCAAGCTGATGGGCTGCCACTGCACCGCCCCACAAAAAACCTTCAGGTATCTTTGCCATCCTTACACTCCTTATCGCGAAAGTTTTTTTCTGTACATCCAGCTGCGCAACTCGTAAATAAATTACATCATATTTTTCTAAATTTTTCAATTATTTTGCTCAATTTTGACAAACGTACCGCTATTTGAAATTTGTTACATTAAAAAAACAGCCAAAACCCCTCTTTCATTCTTGTGTGTTTTGACTGTTTTTCAAGGCCTTTCAAGCACATAGGGACCTGCCGCCCCCTCTGTTCATGAAAAAATAGACAGATCCTTCTCCTCCGCTCCCCTTTCTTCCGCCTCCCGCAGATCATGGATCTTACAGGACAGCAGCTCTAGCAGGAACAGCACCGGCACCTGTGTGGTCATGTTCATCTGGTCGTCCTCCTGATAGGCATAGGTGAACGGCATATAGTAGGTAAAATTAAGCTCGGACAGCCTTGCGATGGTACACTGTTCGATATTGGTGATACTGATGATCTTCATCTTTTTCTTCTTGCTGTTATCCACCAGCGTGACCACCATAGGGGTCTCCCCGGACACGGACAGGACAAAGAGGACCGTATCATCCATCTCCCTTGCCGGCGAGGGATAAAAAGGATCGGTCATGGAAAAAGCCGTGATCCCCACACTGCAGAAGATCCTGGCCCCAAACTCGCCCAGGCCTCCGCTGGCTCCGATCCCAAAAAACAGCACCTGCCGGGCCTTAAGACATATCCGGGCCGCCCTTTCGATCTTCTCCTCCAGCTCCCGGTCATCGATCGCATTCTGTATATACCCGATCGCAGATTGGATGGGGCTGAAGTAACCGCCCCGAGGCTTTTTCTCCGAAAATTGCTGGACCTTGTACTTAAATTCCGTATACCCCTCACAGCCCATCTTCCCACAAAAGCGAAGGACTGTGGTCGTGGACACACCTGCCGCCTTCGATAACCCCCGTATGCTCATACCCTCCATCTCACCCAGGTGGGTAAAAACATAATTATAGACGGCAAATTCACTCTCATTCAGCTTGCTTATCTGCTCATACCGGAAAAGACCCACCCTATCCACCTCGCAAAATTGTTATTTTTATGTAACAATATACCATAGTATAACAGACAACTTTACTAAAGTAAAGGATAAAACCACCGGATCCGCTGTTTACAAACCCCTTCCCATCCCTTATAATAAAAAATGATACGCACAAAACCCCATGATCCGCAACAGAAAGGGGCAAAGAAGTATGTTCACCTATGAACTTTTATCAAATTTTAATGAATTGGAGCTTTCCATCTATAATTGCATCATCAAAAACCGAGACCATCTTTCACACATGAAGATCAAAGATCTTGCAGACGAAGCCCATGTTTCTACCGGCACAGTCCTGCGCTTCTGCAAAAAGCTGGGCTGTTCCGGCTACAGTGAGTTCAAGCTCCGTTATAAGGCCTATCTGGAGAAGGAAAATGTGGCATTAGAAGATATGGATGAGATCACCTTCCGGAATTTTATGGCAGATGTCCATTCGAATGATTTCCAGAAAAACTTTGAACATGCCTTTGAGCTGCTGCAAGTGTCAAAAAGGATCGTCTTCATCGGGATCGGCTCCTCTGGCATACTAGGAAAATATGGCGCCCGGTTCTTTTCGAACATAGGACGCTTTAGCTTCTATGTGGAAGATCCTTTCCTCCCGATCCTGCAGGACCTGACAGAAGGCACCGTGACCATCGCCCTCTCCGTATCTGGCAATACGAAAGAGACCTTATCCTTAGCCAATCAGATGAAAGAGCGGGGCAGCAAGCTGCTCACGATCACCAACAGTCCGAATTCGGTCCTTGCCAGACTCTCGGACTGCAACATCTACTATCATGTCCCCAAGATCATGGCTGGAGATACAAACATCACCACACAGGTACCCGTCATCTACATCCTGGAGATGCTGGCAAGAAAACTTTACACACAAAACACAAAAAACCCTTGAACACTCAAGGGTTTTAAGATGCCGGCGACCGGAATCGAACCGGTACGGGAGATTAGTCCCGCAGGATTTTAAGTCCTGTGCGTCTGCCAGTTCCGCCACGCCGGCTGGCAATGCAGTCTTCTGCAAATGGGGCCTACAGGGCTCGAACCTGTGACCCTCTGCTTGTAAGGCAGATGCTC
>CAJUFE010000052.1 GCA_910585635.1 uncultured Lachnospiraceae bacterium | reverse complement strand
GCCCGACCTACACCCTTAGCAGGGGCGCCTCTTCGGCCTCTTGAGTATTTCTCCGGATTTCTTGATCTCCATATGATCATGTCCTTGACACATTTGTCATCAGACACGTGTTATATTATATAAAAGGGCGATGCTTTTGTCAACCTATTTTTTAAAAATTTTTTTCCGAGTAAAAATAGACGGATAAAAAGAGATCGTAGCAGTCCAGGGTATCTGTTCTGTTATATAAAGATAAAGAACAGGACAAGATCGAACACGATCCTGTCCTGCACACATCACCTTATGCTCTCGGCCTCATATGGCGGATCTTTATCTCACGCCACACCATTCTTTGCATAGTAGTCGTCGAAAAGCTTATCGATCGCACTCTTAGTATCGCCGCAGATCGACGGAAGAGCGCCGCCCCAGGCCTCCTCGGCCTGCTTGAAGCCTTTCTCTACTGCAGCCTGCATGGTCTTCATCTTTTCAGGATCGTCCCCTGCTAATGCTGCCGCGAAATCAAAGATCCTCTGGGAGGTCTTAGAGACTCCCCAATAGCCGTCCTCGGAGATCGCTGCCTGTGCATCTGCCTTTGTCTTGGCATCGACAGTAAAGTTGCCGCTGGCCATCATCCTCCAGAAATCATTGCTCCCGGCTGTAGCTGCCGTGATCCCCTGTTTCTGGAAGTTCTGGGTCATCATGTTGATGAAACGGGTGGTCTGGTTCTCCAGATCGCTCTTCATGCTCTGTATCAACGAGGCTCTGTCTGAAGCGCTCATCTTTGTAACCTGGTTGTCCTTGCTGATCTCGACTGTGTCCACATCAGGTTTCTGGACCTTAGAAGCCTCTGTCCCTTCGCTGGCGGTAGCCTGCTTCCCTGCAGAAGACGCCGCGGATGTTTTGCTGTAGTTCCCAACAGCCTGGGTGTACTGGCGGATAGCCGTATCCTGATTTACTTGCATGTTGGTCCTCCTTTTCCTCAGATAAATAACGCAAGAGATCATGTATACAAACTATATATGAAAGTTACGTTTATCTGTTATATCGGCATTTTATCGAAAAAGTAAAGCATTTTTTCTTGTTTTTAAGAAGCGTTTTCTTCTATCGTCTTCTGGATCTTGTCATGTACGATATCTGCTATATCCTTGGTCCGCATGCCCATATATTGTTCCGGATAGAGCGGTTCCAGATAATGCACCTGGACTGTTTCTTTTTTGATCGAATGGATATCGAATGGTCTGTAGCAATCGATCAGGGCCACAGGGACGATCGGACATCTGGCATTGACCGCACTTTTAAAGGTCCCGCCTTTAAACTTTAAGATCCTGTTCCCTTCCCGGCTCCTGGTCCCCTCCGGGAATATCAAAAAATTCCTCCCACCCTTCACTTCTTCTGTCACATGGCCGATCACTTCCATCGAGGCCCTGATATCATTACGGTCGATCCCGATCCCACGGACCAGCGCGATCACCTGTTTGACCAGGAACCATTTTGTTGCCTCTTTTTTGATCACTACGCCAAAAGGACGAGGACAAGTATCTAACAGCGCCAGGGAGTCAAAAAAGCCCTGATGGTTTGGAAATAAGATAAAACCATCTTTTATGGGGATATTCTCTACCCCAAAAACCTTTACGGTCACCCGGCCTGTCCGGTTCACTTTTTTGACGATACCCCTTAAAAGGCCATATCGTTCCTCTTCCGTATGGGTATCGGAAGTCCTCCCGAAACGGCATACTTGATAAAACCATATCGGGGCACGATACAGGTTTACCAAGATCATATATGCGATCCGTTCCATCTCTGTGATCCATTTCCCTTCTATAAATAAAGTCTTGATGATATCCATTTAAGGATCTTGATGATCGTTTTCTATGTTTTTATGCCAGTCTGTGGCGGATGGCTTTTTTATTTTTCGGGCTCTCCTGCTTTCTCTGGATCTTCCTCTCCTTTAATGGATCCTTCCTCTCCAAGGGTATCCGATCCTCCCAGCATATCCTCTTCCAGACCGTCCTCCGTCTCTTCTGCCGCCCCATCCTCGTTCACGCTGCTCTCCCGCACCTTGGCGATCCCGGCTACACGCACATCGGACTCCGGATCGATGTTCATCAGCTTCACGCCGGAGGTGTTCCGACCGATGATGCTGATATCCTTGACCGCCATCCGGATGATGATCCCCTCGTTGGTGATCAGCATCACCTCCCGGTGGTCGTCTACCAGCTTGGCTCCGATCAGACAGCCGGTCTTCTCCATGATCTTATAGCACAGGATGCCCTTTCCGCCTCTGAACTGAGAACGGAACTCATGGATATAGGTGCGCTTCCCATAGCCCTTTTCCGAAGCGGTGAGCAGGCACTCCCCCTGACTGGCTGTCTGCATCCCGATCACCGCATCCTCCTCATCGATCCGCATCCCGATCACGCCCATGGATACGCGGCCCGTGATGCGCACATCTTTTTCATGGAAGCGGATGCACATCCCCTTCTGGGTCACCATGAAGATCTCTTCGCTGCCGTCGCTGACCTTCACCTCGATCAGCTGATCGTCTTCCTTTAAGAGGATCGCCTGCAGACCGGTCTTGCGGACAAAGGCGTATTCCTTCATGGGAGTCTTCTTGATCATCCCCTTCTTGGTGGCCATGACCAGATAGCTCTCATCGTCGTAGCCCTTCATGGGGATCACGGCTGTGATCTTTTCGCCCGGCATCATCTGCAGGATGTTCACGATCGCCGTCCCTCTGGCTGTCCTCCCGGCTTCCGGGATCTCATAGGCTTTTATCCGGTACACCCGCCCCGTATCCGTAAAGAACATCACATAATGATGGTTCGTGGTCATAAAGAGATCCTCGATATAATCCTCCTCGATGGTCTGCATCCCCTTGATCCCTTTTCCCCCTCGGTTCTGGGATCTGAAATTATCGATGTCCATCCGCTTGATATAGCCTAGATGGGTCATGGCGATGACTGTATCATCATCGGGGATCAGGTCCTCCACGGACATATCATCATCATATCCGATGTCGGTCTTTCGATCGTCCCCATACTTATCGGCGATCACCTGGATCTCTTCTTTGATCACCATCAACAGCTTTTTCTCATCTGCCAAGATTCCTCGCAGTTCCTGGATCTTAGCTTCCAGCTCCTTGTACTCATTTTCCAGCTTCTCTCTCTCCAAACCGGTGAGAGCCCGCAGACGCATGTCCACGATCGCCTGGGACTGAGGATCCGTCAGCTCAAAGCGGTCCATCAGCCGTTCCTTTGCCTCCGGCGTGTTCGCGGAGCTGCGGATGATCTGGATCACCTCATCGATGTGGTCCAGGGCCTTTAAGAGTCCTTCTAATATATGGGCTCTCTCTTCTGCCTTGTTGAGGTCGTAGCGTACCCTGCGGGTCACCACATCCTCCTGGTGCTTTAAGTAGAACTCCAGCATCTGCAGGAGATTTAATACTCTGGGCTGGTTGTTGACCAGCGCCAGCATGATCACGCCGAAGGTATCCTGCAGCTGGGTATGCTTGAACAGCTGGTTCAGCAAGACATTAGCGTTCACATCCCGCCGCAGCTCGATGCAGATCCGAAGGCCTTCACGGTTCGATTCATCCCAGATGCCGGTGATCCCATCCACCTTTTTTTCTTTAACCAGCTCGGCGATCTTCTCGATCAGCCTGGCCTTATTGACCAGGTATGGGATCTCTGTCACGATGATCCGGTTCTTTCCGTTGGGCAAGGTCTCGATATTGGTGACGGCCCGGACCTTGATCTTGCCCCGCCCCGTCCGATAAGCCTCCTCGATGCCTGCCCGGCCCATGATCGTAGCCCCGGTAGGGAAGTCCGGGCCTTTGACGATCTCCATGATCTCCTCTAAGCTGGTCTCCTTTTCTTCGATACGGTCGTCGATCAGCTTCACCACCGCACCGATCACCTCCCGCAGGTTATGGGGCGGGATATTGGTGGCCATGCCCACCGCTATGCCGGAGGTGCCGTTGCATAAAAGATTGGGGAACCTTGCCGGAAGGACTACGGGCTCCCGTTCTGTCTCATCAAAATTGGGTACGAAGTCAACGGTATCTTTATTGATATCCGCCAGCATCTCCATGGAGATCTTGCTGAGACGGGCTTCCGTATAACGCATAGCCGCAGCCCCGTCCCCGTCGATCGAGCCGAAATTCCCGTGGCCATCCACCAGCATATAACGGGTAGACCATTTTTGCGCCATATTGACCAATGCACCATAGATGGAGCTGTCCCCGTGGGGATGGTATTTACCCATGGTATCGCCGACGATACGGGCACATTTCCGATGAGGCTTGTCCGGCCCATTGTTCAGTTCGATCATGGAAAAAAGGACTCGCCTCTGTACCGGCTTTAGGCCGTCGCGTACATCCGGCAGCGCTCTGGAGGCGATCACGCTCATGGCGTAATCGATATAAAATTTCTCCATGGTCTTTTTCAGATCTTTATCATGGATCTTGTCAAATACATTTGGTTCCACTCTATTTCCTCCGATCTACATCTACTAAACCTTTATGCGCCCATGAGCGGGCCCATCAGGCATACCTGGACACACGCCGCTCATCAGGCAGCGGATCTTCTCCATACGATCGTCAAACAGCTGCATCATATATCTAGTGTGCCGTATTTTGCGTTGGCCTCGATAAATTCTCTTCGAGGCTCCACCTGATCCCCCATCAGCGTAGTGAAGGTCAGATCCAGCTCCGACGTGGTCTCCGCGTCCATAGTGACCCTAAGGAGCACACGCCTTTCCGGATCCATGGTGGTCTCCCAGAGCTGCTCGGCATCCATCTCCCCTAAGCCCTTATAGCGCTGGATCTTGTTGTTATTATCCCGGCCCACTTCCTTTAAGATCATATCCAGCTCCTCATCGCTGTAGGCGTACCATACCTTTTTGTTCTTCTCCAGCTTAAAGAGCGGGGGCTGGGCCAGATAGACATACCCCTGCTTGATCAGCTCCGGCATGAAACGGTAGATGAAGGTGAGGAGCAGGGTGCTGATATGGGCGCCGTCCACATCGGCATCGGTCATCAGGATGATCTTATGGTAGCGCAGCTTCGTGATATCAAAATCCTCATGGATCCCGGTCCCGAAGGCGGTGATCATGGCCTTGATCTCCGCATTCCCATAGATCCTGTCCAGCCTGGCCTTTTCTACGTTCAAGATCTTCCCACGCAGCGGGAGGATCGCCTGGTTGGTCTTATTCCGGGCATCCTTTGCAGAGCCTCCTGCAGAATCGCCCTCCACGATGTAGATCTCGCAGTTCACCGGATCCTTATCCGAACAGTCCGCCAGCTTGCCGGGCAGAGCCATACCGTCTAAGACGGTCTTTCTCCTGGTCAGCTCCCTGGCTTTGCGCGCGGCAGCCCTGGCCCGCTGGGCCAGGATCGACTTTTCACACATGGCCTTTGCCACAGCCGGGTTCTGTTCCAAAAAGTAGGTGAGCTGCTCGCTGACGATGGCGTCTACCGCACCTCTGGCTTCGCTGTTCCCCAGCTTCTGCTTAGTCTGCCCCTCAAACTGGGGCTCCCCGATCTTTACACTGATGATGGCGGTCAGGCCCTCTCTTATGTCCTCACCGGCCAGGTTCGTCTCGCTGTCCTTTAAGAGCTTATTCTTTCTGGCATAATCGTTAAAGGTCTTGGTCAGCGCATTTTTAAAGCCCGCCAGATGGGTGCCGCCCTCCGGCGTATTGATGTTGTTCACAAAGGAATAGATATTTTCCGTATAGGAGTCGTTATGCTGCATGGAGACTTCTACATAAACATCGTCCCTTGTCCCCTCGCAGTAGATGACCTGATCGTACAGAGGTGCTTTTCCCTTGTTGAGATAGGTCACGAACTCTCGGATCCCGCCTTCATAGTGGAAGACCTTTTCCTTCTTCTCTTCCCGATCGTCCCGCAGGATGATCTTCAGATCCTTGGTCAGGAAAGCGGTCTCCCGCAGACGGATCTTCAGGGTATCGTAATCAAAGACCGTCTCCTCAAAGATCGTAGGATCTGGCAGGAAACGGACAGTGGTCCCATGCTGTTTTGGTCCGCATCCTCCTGTGACCTTAAGCTCCTGGACCGCTTTCCCCCGCTCGTATCGCTGATGATAGATCTTGCCGTCCCGGCAGATATCCACTTCCAGCCATTCTGAAAGGGCGTTGACCACAGAGGCGCCCACGCCGTGGAGGCCGCCGGATACCTTATACCCGCCACCGCCGAACTTGCCGCCTGCATGGAGGATCGTAAAGACCACTTCCACCGCGGACTTTCCGGCTTTTTTCTGGGTATCCACCGGGATCCCTCTCCCGTCATCGATGACGGTGATCGACTGGTCTGCATTGATGGTCACATCAATACTGTCGCAAAATCCAGCCAGAGCTTCGTCTACTGCATTGTCTACGATCTCGTATACCAGATGATGCAGACCGCGCAGGGATGTGCTCCCGATATACATGCCCGGTCTTTTCCGGACTGCCTCCAGCCCCTCTAAGATCTGGATCTGGTCTGCTCCATATTCAGTTCCCATATATTTCCTCCTAAGATGAGATTTGATCGACTAATTTTCTTTATATATCTTCCCGTCCACCACCTTAAAGATCTTATCCATCTGGAACCTGTGCTCTATAAGATCATCCAGACCTGTACAGGTGAGTATGGTCTGGATGTGATGGATATTATCTAACAGATGGTTCTGGCGGCTGGAGTCTAACTCGGATAGAACATCATCCAGCAAAAGGACTGGCGGATCGTGGGTCAGCCGCTGCACGAGCACGATCTCTGCAAGCTTGAGGGACAGGGCGGCGGACCGCTGCTGCCCCTGCGAACCAAACTTGCGGATATCGATATGATCGATGAGAAAGACCATATCGTCCCGGTGAGGTCCGGTAAGGGTCGTCTTCTGCTTAAGCTCCTGCTCCCGGCCCTTCTTGACCGAGGCCATAAAGGCCTCTGGCTCAATATTTGGCTCATATCGCAGCTCCAGCGCTTCTTTTTCTCCGGTCAGTTCCCCGTGGATCTTCCCGATGATCTCATTTAGGCTCTGGACGAACTGACGGCGCTCTTTGATCACCTGGCTGCCAAAGGACACCAGCTGTTCATCCCACACATCCAGCATCGCCTCATATCCCGGGTGGTATGGCAGGTCCTTTAACAGCTTGTTCCTTTGCAGGACCACTTTATTATAGTGGATCAGGGAATGGACATACAGCTTGTTCAGCTGACAGAGCTCCATATCCATGAAACGCCTCCGCTCAGAAGGACTGTTCTTGATGATATTTAGATCCTCCGGTGAAAAGAAGATCACATTGACGATCCCGAACAGCTGGCTGGCCTTGCGGATCGGGATCCCATTGACGGCGATCCCCTTGGTCCGGTTCTTCTTCAGATGCATATCGATGCGGTATGGCACGCCGTCTTTCTTGACCTGGAGCTTGATATGGGATTCCTCCTGATCGAACTGGATGATCTCCCTGTCTTTCGATCCCCGATGGGACTTTGTGGTGCAGCAGACATAGACGGCTTCCAGCGCATTCGTCTTTCCCTGAGCATTATCGCCGTATAAGATGTTGGTGCCAGGAGAAAAGTCGATCTTCAGTGTATCATAATTCCGATAATGGCTGAGCTCCATCATTTCGATCAACATGAGTCCTTCTCCTACTTGACGATCTTGATCGTCTGACCATTGAAGCCTACCACATCGCCGTCTATCAATTTTTTGCCCCGCTGGGTCGCCGTCTCGCCATTGACCGTCACGGCACCGTCTCCGATCGCATATTTTGCTTCCACACCGGAGCTTACGAGACCAGCGGCTTTTAACGCCTGGCCCAGCTTGATATAGTCATCCCTTAATCTAATGATCTCCATTTTTTCGCCTTTCTTAACATCGATCTTTTGATCTTGGCACTTTTTACACAGAGGCCGCGTTAAAATTCACCGGCAGGATCAGATAGATATATTGTCCGCCCTCATCTCGGATAAAGCAGGGGGATCTTTGGTTCATCATGAACAGGGTGATCTCCTCATCATCGATCACCCGCAGAGCATCGATCAAAAATTTCGGATTGAAACCGATCATGATATCCCGTCCGGTCTTTTGGATCGGGAGGCTGGCGTTCATGGAACCAAAGCTGGAGTTCAGCTTCAGCTGCATCTCATCCTCCACCACATTTAAGATCAGCGGCTTTTTATCATTCTCACGGATCAAGATCGTGGCCCGCTCGATACAGTCTAAGAACTGCTTTTTATTGATCGTCAGCTTTGTCTCATAATCTCCGGAGAGCATCTGGTCGATCCGGAAATATTCTCCCTCAATCAGCCTGGATACCACGATGGTATCGTCAAATTCAAAAAGGATGTGGTTCTGATCAAAAAAGAGCAGGACCTCCTTATCGTTATCCCCGTTCAAGATCTTGCTGATCTCGCTCAAGGTCTTGCCTGGCACGATCACCTTAAAGCCTTCGTAATGATCCTTTAGGACGATATTCCGTATGGAGATCCGATGCCCGTCTAAGGACACCACCTTTAATCCATCATCATCGATCTCGAACAGCTCCCCGGTCATCATCTTATTGCTGTCATTAGGAGAAATGGAAAATAATGTCTGACGGATCACTTCTTTTAAGGTGAACTGGGAAAGACAGATGTAGCGGTCCTTTTCGATAAAAGGAAGGTAGGAGAACCCATCCCCGTCCTTTCCCTGGATCTTGAACACAGAGCTCTCACTGGAGATCGTGGTGTTCAAGGCCTCATCCGAGGTGATGACGATCTCGGCATCGGGGGACGACAGCTTTCGGATGATCTCCGAGAAAAGCTTAGCATCCAGCGCGATCTTTCCTCTTTCTAGGATCCGTCCCTCTACTTTTGTCTCGATCCCAAGCTCCATATCGTTCCCGGTCAGCTTGATCTCGCTCCCTGTGGCGTCGATCAAGATACATTCTAAGATATCCATGGTCGTTTTTGCAGGGACGGCTTTCAGGACGATGTTGATGCCGCTGATCAGGGCATCCTTTTGAAATATCAGTTTCATAATGTTGATAACTTCCTTTCCTTCAGGCGATGATAGTTCTATGGGATATATAGATCATTTTTCGTCGTATCCGTAGTAGGGGCTGTTGATCTGTTCAAAACCCCAAAAAGCCTTGCAGATAAAAGAAAAACAGGTTTTATATGGCTGTGGAAAACCTTTGGGTGGATCCTTAAGATCATAAGAGTCTTCCACAGCGATTTAGTCACTGTCCGGTATCAGGCTTTTATCCACAGATCGTCCACAGCGATCTCCACCCTGTGTGGTGGACAGTCCCTTTACTGAGGGCTGATCTTCTTTTTTAAGATCTCGATCGTGTTCTGCAGCGAGTCGTTCTTTAGGATCTCATGGGAGATCTTATCGGCTCCGTGGAGGACGGTGGTATGGTCCCGGCCTCCTAGGCTCTTTCCGATGGTCTGGAGGGGGACCGCTGTCATATCCCGGCATAAGTACATGGCGATCTGCCTTGGAAGGACGATATCCCGGTTCCTCTTTTGGGAAGCGATATCCAAGGGAGTGATCTGAAAGTGGTCGCAGACGATCTGGATGATATATTCCGGGGTGATCTCCCTGGCTGCGCTGGAGGAGATCAGGTCCTTTAAAGCTTCCTCCGCCAGCTCGATGGTGATCTCCTTGTTGGTCTCCAGCTTGGATAGGGCTACGATCTTGGTCAGGGCGCCTTCCAGCTCACGGATATTGGACTTGATATTGGTGGCTATGTACTTGATCACTTCATTGTCGATGTTATAGCCTTCCAGTTCCTCCTTTTTTCGGAGGATCGCCATACGGGTCTCATAATCGGGAGACTGGATATCTACGGTCAGGCCCCACTCAAAGCGAGAGCGGAGCCTTTCCTCCAAGGTCTCGATCTCCTTTGGAGGCTTATCCGAGGAGATGATGATCTGTTTTTTGGATTCGTATAAGGTATTGAAGGTATGGAAAAATTCCTCCTGGGTGCTCTCCTTGCCGATGATGAACTGGATATCATCGATCAGCAGCACATCATTGTTCCGGTATTTTTCGCGGAATTCTGTGGTGGTGATATTGTTCTTGTTCCGGATGGCGTCGATCAGCTCATTAGTGAACTTTTCAGAGGTCACATATAAGATCTTGGCCTTTGGATCGTTCTTTAATATAAAGTGGGCGATGGAATGCATCAGGTGGGTCTTCCCCAGTCCCACCCCTCCGTAGATAAAGAGAGGGTTGTAGACTTCTCCTGGTGATTCTGCCACAGCTAAGGATGCGGCATGGGCCAGATTATTGTTCGCGCCTACCACGAAGGTGTCAAAGGTATATTTTGGGTTGAGGTTGGCGTTCTGCAGGGCAGTATGGCTGACCTGCTGCTGTTTTGTATCGATCAGGAGCTTTTTCTTAGCATGGGACGCGCTTTTTTCTGCTTCCTCTTTGGAGATAAAATCAACCTCGCATTGGATCCCTGTCTTTTCCTCAATGGCTACCTTCAGGAAAAAAGCATACTTTTTGCGGATATAGCCGATCATGGCACTGTCCGGGACCGCGATCACGGCTGTGTCGCCATCCATATGGTGGAGCTGGAGAGGAAGGAGCCAGGTCCGGTAGGATACATCCATGATATCGTGCTCTTCCTTTAAATATAGTAAGATATTGTCCCAGTTTTCTTGCAATCTCTTTATCATGATCAGTCTCCTGCATGCTTCGGCACACAAAAAGGGCGCTGTCGGCAAGAGCCCTGTGTGGCCGGTCATTGTAACGGTACAGTCGATAGGTAGACAGTTTTTGGAAATGTAGAGAAACCCAATCTAACCTATATCATACCTTAAATGTGGACTTTTTTCAATGAAAATAGGAAAATTGAAAGAAATGATCGTGGATAACTTTGTGAAAAGAGGGGGGGATCGTGTAGGTCATCCGCTTTTTATGGGGGGGATGGGGTTTTGCGTGTGTATAACTGTGGACAGGTCTTCCACAGGGAAAAGCCTTATAGATGCAAGATCCTCCGATCGAGCAGCCGGATATCCCAAGGATCTTCCCATGGTTATCCACAAGTTATCAACAGATCGTGGATAACTTGATAAGATCCTGCACGATATCCACAGAAGAGAGAGCGTGACAGCCCGGATCGGGCTGAGAAAAACACAGCTTTCTTTGCGAAAATGCTTGACGAACCGACCTGTTTTTGCTATGCTCAATAAGGTGTTCGATCATAATGGTCGGAATATGTGTATGATGATGATCATTGATGAGGAGGAGGTGTATCGGATCATGAAGATGACTTATCAGCCAAAGACCAGGCAGAGAGCAAAGGTCCATGGCTTTAGAGCTAGGATGGCTACTGCAGGCGGGAGAAAAGTATTAGCTGCCAGGAGAGCAAAGGGAAGAGCAAGATTAACTGTCTGATCGCGAGATGAACGCTGACAGCTAGGCCGCAAGAGATTGTGGCCTTTTGTTTTACAGCATATGCGGCGGCTCAGGCTGTCTGCATGCCCTGTAAAGGGCGATCTTAAGGAGATGTATGAAGAGATTTCCGTCGATCAAAAAAAACAGGGACTTTCAGAGGATCTATCGAAATGGGAGGTCTTATGCCAACCGTCTTTTGGTGATGGTGGTGGAGAAGACTGAGGATGAAAAGGTCCATATCGGGATATCCGTGAGCAAGAAAGTCGGCAACAGCGTGGTCAGGCATCACCTGACAAGATCGATCCGGGAGATCTTCCGTTTGAACAAGCACAAGATCAAGACCGGATCGAACATCGTGGTCGTCGCGCGAGAGGCGGCGGCTCATTCAGACTATAAGGGATTGGAAGGTGCTTATCTGCACCTGTGCGGACTGCATAACATGTTGATAGAAGGATCGAAGTGATCTTATGACAGAAAGGGGATGGAGAAGGTCCTATGGCAGCAAAGCTCATGATCTGGATGATCCGGATCTATCAAAGATATCTGTCTCCCCTGAAGGTAAGGACTCACTGTATCTACGTGCCTACCTGTTCTCAGTATGCTCTGGAAGCCATACAAAGGTACGGCGCGTTAAAAGGCGCTTGGTTAGCCTGCAAGAGGATCTTGCGTTGTCATCCTTTTGCAGAAGGAGGTTATGATCCAGTCCCATGACTTGCAACGTATGAGGAGGTATCAGTTTGAACTTAGTCGTGCTCACGAAAAACAGCGGCGCTATCTTAGGGCCGATCGCAGATGTATTTGGTTACATCATGGACTGGCTGTTCACGATGACCAGTAAGGTCGGTATCCTGAACATCGGCCTGTGCATCATCTTATTTACCATCGTTACCCGTCTGCTCCTCTTTCCCATCACCGTAAAACAGCAGAAGACCTCAAAGCTGATGAACGTGATGCAGCCGGAGCTGAACGCGATCCAGAAAAAGTATAAGGGAAAAGACGATCAGAAGTCCCTGATGATGATGCAGGCGGAGACAAAAGCCGTTTATGAAAAATATGGGACCTCCATGATGGGTGGATGTCTGCCTCTTTTGATCCAGATGCCCATCTTGTTCGCATTATATCGGGTGATCTATAATATCCCGGCTTATGTATCTTCTGTAAAGAATTATTTTGAGCTGATCGTCAATGCCCTTCCTGCCGGGTTCCAGTCCAATGCCGCTTTTACGGCGCTTGCAGAGGCCCATAAGATGGTAGGGGAGCGTTTTGATTACACAGAAGTGAACACGGTGATCGACCTTCTGTATAAATTGACGGACAAGCAGTGGCAGGAGCTTTTGGCCGCGTTCCCCCATCTGGCCGAGATCACGGCGGGCAACGGCGAGAACGTAGTGAACGCGATAGGCCGTCTGCAGAATTTCTGCGGCGTGAACATCGCTTATACGCCCATGACGATAATCATGGACTTTTTTACCAGCGGCTCAGGATCGATCATGGTGGTCCTGGCGGCACTTTCGATCCCCTTACTGGCAGGTCTGTCCCAGTGGTTCAGCAGCCGCCTGATGATGGCGAACCAGCCTAAGCAGGATCCGGACGCACCGGGGGCCGGGATGATCAACCAGATGAACGTGATGATGCCGCTGATGTCTGTATTCTTCTGCTTTACCTTTGCTTCAGGTATCGGGATCTACTGGATCGCCCAGAGTGTGATCATGATCATCCAGCAGTATGTGCTGAACGCCTATTTTAATAAGGTAGATATCGATGTGCTGATCCAGAAGAACATGGAGAAGGCTAACAAGAAGCGGGCCAAACGGGGGCTCCCGCCGGAGAAGATGGGCCGGAGCGCCAGTGAGACCATCAAGATGATGCAGGAGAGGGAGAGCAGAGAAGAAGAGGCGCGGATGGAGAAGCTGGCTAAGACAAAGGCCATCGTGGAAGATTCCACGGCCTATTATAACCAGGATGCAAAGCCTGGCAGCCTGGCGTCAAAGGCGGCTATGGTACAGAAATATAATGAGAGGCACAATAAGAAATAGGAGGGGGTCCGGACATGGAGATGATCACAGTTTCTGCAAAAACAGTAGATGAGGCGATAACAAAGGCTTTGATCGAGCTGGAGACGACCAGCGATAAGCTGGTCTATGAAGTCGTCGATAAGGGGAGTACCGGTTTTTTGGGACTGGGGGCTAAGCCGGCCGTGATCCGTGCCAGAAAGGAACTGACCCTGGAGGATAAAGCGGTCCTTTTCCTGGAGCAGATCTTCGATGCCATGAAGATCCAGGTGAAGATAGAGACCTCTTATGATGATGAAGAGAAAGAGATCTCGATCGATCTGGTGGGAGAGGATATGGGGATCTTGATCGGAAAGAGGGGACAGACCCTGGATTCTCTGCAGTATCTCACCAGTATGGTGGTCAATAAGGGCAGCGAGGGCTATATCCGTGTGAAGCTGGATACGGAAAATTATCGCAGCAGGAGAAAAGAGACCTTGGAGACCCTGGCGAAGAATATCGCTTATAAGGTGAAGCGGACGAAACGCTCTGTATCCTTAGAGCCCATGAACCCTTATGAGCGGAGGATCATCCACGCAGCTCTCCAGAGTGATAAGTATGTCACCACCAGGAGCGAGGGGGAAGAGCCTTTCCGCCATGTGGTGATCGTCTTGAAGAGAGAAGGGCGCAGGGACCGGGAAAGGTTCCAGGAGCATTATACGAAGCCTGCGGAATAAAGAGGAAAAGGCGCTGGTGACTGGACATACAGCAGGAAGGCTGTCGGCAGTCTGCCAGCGTCTCTTTTTATCATAGGAGATGGAAGGATGGTTAAGACAGATACCATAGCGGCTATCGCCACTCCCCTGGCAGATGCCGGGATCGGGATCGTGCGGATCAGTGGGGAGGAGGCCTTTGACCTGATCGGGAGGATCTTTCGGAAAAAGGATGGGAGCCAGCTCACTTCGATCAGGGATGTGGTCTCCCGGGAGGTTTATTATGGCTTCATCTATGACGGGGACAGGCCTTTGGATGAGGTGCTGATGATCGTGATGAAGGCTCCCCACAGCTATACGGCGGAGGATACGGTGGAGATCGACTGTCATGGCGGCAGCCTGATGATGAAAAGGATCTTGGAGACGGTGGTCAGGAATGGCGCCAGGCTGGCAGAGCCGGGGGAGTTCACGAAACGGGCTTTCTTGAACGGGAGGATCGATCTGTCCCAGGCAGAGGCGGTGATCGATGTGATCAGCGCCCAGAACGACCATGCGCTCCAGTCCTCCGTGAGCCAGCTGCAAGGCTCCGTCTCCAGGACGATCAAAGGACTGCGGGAAAGGATCTTGTATCAGGTGGCCTATATCGAGTCCGCTTTGGATGATCCGGAGCATATCCCTCTGGACGAGGACTATCGGGACCAGCTGGAGAGCTTCCTGGAGACCGTGAAGGTGGAGATCAGAGCCTTGATCGCTTCCTTTGATCATGGCAGAGTGATGACAGAAGGGGTAAAGACGGTCATACTGGGAAAGCCCAATGTGGGGAAGTCTTCGCTGATGAACCTGCTCTTAGGAGAGGAACGGGCGATCGTAACGGATATCGCCGGGACCACCAGAGATACTCTGGAGGAAAAATTATCACTGGGTGGTATCACCTTAAAGGTGGTAGACACGGCAGGGATCAGGAGCACAGAGGATGTGGTGGAAAAGATCGGTGTAGACCGGGCCAAACGGGCGGCCGGGGAGGCGGACCTGATCATCTACGTGGTGGACGGATCTTCTCCTCTGGATGAGGATGATAGGGCGATCATGGAATTGATCAGGGATAAGCAGTCGATCGTCCTTTTGAATAAATCCGACCTGGCCATGGTGGTGTCTAAGGAAGAGCTGGAGGAGAGGACCGGCCAGAGGGTGATCATGATCTCCGCTAAGGAGGAACTGGGGATGGATTGTCTGGAGGAGGAGATCAAAGCACTTTTCTACCAGGGGGAGATCCATTTCAACGATCAGGTGATCCTCACCAACCTGCGCCATAAGACCGCTTTAGAGGAGAGTCTTAGGAGTCTGGAGAGAGTGGAGCAGAGCATAGCAGAAGGGATGCCGGAAGATCTCTACCCGATCGATATGATGGATGCCTACGGGCAGCTGGGATCGATCATCGGCGAAGCGGTGGGGGAGGATCTGGTGGATGAGATCTTCCGTAAGTTCTGTATGGGCAAATGATGTACAAATGATGGGCAAATGAAGGACTGTCGGAGGAGCTTTCGTTAGCTGTTTTTGTTGTAGGCTGCTGTTTTCTGATAGATATCCTGCTGGATATCCTGATGGATATTTTGATGGATACTTTGATGGATAGAAAAGAGGAAAGGATATGCCGTATTTAGAAGAAACGTATGACGTGGCGGTGGTGGGGGCCGGGCATGCAGGCTGCGAGGCGGCCCTGGCCTGTGCCAGATTGGGGCTGGAGACGATCGTCTTTACGATCAGTGTGGACAGCATCGCCATGATGCCCTGCAATCCCAACGTGGGAGGCAGCTCTAAGGGCCATCTGGTCCGGGAGCTGGATGCCCTGGGCGGAGAGATGGGAAAAAATATCGACAAAACCTTTATCCAATCTAAGATGCTGAACGGGTCTAAAGGACCGGCGGTCCATTCTCTCCGGGCTCAGGCGGATAAGCAGCATTACACCAGAGAGATGAGGAGGACCCTGGAGAACACGGATCATCTGACCATCCGTCAGGCGGAGGTATCGGAGATCTTGGTGGAGGATGGGGTGCTGACAGGGGTAAAGACCTATTCCGGGGCTGTCTATCATGTGCGGGCGGCTGTCCTCTGTACGGGGACCTATCTGAAAGCCAGATGTATCTACGGAGAGGTCAGTGATAACACAGGACCTAACGGTCTCAAGGCAGCTTCCCATCTCACCGATTCCCTGAAAGCTAATGGGATCCAGATGTTCCGCTTTAAGACCGGTACCCCGGCCCGGGTGGACAGGCGGAGCATCGACTTTTCCAAGATGGAGGAGCAGCTGGGGGATGAGGTGGTGGTCCCCTTTTCCTTCTCTACGGACCCGGCTTCTGTGCAGAAGGAGCAGGTCTCCTGCTGGCTGACCTATACGAATGAAAGGACCCATCAGATCATCCGGGAGAATTTGGAACGTTCTCCTCTGTTTTCCGGGGAGATCGAAGGGACTGGTCCCAGGTATTGTCCTTCGATCGAGGATAAGGTGGTCCGGTTTGCCGATAAAGACCGCCATCAGATCTTTGTGGAGCCGGAAGGGCTGGATACGAACGAGATGTATCTGGCCGGCATGTCCAGCTCTCTGCCGGAGGATGTCCAATATGCCATGTACCGCACCGTGCCAGGGTTGGAGCATGTGAAGATCGTCCGTACAGCTTACGCGATCGAATATGATTGTATCAATTCTCTGCAGCTTAAGCCTTCTCTGGAGTTTAAGAAGATCAGGGGGCTATTTTCCGGCGGACAGTTCAACGGCAGTTCTGGCTATGAGGAGGCCGCAGTCCAGGGTTTTATGGCCGGGGTCAATGCGGCTATGGAGATCATGGGGAGAGAGCCGGTGATCTTGGACCGCTCCCAGGCCTATATCGGCGTCTTGATCGACGATCTGGTGACGAAGGAGAACCACGAGCCTTATCGTATGATGACTTCAAGGGCAGAATACCGTCTTTTGCTGCGGCAGGATAATGCGGATCTGCGTTTGAGGAAGATCGGATATGAGATCGGTCTGGTGACAGAAGAGGCCTATCATCATGTGTTATGGAAGGAAGAGGCTATAGAAAAAGAAGTGGAGCGGTTAAAGGCCACCACTGTTGGCGCTGTGGAGAAGGTGCAGGGATTTTTAGCACAGCATAACAGCACCTTATTAAAGTCCGGGGCTACTATAGCGGAGCTGATCAAAAGGCCGGAATTAGGTTATGCCATGCTGGCTCCTTTAGATACAGAGCGTCCGGATCTTCCGGAGGATGTGCAGATCCAGGTGAACATCAACATCAAGTATGAGGGGTATATCAAGCGGCAGCTGCAGCAGGTAGCGCAGTTTAAAAAGCTGGAGGATAAGAAGATCCCGGTGGATATCGATTATACTCTGGTCAAAAGCCTTCGTAAGGAGGCTGTACAGAAATTAGACCGGCTGCGGCCTGTGAGTATCGGGCAGGCTTCCCGGATCTCCGGTGTGTCACCGGCGGATATATCGGTGCTTTTAGTTTATCTGGAGCAGAGGAGAGGGAGCCATCAAAAGAGTGGGTGTTGATAAGGATGGGGTTTATAGGTTGGATATAGGTTGGACAAGGCAAGAGTGATACATGATAGGATGATAGATGATAGGATAATGAGATGATAGATGATAGATGATAGATGATAGATGAGGGTAGGTAGATATAAGAAGATATGATATGGAAATATTTGTAAAAGTGTTGTATTGATCTTTTATGATCCTATACGATATATCAAATAGCAGAGGATGAGCATATGTGGGAAGATCTTGCAAAACAGATGCGAGAAGGTGCTGGGTATCTGGATATCCACTTAAGTGACGAGCAATTGTGGAAATATCAACAATTTTTTGAGATGTTGGTGGAAAAAAATAAGGTGATGAACCTTACGGCGATCACAGAGGAAAGGGATGTGGTCACAAAGCATTTTTTGGATAGCTTATCGGTGGTGAGGGTATTGCCGGAGTTGGGCAGAGAAAAAGAGCTTTCGATCATCGATGTGGGTACGGGAGCTGGTTTTCCGGGTATCCCGCTGAAGATCGCTTTTCCTTCTTATAAATTTTTATTGTTGGATTCTCTAAATAAAAGGGTCAATTTTTTGCAGGAGGTATGTACAGCCTTGGCGTTAGATCAGGTCCGTTGTGTCCATGGACGGGCAGAGAATCTGGGGAGAGAAAAGTCTTGTCGAGAAGGTTTTGATATCTGTGTATCCCGGGCTGTGGCGGACCTCTCGGTGTTGGCCGAGTACTGTATGCCTTTTGTTAAGGTTGGAGGGTCATTTATCTCTTATAAATCTCGAAATGTTGAGGAGGAGGTAAAGGGAGCCCAGGGCGCCATAAAGCTTTTGGGAGGATCCCTTCGATCGATCGATACTTTCTGCCTTCCGGGTACAGATATCCAACGGAGTCTGGTGGTGATCGCAAAGGAAAAGCACATCCATCCCAGATACCCCAGGAGAGCAGGGGTGCCTTCGAAGGAGCCTCTATGATCTATAAGGGATGTATGAAGATAAGATATGGAATAAGCTATAAATGAAGAAGTAAAGGGTTTAGGAAGTAAAGAGCTCAAGAAGTAAAGAAGGGAAGATATAAAGAAGAGAAGATATGAAGAAGTGAAGATATCCCACGATGTGGCCGTAATCATATATGGCTGTATCGTGGGATATTGTTGTTAAAGATAGGGTGTTTCTTTATATGGATCGTTGATATAGAAAGGTCTTCATCATATCCAATACTTCGTTTGGAAATTCCAGGTGTGGCAGATGTTTCCCGTTATCTAAGAGAGCAGTCTCGATCGCCGGGTTATATCTCTTAAATTCCTCCAACCGTTCTTCCATCCCATCTATGGCGCTGCTGCCCAGCAGATAGATACTATTATCGATCTTCTTTAAGGCATCGACGATATTGCATTTCGTATAGTTACAGGTCACGCTGGCATAGACAGACTTTGGCGAGCCTCCCAGATGAGCGGCCTCATAGTAGGCATCGATCATCGTCCGTTTCGCTGAAAATGGGTTCTCAAAGTAGCCTTCCGTGAACATCTGCCGGATCGCCTTTTTACCGGTGGATATATGATAGATCAGTGTTCCGAGTACCGGGATATCCAGGATAAATTTATAAAGCTTTGCGGATCTTCCAGGCATCTGGCTGCAGGTGTGCAGACTATCCGGGTTGATGAACAGCAGCTGATCGAACAGCTCACTGTTGCTGGCACAGGCCATCAGCGCAAGGGCAGAAGCGCTGCCGCAGGCGGCCACATCAGTCCGCCGCCCGATCATCGACCGGATAAAGTCCGAGATCATCTGGACATAGAGATAATTGGTATAGGTCATATTAGGTTTTTCCGAACGACCGCATCCCAAAAGGTCGATGTTATATACGGTGTAATACTCGCTCAAGGGATGGATGAGCTGCTCCCACTCATAGCCGCTGGAGATCGCGGTCAAGTCATGGATTAAAAGAAGAGGCTTTCCATTTCCTGTCTTAGTATAGTGGATATTGCCCAGGCGCCATTTATAGCAGAGAGACTTGGGGCATTCCAGGAGGTTTTTGCTGGTAGCCGATACCTGGATATATTTATTGATCATAGCGATAGAAGCAACAGCAGTGGAACCTAAGATGAGCATGGTCATCGATCTATTCTTATTTGTCATGAGATATCCTCCTGGTCATTTGATGCATGGATATAGTCTGTGAAATAATAAACATTTATCCTATAGGATGATTATAATACAATCAGGGGGGGAATACAACCATTAATGATCTTTGTTTTTCGTATAGGATCCTTTTGAGGTTACTTTTCACAGGTTGGCCAAGGGTCCGCTCCGGGAGGGACCTGCCACAACGTCACCGCGCTCTCGCTCCGAGAAAAACGTAACGGACGCTAAGCTCGAAAAGACCTCGCTAAGCGCCGACGTTTTTCTAGGGGTTCCTTTTGTGACAGGACCCTACCTGCGCTACTTTAGCTGGCCTTTCTTTGGTCATATGGTAGCCAGCCACCTAGCATCCGGAGGTCCGGATCCCTCTAAGGGGACCTTTGCGGGACGCCGGTCTTTTATGTGATATATGCCCCTCCGGGAGCAGCCCATTTGCCATATGTCTATGCGATAGGGCTCCCAGGTGTAGGAGAAGGCTGATTCATGCTTTTTTTGTGTTCAACCATGTTTTTTTGTGCTCAAAGGCAAAGTAAAGGTGATCTCATTGAGGGCCAGAGAAAATGTTCCACGTGAAACATCTTTTTTGTGCTATATTTTAATAGGAAAAAAAATGATTCTATGGTATACTTACTACAATGCTCTGCAGAAGGCCAGAGTATTAGGGTAAAAGAAAGGATTTCTACTTGATCGATCTAAGTGGAGAAGTTTTAGGAATGGAAAAGAGGATTTTTAAATGGGAAGAGTGATAGCCATTGCAAACCAAAAAGGTGGTGTTGGGAAGACAACTACTGCTATCAATCTGTCTGCTTGTCTGTCAGAGGCTGGACAGAGAGTGTTGATGGTAGATTTTGATCCTCAAGGGAACGGCACTAGTGGTCTTGGATTAGAGAAGGGTCATATCGACAAAACTGTCTATGAACTTTTGATAGGAGAGTGCTCGATCGAGGAGTGTATCACGGAAAGCGTGCAGGAGCATCTGGATGTGCTGCCTTCGGATGTTGATCTGTCAGGGGCAGAGATAGAACTGTTGGATGTGGAAGATAAGGAAGGGATATTGCGCAAATATTTGGATCCTATAAAGGATCGATATGATTTCATATTGATCGATTGCCCACCATCCCTGAACCTTTTGACGATCAATGCGATGACAGCCGCTGATACGGTCTTAGTGCCGATCCAATGTGAGTATTACGCTTTAGAGGGTCTGACCCAAGTGATGAATACGATCAGTTTGGTACAGAAAAAGTTGAACCCTTCTTTAGAGATGGAAGGTGTAGTCTTCACTATGTATGATGCCAGGACTAATCTTTCTTTAGAAGTAGTGGAAAGTGTAAAGAGCAATCTGAACCAAAATATCTATAAGACGATCATTCCCAGGAATGTAAGATTGGCAGAGGCACCCAGTCATGGGATGTCGATCAATCTTTATGATTCCAGGTCCACAGGTGCGGAAAGTTATCGGCTTTTGGCGGCTGAGGTGATGAGTCGAGGAGAAGGATTATAAAGGATGGAGGATAATAATTAAAGAAAGGATGAGCAAACGAGCAGTCCTCTCATCTTGATGTTTGCGCTTTTGGTCAGGCTTTTGATAAGAAGATGTAGTCTGATCAAAGCAGGGTGCAGGATATGGCAAAACGAGCAGCTTTGGGTAAAGGTCTCGGTGCATTTTTTGGAGATGATGTGGTCCATTCTTCCAATGGACCGTCTGTAGAAAAAAATGCAGGAGATCAGGATATAGCAAAAAGGACATCTGATATCCGTGATAGAGAAAGTACCCATGACAGTGATAGAGAAAGTGAAGCTTCTTATAAGGAGAAGGCAGTAGATGGAAGAGAGGGGCGGCGGGGTGAACCCCTTATGGTATCAGGAAATAAAGCTGTTGAAGGTGAGGATGTTTCACGTGAAACATTGATAAAGATCACAAAGATCGAACCGAACAGAGAACAGCCGAGAAAGAAGTTTGATGAAGAGGCGCTGCAGGAATTATCGGATTCGATCAAAGAATATGGGATATTGCAGCCCCTCCTGGTAATGAAGACAGGAGAGACTTATCAGATCATCGCAGGAGAAAGGCGATGGAGAGCGGCTAAGCTGGCAGGACTGAAGGAAGTCCCTGTCATCATCCGAGAATATGATAAGCAGCAGTCGGTAGAGGTCGCATTGATCGAAAATGTGCAGAGAGCGGACTTAAACCCTATTGAAGAAGCGTATGCGTACCAGCAATTGATGCAGGAGTTCGGTCTGAAGCAGGAGGAGATCGCAGCAAGGGTCTCAAAAAACAGAGCCACCATTACCAATAGTATCCGTCTCCTCAAACTGGGGAAGACGGTCCAGGAGCGATTGATCAATGGACAGATCAGCAGCGGACATGCGAGAGCATTACTGGGACTGGAAGATCAGGACCAGCAGGAAAAGCTGGCGAGGGAGATCGTGGAAAAGGGATTGAGCGTCCGTGAGGTAGAGAAAATGGTACGGTCGCTGTCCAAGCCTCCTAAGGAAAAGAAAGAAAAAGAAGAACGAGATATGCACTTTATCTTTCAGGATCTGGAGGAACGGATGAAGGGGATCATGGGAACAAAAGTCATGATCCATCAAAAGGATAAGAACAAAGGACGGATCGAGATCGAATATTACTCTCCATCAGAGCTGGAGAGGATCGTGGAATTGATCGAATCTATACGATGACCAAGGAGTGATAAATAGATATGGAAGGTAGCATCATCAATAGCTGGGGGATCGATCCAGGCTATATCATCTTGGGGATGGTGATCATCATACTGATCCTTTTTATAACAGTGATCGTCAGCCTGATCAAAATGAGCCAGCTGTACAGGCGGTATGATATCTTTATGAGAGGAAAGGACGCGGAAACTTTAGAAGATCTTCTCATCAACCAGATTGAGGATATCAACCTGTTGAAGATCGAAGATAAAACAAATAAGGAGAACATCAGGAGCATCAACCGGAACCTGCGGGCTTCCTTTCAGAAATTAGGACTGGTCCGCTATAATGCCTTTAATGGGATGGGCGGGAACCTAAGCTTTGTGATCGCTCTCTTAGATTACACTAACAGCGGATTTATCCTGAACTCAGTCCACAGCCGTGAGGGCTGTTATATGTATCTAAAGCGGGTGGATATGGGGCAGACGGAGATCTTATTGGGGAGCGAGGAGAGAGAAGCATTAGAGCAGGCATTAGGATACGTAGAATATTCCGGGCCGGATCAATAAAAACCGGTCAAGGAATGGACAGTAACCGCCAAGGACATTTTTTGGAAAAAAGATCGATAAGGTCATTGACATCGTTTTAGCAAATTGCTATAATCTACTTTAGCAATTTAGTAAATTAAATTGGATGCTAAATGGGATCTTAAGATCAAGAAATGAGGAGGAAATGACCGATGTCTTATGTTGATGAAGTATATGAGCGCGTAGTCGCGCAGAACCCCGGGGAAGCAGAATTCCATCAGGCAGTGAAGGAAGTGCTGGATTCCTTAAAGCTGGCGATCGATGCAAATGAAGAGAAATACCGCAAGATGGCGCTTTTAGAGCGTCTGGTCGAGCCGGAGCGCATCATCTCCTTCCGCGTGCCGTGGGTCGATGATGATGGACAGGTCCAGGTGAACAAAGGCTATCGTGTGCAGTTCAACAGCGCTATCGGACCCTACAAGGGAGGCCTGCGTCTGCACCCGTCCGTGAACCAGAGCATCTTAAAGTTCTTAGGTTTTGAGCAGGTGTTCAAGAACTCCCTGACCGGTCTCCCGATCGGCGGCGGAAAAGGCGGCTCCAACTTCGATCCGAAGGGAAAGTCAGATAGAGAAGTCATGGCGTTCTGCCAGAGCTTTATGACCGAGCTGAGCAAGTATATCGGCGCGGACCAGGATGTGCCTGCAGGAGATATCGGCGTGGGTGCAAGAGAGATCGGCTTCCTGTATGGGCAGTATAAGAGGCTGACCGGTCTGTATGAGGGCGTCCTCACCGGAAAGGGTCTGACCTATGGCGGGTCTTTAGTCCGTACCCAGGCTACAGGCTATGGTCTGGTCTACATCGTGGACGAGATGTTAAAGAAGAACGGAAAGGAACTGGCAGGCAAGACCGTAGTGATCTCCGGTTCCGGCAATGTAGCGATCTACGCCACAGAGAAGGCCCAGCAGTTAGGCGCTAAGGTTGTGGCTCTGAGCGATTCTAACGGCTATGTCTATGATAAAGACGGCATCAAGCTGGATGTGGTGAAGGAGATCAAGGAAGTCCGCCGCGGGCGTATCAAAGAGTATGTGGATAAGGTCCCCACTGCGGTCTATACTGAGGGAAAAGGTATCTGGACGATCCCCTGCGATATCGCTCTCCCCTGTGCGACCCAGAATGAGCTGAACTTAGACGACGCAAAGGCATTGAAGAGCAATGGATGCTTTGCTGTTGCAGAGGGTGCGAACATGCCTTCTACAAGAGAGGCCACTGACTTCTTCTTAGAGAACGGCATGCTGTTCATGCCTGGCAAGGCGGCTAATGCAGGCGGCGTAGCTACCTCTGCTCTGGAGATGAGCCAGAACAGTGAGAGATTGTCCTGGAGCTTTGAGGAGGTAGACGAGAAACTCCACAAGATCATGGTCGATATCTTCGCTAAAGCAGATGATGCGGCAAAGCGCTATGGCGTGGCCGGAAATTATGTGGTGGGCGCCAACATCGCAGGCTTTGAGAAAGTAGTGGATGCGATGACAGCTCAGGGTATCGTCTGATCCATGATCTGAAAGACTTTGATCTGGACAGTAGGATAGCGAAAGCTTATTAAAGGTATACAAAGGATGATAGAAGGATCCGATAAAGTGCATCGTGCGGTAGCCGGGCATTTTATCGGATCCTTTATGCTATAAGGTTGTGTGGTACGATACTTTTTCGAAATGTAAAATAATGTTAAAAACATATCGCTATGATCAGAAAATAATGCTGGTATTTTAAGATCATATAGTGTATAATCACCTGATAGGCCTATTAAAAAGGCAAAGAAGGCTAAATAGAATAAGGAAGCGGGTGATCTCATGCATAAGTTTTTACGAGCGGCAGGCTTCCAGGGATGCCGTACAAGAAGAGAAGAAGAAGGATTAAAGCGCATACTGCTGCAGCGAGCGATAAAAGCGGAAGATATTGTGATCCCTGATGATACGACCTATGTGGAATATCGTTGTGAGCTGGCCCCAGGCATGGGTATAAGCCTGATGGGAGAAGAAGATCAGGAGGGGAAGTTCCATCTGGATCATTATTTCCCCTATCTACAGGGAGATAATGTGAGCTCTCAGGAGGAATGCTCCGTCCAGAGACATACGGAGAGAGAGACCTATGCGGGGATGTTGGACGAATATAAGGTGGGGATATCACTGATCTTTTATGTGAACAATCCTATGGGCTATCGGATACGGAAGGAGAGGAAGGATCCCTGCCAAATACAGTCTGTGAACCTGTCCGGATTTTCTATAGAGGGGAAGATCCTCCTGCCGATCCAGAAGACAGCCAGACAGATCCAGATGGCAAAGGTGGCATCGATCAACCGGAACAGCCTTCTGGAAGCGGCAAAGCATGGGGATGAGGATGCTATGGAGAGTCTGACGATCGAGGATATCGACCTTTACTCAAAGGTATCCAGACGGCTGATGAAAGAAGATGTCTATTCGATCATCGAGTCCTGTTTTATGCCTTATGGCGTAGAGTGCGATCAATATTCGATCATCGGTGAGATAAAAGGCATACGGGAGCTGACGAACCAGATCACCCAAGAAAAGGTTTACGATCTGACGATCGAGTGCAATGATATCTTGTTCAATATCGGGATCAATAAGGAGGATCTTTTGGGCGAGCCTAAGGTGGGAAGACGGTTCAAGGGGCAGATCTGGATGATGGGGAGATTGAATTTTAAAGAATAGGACAAATGGGCCTGCGATCATAGTGAACGATAGATCCAGACCTTTGACGATCGGCCAGGACATCCCTTGACAGCGGGAGTCCTGGTCTTTGTATGCAGGAGAAGATCCAGACATCCCGCATTAAGAGACAAGAGTCGGATATGCGGCACAACTGACATGGGCAGCAAGAATGTACATAGAGAACAGGGATCGATCAAGGGTCAACATGAATGGAAAAATAAAGGAAAGATACAAAGAAGATAAATACTAAATAAAGAGAAAGATAAAGGAGTAAAGCAAAGGAGTAAAATAAAGGAGTAAAATAAAAGAGTAAAATAAAGGAGGAGAGATGGGAAGAGGATTGCAGTATCTTACAGTCCGGCTGCCAGAGGATATCGAGAAGCTAAAGTGGTATGGGGACTTTGAACGAGCAAAACGGGTCATCGATATGCGCCTTGAAAAGGAGATCCCGGAGGCGCTTAGGAAGCGCCTGGAGCTGGAAAGATGGATCTTGAAGAGGCTGCCCCTTACCTATATCTATACCAGAGAGCAGGCTCTGGCCAGGATGCAGGAGGCTTTAAGGGATGTTACAGGGGAGGAGCTGGACAGGCTCCAGGATGAGGGCGCAGTAGAGTGGATCTTTATAAAAGGGGAAGTGAGGTACAAGGATAATTTCCTGGAAAACCTCTTAAAGACCAGAAAAGAGCTGTGGCCCAGGCTGAAGGATCCTTCTATGGTGGAAGACCGGATCAAAGGGAGCAGGCTGCTGGATGAGACGATCGCCGCCATGAAAGAAAAGGGCGGCCTGGCTTATCGGTTCCATATCCGGGCCTCTCTGAAGGTCAAGGAGAGCACGAAACGAGCAGGGGAACGGATCAGGGTCCATCTGCCGGTGCCGGTGGAGAAAGACCAGGTGAGGAACTTTACACTCTTAGGGACTTCTCTTCCCACTTACCAGATCGCACCGCCGGATCATCCACAGAGGACTGTGTACATGGAGACCGAGTTAAAGGCTGGAGGAGAAGAGTTTTGGGTGGAATATACCTTTGAGGACCATATCCGGTATGTGGATCTGGGAAAAGAAAGAGCAGCGGCCCTGCAGATAGATAGTAGTGAGCCAGATAGAGAAGAGATATCTGGAGAAGATCCAGCCAAGACGATCGGTGGAGGGAAGACCGATAAAAGCCAGATCAAAGATGGCCGATCCAGCGAAAGCCAGGCCAAAGATGGCTGGACGCAGTACCTGGGCCAGCAGCTCCCCCACATCCGTTTCACCCCTTATCTCAAGGATCTGACAAGAGAGGTGATCGGGGAGGAGACGGATCCTCTTCAAAAGGCCAGGAAGATCTACGACTATATCACCACCCATGTGATGTATTCCTTTGTGCGGCAGTATGCCACGATCGAGGATCTGACCGGCTATATGGCCTCGGGACTGAAAGGAGACTGCGGGATCTACGCGCTGCTCTTCATCACCATGTGCCGGATCGCAGGGGTCCCGGCCAGATGGCAGTCCGGCCTGTATGCCACGCCGCTGGATATCGGCTGTCATGACTGGGCCAGATTTTATGTGGCCCCCTATGGATGGCTGTATGCGGACTGCTCTTTCGGCGGATCAGCCTGGAGGGATGGAAATGAGGAGAGAAGGGATTTCTACTTTGGGAACCTGGACCCTTTCCGCGTTCCCTTATGCGACCAGTTCCAGCAGGACTTCATGCCGCCCAAGATATTTTTACGGGAGGACCCCTATGATAACCAGTCCGGAGAGGCCGAGTATATGGACAGAGGGCTGATCGAGGGAGTAGACTATCAGACCCAAAAAGAGCTGATCCATATAGAGGAGATCCCCTTTGACCCCATCATCCCTTGATCAGGGAATGTCGGTCCCGGTACGTATTAGGCGAGCAGCCGTACTGCTCCCGGAACTTTCGATAAAAATAACTGCTATTTTCATAGCCGATCCGCTCTAAGATCTGTTCGATCGACAATATGGTATGCTCCAGCAGGTAGACCGCCTGCTGGAGCTTTCTTTTTTGCAGCAGCTCCTTAAAGTTCAGGCCGGTGCTCTTTTTTAAGAGACGGCTGATATAGTAGGCGGGATGGCCGGTGATCTCCGAGATCTTTTGCATGCTGCCGTCCTGGTAATGGTCCTCTATATATTTTAAGGTCAGGAAAAGCAGGTTTGGATCGGAGGAGTGCGATATATCCCGGTTGATCTTCTCTGCATAGCGGGACAGGTTCAGGAAGATCAGCCCCATGGAGATCTGGAGGATCGTATTAGAAGAGGAATCCTTATCGATCAGGGTCCAGATCATATTTTCAATGAGGTTCTCCACGGAGAGGATCTCTTTTGTCTGTACATAGATATAGTTAGAAACTGGGTCGGACTGGGAGAGACTGGATAAGATAAAATCCATCAGCACATTCTCCTTGTCGATCATGCTGATCGGATAGCGGAAAAATTCTGGTAGGATGATAAAATTAACAGCCAGGTCGGTCTCTCTTGCTGGCAGGATCTCATGGCTGGCGTGCTGGTTCAAGAACAGGATATCGCCGCCAGACATGGAGATCCGCTCTGTGTTATTGACGATCGTGGTCAACTGGCCTTGTATCACATAGAGCATCTCGATATAGTTATGGGTGTGGGGCGGAAAATAGGCGAACCGGGTATGGAGGCGGACATCGATCAGCTTTCCTTGGGAAAGGAATTTCTTACTGTCCACGATAAACTCATTTCCAGATGTATAAAGATCCCTTTTTACCTCAAGATCGCCGTCTAAGATCGCCTGTTCCTCTTCTGTGATCTTTCCGATATATCCCATGATCTTATCTCGCATGATAGAGCCTCCTCATTTTACCAGATCAAAGACCGTATAAAATGATGGCAGGATCGAAATTACCATCACTTTACTAGTAATATAGCACAAGGCGTTCCCTTTTGCAAGAAAAGTCCCTGAGAAAATAGCATAAAGACCTAAAGATCCGAAGATAAGATCAGTAAGATAAATACAGGAACAGAAACGATCTTGTAGAGGAGGGGTCATATGAAAACATATTATCTGGCGATCGATATCGGCGCTTCCAGCGGTCGTCACATCCTGGCTTATATCAAAGAGGGAAGGATGGAGCTGGAAGAGATCTATCGGTTCGATAACAAACAGCTCCAAAAGAATGGCCATGTATGCTGGGATCTGGATAACCTCTGGAAAGGGATCATCCAAGGGCTGAAAGTCTGTGGCGAGAGCGGCAGGATCCCAAAGACCATCGGTATCGATACCTGGGGTGTGGACTATGTGCTCTTAGACCAGAACAATCAGCTCCTGGGAGATGCAGTGGCTTATCGGGATGACCGGACAGAAGGGATCGACCAGATCGTGGAGGATCTGCTGTCAGAAAAGATCTTATATAAGAAGACAGGGATCCAAAAACAGATCTTCAACACGATCTATCAGCTCATGGCGTTAAAGGAAGAAGATCCAGAGCAGCTTGCAAAGGCTAAGTCTCTGTTGATGATCCCAGACTATCTGGACTTCCTTTTGACCGGAGTGATGAAGCAGGAATATACCAATGCTACCACCACCGGCCTGGTGGATGCGGCAGAAAAGAAATGGGATCATGGGCTGATCGAGATATTGGGCCTGCCCAAGGCGCTTTTTGGGCCTCTTTCTATGCCGGGGACTGTGGTGGGCGAACTATTGCCCTATATCCGGGAGCAGGTAGGTTTTTCTGCAACAGTGGTCCTTCCCGCTACTCATGATACAGGATCGGCTTTTCTGGCGGTCCCGGCTGAAGGCCATCAGTCTGTCTATCTTTCCAGCGGGACCTGGAGCCTTTTGGGGGTGGAGAGCGAGGTGCCGATCACCACGGAGGAGTCCAGAAAGGAAAACTTCACCAACGAAGGAGGTGCCTGGTATCGGTACCGCTATCTGAAGAACATCATGGGCCTCTGGATGATCCAGTCGATCCGCAGAGAATTGAACGGGGTCGCCTATGTGGAAGGGAGCGAGAGCCGGTACAAGTCGGACCGGCAATGGGGCTTTGTGGATCTGGCAGAGGAAGCGAAAAAGGCGGAGGGGTTCATCTCCACGGTGGATGTGGATCATCCAAGCTTTCTGGCTCCGGTGAGTATGATCGAGGCTGTACGGGACTATTGTGGGAATACCGGACAACCGGTACCAGAAAGCATCGGCGAGCTGATGCAATGTGTCTACCAGAGTCTGGCTCTCTGTTATAAGGAAGCGATCATCAAGCTCAGCAGCTTGACAAACCGGCTCTATACCAGTATCCATATCGTGGGCGGCGGTTGTCAGGATATGTACTTAAACCGTATGATCGCCAAAGTCACTGGACTCCCGGTCTATGCAGGACCAGTGGAGGGGACAGCGATCGGCAATCTGATCGTCCAGTTTATCATGGATGGCGGGTTTGACAGTCTCCAGAGTGCAAGGGAGTCGATCCGAAAGAGCTTTGATATCCATAAGATCCATTGACCATAACATAAAGCTTATAACGTAAAAGCCTGGTCCATAAAACACAGCACATAGATCATTTTCTATAAAAAAGGAGGATCATAACATGTTAGTAGAAACAAAAGCAAGGATCGGTGTATTTACTATCGCCTTAGGGGCTTATCTGCCCCAGTTCCCGTCCTTAGTGCCGGAATTTGAGGCCCAGTACGATGCCTTTAAGAAGACGATCCCGGATACAGTGGAGATCGTGGATGGAGGGATCGTGACCACAAAGGAGCTGTCCCAGGCTGCGGGGGATAAGTTCCGCGCGGCAGATGTGGATCTGGTCATCCTGCAGCTCCTCACCTACGCTACCTCCTATAATATGCTCCCGGCCGTGCGGGATCTGGATGTGCCGGTGGTCCTGGTGAATGTACAGAAGTTAAAAGCGCCGGATTATGCCAATACCGATACGCCAAAATGGCTTGGTGAGCTTTACGCCTGCGGCGCTGTGGGCGAGATGGTAGCGGATCTGGAGAGAGCCGGTAAACGGCACGCGGTGATCACCGGTGTGGTGGAAGGCGGGGACAGCTATGTCCAGGCCCAGATCCAGGATTGGTGCAAGGCCGCACAGGTCCGCAGGCGGTTCCGTGATACGAACCTGGCCCAGATCGGAAGACCTTATCCCGGGATGATGGATCTGTATATCGATGAGACGAACCTGTATCATCGGATGTGGTTGTACACAAAACAGTTTGACTGGGAGAAGATGTGGGCGATCGCAGACGATATCACCGACGAGGCCCAGGTCCGTGCCAAAGCCCAGGAGATCTTAGATACCTTTGAGATCGAAGGCGGCGGGAGCATCGAAAAGGTATGGGATATGGCCCGCTATGTGGTGGCTTTCGAGCAGTGGGTGAAGGAGGAGCAGTTAGGGTTCGTGGCATCCCACTACGACGGCTTTGCCCAAGGCATCGCCGGAAAGCTGGACAGCATGCTGATCCCCGCGTTCTCCATGCTGATCAAGCAGGGGACTGCCTGTGCGGTGGAAGGGGATATCAAGGTGGCTATGGCCATGTCGATCTTAAAGACCATCTCCGGGACCGGTCAGCTCTCCGAGATGTACTCCATCGACTTTAATGAGGATATCTGCATCATCGGCCATTCCGGCTCCGGTGACGCGGCGATCTCTCAGGCGAAAAAGCCTACCATGAAGATCGTCCCGGTCTTCCATGGAAAGACCGGCGGTGGATATCTGACCCAGTTCTATCCGCCCACAGGTCCGGTCACCTATCTGGGGATCACACAGGATAAGGATGGGAACTTTAAATTTGTTGTGGCAGAAGGTGTCAACGAAGATGGTCCGATCTTTATGTTTGGCGATACCAACATGCGTACCCGGTTCACCTGCGGCGCAAGGGAGTTCTGCAACAAATGGAGCGAGGCCGGCCCCACCCATCATATGGCGGCGGCAGTGGGAAGGCATATCGATACCATCTTAAAGGTGGCGAAGATCTTCAATGTGCCGGTGGAGATCGTGACGAGATGATAAAGGCCATAAACAGGTCAAATGGATCGTCTCATAAAGAGCAGATGAAAAAGCTCATCGCTGGGATATAGCAAAAAGGACATGACAACAGTCTAAGATACAAAGAGGCAAAGATAAAGAGGCAGAGATAAAAAGGGTAGAGATATAAGGAGGTATCGGATATGAAGGTTTTAGATGCGGAGTTTGTAAAGGGGTTCATCCGGATGGCCACAGACGGATGGGAGCAGGGCTGGCATGAGAGGAACGGTGGGAACTTAAGCTATCGGATCAAACCAGAAGAGGTGGGAGCGGTACAGGAGGAGCTTGTTCCGAGAGAGTGGCAGAAGATCGGCACCAGCGTCCCTCAGCTTGCGGGAGAGTATTTCCTGGTGACAGGCTCCGGCAAATATATGCGGAATGTCCAGATCCAGCCGGAGGACTCGATCTGCATCGTTGAACTGGACGACAAGGGAGAGGAGTACAGGATCTGCTGGGGGCTGGTGAACGGTGGGAAGCCAACCAGCGAGCTGCCCTCTCATCTGATGAACCATGAGGTGAAGAAGACCGTGACTAACGGACGCTACAGAGTGATCTATCATGCCCACACCACCAACACGATCGCCCTCACCTTTGTCCTCCCCTTAGAGGATGAGGTCTTTACCAGAGAGCTGTGGGAGATGGCGACAGAATGCCCGGTAGTGTTCCCCGATGGGATCGGCATCGTTCCCTGGATGGTCCCAGGCGGACGGGACATCGCGGTGGCTACCAGTGAGCTGATGAAAAAGTATGATGTGGCGATCTGGGCACACCATGGTATGTTCTGTGCAGGCGAGGACTTTGATCTGACCTTTGGCCTGATGCACACAGTAGAGAAATCAGCGGAGATCTTAGTGAAGGTCCTTTCCATGACGCCAACTAAGCGTCAGACGATCCAGCCAGATGACTTTAGGAGCCTGGCCGTGGACTTTAAGGTCACACTCCCCGAGCGGTTTTTATACGAGAAGCATTGATAGAGAAACGATATCAGACTCTGTGAAAGATCTTCGAGATAAAGCGGCAGACCGAGTGATAGCTGATGGATATAGAATATGCGGTCATCGTCATCATCTTAGGGATCGTGGTCACGCTGGTATCTGTATAATAACTTCTCGGAATCTCAATGAATGAGATTCTAACCGAAAATTGACAACTGAAT
>CAJUFE010000051.1 GCA_910585635.1 uncultured Lachnospiraceae bacterium | reverse complement strand
TCCAGCTCCTTTTGGTTCTCCTCCATCTGGCGCTGCATCCGCTGTGCCTGCTTCATCAGATTGTTCATATTTCCCGGGATGCCTCCCCCGGGGAACCCGCCTCGTTTTGCCATGGCTCTATCCCTCCTCTATCACGATATCCATATGGATCTTTTCTTTCAATTCCTGCTCGCTCACATAGATCGTATCGGTCCGCTCGCCAAACTCCCGCTGCCGTGTCTTAAAATAGATCGACTTTCCATACCGCTCTGCCACGAACCGCTCCAAGCTGCCGATCACGCTGGGACGGCTGCCGATCGCGTGGGCGGTGGGGTCGGTGAACACGATGCACAGGCAGCTGTCACCGCTGGGCTCCACCACGGTGTCTCGGAAGCTGGGGCGGATGGACATCCCCATCTGCCGCACGATATTGCCCCACTCGTTCCGGATCAGCTTAAGATCCTCCAGCTGGGCCGGAGGCAGCGTCACCTGCCTGGGCGGGGCTTGTTGCGGGACCGCGACCGATATCTGGCCCGACTGAGCCACTGGGGACTGTCCCGGCTGGGCCATCGGGAGCTGTCCAGGCTGCGCTGTCGGGTCCTGTCCTGGCTGCGCTGTCGAAAGCTGGATACCCGCTCCCCCCGGCGCCGCCCCGCAGGATACCTCTGCCGCCCCGCCTCCAACGCCATAGCCGGTCATCCCGGCGGCGAACGGCGCCTGGAACGGTGCGCCCTCTGCCAGCCTGACTTCCAGGCTGGTGATACGTTCTATCAAAGAATCTATATTAACTTCCATCTCTGGTTTTGTCAACTTTATCAGCGCGATCTCTGTCAAGATCCGCTTTTGCCCGGCAAAACGGAGGCGGTCAGACAGCTCGGACAGCACGCGGATGTACCGGATCAGGGTATCCCCGTCGATCAGCTCCCCATCCGCCCGCAGCTGCTCTAAGCTCTCTTTAGACATATCCATCAGCCCTTCTCCATCCTCTGCGGTCTGCAGCAGGAGGAGGTTCCGTAAGTACCAGATCAGTTCATTTATGAATTGTCCTAATTCCCTGCCCTGTAGCACCAGCTCCTCCAAAAGCAGGATACAATCCTTTGTCTTTTTTTCCGCTATCTTGCGGAACATCCTGGAAAATATGGTCTGATCCACAGCTCCCAGGATGTCCAATACATGTTCATAGGTCAGGGTCTCCGCAAAATGGAACGCGATGCACTGGTCTAAAAGGCTCAATGCATCGCGGAACGCACCGTCCGCAGCCTTCGCCAGATACTGGAGCGCCCGCTCCTCTATATCCAGCGATTCTGCCTCTGCCACTTCCTTCAGCCGCGCGGCGATGATCCCCACAGGGATCCTTTTAAAGTCATACCGCTGGCATCTGGACAGGATCGTGACCGGGATCTTGTGGACCTCTGTGGTGGCCAGGATAAAGATCACATAGGACGGCGGCTCCTCCAAGGTCTTTAAGAGCGCATTGAAGGCTCCGGTGGAGAGCATGTGGACCTCGTCGATGATATAGACCCTGTATCTGCCGTCTGTAGGCGGATACTGGACCTGCTCCCGGATATCCCGGATATTCTCCACGCCGTTATTGGAGGCTGCGTCGATCTCCACCACGTTCATAGAAGAGCCCCTGGCGATCGCCTGACAGACCGGGCAGATATTGCAGGGGCTCCCATCCACTGGCTGCTCACAGTTCACTGCTTTCGCAAAGATCTTGGCGATGCTGGTCTTACCGGTGCCTCTTGTGCCGCAGAACAGGTAGGCATGGCCTACCCTCCCGGACACGATCTGATTTTTTAATGTCTGTACGATATGGTCCTGGCCCTTTACATCCCCGAAGGATGCGGGCCGCCATTTCCGATATAAAGCAACATATGACATCGTCCACCAACCTCTGCCAGCCTATCTCGCTCCCTACTCATCGCCGAAGCTGATCCCAACGGATTTCGCATGACGGATGATCGCGCTGTCGGGATCCACGTATTTCAGCTTCCCGGCGATATCCTTTAAGGGTATCTTATCGATCTCATTATTCTTGACACATACCATATAGCCGTACTTCTTATCCCGGATCAGTTCCGCGGCTGCCGCGCCCAGCTGGGTGGAGAGCACACGGTCGTAGGGACAAGGCTCGCCGCCTCTCTGGGTATGTCCCGGAACGGTCACGCGCACTTCCTGTCCGGTGATCTCCTGGAGCTTCGCGCCGATCTCGTAAGCTGCGGAGGGATAGATCATACCGCTCTCTTTTTTCTTCTTCAGCTCCTTCTTGCTCAGGCTGGCATCTTCCTTGGAGATCGCGCCCTCGGCCACAGCCAGGATGGAGAAACGCTTCCCGGCTTTCGCTCTCCGGTTGATCGCCTCACCCACTACATGGATATCGTAGGGGATCTCCGGGAGCAGGATGATATCCGCGCCGCCGGCGATGCCTGCATATAAGGTCACCCAGCCCACCTTGTGGCCCATGACCTCCACGATGAAGATCCGTCCATGGGAGGACGCGGTGGTATGGATGCAGTCGATGGCATCCGTGGCGATATTGACCGCGCTGTGGAAGCCGAAGGTCATCTCTGTGCCCCAGAGATCGTTATCGATGGTCTTGGGGAGGGATACCACGTTCAGCCCCTCCTCGCTCAGGAGGTTCGCCGTCTTCTGGCTCCCGTTGCCTCCCAGCACCACCAGGCATTCCAGCTTCAGCTTCTGATAGGTCAGGCGCATGGACTCCACCTTGTCCAATCCGTTCTCATCCGGGACGCGCATCAGCTTGAACGGCTGTCTGGAGGTCCCCAGGATCGTCCCGCCTTCCGTAAGGATACCGGAAAAGTCCGACGGCTTCATGATACGGTAATCCATGTAGATCAGGCCTTTATAGCCATCCTCAAAGCCGATGATCTCCACATCATCGTACATGCCGTACAATGCCTTGGCCACGCCCCTCATGGTGGCGTTCAGGCACTGGCAATCGCCGCCGCTGGTCAACATCCCTATCCTTCTCATAAAACAACCCTTCCTTTCTTTGATCGTTTATATTTTCTGACAGCTGCCCCAGATCATACAACTCCAGCTGCCAGCAGATCACGAGATCATGTGTTGTCTGCCGATATTATACCGCAAAGCGATAAGCGGGGCAAGTAAAAAAATAGGAATGGCCTCTTAAGCCATTCCTGTATCTTATCCACGCGCCCTGCTTTGAACTGCCGAAACAGACGTTACTCTGGCAGTTGGCTCGGCTCAGGCTGCCTCGCGGCACACAAGAGCTCCTGCTTAGTGCTGCTGCATTCCTGCCCTGACACGGTTCACAGGTCCTTGTTGCGCAAGACCCAAGCGTCAACGCTACTTACCAAAGGCAGCTCCACCTCGTACAGCCCGGGGCAGGGCATCACCCTTGCTAAAGCGGCTTGCAAGTACAGGGCACCGCTGACTCCCCGGCTGCGTGGAAAGGTTATGACGGGTTTGGGGCTGTCCTTCTTTTGAAGGCCAGCGTGTTAAGTATACATGGTGGGGGGCGGGTTTGTCAAGGGTTATGAGAAAAAGCGGTCGAGGGCAGCGCATAGCCGTTACTTTTCACAGGTTGGCCAAGGGTCCGCTCCGGGAGGGACCTGCCACAACGTCACCGCGCTCTCGCTCCGAGAAAAACGTAACGGACGCTAAGCTCGAAAAGACCTCGCTAAGCGCCGACGTTTTTCTAGGGGTTCCTTTTGTGACAGGACCCTCCCTGCGCTACTTTAGCTGGCGTGGGTGTGGATCGTAACGCATAGTCGGTCACCAGACCCCGTCCAGGTAAGCATCATCGATCTTCTTTGGCGCGTCCACCCAGCCCAGACGGAAATCATCTTCATTATAAGAAAAACAGTGGTCTACATGATCATAAAAGATCTGATGCCCCAGCTTGCGCAGGATCGCAAAATCCCGCTGCCTCGTCCGCTCCGACAGGCCGGGGAACAACGTATCATAGCAGACCTTGGCCGTGACACATCCTTGCGGATCGCCCTCTTCCTGATCCTCGTTCACCAGCTCAGACAGCAGCCTTCCCAGGCGGTCCAGCTTCTTTAAGTACATTTTTCTCTTGGGCGGGACGTCCTCCTCAAAGTCCGGGATCCCCGTTTTTACATATCCCTTTCCTTTCCTGGAATATTTTACGGCCACCAGCCCCGCAGCCTTAAGATCTGCCAGATCCCGCTGGAGCAGGCGTTTGTTGTAAGGGTACACCTGGCAGATCTCGCTAAACTGGGCTATCGCATAGGGGAGTAAAACCTCATACAGCTTAAGCTGGCGCTCCAGCTTCGACATTTTCACCTTATCACTCATCACGCCCTCCTTTGATGGATCTATCATAGCATACCCGCTCAGCTTTCAGCGACATCAGTGTGGCACGTCTATCTTTGGGCTGCAGACGCTCTCCTCTTATGCGTCCTCTACTATCCTGCACTGATAATGGGCAGAGTTATCGATCTTGACCCGGACATCCAGGCACCCGATCTGGAATGTCTCCTTGATCCGTTCCAGATAGTCAGCGCAGTTTAGGATCTGTGGGTTCATGAACACCAACGCCCTCCCATGGGCGATCTCCACCCGCCCCCTGGGGAACTGGTCCCACGGGACTTTCCGCAGATCTTTCCGCCCTGCCGTGACCGTGGTCCAGGAAGCTTTATGGGTGTTCGAACAACCGTTTTTCGCGTTAAAAGACGTGGGGACTTTTGGGGTCCCATCCTCGTCACAGGGGACCGGGAGGGCGAGGATCTCTCCCGTAAAGACCAGCTCTCCCGCCTCGCCTCTGGCGCAGGGGAACCAGAAGATCCCTTTACGCATCCTCCCACTCCTCTGTGAACTGCCCATATGGCTGCATGGACTGAAGGTCCAGCCGGATCGCCTGGATGCTCTCGGTGCTGTTTTCTTCTTCATAGGGGAAGAACGCGAAACGGCAGTCCGCATCTGTGACGATCTCCTCACAACGGGCAGCCAGGCCTTTCACAAAGCGGACGGCGTTCTCACGTCTGCCGCCCACAAATAAAAATCCCTGCCAGAGCTTGGGCGCATCGGGAGCGTTCATCGCCTGATAGATGGGGTCGCTGATCAGGCCATACCCCCACAGATATGCGCTCCTTCTTTTTAACTCTCCTGTGATCTCCTCCACAGCTTCCTCATTATGTATGATATAGCGCATATCGGTATAATGCTTCGCTAGATTTTCGGTACTCTCGTCCGCGTATTTCAATTCGATAAGCCCAAAGCCATGGTCTTGATCAAATACCACGATATCCGGCTTAAAGACTCTTCCAGACGGGCTCAGCTTCCCTTTCACCCCATACTCCATATCGACCACACACCAGCCGTCCTCCGGTGCTTTTTTCATATGCTGTTTTACGATCGCGGTCTGGATCCTCCGCTCGCCAAGATCCCCGCCCCTTTTTATAAATCGTTTCTCCGCGGCTTTTAAGATCAGGTCCAGATATCTGGGTTCCGCAAGATCCCCAAAATAGGAGTCCTTTAATAGTGTCTGCAGCCGATAGCTTAATTTCTGGCAAAGGGTCTCTCCCTGGTAGTCCGCCTCTCTTCCGGAGCATACATGGTTTTCATCCATATACCGCAGATAGCCCCTATCCTTCTCATCAGCTGCTGAAAAATACGTTTCGCCCAGATATCTGGGATAGCTCTTGCTCTCCGCTAAGTGCGTAAAACCCCTTCCAGTTTCCAGACGTCCGATCAGTCCGCCATATGCATATACCCTGAGCATGGTCCTTGTACTTCCATCTGGCCCTACGATCACCACCGGACAGTCTGTCCTCTCACCGTCATAGAACCGATATCCCAGCAAACGGCCGATCGTTGTATAGGTAACATCATGGAAGTCCAGCGCTCCACCGTTCCACTCAAAGTACAGGCCATATCTTTCCGAGATCGCATGTAATTTAAAGTACAATTTTTTTGCCTCATCGCCATCTCCATAAATATCCCCTTGATATGCGTCGTATCCATACAGCTTGCTGTACAGATCCCCCTCGCACATCATATACCCCACGATATCCTCTTTCCCGGACAATGCATAGGCTCTCCCCTCTTGCCGTCTGCCTGCCTCTTTCAGAAGATCCGCTACGGTCATCCCGGCTCCCGTGATCCATGAGGACCAGATCCTTTTCGTTCCGATATCCATAAAATAGTCATCATGGAGCAGATATGGATCGATCTTTGCCACCGCTCTTACAAACTCAACGGCAACACTCGCGGCCCTTTCTTCCAGCGATCTGATCATAACCTTTCCTTTCCGTAAACGCTTACGTAACTCCTGATCCCGTGTCTGATCACAAAGTATCCAACGACAGCCTGATCCCGTCCCGGGGCACCTTCACCCGGTCATGGTAAGGGGCAAAGGCCGGGATGGAGGTAAAGGCCTCCGGGCACTGGGTGTGCATGGGGATGATCACCTTCGGATCTGCCAGCCCGATCACCTTGGCAAGGGTCTCCACATAGGCGTGCCCGCTGGTATGCAGGGACCGGTAGGGACGTCCGCCGATGAACCGGAGCAGATCCTTATCCGCATGCTCCTCCTCCAGATACCCCTTCCACATGGAGTAGATGATCTGTCCGTCCCGGTCAAAGAACTTGTCCCGCAGCGCTTCAAAGGGACTTATATAGTCCTCCGGATGGGTATTTTTCCGGGCCAGCAGGACAAAGCCGTCCCGCTCCAACTCCTCATCGGTGATCGAGCGGAACCACAGAGGCCTCTCCATGGTATCCCCGATCTGGCGCAGCCTGGCCCACCGGCTGTCCGGTCTTCCCAGCACCCGTACCACGGGATGCTCTCTGGAGGGCCAGTACGCCGGAAAACGACCCTTTGCCTCCATATCCGCCATAGCCGTGATCAAGACCTGTGCCTGATACAGATCGCAGACAAAATGCATCTCCTTCGGTGTATGGTGATAAAACCCCATGATGCTGTCCAGGTTCGTAGAAGAGACAAGGACAAAGTTATACTTGTGTTCTTGAAAAAGCTTTCCAGCCTCCTTGCCCAGCTCCTGCTCCGACTTAACAAGACTGTCCTCTACCTCTTTGGCGCGGCTTAGCATGGTCCCCTCGGTGATCAAGATATCCACCGGGCCAGGTACATACTTTTTAAGCACTCTCTCCAGGCGGCCTTGCTGCCCCACGATGCCATGCTCCCGGAAATCCCCGGTGAACAGGATCGTCTTGCCGGACACCTTGATGCAGAACATATAAGAGTCCAGGGCGGAGTGATCCACATATGTCCGTCATGATATAGGTGCTCATCTGGTCGCCCTCCTTATCCCTTTTTTATAGGTCACTATATGGAGTATAGCACGGTACCTCTCACTATCGCGTCATAGATATGACGGGTCGGATGGATACCTGAAAACTTGCCGCCTTAAACAGCAAAGGGAGGGGCATATCATGTAACAGGACCTAACAAGACGTTAGGATCCGTCCTCTTACACGATATGCCCCTCCCGGAGCAGGCCCCATGGCCCAAATGATACCCCCTTTTCGCCATCATGTGGCCGTGGACGGCGCGGGTATGGATCCAGATCTTCCTAGACCCATCCCTGACCTCAGCCGTCATGTGGCCGTGGACGGCGCAGGCGTGAGCAGCAGGGCCTGTAGCTCCGGCACAGAGGAGACGATCACCTTTGCCCCCTGCTCCTTTAAAACAGCCGGGTCCCGAAAGCCCCAGCTGACGATGACCCCGTCCATAGCGGCATTTTTTGCCGTGGCGATGTCCACCTCGGAGTCGCCGATGTAGACCGCCTCCTTTGGCGCGGCGGCAAGTCGGGACAGGACCTGGCCCACCATGTCCGGAGCAGGCTTTTTGGCGAGGCCGGGCTGTTCCCCTATGGCCACGTCGAAAAGGCCCGGAAAGTAACGGGCGCACAGCTCCTGGACGCCGAAGTCGGCTTTATTGGAGACCACGGCGGTCTTGATCTTGGCTTCTTTTAGCTGCCTTAAGAGGGCGCAGATCCCTTCGTAGGGCTTTGTAGTGTCGGCACAGTGCTCTTTATAGTGGGCCGAAAAGACCTCATAGAGCCGTTCGATCTCCGCCTCATCCCCACGGACCGTCTCCGGCACGGCCCGCCGGATCAGGTTGCGGATCCCGTTGCCCACAAAGCTCTTGACCTCCTGGAGGGTGCGCAGCGGATAGCCGGATACCTCCAGTGTATAGTTCATGGTATCGGCAAGGTCCTGGATCGTGTCCAGGATCGTGCCGTCCATATCGAAGATCGCCAGTTTATAACGCATTTTTCTCAAGTCCTCTCCAGGAGCAGTTTTCTCCTGCTTCTTTTCTTTCTCCTGTTCGCGCAGCCGCTTAAAAAAATCCTTCATCATCTGCGAGCACGCCTCTCCCAGCACGCCGGTCTCCACCTGGCATCGGTGGTTAAAGCCTTCCTGATGGAGAAGATCGGTCACAGAGCCTGCGCAGCCCGCCTTGGGGTTCATGCAGCCGATCACCACCTCCGGGATCCTGGCCTGCACGATCGCGCCGGCGCACATGGGGCAGGGCTCTAAGGTGATATAGATCCTGCAGCCCTCCAGACGCCAGTCCTTAAGCTTCCGGCAGGCTTTTTTGATCGCCAGGATCTCCGCGTGGGCCAGGGTGGTATGGTCGATCATCCGACGGTTATAGCCCCGGGCGATGATCTTCCCCTCCTGTACGATCACACAACCGATCGGCACCTCGCCTAAATCTTCCGCCTTCCGGGCCTGACGGATGGCTTCTTTCATGTAGCGCTCATCCTCCGTCAGGCGCTCTTTTTGTATCTTTTCCATGATCTCCTCCTTGGCCGGGATGACCGCCACCCACCTGCCTGTGACCACCTCCGCTGCCGATATACGCCTTCCCAGGCAAAGCATCTGTCACGTCGTGCTCCTTTATCCTGGTCACAAAAAGCCCTTAATAGGCCCTCTTCCTTGCTTTCTCTACGGCGGCTGCCCCTAAGGCCGCATTCTCCTCCATCCGGATATCCGTATACCAATAACCGAACCGGCCGTCCTGGGCGGGCTGACGCTTGGACAGGACAAAATGGGGGAAGCCGAACATAGAGGCCATATACTTTTCATTGCTGTAATAATGTCCGGGAACGCCTAAGAGATAGCGGGGCATGCCTCTGGGGTTCTCCAGACGTGCCAGGATCAGGTAGCGATAGTTATAGTAGCCGTGGAGCAGGAAGCTGTTGTTCCCGTAGATCCAGATGTCCCTGGGCAAAAGGCCGATATCCTGGGGCTTGATCACCAGGACCTGGCAGCCGTGCTCACTGTCAAAGGCCTGGATCTTGGGGTAGGTATCGGCAAAGAAATCCCATACCGGGACCAGCTTCTCCATAGCCTCCTGCTCATCCAGCCGCGCCAGGGCCTGGGGGTCGCCGATGATCAGCGGCTCCTCCTCATACTGGCGGATCACCAGGGGCGGCTGCTCTGTATCCGGGGCCTGCCCGCTGCCCGCCTGGACAGGCTGGTCTTCTGCCTTAGACGGCCATATCCCTGCCTGGGAAGCCTGGTCTTCTGCCAGGGAGGTCCGGCTCCCTGTCTGGGAAGCCTGGTCTTCTGCCAAGGAGGTCCGGCTCCCTGTCTGGGAAGCCTGGCTTTCTGTCCTGCCCTGGCCCACTGGCTCCTTCGGGGCAGGGGATACCGCCTCTGCCAGCGCAGGCGCGGAGAAGAGTCCGGATGCCGCCGCTCTTTCCAGCGGGATATCCGGATATACCGTTTCCATCTCCAACCGCCCCATCTCATGGTCGGGAAGGGATACCCCGGGCGCAGAGACCTCCCTCTTCGGCGGCTGGGAGGACCCGGGCCTCTGGGCATTCTTTTCGCGAAAGTCCACTACCTTATCGCTGCGGCCGGATACAGGCCGATCGGTCCTGGTCGTATCCAAAAAAGAGGGGATGGTCAGTTCTTTCACCTCCGGAGCTTTTACCTCGGAGACCCTCACCGACTCTGGAGCCGGTCCGGATGTCTCTGGCATCTGCACCACCTGCTCTCGCCCTGTTCCGGCTCCTGCCTCAGCTCCATCCTCCACAGTCCTCTTATCCGGCCCTCCATCCCACGCCATCCTGCCTTCCATAGCCGCCCGGTGCCTGGGGCGGCCTTTTTCTCTGGCCACCTGTGTGGCATCGGCCTCGCCTTCGGATCCTCGCTGCACAGCATCGCGCATCCCCTCAGGCGTCTGCTGCACGACCTCTCTCTCGTCCCCGGACATTGGCCGCATGCCCCCGCCCCCGGACGCTGGCTGCGCGGCATCACGCTCGCCCCGGGACGCTGGCTGCTCGGCATCAGTCTTTTCCCTGGCGGGCTCCTCCGGCACCACCGACGAGAGCCTGCCGTCCTTTACATCCCGCTCCACTGCATTTTCCGAGGTCACATTTTCCAGGGTGAGCTGGGCCGCCTGGGCCACCGCATCCTCCCAGATCGTCGTATAAACACGCCAGGTCTCACCTTTTCCGTGGAGGGTCAGTCCGTAACATCCGTCCATCGTCTCGCCGGAATCCTGCACATTGGTCAGCTGGACCACGGTGCGGAACTCGCCGCATCCGTTCCGCAAGAACAGATCCCCCAGGAAGATCTCCTGCCGCCCGGTCAGCAGGTAGACCCCCATATCGCTGCTCCCCATGTACAGCTTTTTCACGCTCACGTTCAGCCTGCACATGCCATTTCGGGTCTCCAGCTTGACGAACCCTACATTTTTTCCTTTCACATTTCCTTCGTATTCATAAATATAGGAGATCAATCTCCGGAATCCTGTCATATCCGCCCCCTGTTCCGCTGCCTGCAGACAGCTCTTCCTTGCTGGTCTACTTAGACTTCGTTAACTATTCTATGCGGACAGGTGGCCGGAATATGTCTCAGCTTTTTAAAAGCGACGCGCAGAGGGCCGCAAACTGCTCTAAGGTCAGGGCTTCTCCCCGCACCGAGGGGGACAGCCCCAGGCCGTCGATCGCGGCGGCGATCTGCTCCTTTGTGAAGGGGATCTCCGGTGAATTGTTCAGGCTGTTCAGGAGGGTCTTCCTCCTCTGGTTAAAGGAGGCGCGGATCAGGGCGGACAAAAGCTTTTCATCCGCCACCTGGACAGGCGGCTCTGGGTGGCGGGTCAGGCGGATCACCGCGGAGCCTACCCGGGGACGGGGGATGAAACAGTTGGGCGGCACATTCGCCACCAGGTAGGGCGCGGCATGGTACTGGACGGCCAGTGACAGCGCGCCATAGTCCTTGGCCCCCGGTCCGGCCTGCATCCGGTCCGCCACCTCCTTCTGTACCATGACCGTGATCGTATCCACCGGCACATGGCGCTCAAAAAGCCCCATAAGGATGGGCGTGGTGATGTAATAGGGGAGATTGGCCACCACCTTGATCGGCCGCCCTCCATTTTCCTCCCGGACTAATGCCTGGATGTCCATCTTCAGGATATCCTGGTTGATCACACGGACATTTTCGTAGCCTGCCAGAGTCTCTTTAAGGACCGGGATCAGCTTAGGGTCGATCTCCACCGCCACCACCTTCCCGGCAGCTTCTGCCAGCCGCTGGGTCATGGTCCCGATCCCCGGCCCGATCTCCAGCACCAGGTCCTCCCTTGTCAGGTCAGCCGCCCGGATGATCTTATCCAGCACGTGAGGATCGATCAGAAAATTCTGTCCGAACCGCTTTTGGAACGCAAATCCATATTTCTGGATGATCTCTATGGTCCGCTTCGGATCTCCTAGGTCTGCCATACGCGCCCCCCTCTCTTCTATGATCGTATCTTGTCTTCTCGGCCCTGTACTCCGCCAGGCCGCCCGCTCCCGGCCATGACCGCCCACCCGGCGATCCCGCTTTTCCGGTCAGGGCAGCCGGTCACGGGTCTTCGCCTCCCCGGTCAGGGCAGCCGGTCACGCGTCTTCGCCTCCCCGGTCAGGGCAGCCGGTCACGCGCCTTCGCCTCCCAGTCAGGACAGCCGGTCGCGCGTCTTCGCCCCCCGGTCAGGACAGCCGGTAGAGCCTCCTGGCATTTTCCCAGGTCACTGCCTCCACCTGCTCTCTGCCGATCCCCTTGATGGCCGCCACGGCCTCTGCCACATAGGAGAGATACCGGGAGTCATTCCGTTTCCCCCGATGGGGCTCCGGCGCCAGGTACGGGCAGTCGGTCTCCAGGACCAGCCGGTCCAGAGGCGCGTACGCCACCACCTCCTTTAACCGTCTGGCATTCTTAAAGGTGGCCACCCCGCCGATCCCCAGGTAGAAGCCCATATCCAGACACACCCTGGCCGTCTCCCAGGTATAAGAAAAGCAGTGGACCACGCCCCCGATCTCCTCCCCCTTTTCCGCCTTCAGGATATCCAGCGTATCCTTCGCCCCGTCCCGACTGTGGATGATGACCGGCAGCCCCACACACCTTGCCATGGCCAGCTGTCTGGCAAACCACTTTTTCTGGAGCCCCCTCTCCGGCTCCTCCCAGTGATAGTCCAGGCCGATCTCCCCTATGGCCACCACCTTTTTCCCGGAGGCCAGGCTCTCGATCCACCGGATATCCTCCTCGGTCAGCGCCCCGCACTCGCTGGGATGCACGCCCACCGCCCCGTAGATAAAGGGATAACGCCAGGCAAGCTCCAGGGTCCGTCTGGTGCTCTCCAGGCTGGCGCCCACGTTCACCACCGCTCCCACGCCTACCGCTCCAAGGCCTGCAAGGATCTCCTCCCGGTCTTTGTCAAAAGCCCCATCATCATAATGCGCATGTGTATCGAACAGCATCTGCACCTCTCCTTTCCAAACCTCTCCCCGCGCTGGGCAGCAAGATCCCATAACAAACATAGGAACCCCTTGAATGGCGTCGGCGTGACAGGCCCTTCCTGGAGCGGACCCTTGGCCAACCCGTAAAAAGTGACCGTCTCACAACAGGAAATGCTCCCGCACCAGATACAGCATAAAAAGATGGGCCGGATAGAACACGTAGAAAAAATACCGCCCCGGCCATCGCCCCTTTTGCCCGTCATAAAAGGCCAGCGGGATGAAGGCCAGAGCCGCCATCCCCCAGGTGCGGATGCTCTCCAGGGCGGACAGGGCCGCACCGAGGGCCAGCTGCCTTTCTCCCCCTCTGGTCCAGTAGAGGCCCACTGCCAGCAGGATGCCAAAGGCCCCGTAATCGGTCCTGCACACTTCTGCCGCCCCGCAGCCTGCCAGCACCCATAACATCTGCAGCAGGGGCTGCCGGGCCGACGCGGTGAGCCCCCACAAGGTCAGAAAGGCAAAGAGCATGGTGAACAGGACATTTTGATAGGCCGGATCCACCCATCGCCCGGACAGAGCCAGGTCAAAGGGGAGCTCCGCAAGCAATGCAAAGAGCAGGAGGCGCAGCCCATAGCGCCTTTTATCCCGGGTGTAGAAAAACCCTTCTACCAGAAAAAAGACGAAGATCGGAAAGGCCAGTCGGCCCACGCACCGGCAGACCCGGTCCGCAGCCCACCATCGCCTCCCCGTCTCCGTCTGCAGGATCTGGGCCATCTTTAAAGGCTCTGCGCTCTTTAAGATCCCCCTCTCGATCAGGACCACACCCATATGGTCGATCAGCATGGAGAGCACGCCCAAAAGCTTCAGCGTGCTCCCCTTAAGTCCTCTATGCTTTGGCATCAGCAGATCTCTGCTCCGGCAGGCATATCCTTTTCCGGTACCATCATGGCCAGATGGCCTTTTGCATCTTCGGCGCAGAGGAGCATCCCCTCCGAGAGCAGGCCTGCCAGCTTGGCCGGCTTTAGGTTGGTCACCACCATCACCCTCTTGCCCACCATCTCCTCCGGCGTATAGTGGGCCTTGATGCCGCTGACGATCTGCCGCACCTGGCTCCCTACCTTTACCTTCGAGCAGAGCAGCTTCTTGGACTTGGGCACCGCCTCGCAGGCTAAGACCACTCCTACCTGGAACTGGAGCTTGGCAAAATCCTCGTAGGTGATCTCCGGCTTCGGCTCCAGGTCGATCCCCGCCTCCTCATCTGCGGCTCCCTCTACAGCCTGGCCTCCTTGTCCTTTGGCTGCCGTGCCGTCGCCTGCCGACCCCTTCCCGGCGCCCGCTCCGTCCCCGGCATCCTTTCCGTCGCTATCCCCTGCGCCCTTCTCTGCAGCCTTGGCCTCCGCCTGCTGGGCCGCCTGGATCTCCTCTGCCCTTTTCAGCACGTCCTTTACATCCAGGCGGGCAAATAAGATTTCCGGCTTATCCGTCACCTTGCTGCCCGAAGGATACAGGCCGAAGCCCTCCGCCTTCATCTGATCCAAGGTCCTCTTGGGCGCGTTCAGCTGGGCTAAGATCTTCCGGGAGGTCCCTGGCATAAAGGAGGCCAGGAGGGAAGCCCCGATCGTGATCGACTCGGTCAGGTTGTAGAGCACCGTGGCCAGACGGTCCTTCTTCGCCTCGTCCTTGGCCAGCGCCCAGGGCATGGTCTCGTCGATATATTTGTTGCTGCGGCGGAAGATCTCGAAGATCGCGCTGATGGCATCCGCCACCCGCAGCTGGTCCATCTTCTCCTCAGTCTTTCCCACAGCGGCCGCTATGGTGTCCTTCAGATCCTGGTCCACCTTGGCTTCGTCCGCGTCCGCCGCCTTCTTATCCTCCACCACGCCGCCGAAATATTTGTTGCTCATGGAGATCGTGCGGTTCACCAGGTTGCCTAATATATTCGCCAGGTCCGAGTTCATCCGCTCTACCATCAGCTCCCAGGAGATCACGCCGTCATTATCAAAGGGCATCTCATGGAGCACGAAATACCGGACCGCGTCCACGCCGAACACGTCCGCCAGGTCGTCGGCATAGAGCACATTGCCCCTGGACTTGCCCATCTTCCCTTCGCCCAGCAAAAGCCAGGGATGGCCGAACACCTGCTTTGGCAGGGGTACGTCTAAGGCCATCAGGAAGATCGGCCAGTAGATCGTATGGAAGCGGATGATATCCTTCCCGATCAGGTGGAGGTCGGCGGGCCAATATCGTTTATACAGCTCCCCGTGACCGCCGTCACAGTCATAGCCCAGACCGGTGATGTAATTGGTCAATGCGTCCAGCCACACATAGGTCACATGCTTCGGATCGAAATCCACCGGGATCCCCCACTTGAAGGAGGTGCGGGATACGCAGAGGTCCTGGAGCCCGGGGAGGAGGAAATTGTTCATCATCTCATTTTTCCTGGATACGGGCTGGATAAAGTCCGGGTGGGTGTTGATATGCTCGATCAACCGGTCGGCGTACTTGCTCATACGGAAGAAGTAGGCCTCCTCCTTAGCCGGCTGGACCGGGCGTCCGCAGTCAGGACACTTGCCGTCCACCAGCTGGGATTCCGTGAAAAAGGATTCACAGGGGGTACAGTACAGCCCTTCATAATAGCCTTTATAGATATCGCCCTGATCGTACAGCTTCTTGAAGATCTTCTGCACCTGGGCCTCATGGTCTGCGTCCGTGGTGCGGATGAACTTATCATAGGAGGTGTCCATCAGATCCCAGATCCTCTTGATCTGCCCGGCCACGTCATCCACGAAGGCCTTAGGCGTCACCCCGGCCGCCTCCGCCTTCAGCTCGATCTTCTGCCCATGCTCGTCCGTACCGGTCTGGAAACGGACATCAAAGCCCTGCTCTCTTTTAAAGCGGGCGATACTGTCAGCCAGCACGATCTCATAAGTGTTCCCGATGTGGGGCTTGCCGGAGGTGTAGGCGATCGCTGTGGTGATATAATAGGGTTTCTTACAGGTTCCGCACATAGTCTTCTCTTCCTTTCTGCTTATTTCTGCCTTTTTACTGCTCTTTTTCGGCCTTTTTGCCTTTCTTGTGTCCCTTTGGGGGTGAGGCTGCCCCAAAAGCACCCTGGCGCAGGCGGTCCGTAAAGCAAAAAATCCCGTCTTTTCCCTATAAAGACGAGATGGTCCTCGCTGCCTTCCCGCACTCTGCAGCCTTGCTCTTCATCTATGGTCCTAGTGTACCCATCTCGCCTTTATTTGTCAAGGGCAGAATGCGGATCTGGCCCCGTCATACGTCCCCTTTGTCCCTTCATATACTGTGGAAAACCCTTTCCGAAAGAGGTCTTTATGTGGATATCGCTCTTGATCTGGCTATCTTCGGCACTGATGCCCTTTGCCGTGTTCTACATCGTGGGCTTTGGCCTGCTGGCAAAACGGCCCGTGTTTGACGACTTTCTGGCCGGTGCAAAAGAAGGGATGCGCACCACCGCCCAGATCTTCCCCTGCCTGGCCGGCCTCCTCATCGCCGTGGGCGCTCTCCGGTCCTCTGGCTTCCTGGACTTTCTAGGCGATGTCCTTCAAGCGCCCGCCGCCCTGCTCCACCTCCCCGCCCCGCTGGTCCCGATCGCCCTGCTGCGGCTGGTGTCCAATTCCGCTGCCACCGGCCTGATGCTGGATATCTTCAAGGAGCAGGGGCCGGACAGTCCCTTGGGGGTGACGGCTTCCCTGCTCCTCAGCAGCACGGAGACCGTCTTCTACTGTCTGAGCCTGTACTTTGGGAGCGTGGGGATCAAAAAGACCCGGTATGCCCTGGCGGGAGCCCTCCTGGCTACAGCCGCGGGGATCGGGGCCAGCCTGTGGTTAGGCGGGGTCCTGTGACGCTGCCGGGCCCACATTAGCATTGCAAAAAAAGGGAGCATCCGCTATAATCGTACTGTCAGAAAACCGCTGCCTATCCGGCGGCAGACTTTCATCATAAAGATAAAGGAGAGCAGCAGATGGAACAGCAGGGAATGAGCGGCCAGGAAAAGTACCGTCTTTTTCGGGACCGGTATCCGGAATTTATCTACGACCATTATGATATAGAAGAAACCGAACAGGAGCTGGCAGTGACCTATCATTTCCAGATCCCGGGGCTGGCCGCCTTCGCGCCGGTCTGGCACTTCCCCAAAGGAGCTTCGAAGATCTCAGATCCTCTTTTGGCGGATATGCTCTTTTCCCTGGGGATGGTGGAGCTGATCAGCTATTGGAAAAGCGCCTGTCCGCCGCGGGTGGTGGTCCGGGCAGGCGCTCTTAACACGGAGCAGATCCGCTGGTGGAAGGACCTGTACTATAACGGGCTGGGGGAATTTTTTTATGTGAACCGGATCCAGGATGCGGACAGCCAGCATTTCATGGAGATCGAGGCGCAGCCGCCAGGGCAGCATAGGCACATGCCCTCCTGCGTGACAGACGACGGGCACGGCCAGGAAGGGGATGGGGCAGAAAGCGCCGGCCAGCCGGACCCCACGGCTAAAAGCCCCCGCCTCCCCGGCCCCGGGACCCCGGTGCTGGTACCGATCGGAGGGGGAAAGGACTCTGTCGTGACCCTGGAGCTTTTGAAGGAGGGTAAGGCCCAGATCTGGGGCTATATCATCAACCCCAGAGGAGCCACCCTCCAGACAGCCTCCACGGCCCAGATCCCTGCCGGACAGCTGTTGGTAGCCCGGCGGACCCTGGATGAGGACCTGCTGGAGCTGAACCGGCAGGGGTTTTTAAACGGCCATACGCCCTTCTCCGCGATCGTAGCCTTCTCCTCTCTGATCGCGGCCAGGCTCCACGGGCTGCCCTACATCGCCCTGTCCAATGAATCCAGCGCCAATGAGAGCACCGTACAGGGGAGCACGGTGAACCATCAGTATTCTAAGAGCTTCCAGTTTGAAAAGGACTTCCACCACTACACCGCCGCCTATCTGCCGGGGAGCAGTTACTATTTCAGCCTGCTGCGCCCTTTGAGCGAGTTCCAGATCGCCGCCTATTTTGCCCGCTGCAAGGCTTACCATCCGATCTTCCGCAGCTGCAATGTGGGGAGCAAGAAGGACGAGTGGTGCGGCCATTGTCCGAAATGCCTCTTTGTCTATCTGATCCTGTCGCCTTTTCTGGAGCAGGAGGAGGTGGCCGCCATCTTTGGGAAGGACCTTCTGGCGGATGAGACCCTTAAGGGGACTCTGGAGCAGCTGGTGGGCATCCAGGCAGAAAAGCCCTTCGAATGTGTTGGCAGCCGGGATGAGGTGAACACAGCCATCATGCTGACCATCCGCCGGATCCAGGAGGCGGGCAAGCCTCTCCCTGAGCTTTTAGCGCATTACATGACCACGGATGTCTATGAACGATACCGGAGCGTCGGCGACCGCTACCGCACCTTCTTCGATGAGGACGATCTGGTGCCAATGCCCTGGAAGGAGCTGGTCCGGGCCCGCTGTCTCTGGACCTGAAGGGGCCGGCTCCGTACGAGGCGCAGGGTTTTCTGCCGTTCCATGACCGCCGCTATGCCGTTCACCGCAACGTTCCATCACTACCGATAAAAAAGGAGCACCGGACCATGACGAAGATCGACCCCTTTGTGGAAGGAAAAAAGGTACTATTACTTGGGTTTGGCCGGGAGGGCCAGTCCACTTATCAGCTGCTGACCAGGACGAAAGCCTATAAGACACTGGCCGTGGCAGACCAGACGGCAAAGAGACCGCGGCACTTAGATCCCGAGGTGGCATGGATCTCTGGCCCGGACTATCAGAAGGCCATGGAGGACTGTGACCTGGTCTTTAAGAGCCCGGGGGTCGTGCTGGAACGGCCGGCCGAGGGCTATGGCTGCTCCATCGTTTCCCAATCCCAGCTGTTCTTTGCCCTCTTCCGGGACCAGATCATCGGGATCACCGGGACAAAGGGCAAGAGCACCACCACCTCTCTGCTGTACCACATCCTAAAGTCCGCCGGGCGGAAGGTGCTGCTGGCCGGGAACATCGGGATCCCGGCCTTTGACCAGCTGGACCAGGTAGATCGGGATACGGATATCGTCTTCGAGCTCTCCTGTCACCAGCTAGAGCATATGACCCTTTCTCCCCACATCAGCCTGCTGCTGAACATCCATGAAGAGCATCTGGACCACTATGGGACCATGGAAAAGTATGTGCAGGCTAAGCAGAACATCTACCGCTATCAGGGACCAGAGGATATCCTGATATGCGGGGCCCAGTGCCTGCCCGCAAAAGGGACCTTTAGCTCCCGGCTGATCCCTGTGATCGACCTGGGCGAGGAGCCTTCCCTTGAGGAGGGCTGCACGGCCGGACCGTCAGCCGTCACCCTCTCCGGCGCGCAGATCCGCTGGGCAGGCGGCAGCTATCAGATCCCCGCTCCCCAGATCCCTCTCCTGGGCCACCATAACTATTATGACATCGCCTTTGTGTACCAGGTCTGCAAGCTGAGACAAATCTCGGACGCCGCCTTTACCCGCGGGCTCATGACCTATGAGCCGCTCCCCCACCGCCTGAGCTTCCTGGGCGAGCGGGATGGGATCCGCTATTATGACGATTCCATCTCCACGATCTGCGAGACCACCATCCAGGCGCTGAACACGCTGAAGGATGCGGATACCGTGCTGATCGGCGGGATGGACCGGGGGATCGATTACAGGGATCTGATCTGCTATCTTTCCTCCAGCCCCATCCCCCACATCATCCTGATGGAGGCCACCGGGAAGAGGATCTACGAGGAGATCGGCCAGGACTGGCCGGACCTGGCTGCCTCCGGCCGCGTCACCTTAGTGGGACACATGGAGGAAGCTGTATGCCAGGCCAAGGCCCTGACCCGCCCCGGCCGCTGCTGCGTCCTTTCGCCGGCCGCTGCCAGCTACGGGATCTTCAAAAACTTTGAAGAACGAGGCGACGTATTTAAACGATCGGTATTCGGATGATAAAGGCTCTTTTTTGCTGAAAAGATATAAAAAAATCACAACCTCTTAAGAATTTTCTAAGGATTACCGGTTGAGAAAATCCAGAAAATCATGTATAATCAGCAAGTACGCAAAGATCAAGTTTATGCGCAAATGCAAAAAGAGCGGAAAAAGCGGATGCTGGGAAGGAAAATATGCGTGGACAGCTACGGGACCTTGAATACAGTATTAGTGTCTCTGTTTCGTGACGTTTTAGATATCGAACAGAGGACTTTGGCTATCTCAGAGTTTCAGGATCTTACGAACAATGACATGCACGTGATCGAAGCCATCGGGATGAACGAACCGAAGAACATGTCTACGATCGCTAAGTCCCTGTCCGTCACGGTCGGCACCCTCACCATCGCCATGAACAGCCTGGTCAAAAAGGGCTATGTGCTTCGAGAGCGTGGCAAGGCGGACCGCCGGGTCGTATATATCTCCCTTTCCGAAAAGGGAAAGGCCGCTTACCGGCATCATGAAGGGTTCCATCAGGAGATGATCCAGGATGTGATGGACAGCCTGACAGAAGAGGAGCTGCAGGCGCTGACCAAGGCCCTGACCGTCTTGATCCAATGGTTCCGAAAGAAAAAGGGTTGATCTGCTTTTTAACCTGCTCTGTGAAATGTTAAGGAGGCTATCGATCGATGAAGAAATGTATCTTATTGGTGGTATCTGCTGTGATGGCGTTGTCCCTGGCGGCCTGCACCCCCACACCTGAAAAAGAAAAAGCCGCCGCGGACGCACAGACGACCGCCGGCGCAGAGGGAGCAGAAGGCGGACCGGAAGGCCTGGTCGCCGCTCCTACAGAAACGTATAAAGCCGACACCATGGAGGAGCGCAATAAAGGCAGTGAAAACCTGCCCACCCTGGCCGGCGTGTCTATCTATCGTTATAACAAGACCCGGGACGGCCTGGTCCAGGAGATGGATTCTCTGGAGAGCGAGACCTTAGAGCCCCAGGGCGTGCTGGATCTGATGGCAAGCTATGGAGCCCTTCCCGAAGGCACAGAGCTGATCAGCTTCGAGCAGGACGGGGACAAGGCCACCCTCAACTTAAACCAGATCAGCACCTCTGACGACACCATGGAGACCCGCCTGGTGGTAGAATCCCTGGTGAACACCTTCACCGAGAACTTTGAGCTGGAGGCCGGATTGATCCTCCAGGAGAACGGCGAGGTCTATACGATACCGGAGGTGGAAGCCGAGGATGACGGTACCATGTATTACGATACCGAATATATCAAGTTCAAGTAAGATTTTCCGAGCTGCCAAAAATATAGGAATGGCTGCGTAAAGGGAGCCGTGAACAGATAACAGCTCCCCATTAAGACAAGGAAAAGCCGTGACCGGTACACGCTCAGAGCGCACATCGGTCACGGCTATCTTTATACCCTTTTGAGATCTGATGCCTGCCCTCTCTATTCAGCTGCTCTCTTCCGCTCCGTCGGCCCCTTTGTCCCTCTCCTCCAGGGGAAAGAGCTCCGGGCAGCCCGGCTTTTGGATCTGCAGCACCCGCTGGTTGCTGCTCCCTCTGAACTTTAAGGAGATATCATAGAGCGCCTGGTCGAACTCCCCGTCCACCAGGATGTCGATATAGCTTAAAAGCTCCTCTGTCACCTCACAATGAGCCCGTCCCGCAGGATCTAAAAGGTCCCTTTCATACACATACCCCGTATAGCACCAGATATCCTTATCCGGATACTGCTCCTTGAACCGCCTCAGCAAGGGGAGCAGGGCCCGCTGATTAGAGGGCTCCATAGGCTCTCCCCCTAAAAGGGAGAGCCCGGCCACGTAGCTTGGGCTGCAGGAGGCCAAAAGCTTCTCGATCGTCTCTTCTGTGAACACTTCGCCATAGCCGAAGTCCCAGGCTACCTCATTAAAGCAGCCCTTGCACCGATGGGTGCAGCCGGACACGAACAGGCTGGTCCTGACCCCCAGGCCATTGGCGATATCGTGATACTTGATGTTAGCATATCTCATAGACCGGCCCCCTTTGTCCCTTACCTCTTGCTCCTTGCTGTATCCCCAAGGCACCTGACCGGCAGCCTACAGGTGCAGGACCCTTTCTTTGATCTCCTGGGTCCGCCCCTGGTTCCAGAACTGGGTCCCGATGTACCCGCAGGTGCGCCTTGCCACGTTCATCTTATCCTGGTCCATGTTCCCGCACTTAGGGCACCGCCACACCAGCTTGTGGTGCTCATCCTCGATGATCAAGATCTCCCCGTCATAGCCGCAGCACTGGCAGTGGTCGCTCTTGGTGTTCAGCTCCGCATACATGATATGATCATAGATATGCTGCATCACCGCCAGCACCGCCTCGATGTTATCCTGCATGTTGGGGACCTCCACATAGCTGATCGCCCCTCCGGGGGAGAGCTTCTGGAACTGGGCCTCAAAGGTCAGCTTGTCAAAGGCATCGATCGGCTCGGTCACATGGACATGATAGCTGTTGGTGATATAATTCTTATCGGTCACTCCGGGGATGATGCCGAAGCGGTCCTGGAGGCATTTGGCAAATTTATAGGTGGTGGACTCTAACGGGGTCCCGTACAGGCTGAAGGAGATATTGCTCTCGGCGGCCCATCTCTTGCAGGTATCGTTCAAGTGCTCCATGACCTGCAGAGCGAAGGGGGTCCCCGCGGGATCTGTATGGGACTTTCCGGTCATATGGCGGACACACTCGCAGAGGCCGGCATAGCCCAGGGAGATCGTGGAGTAATTGTTATACAGCAGCTTGTCGATGGTCTCGCCCTTCTTTAACCGGGCCAGCGCCCCGTTCTGCCAGAGGATCGGCGCCACATCGGAGAGGGTCCCCTTTAACCGGTCATGCCGGCACATCAGCGCCCGCCTGCACAGCTCCAGGCGCTCCTCTAAGATCTGCCAGAACCGGTCCATATCCCCGCCGGAGGAACAGGCCACGTCCACCAGGTTCAGGGTGACCACGCCCTGGTTGAACCTTCCGTAGAACTTATACCGATCCTCCTCGTCCTTATAGACGGTCAGGAAGGAGCGGCAGCCCATGCAGGGATAGCAATTCCCGTCCTTTAACTCCTTCATGATCTTCTCCGAGATATAGTCGGGCACCATCCTTTTCGCCGTACACTGGGCGGCCAGACGGGTCAGCTCCCAGTATTTCGTGCCCTCCCGCACGTTATCCTCCTCCAGCACATAGATCAGCTTGGGGAAGGCCGGTGTGATGAACACACCCTGCTCATTCTTCACACCCTGGATCCGCTGGCGCAGCATCTCTTCGATGATCAAGGCCAGATCGTCCCGGGTCTGCCCCTCGGGCACCTCATTAAGATACATGAACACCGTGACAAAAGGCGCCTGCCCGTTGGTGGTCATCAGGGTGATCACCTGATACTGGATCATCTGGACCCCCTGCTTGATCTCCCGGCGCACCCGCATCTCCGCCATCTCGGCTACGGTCTCCTCATCCGCTTCGATCTGCTGTGTCTTTAGCTCCTGGCGCACCTCCTTCTGGAACTTCTCCCGGCTCACCTGGACAAAGGGGGCGATATGGGACAGGGTGATGCTCTGCCCGCCGTACTGGGAGCTGGCGATCTGGGCGATCGCCTGGGTGGCGATATTACAGGCGGTGGAAAAGCTGTGGGGCCGCTCGATCATGGTCTCGCTGATGATCGTGCCGTTCTGGAGCATGTCCTCTAGGTTGACCAGGCAGCAGTTGTGCATATGCTGGGCAAAATAATCGGAATCATGGAAATGGATGATCCCCTTCTCGTGGGCCTCCACGATGTCCTGGGGCAGCAGGAAGCGCTTGGTGATATCCTTGCTGACCTCGCCGGCCATGTAATCCCGCTGCACACTGTTGACCACCGGGTTCTTATTAGAATTTTCCTGGAGGACCTCCTCGTTGCTGCACTCTAACAGCGAGAGGATCTGCTTGTCTGTGGAATTAGACTTTCGGATCAATTCCCGCTTATAACGGTATGTGATGTAATTGGTGGCCACCTTGTAAGCCCTCTGCTTCATGATCTCTTCCTGGACCATGTCCTGGATCTCCTCCACATTGGGGCTGCGCTTTAGGCCTGCGCACTGGCTGGTGACACTGTCCACCACCGTGTGGATCTGCCCTCCGCTCAAACGATCGTTCTCCTGCACAGTGCCGTTAGCCTTCTTCACGGCATCCTCTATCTTCGTAGCATCAAAGATGACTTCCTGCCCGCTCCTCTTGATGATGTTCATGCAATAACCTCCATTATATAGTGTTCTTGTTTTTCCTTATGCTATATATAGTATTATAACCATTCTTTTAAAATAAGCAAGCGAAATCTTTCCCGATCGAAAAAAAGATCTGGGACGCTCACCGCAGCGTGATCACTATTATATCTTATATCCAGCTAGATCGCAAGAGGGTCCTTTTTCGGCCATTACCAGGCGGCAGGGACACCTGGCCACAGTAAAAAGGCTGATATCCCTTTTTGTCAGGATATCAGCCTGGACCGCCCGCCCTTTTCCTTGATCAGAGCAGTACGCCGTTCTTGAAGATCATGATCTCTTTGTATCCATTCTCTTCATTTTTTGTCATCCGCTTTCCGGAGGCGATATCAAGGACCAGTTCCCAGAGCTCGTCCCGCAGCTCCTTCATCGTCCTGCCGTCTAATAAGGTCCCTGCGTTAAAGTCAAACCAATGTCCTTTCCTTTCATACAGGCTGGAATTAGAAGCCAGCTTTACCGCCGGGACAGAGGTCCCCAAAGGGTTGCCGCGGCCGGTCGTGAACAGGATGAGCTGCGCCCCGGAGGCCACCAGGTTCGTGATGGACACGCTGTCGTTCCCCGGTCCGTTCATCAGGTTCAATCCCTGCTTTTGTGCCCGCTGTCCATATCGCAGCGTGTCCGTCACCTGTGCATGGCCCCCCTTCTGGATACAGCCCAGCGATTTTTCCTCTAACGTCGTTATCCCGCCCGCTTTGTTGCCGGGAGCCGGGTTTTCGTAGATCGGCTGGCCATAGTCCATATAATATCGCTTAAAATCATTGATCAGGTCCACGATCTTCCCGAAGGTCTTTTCAGAATCTGCACGGTTCATCAAGATCGTCTCCGCCCCAAACATCTCCGGCACCTCCGTCAGGATCGCCGTCCCTCCTTTACCGGTCAGAAGGTCTGCGATCTGTCCGCACAGAGGATTGGCCGTGATCCCTGAAAGCGCATCGGAACCGCCGCATTTGAAACCCAGCTTCAGCTTTGAGGCCGGGACCTCTGTCCTCTGATCCTTCCTGGCACAGGCCAGCAAGCTTCCGATCAATCCCACCCCTTTCTCGATCTCATCCTGCTCCTCCTGGGCCACCATGAACCGGACCCGTTCCTCATCCACCTCACCCAGGATCGGCCGGAACTCTTCCAGGTTATTATTCTCACACCCCAAACTGACGACCAGCACGCCCCCTGCGTTCGGATGCTTTATGATGCTCGCCAAGATCTCCTGCGTTACCCGATGATCTTCTCCCAGCTGGGAACAGCCCGCATTATGGGGATATGCAAAGATCCCGTCACACGGCTCTCCATATCGAGCTCTTGCACGTTCTGCGATCATCTGGGCCGTATGGTTCACACAAGATACCGTAGGGATCACCCAGATCTCATTTCTAGTCCCCACCTCCCCGTTCTTTCTCACATAGCCCAGGAAGGTATCTCTTACCGCATCTCGGCTTTCTGCCACAGCCGGGACAGGCTCGTATGTATATTCCTGCATCCCCTCCAGCCCGGTCCGCATATTATGGGAATGGACCCATCCGCCTTTCTTGACCGGCTGCGTCGTGAACCCGATCACATTTCCATACTTGATCACCGCAGCTCCCGGATCCATATCGGCCAGGGCGATCTTGTGATCGGTCGGGATCTCGTCCCGGGCCTTTAGGCAGCCGCCTTCGTACTCGGCCTCAGCGCCTGCCGCCACTCCGTCCACTGCGATCGCCACATTATCACGCTCGTGTATCTGGATCAATCTTTTTTTCCCCATGATCTTATAAACTCCTTTGCATTTTAGTAGAATAGTGTCACCAGACCTGTGGTAAACGCCGGGATGAACGTCAGCAGTGCGAGGACCAGCAAGAGCAGCAGATAAAACGGGACCGCTTCCTTGATGAAAGCCTTCAGCTTACACTTCGTGATCCCACAGGTCACGAACATCAGGGTCCCCATAGGCGGTGAGATCGAGCCGATGGAGATATTAAAGATAAAGACCATCCCGAACTGGATCGGGTCGATGCCGTAAGATGCGGCGATCGGCGCCAGCAGCGGGCCAAGGATGATGTTGATCGCATTGCCTTCCACGAACATCCCCACAATGATCAAAAACAGGTTGACGATCAGCAGGAACACATACTTGTTCGAGATATGCGCCAGCATAAAGCCGGTAAGGGTCTGCGGGATCTGCTCTTTGGTAAAGATCCAGGAAAGAGCAGAGGCCGCGCCTACGATCAGCATGATCGACCCGGTCGTCAAGACCGTCTCCTTGATCCCGGCAAAGAACTCTTTCCAGGTCAGCTCCTTGTAAAAGAGCCCAAGCATCAGCGAATAGATGATCGCGACAGCCCCGGCTTCTGTGGGCGTGAATATCCCGATCCGGATCCCGCCGATGATGATGATCGGAAGGCACAGCGGGAGGAAGGCGCCCTTAAATGAGCTGACCAGCTCCGCCGCCGGTACACGCTCCGTTCGGAGCGGCGCGTACCCTCTCTTTTTTGAGACAAACCGCACCAGCACCATCATGGCAACGCAGAGCAGCGCGCCTACGCCGATACCGGATATGAACAGCTTTCCCACCGAGATATTGGTCACGGAAGCATAGATGATCATCCCGATCCCCGGAGGGATCAGCGGCGTGATCATGGCCGATGTGGCCGTTACGACAGAGGAAAATTCTTTAGAAAATCCTTTTTTCTCCATCTCCGGCACCAACATCTTAGCTTCCATCGCCGCATCTGCCAGGTTCGAGCCGGACAGGCCGCCCATCAATGTGGAGAGCAGCACGTTCACCTGTGCCAGCCCGCCTGTCATCCGGCCGGTGATCACGCTGCAGAAATCCATGATCCGGCTGGTCACGCCAGAATAGTTCATGTAGACCCCGGCTGCCACAAAAAAGGGGACCGCTAACAGCGGGATGCTCTCTGTGCCTGCCACCACACGCTGCGCGATGATCAGTGTCGCCACATTCGGGTTCATCGCGAAGTAGGTGACGCACCCCGCCAGGATGGAGATGAACACCGGGACCTTCAAAAACAGACATAACAGCAGAACGATCAATGTTAATGCAACGACATCCATCTTATCCCTCCTCTCCCTGTTCCACGCCGGACAGCTTTCGTACAAAATATACCGTATTGCTCACGAGCATCAAAGCGCACCCCACAGGTATCGCCACATACACATATTGACTCGGGATGCGGAGGATATTGGTCGTTCGGCCCGTGCGGATGAACTGGCGGACCAGCGCAGCCCCGTTCATCATAAGAAATCCCAGCACCCCCGTCGTCACGAGAAAGATCAGGATATCGAATACCTTCTGGATCTTCACCGGGAACATATCCACGATCATATCGATCGCGATATGGCCTCCTGTACGAAATGCCGCCGCAGCTCCAAAATAGATCGTCCAGGTGATCATCATCAGCTGGATCTCTTCTTCCCAAATGAGCGGCGCGTTCAAAAAATAGCGAAAGATCACACCTACAAAGGTGACCACGACCAATATCGTCAGACATAGTCCCGCGATCAGATAGTCGATGCTTAAAATTCGGTTGATGATCTTATCCATCTTTATCTTAACCCCCTGTCTTATACAAAGACCAGGGACAGACGGGCGCACCACACCTGCCCCTGGAACTACCTGCGGACACCGTTACTGGATGATCTCCTTCACCGTATCGACCAATCCCTCCGTCCACATGGCGCTGATCTCCGGATCCGAATAGAAGCTCTCTGCCGCCGCCTTAAATGCGGCTTCATCCACTTCGTTCACTGTAACGCCGGCATCCTTCATCTTCTGCAGGCACTCCTCGTCCGCCTTCGCGGCCAGCTCATTCTGGTATTCGCCCGCTGCCTCGCAGGACTCGATCAGCCAGCCCTGCTGCTCCTCTGTCAATGACTGGAACACATCTGCACTGATACAGATAGAGGACAGATCCCGGATATGTCCATCCAGCATCAGGTTTTTTGCCACCTCATGATATGCCCCGCTGTATAAAACGGAGATCGGGTTTTCCAAGCCATCGATCGTCCCCTGCTGCAGGGAAGTATAGACATCCGACAACGCCATCGGGGTCGGGGTCGCTCCCAGGCACTCAAAGCCCTTTACATGGATCGTCGTGTTCTGTGTACGGATCTTCATCCCTTTGATATCCTCCGGGGAGACCACCGGCTTAACGGTTTCGGTATGGCGCACGCCATATCTCCAGTTGCTGGCGATGATCTTGATCCCGGCACTTTCCAGCTGCTCCATCTGCCCTGCATACCAGTCGCTGGCCACCAGTTTATCCAGCTGCTCCCAGGACTCAAACAGATATGGCGCGTTCATGATCCCCAGATCTGCCGCTCCCCGGTCCGCATAGAAGGGGCCGTTCCCGATGCAGACGACCGTGTCGCCGGCCAGGAGCTGATCCATCAGATCGGACTTATTCCCTAACTGACCGGAAGGGTACACATTTAACTTCATCGTGCCCCCACTCAGCTCATCCAGCTTCTCTGCCCAGAACAGCGCCGCCTCCTGGACCGGATCGCCTGGATTATTATCATGGCCAAAGGATATCTCGATCACCGCTCCACCGCTCTCCTGTCCCTGCGCAGGAGCCTCTGCCGCTCCTGCGGCTGAGGTACCCTGCTCCTTAGCGGGAGCCGATCCTGTTGCCCCTCCGCATGCTGTGAGCATCGCCGCACAAGTCATCGCCAATAATGCTGCCACATTTCTCTTTTTCATCTTTCTTTTCTCCTTTAAATATTTTTCGTATATGATCGATATATAACTTATATATTAGATACGACAGATCGTCTCCTTGCCCTGACCTGGACAAGGATGCACCTTAAAATTGTCCGCTTGTGTTATACTTAAACGCATCCTGCCGTGAACTGATCACATGTGTCCTTGTCACCTGCTCCACACGCTCCGGGTCTCTGGCCAAAAAGGCATCCACGATCGCGATATGTTCTTTGATCGAACGCTCCAGCTCTTCATTATATCGAGAAGTCCTGAGCCTTAACCTCTGGCTATGGTCGTTCACCACGCGCAGCGCATCCTTCAAGAACTGATTCTTGCAGTAGCCTAAGATCGTTGTGTGCAGTTCATAGTCCAACGCCATATGGTAATCCCGATGCTCGGTGTCTGACGGGTCGAAGGGACTGTCTCCCAGCCGTTCTTTCATATGTAACAGCCATTCCTCCGATACATCATAACACACCTCCTTGGAAAGATAGGGTTCGTTCAACAGCCTCGCCTGGTACACAGAGTGGATCGTCTCCACATTGATCGCCGAAACGATGGTCCCCTTTCTTGCATAGATGTAGACAAATCCCTCTTTACTCAGCCTCTGTATCGCCTCCCGGATCGGTGTCCGGCTGATCTGGAACTCTTCCTGGAGACGCTCCTCTACAATATCGCTCAGCGGAGCTAACCCACCTTGTATGATCTTATTTTTGATCTCATTGTATGCATAATCTGACTTGCTGTTCATCCGCCGCTCCTTTTATATGACTGATATATCTGCTGTCATAACCATAGCACGATCGGATCCAAAAAACAAGCGTTTCCAACGCAGTCAGCTTATACGGTCCAGCTGCTCCCTGATCTTTCGGCAGGCTTCGCAGAAGATCCCCATATCCACAGAATACGAAAGATACTGGACCCCTGCCTTGCTCCACATCTCTAATGTCTCCCTGTCATCTGTAAAGGTGCCGACCAGGATGTTTTTCGCCTTGGCCTTCGCCACGATCGCCTCCATCTGGCGTATAACGGAGGGATGCTTGGTCTCTCCCGGTACCCCCAGACTCTGTGACAGGTCGTAAGGCCCGATGAACAGGATGTCGATCCCCTCTACCTCCATGATCGCGTCCATATCCCGGATCGCCTCCTGCCCCTCTAGCTGTACGATGACCAATGCTTTATTTGCTCCTGCGAAATACTCGCCCCTGTCCATCGCCGAATAATGGGCTGCTCTGACGAACCTGCACACCCCCCTTTCTCCATAAGGATAAAACTTCGCTTCCCGCACGGCGGCTCTTGCTTCCTCGGCCGTCGATACCTGGGGGATCTGGACACCTGCCGCCCCGATATCCAACACCTTGGAGATCATCTCGCGGTCGCTCACACGGACGATCGGGACCACCCCCGCCACCTGCGCCGCCCGTATGTTCCCCTGCATATGCTCTACAGAGATCGGACCATGTTCCATATCTAAGATCACAAAATCCATCCCCGCATAACCTGCGGCCTCTACAAACCCCGGGTCGCAGGTCTTCATAAAAGGACCCAGCACCGCCCCCCTTTCCATCTTCCCCCGAAACCTCGCTATCGACTCTGTATCCATTTTGCCCTCCTCCTAATATATATTTGATATTTAACTGATATATCTGTTTTAGCATACTTTTTATAAAAAAGCAAGCGTTTTTTTTAAAAGTTTAGAAAAACTACCAAAAAAGACTGCTGCAAAAGGAAATATCTTGCAGCAGTCTTCTTAAACACCGGATGGCCGTTCTCTGTACGGTAAGAAATACACTCAGACCTGGGCCTCGCCCTCCTCAGTCGCCTCCAGGAGGATCGACCCATACTTATCCAGGATCACCTTCTGGATCATGTCCCTGGTCGCGGAGTTGATGGGATGGGCGATATCCCGGTATTCGCCGTCCGCGGCCTTGCGGCTGGGCATGGCGATGAACAGGCCCTTTTCTCCTTCGATCACCTTTATATCATGGATCACAAACTCGTTGTCCAGTGTGATGGACACGATCGCTTTCATCTTCCCTTCTTTCTCTATCCGTCTTACCCGCACGTCTGTTATCTGCATATCAAAACTCCTTCCGTTCATCCCTGGCTTTCTTGATAGGGATGGACTCTATACTGTGTATCTTTCATTTTTCTCTAAAACGATCTTGATGGCATCTGGTGTGCCGATATGGGTGGTGTTCGCCCGGATCGTATCCCGGCTCTCTACGATACAGTTTTCGATCACCGTATTATCCCCGATATAGACATCGTTTAAGATGATCGAATCCCGGATCACGCAGTTGTTCCCGACGTAGACTTTTTTGAACAGGATGGAATCTTCCACCGTACCGTTTATGATCGAGCCGCTGGAGACCAGGCTGTTCTTCACCACTGCGCCCGGATTATATTTGGCCGGCGGCAGGTCGTCGATCTTAGAATAAACATCCGGATATTGACGGAAGAAATGGTCCCGCACCTCCGGCTTTAGAAAATCCATATTCGTCTCATAGTAAGACTCTACAGATGCGATATTGCTCCAATAGCCCTCCAGCTTGTAGGCGTAGATCCGCTTCAGGTTCTTATAGCGGACCAGGATATCCTTTACAAAGTCAAAACGGTCCTCTGCCGCACAGCGCTCGATCAGTTCGATCAGCTGGCGTCTGCGGATCACATAGATGCCGCAGGAGATGGTGTTGGCGTCAGAGACCATAGGTTTTTCCTCAAGGTCGACGATCCGGCCGTCATCGTTCAGCTTCACACAGCCAAAGCGGGTGACATCTTCGCCCTCCCGCATGTCCTTACAGACCACCGTGATATCGGCCTTTTTCTCGATGTGGTATTCCAACACTTTATTGTAATCCAGCTTATATACACCGTCACCGGCCGCGATCACCACATAGGGCTCATGGCTGCTCTTTAGGAAGCTCAAGTTCTGGTATAAGGCATCTGCCGTCCCCCGGTACCAGTCGCTGCTCTCCGCGGTGATCGTAGGGGTGAACACGAACAGTCCGCCCTGCTTCCGCCCGAAATCCCACCACTTGGAGGAGCTTAAGTGCAGGTTTAAGGACCGGGAATTATACTGGGTAAAGACCGCCACATTCTGGATGTGGGAGTTGGCCATATTGCTCAGGGCAAAGTCGATGCTCCTGTAGCTCCCTGCCACAGGCATCGCGGCGATGGCCCTTTTGTAGGAAAGCTCTTTCATCCTCTTGCTGTTCCCGCCTGCTAACACGATACCGATCGCTCTCATCTCATGCCACCTGCCTTTATTATGTAGTCTCCGCTGGCCAGCAGGCCATCGGGGTAATCCTCTGCCTGGGTCTCGCCAAAGATCGCCGTGTTCTTCCCCACCTTCACATCCTCCGGGATCGTGGAATGCTCTCCCACCGTTACCAGGTCAAACTGGTAGACCTTTGGATCATAGGTGCTGGGCGCATAGTCGCCCACCCCCAGCTGGCTGCGAGCGCCGACGGTCACATCCTCTGCCAGGATCGTCTTCGTCACCTCAGCGCCTGCGCAGATCCTGCTGCCCTGCATGACGATCGAATCACGGACCACAGCGCCCTTTTCAATGGTGACCCCAGCGCCGATCACAGAATTGATCACATGCCCGAAGATCTCGCTGCCTTCCCCGATGACGCTCTTCTCGATCTTCGCTTCGCTGGAGATGAACTGGGGCGGGATGATATCACTCTTCGTATAGACCCTCCAATACTCCTCATACAGGTTGAATTCCGGTATGATGTCGATCAGCTCCATGTTCGCCTCCCAATAGGAGCCCAGGGTCCCTACGTCTTTCCAATAACCATTATACTCATAGGCAAATACCCGCGCGCCATTTCCATGGCAGTAGGGGATGATGTGCTTTCCGAAATCGCAGCCCGGCTCATCCTTCATCCGGACCAGCGCTTCCCGCAATGTGGGCCAGCTAAAGATATAGATCCCCATAGAAGCCAGGTTGCTCCTGGGCGTCTGGGGCTTCTCCTCGAACTCAAGGATACGGTTGCTGTCATCCGTGATGACCACGCCAAAGCGGCTGGCCTCCTCCATGGGGACCGGCATGGCCGCGATCGTGATATCCGCGTTGTTCGCCTTATGGTAGTCCAGCATGACCTCGTAATCCATCTTATAGATGTGATCCCCTGAGAGGATCAGGACATAATCCGGATTGTAATTCTCCATATACTCCAGGTTCTGATAGATCGCGTTGGCCGTACCCGTATAAAAGTCGCTGCCCTTGCTCTTCTCATAGGGCGGCAGGATGGTCACGCCGCCTACATTGCGGTCCAGATCCCACGGGATCCCGATCCCGATATGGGTGTTCAGGCGTAACGGCTGATATTGTGTTAATACGCCCACTGTGTCGACACCAGAATTGATACAGTTGCTCAAAGGAAAGTCTATGATGCGGTACTTCCCGCCAAAGGACACTGCCGGCTTCGCTACCTTAGCCGTCAGCACGCCCAGTCGGCTCCCCTGTCCGCCAGCCAAAAGCATGGCGATCATCTCTTTTTTGATCACGTTATCACCTCTTGCTGTAAGATTTTTGTTGTGCTTGTATTATACCATACAATGCATAAATAGTGAACAAATATTTTTTCCGGGTTTTCCTTTCTTTGTGCATTGTTCTACATGATCCTACATGGGGCGGTGTGCCTGCGGACGGGGGCTTATTGCTCAGAGATGGTTACCTTTTACACCTACGTTAGGGAAGCCTATCGCTATAGAGATGTTGCAGGGGGGCCGCTCCGGGAGGGGCATGTCACAACAGGACGCGCTCTCGCTCCGACCCAATGGCACTTAGCTAACGTAGGGATAGGGAGCGGCTCCCCCCCACTATCCAATC
>CAJUFE010000050.1 GCA_910585635.1 uncultured Lachnospiraceae bacterium | reverse complement strand
TGCCATATAATTCTAACTGCAACAGCAAATGTTGCAATTAACTTTTCAATCAACCGCCATCCCCTTACCGTCTCCTCTGCCATCCCTTACCGTCTCCCCTGCCTCCTCTCAAGTCCTGTCCACCAGCTTATAAAGAGCAAAAAGCAGATACACGTAAACCGCCCACGTTGCTTTTCCGCGACCGGTCTATGTATCTGCTGGTCCAAATAGTCCTGTTTACTTATAAACGCTCAAGGATCCCCCTCATCCCACCGGCTTGAGCACCGCCTCCACATCCACCATCCCGTCGAGCACGTCCAGTGGCGCTGTCCCCATAAGATCAACGGGGAGCCCCACTCCCTGGGAGAGGAGGTTCCCCAGCTGGCTGTCATACCATTTCCCGTCATACTGGGCGGTTTCGATAAAAAGGACGCACTTGCCTCCCGCGCACGTAAAGACCAGCGCACAGGGCTCCACCTGCTGGGCGCCATATCGCCGGGCCTTTTTCTGATCCAGCTCCTTATAGGCATCTTTAAGCCCGCCGCAGGCTTTGGCGATCTCCTCCGCCGGGATCTCGCCCAGGAGCCGGATCGTCTCTAAGCCCAACTTTTCCGGCAGCTCTTCCCAGTCAAGCCCCATGCCCTCCTCATCCCGTCCTTCGGATGTGCCGCTTACGTATTGGCTGCACAGATACAGCGCGCTGGCCTGTTGGCGGATATCCTGCTCCAGCTTTTCCTTCCTGCCGGCACATAGGAGCGCTCTCGCCAGCTCCGAGGCTGGCGGGAAGCTGACCTCCTGCCGCAGAAAGATATAGCCCTGGCTTTCCTCCATAGCGGCCTGCAGATCATAGGCCTCCCCATAGCTTTCCACGGCAAAAGCCCTTAGGATCTGGTCCATATCGTGGGCCTTTAAGCCTTCCAGGTAGGCAGCGGCTGCCTGCTGCGGGGTATCATAGCCTTCTCCCTGGACTTGTGGGCAGGTCATCTGGGGGCCGGAGCCGGAAGACCCAGGAGCCGGGAGATCTTCCGATGTATCCTCTAAGAGCTGCAACAGGTGCTCTTTGTCTTCTGCGTCCAGCCGAAGGGTCCCGGCCAGCTCCGCATCCAGATCCATCATATGGGCCAGCGTACCGCCCAACTGCTGGATATACCATCTCCCTTCTTTTTCTATGGTATCGAAGAAGAGGGCATACTCGTCACCATTTATGTCGATGAACACCACCTGGCTCACCAGGCTGTCCCCGCCATCGTTCTTAGCAGAAGCCGCACAGAGCGTCTGATAAATGTCCAGCCTGTGAGCGTCCAGGTATTTTTCCACCGGGAGCAGGCCCATATACCGGATGCTCCCAAGATCGGTCGCCTGGATCTGCTGCTCCAGCTGTTTAAAGAGACGTTCTGCCGACCCACTCTCCCTAAGCGACACCGGACCGCCGGAGGCTAACTCCGGTATCTGGTCTATGCCGCAGAGGACCGCATACTGGCGGGTGATCCCGCCCAGATCCCCCTCATCCAAAAAGGCCGCCTCCATCCGCTCCAGATCCTGGTCGCGCAGACCGGCCAGATAGGACAGGACCACCTCCTGGGGTGTTGTCCCCCCTTTTTCCAGCGCACCGGGGACTCCTGGCACAACGTCGCCTTTCCTCTCGGATCCATCTGTTTGTGGACGGGCCGCTGCCTGCTGTCCTTCTTGACCAGCCCCTTGCTGACCGCTCTCTATGACACCTTGCTGCTGGGCAGTCTCTCCCTGCTCCCTGACCTGCGCCGCTCGATCCGGCGAACAGCCCAGAAGGCTGACGGCCAGGAGAAAGACAGCCAATATGCTCCTGCATGCCCTGTGATGCAAGCTATGCATACTGTCCCCATGCCTGCTGCCCATTTTCTCCATCCTCTTCCCCATCCTCTCCGTTTTTACATCCCACACAGCATAGCCCTTTCTTTGTAGCAGTTCAGACACTCTGGACTGTTATCTTTCTTTGATCAGATGCGCGCCGATCGGGTATAGAGTGCCTTTCTTATTAACTGGCAACCTCTACTTTACAAGAGTGCGCTTTCGTCTTTTTGTCATAGCCGATCCCGACAAATAAGGTCTCTCCTGTGTATCTGGGTTTTTCTCCTGATCTCCCTTTCAACCGGAGTACATATCCTCTCTTCTTGATCTGCCGGATAGCCGCTTCTGGTGTATCATCTACTTTTAATTCTAAGATGATCGCTGTCTCGCCTTTTATTTCTGGATAAAAGATAAAGTCTACATATCCTTCCCCCGCTTTATCTTCTCGTTCAACACGATATCGGTCCCGAGCCGCCAGGTAGACCAGGTTCACTATAGCAGAAAGCTCGATCTCATTGTTATAGGAGAGGATCGGTGTCTCCGTATCATGGGCAAATTTTAAGATCTCCGCCATTGTTTCCGTATCTTTAGCGAGTGTGGCGGCAAGCATGCGCCTGGACTCCTTTGCCAGGCTATGCACATAGCCCAGGCAGTCGTTATCCATGAGCAGTTCGTTGAACCTGCCCATCAGTTCTTTGTTCGGGATAAAGACCGCCTTATCTTCATAGGTTAAAAGGCCGTAAACGACCATCGCCGAATAGATCTGGTCCTTGGTCTTTAATTCCAGCCCTGTGGCGGCATACCCCTGCAACGTGATCGGTATCTTTTCACCTGATACCATCAAAGCGATATCATCCCGGACCGCCTCAACGTTATTTCGGATATAATAAAAGATCTCATCATAGGGGCCTGAACTGGTCCAGTAGTCGGATAGCTCATTATCGGTCAATGCGCAGATGACCGAACGAGGATTATATAACCGTTCCCCCTTCGCCGTACAGTAGCCATCATACCAGAGCCGCAGATCTTCCCTGCTGATCTCAGGAGCCTTAGTCTCTTTCTCATAGATCGCGAAAAGACGGTCCACCTCCTGATCGGAAAAGCCAAAGTGCTCGCTAAATTTCTTTTTCGTCGCCATATCGTACTCAAGGAACATATTTAATTCTGAGCCACCAGAATACTTTGCGATCGGCAGGACTCCGGTCATATAGGCCAATCTTACATAGACCTTTCCTTTTAACAGCGATCTTAAAAAAAGCAGATAGGCTTCTTTATCTCCCTTCGAAACAAACGGCATGTGGAACACCGCATCCCATTCATCCATCACAAAGATGAACTTTTTCTCCCTTTTTTGAAAAATCTCTGTAAGGATATCCCAGGTCGGCCCGGAAACATCGATCTCCAGATCAGGATAGGCTTCTGCAAGGTCATCATTGAGCCCAGCCTGTATCCGGTCGATATACTGCTTATAGCTTGTACAGTCTCTTGGCACTTCACTAAGATCGATATAGATGACGTCATACCGGTTCAGATGGGCCATATGTTTTTCATCCTCAGCGATCGCCAGATGGGCGAACAGCTCTCTGGCATCTACTGCGTTGCCGAAAAAGGCGCCTACCATGTTCGCCATAACGCTCTTTCCAAATCGACGAGGCCTCGTTATACAGAAATAGCGGTTCTTTTTCCCCAGTGCCGGGATCAGCTCTCTGAGCAATGTGGTCTTATCTACGAAATAGGTCTCCGAAACAGTCTCGCTGTAGTCTGCATATGGCACTTTGCTATTTAAAAACCTCCCCATGGGCAGTCTCCTTCCTATTACCGGACATTATGTAGATATCGATAACGCGCGCTCTTTACCACAGCTTTTAGACCGCCCATATATCAGCGATATCCGTCCAAAGACCCTGCATAGTCTTTTCGCCAAAGAGCTGTTGATCCACCGGATCCATAGATCGTATAGATCCCTGAAATGAAATGAATCTCACCTTCTGCTCCTGTATAGACATCTGGCGTAGTGACCGTAAGATATCGCTTATCCGCCTGTATCTCCTGGTTGACTTGCAGCCGTGTGTCCTTTGTATAAATCCCCACTCCTACCAGTCTTTCTTCATATGCCGCCATAAAAGGCTGCTCCTCTTCCCTCGTCAGAGACTTGTAGCTGTGAGACGACAGATCATATGCTTGTAAGACATCCCATCCTGAACCTTCTGCTCTCATAGCACTATATCCGCAGTACGTCAGGCTTTGCGGTTCCTCCAATGCCTCTTTTACATATATATCGCCCTGTAGCTCCTGATACCCATATCCCTGCTCAAAGATGAACCGTTCTCCATCATAGGCGAACAGATCCAGTGTGGTGATCTCCTCACTGCCCATCGCAAGATAACTGTCCACAGCCAAATAGGTGGTCCCCTGATGGTCATAACGGAAGATCCCTGTCTGGGTGAGGGGGACTCCCCACGGAAGATAGCCGATGTAGACCGGCAACTCCTTTGTATCCGCCAGGATCACCTGTGCCTTTGATGGATCGTACTCATACATCTCCAGATAAAAGGATGTGTCTAACCGATAATGCATGACCTCCAGCGCGGCTCCGTCCATCTCTGTCCGAACGGTCCCGACCCGGACCGCAAGAAGCTCCGGCATCCCATCGTGGTCATAGTCCTGCACATCCGCGCTCAGACAGCCATCCAGATCCCTTTCTGTCCACCCGGAAGCAGCCAGACCATAAAGCGTCTCTGTAGAGAGCACCGGGTATCGCGCAAGGATCGCATCCCGCAGATAGTCCTGCAGAGCATCTTCTAATGCTCCCGACGCCGGGTACAGATCAAAGGTCCAGGTCTGGACGCCTCCGTCCTCCGCGACGACCTGCCCGTCAAATACCGCCGTCTCATAGCCATCTGCCAAGACAATGACCTGGTAAATCCCGGGATCCAGATAACAAAAATACTCGTCCATGTCATGCCAAGCATCCTCTGTTGCATAAGCAAAAAAATCCTTGGAGGCCTCTGCAGGATCTGTCTTTCCTGATGAAGGCTGAGGGAACATCTGGATCTGACCTGCCGCGTCTCGGATCTCCATCTGCGGAGCTTCGATCGCCTTGCCAGAGCCTTTTTCCCGCACGATGATCTTCACCGGGCTTTTTTTATAATCCTTCTTAGGACTATCGCCTTCCTGGGGACTGCCATCACGGGACTGGTCGCCCTCCTCTCTGGGATCGTCATGCTCCCACCACCTTAGATCAGGCAACGGCTCAACTGGAGCAGAGTCCGGGTCTAAGTAAAAGCGCATATACCGCATAGCATTTTCCACATTTAATACCGGCTTTTGATAAGGGCTCCCCGTATCCCGGATGACCTCTGTACAGGAATCCAGCAGAATCTCCCGGATCGTCTCCGCCGGCTGGGAAGGGTCCATGGACCAGATACAAGCTAGCGCTCCGGTCACAAAAGGAGCCGCCATCGAGGTCCCATCCTTTGGGTATACACCGCCCTTGCAAGTGCTGTATATCCCTGTCCCAGGCGCTAAGAGATCCACCCGCTCTCCCATATCCGCATAGCCAGCCATGCGCCTGTCCTGACCATATGCACTGACGCAGAGGATCCGTTTGGCTACAGCCTCGTCACTGATTGAAAACACCGGGTTCGAAAACTCTGGAGGCACCACCTGGAAGGTCAGACCGGTTATGCTGCGGCCTCTGCGCAGAGAATAGCGGTCATACATCGTGAGCTCATATTTTTTAAAAGGCTTTGTGGTGGAACGGTATCCAGGCTCATCCTTTTTAAAAAAACAGCTGTGCTCCCAGTCCTCAGCCCTGGAGGATACATTTCCGGCGGAATAGACCAGCAAAAACTCATAGTCCTCATCGATCAGTCTTTTCAACAGACCTGATAGCAGCCGCGCTCCCTGATGCATACCAGAATCGTAAATCTGAAAGGCACTTGACGAAAGGTCTGTGGCGCTTTGTCTATAGTCCATGTACGCATTGAAGGTGGCCTCTTCATCCCTCCCGATGCTCAGGTTTAGCACCTTGGTCCCCCGGGCAATCGCATCTACTATACTGACAAAAAGCTCCATATCACTACAGCCAGATATATCATATGCATACATATGGCCGGATGCTTCCGGGTAGACACCGCGGACATCCTTCCGTCCCGGCTCTGCGCCGATGATCCCCATCACATGGGTCCCATGGTTCGGATCCACATCGTTCCCCTGTCTAAGCTGGGCATAATGCAATTTAGGATGCTGCTGGAAACCAAAATCTAAAACAGCCACAGAGACCGGCTCTTTCAACCATTCCCGATGCTCCCAGGCAAAGCCGACATGGCTCTGTTCAGCTCCCCAGACAGCCTTGTTCTTCTCCGCTATGATCCTTCTTCCACTTTCAAGGCCCTCCGGCTCCACCGCAGCCCGGTCAACGATATAGTTTAATGAAGCACAAGCTACCTCTTCCCTCTCTCCCAACTCCTCCAGGACCGCAACTAGCTCATCATAACCCATTTCTTCTGTAAACCGCCATTGACAGGTCCCGGTAAGGTCGATAAAGCCCACCAGCTCTGCGCCATACGCCCAGGCCAGCTCCTGGGCCTCCTCTTCTGCGACCTCTCCCTCCATCTGCAGCAGAAGATCCCGGGAGGCGTAGCGCACATCGCTGTCTGGCAGGCTGGCAATCTCCTCTTCAGGGACCGCTGCGCAATACAGGGTGATCCCCTCCGGTAAAGGCAGTGCCTCCACTTCTCCATCTGCTATGGTATCCTCCCGCCCCCATACCGTCTCCCTCGTAGGGTTAAGGTTGAACAGGCTCAATAAACCAAGGAGAAATGATAAGAACGCCGCTATGATCTTCTGGACGATATTTTCCATCTACCTACCCTCTCCATCCTCTAAACCACACACACTTTCCATCCCGCCGCTGATCGGCCTATGGGAGATCCCAATGGCGCTCCCTCTATATACCGCCCGCCATCACTTCTCCGGCAAAATCCACCGAGGCCATGGCATCCCGGCAGTAGCGGTCCGCGCCGATGGTGTCGGCGTACTCTTTGGTCAGCACAGCCCCGCCTACCATCACCTTGACCCAGGGGGCCTGCTCTCTAAGCTGCCGGATGGTCTCTTCCATGCTGGGGACCGTGGTGGTCATCAGGGCGCTCAAGCCCACCACCAGCACATGGTCTTTGACGGCGGCCTCCACCACCGCTTCCGGCGGCACATCCTTGCCTAAGTCGATCACTTCATACCCATAGTTTTCCAGCAGCACCTTCACGATATTCTTGCCGATATCGTGGATATCGCCCTTCACGGTGGCCAGGATCACCTTTCCTTTGGACTCCTGGGCCTGACCGGAGCTGTCCATATGGGCCTTGATCACCTCAAAGGCGCTCTTGGCCGCCTCCGCGCTCATCAGGAGCTGGGGGAGGAACATGGTCCCCTTCTCAAAGCCCTTCCCCACCACATCCAGGGCGGGGATCAGCTCCTCGTTGATGATCTCAAGGGGCGGGCGAGCCTTAAGCTCTTCCTCCACCGCCGCCCGGGCCACCTCCTTTAAGCCTTTGATGACCCCTTCCGCCAGGCTCAACCCATTGGATCCGGCTCCTGCAAAGCGGCCCCCTTTGCTCAGTGCCACGCCAACACTGCCTGCCGGTCCGGCTATCGCGCCTTTACTACCGGCTGGCCCAGCCATCGTGCCTTGACCTCCGGGCTGACTGACGGCTGCACCTGGGCCACTGGCTCCGGCTCCACCGGCGCCGGTCCCGGTAAGACCGTCCCGCCTTCCGCTCAAGGTAGCCCCCAACCCCAGCCCTTGCTGCCCGCCGTAGATGCCGATGTAATCGCCGCACTGGGCATCCAGATCTGACAAGGCCCGGAAGCTGTAGTAGGCCCGCATCATGGCTTCGCTGTTAGGGTTGATGATGGCCGCGCTCAGGCCGTCGTGGAGGGCCATGGTAAAGAAGGCGGCGTTGATGATCTCCCGCTGGGGCAATCCAAAGGAGATATTGGATACCCCCAGGACCGTCTTCCCATGGAGCTCGTCCCGGACCCGGCGCAGGGTCTCTAAGGTGGTCAGCGCCCCCTTACTGTCGGAGCTGACCGTCATGCACAGACCGTCGATGATGATATCCTCCGGTCCGATCCCGTAACGGGCGGCGGTGCGGAGGATCTTTTTCGCCACCTGGATCCGCCCTTCTGCTGTCTCCGGGATCCCCGCCTCGTCCAGGCACAGGCCCACCACCACGCCGCCGTACTTGGCCACCAGGGGGAACACGGCCTCCATCACTTCCTGCTTTCCATTGACCGAATTGACCAATGCCTTTCCGTTATAGCAGCGCAGAGCCCGCTCCATGGCCTGGATGCTGGAGGTATCGATCTGCAGGGGCAGGTCGGTGACGGCCTGGAGCTCCCTTACCACCTCCTCCATCATGGCGGGCTCGTCGATCTCCGGCAGCCCCACGTTCACGTCCAGCACATGGGCTCCATTATCCTGCTGGGTCACGCCCTCCCGCAGGATGTATTCGATGTTATGGTCCCGCAGGGCCTGCTTGAACCGGGACTTTCCCGTGGGGTTGATCCGCTCGCCGATGATCACCGGGTCCTTTCCCAGCACCACGGCCTGGGAATAGGAGGAGATCACCGTCCGCCCCTTTTTCTCCGGCAGCGTCACCGGAAGGTCCCGGCACCGGCCCACCAGCTTTTCGATATGCTCTGGGGTGGTCCCGCAGCAGCCGCCCATCATGGAGATCCCCATCCGGGCGATCTTCTCCATCTCCTGGGCGAACTGGTCCGCGTCGATATCATAGACCGTCTTCCCGCCCTCGCTCCTGGGAAGGCCCGCATTGGGATTGACGATCACCGGGGTGGAGGACACGGCCAAAAGCTTTTCGGCGATCGGCCGCATCTGTACCGGCCCCAGGCCGCAGTTCAAGCCCAGGGCGTCCACTCTGAGGCCTTCTAAGAGGGCCACGATGCTCTCCACGTCCCCTCCGGTCAAGAGCTTGCCCTTTTGGTCGAAGGCCATGGTGGCAAATACCGGCAGGCTGCAGCTCTCCTTGGCCGCCAGGACAGCCGCCTTCACCTCCATGCTGTCGCTCATGGTCTCCACCAGGATCAGGTCCGCCCCCGCGCCCGCCCCTGCACGGATCACCTCTTTATAGAGCTCCACCGCCCGCTCAAAGTCCAAGTCTCCCAGGGGCTTTAAGAGCTTTCCTGTGGGACCGAGGTCCAATGCTACATATATGGGCGCGATGTCTGTGGTCGCGGTGCCCCCTTTGCGGACCGCCACTCCGGCAGATGCCATCTCGACCGCCCCTGTCCTGCCCATCTCCTGCTCCTTGCACTCCCGGATATACGCCTCCCGGGCCTGCTTCCCGTTCTCCACCGCCGCCCGGACCAGTGCCTTAAGCTCCCACTTGCCCTCCGCCGGATATTTCAAGGCGTTGGCGCCAAAGGTATTGGTGGTGATGATGTTCGCCCCGGCCCGCAGGTACGCCTTGTGGATCTCCACCAGCACCTGGGGATGGAGCAGGTTCCAGGTCTCCGGCAGCTCCCCCGCTTTAAGCCCCTTCTCCTGCAGGAGGCTCCCCATGCCTCCGTCAAAAAATACACGATGTCCCTTCATCCATTGTATGATATCCATATCCATGCCCAGCTTTCCTTATTTTCTATCCGACGCGGTCCGCAGTATCTTTCTTGGACGATCAGATGCGCCTGTACAGACAATCCGTCTTCCCACAGGCCTCGCAGCCCTTCACCTCACAGCGATGGGGTTTTTTGCTCACCCCGACCACCGCTGACACGGACTTCGAGGGCGTCATCAAAAGGCTTTCCGTCAGCTTGATCCCAATCCGTTTCCCCGCCTCCAGCTCCTGCAAAAGGTCCGGCTGGCAGCTTAAGGACAGGTCCCCGTAGCCCGGGCTGAACCTGGGGCGCAGGTACAGCCCCTTTGCCTCATAGCGCTCTGCCAGCTCCTCGCAGACCATGTCACAGTAGGTCTCGATCATGGCGGCCGACGCCGCCTGGAGGACCACCGCCCGGCTCATCTCAAACCGCCCGTACCGATAGAGCAGATAGTCGATCTCCGTCCCAAGAGTGGCCGCGAGCAACACGGCCCGCTCACAATCCCTTAAGTTCCGGCTCAAACTCCGGCTCACCACATGGATACTGCCGATGGCGATCTCCCCGTCAGGCATCAGCTCCAGCTTGCACTCCCCAGTGATATGCCGGGGGCGGGCGGTCCTTTTCACTTCCGCTATGGTCGACTCCACCAGTGCCAGGATCTGCTCGTCCGGCTGCTCCCTCCCATAACCCAGATAACGGAGGATCTCCCTTTGGTCGATCGGGACCACAGGCCCCTCAGCTCCCGTCTCCATCCTCTCCAGCCTTTCACCCATCGATCTCTACCTCCCCTCTGTCCATCTTTCCACCGTCAACATACCCCTCTCTCTGCCCATCGCCTGTGGGAAAAAACACTGCTTTAAGACCGCATCGTGATCTGGATGCCATCTCCCTCTGCCATCGCCCGCGAGATAAAAGCGGCCGCAGCCGGCGACACGGTCTCCCTGATCCGCTCTGCCCATCATCCGCGAGATAAAGTCACAGGATATCCGACAAGCTGTCCCAGATCCGCTCTGCCACATCCGGCTTGTTCATGGAATAGACGTGGACCGCGTTGACCCCATTGGCAAGCAGGTCGATGATCTGCTCGGTGGCATAGGCGATCCCCGCCTGCTTCATAGCCTTTGGATCATCCCCGAACCGGTCCACCACCGCCTTAAAGCGGGAAGGGAGATAGGTCCCGGACATCTGGCAGATCCGTTTGATCTGGGCTTTATTGGTCACCGGCATGATCCCGGCGATCACCGGCACCGTGATGCCCTTTTCTCGGATCCGGTAGAGGAAATTGTAGAGGATATTATTGTCAAAGAACATCTGGGTGGTGATAAAATCACAGCCTGCGTCCACCTTCTCCTTCAGATGGAGGATATCCTCTGACTTGTTCTCGGACTCCACATGGCCCTCCGGATAGCAGGCCGCGCCGATGCACAGATCCTCTTCCTTGATCTCCCGGATCAGCTGGGCCGCATAGCGGTAGTCCTTTTCCACCTTCCCGTCCGCCGGGATATCGCCCCTTAGGGCCAGCACATTCTCGATCTTCCGCTCCTTCAACTGCGCCAAAACTTGGTGTACCTTTTCCCGTGAGGAGGAAACACAGGTCAGATGGGCCAATGGGGTCACCTGATACCGTTCCTGGATATGGGCCGCGATATCCACGGTATACTGGCTGGTCCCGCCCCCGGCCCCGTAGGTCACGCTCATAAAGGCGGGCTTCAGCTTGGCGATCTGGGCCGCCGCCTTTTCTACGCTCTCGAACTTATCCTCCGTCTTTGGGGGGAACACCTCAAAGGAAAGGGTCGGGGTGCCTTTTGCCAGGATGTCTCGTATCTTCATCGTTCTCGCTCCTTTGTTCTTTATCTGTTGTGATACATTCTGTCCCATCGCTGCTCTGATGCAGTCTGTTCCATCACTGCCCTGATGCAGTCTGTCCCATCGCTGCTCTGATCCCTCGTAAGAGTCCAGATCCCTTCATCTGTTACGATCCCTTTGCAGCCGGCACGCGCCATCTGTGCCTGCCGGTAACGGATCGATAGGATCGATACCCCGTTCTCACCTTCCCATAAAGATCTCCGCCAGCGGGGACCCGGCAGGCAAGATCAGCGTATTGTCCTTGCCCGCCAGGGAAGCCTCGGCGGACTCCAGCGCCCGGGTAAAGGCATAGAACTCCGCTTTCTCTGGAGAACCGTAAGCATCTGCCAGGATCTTCATATACTCGGCCTCCCCCTCCGCCGTGATCTGGGCGGCCTGGGCCTGGGCATCGGAGATCTGGATGGCGATCTCCCGGTCCGTGGTGTTCTGGATCACCTTGGCTTCTGCCTGTCCTTCCGCCGTGTAGGTGGCCGCGATCTTATCCCGCTCCGAGATCATCCGCTCATAGACTGCCGACTTATTATCTGCCGGAAGGTCCAGCTGCTTGGTCTCTACGGAAAGCAGCTTAAGTCCGTACTGGTCCATATTTTCCCCGATATGGGCCATGATCGCCTCCGACAGTTCCCCGTCCCGGCTCCGGATCACATCGTTCTGGTCCATATTGCTGATCACATTTTTGATCGAATTATACACAGCCGTGTCGATCCTCCGCTCTGCATTGGCGATCGAACCGTTCAAAGACTGGGCGAACTTCAGCGGGTCGGTGATCTTCCACAAGGTATAAGAATCGCAGAGCATGGTCTTCTTATCCTTGGTGATCACATCCGAGGGCGCCAGGTCATAGAGCAGGATCTCCTTAGGCAGCGTATCGGCTGTCTGGACAAAGGGGAGCTTAAAGCTCAATCCCGCCTGATCGATGATCCGCTCGATCCGCCCGAACTGGCGGATCAGCTTATATTCATTTTCCTGGGTCACGACCATGGAGCCAAGCCCGCCTGCGAACAGGCAGATGAGCAGCACGGTGAGGACGATCTTCCTTATGGTCTTTATCATCACATTTCCTCCTATCTTCCCGGACCCTGGGGCCGCGCCCCCCGGTCTCTTTGGGATACCGCTAGCCGCGCCGCCGCAAAAGGCGGCAAGGCTGGCCCTCTACTGATCCTCCGCCCAGTCTTCCCTGCTCTCTGTCTGGCGGTCCACAGCGCCGCTGTCGGCCTGGCCGCCGCTGTTAGGACTGCCAGCCGGCAGACCGCTCCCGTCTCCGGTCCCGCCGCCTGCCGTCTGTCCCCCGGCCCGCCCCTGGTCCCCGCCGGTCTGGGTAAAGCTGTCCAGGGGCAGGATCGTGCTGGTCTGCCCCGTCCCATCGATGATCACCTTCATCCCGGGAAGGATATCCTCCATGGATTCATAGAACATCCGCTTCTTCGTGACCTCCGGGTTCTTCACGTACTCGGCGTACATGGCATTGAACTTCGCCACCTCGGCATTGGCCTCATTGATCCGCTGTACCTTGGAGGACTCTGCTTCCTGCATGATCTGATCAATCTGGGCCTGGGCCTGGGGCAGCTTCTCGTTGCGGTACTTGTTCGCGTTGTTGATCGCGGTCTCCTTGCCCTGCTTGGCCGTCTCCACCGCCTTAAAGGCCTCCATCACCTCCGCAGTGGGAGGCTCTGAATCCTGGATCGTCACATTGGTCACCTGGAGGCCGATATCCTGCTGCTCCAGCTTTGATAGCATCATCTCCTTGACCTTGGCCTGGATCTCATTCTTCCCGGTGGTCAGGACCGAGTCCACATCGTAGCCCCCGATCACGGTCCGGATACAGGCCTGGCTGATGTTCCGCAAGATCAATACCGGATCCTCCGACGCATACACCGCCTTCACCGGGTCCGCCACCTTATATTCCACAAAAAAGTCCACATTGACAAAATTGTAATCGCTGGTGATCATCAGGGAATCCTCTTCCATGCTGGCATTATCATCCAGGGAATAGCCCATAGCAAAGCCCTGGATCGTGGTGTTCACCTTCCGCACGCCCTGGATCAGCGGGATCTTAAAATGGAGCCCCGGCTCTGTCACCGCCTGGGCCACCCCAAAGGTCGTGACCACCGCCTGCTCCTGCTCTCCGATGTCATAAAAGGATCCCGTCCCCAGCACCACTACCGCCACGAAGAGCAGCACCCCAAAACCTGTGTTGCGCATAAAACGCTTCGCCTTCTGTGCCTTCCTGCGCATGTTCTGTTTCATCTCTTCCATTCTTGGATCGATCGTCTCCATCTGCTCCCGCCTTTCTCGTCCTCTCCGCCAGTCCTCTGCCCGTCAGCTGCCTGGTCCTCCATCCGTATCCGTCCTGTCCATATCCTCATACATCCCCCAGCATATACTCTCTCCAGGTGCCATCTGCAGATACATGGAGAAAAATGTACCATTACTAGCTTACCATATTTTTACTCTTATTTCTACACAAAATAGGGGGGATCCACAAAAAAATTTCTTGCAGTATTTTCATTGAGCAACAGGTCCGGAGCGAGAGCGTGGCGACGCCCAGACAAGTCCCTCCCCCAGCGGGCCCTTTACATTATCTCTGCGCGATAAGACTCCCTGGCGTGGGTGTGAAAAATAACTTGTACCACGCCAGGTCCGGTCATATCTGCAAAAAGTACTTGCATTTTCCCCCGTCCCCTGCTAAAATACGGACAACAAAAACTGCTTTGACAAAACGACCAACTGTCAAATGTGTGCCAAATACATAGTAAGGAGAGAAAAACATGGAACAGACAGGTTTCCGGGCGTTCTTGAAGAAAAAGAACGTCAACATCACTGTCCAGACCTATCTCATCGATGCATTGGGCGCCATGGCCTTTGGTCTTTTTGCGTCCTTGCTGATCGGCACGATCTTCGCCACCATCGGTGAGAAGTCTGGTATCGAGGTATTTACCACCATCGCAGACTACGCCAAGAGCGCCACCGGCGCGGCCCTTGGCATCGCCATCGCCTACGCCCTAAAGGCCCCTCAGCTGGTGCTCTTTTCTGCCGCCACGGTGGGGATCGCGGGCAATGCCCTAGGGGGACCGGTGGGGGCGCTGGTGGCCACCGTCATCGCCACGGAGCTGGGAAAGCTGGTCTCTAAGGAGACCAGGCTGGACATCATCGTCACCCCCGGCGTCACGATCATCTCCGGTGTGCTGGTGGCCCAGTTCGTAGGCCCCGGCGTGGCCCGTTTTATGGACGCCTTCGGGATGATGGTGAAGACCGCTACAGAGATGCAGCCATTTTTCATGGGCATCCTGGTATCCGCCCTGGTGGGCATCGCCCTGACCCTGCCGATCTCCAGCGCCGCGATCTGCATCGCCCTGACCTTGGACGGGCTGGCTGGCGGCGCGGCCACGGCTGGCTGCTGTGCCCAGATGATCGGCTTTGCCGTCCTTTCCTTTAAGGAGAACGGTGTGGGCGGCCTCTTAGCCCAGGGTCTGGGGACCTCCATGCTGCAGATGGGGAACATCGTAAAGAACCCCAGGATCTGGATCGCGCCCACCCTGGCCAGCATGGTCACCGGCCCTGTGGCCACCGTCCTCTTTAAGCTGACCAATATCCCCGCAGGGTCCGGCATGGGGACCTGCGGCCTGGTGGGGCCGATCGGTGTCTACACCAGCATGGGGGGCGGCGGGAAGATGTGGCTGGGGATCCTCCTGGTCTGCTTTGTCCTGCCGGCCATCCTGACCATGGCCTTCGGGGCCGTCCTGCGGAAGATGGGATGGATAAAAGACGGGGATATGAAGCTGGATCTTTAGATCCTTGGAGCCTCAAGGAACTTGAGCCTTTTAAGACGTTGAGCGTTTTTTGATCTTGAGCATTTTAAGCTTTTGAGCGCTCAGACATGATACCGAAAGAAAATGTGGAGGGGCTGCTGCATCTGCAGCAGCCCCTTTTGACGTAGGAGGGAACACATCCATGAAGAAAGACCTGACCCAGGGAAATGTGGCGAAGACCATGCTGCTGTTCGCCGGTCCCATGATCTTAGGGAACCTGCTCCAGCAGCTCTATAACGTGGTGGACACCTTGATCGTAGGGTGGTCCTTAGGCCCTGATGCCCTGGCGGCGGTGGGGAGCGCCTACACGCTGATGACCTTTCTGAACTCGATCCAGATCGGGATGTGCATGGGCGCAGGCGCACTGTTCTCCTACTACTTTGGGAAAAAGGAGCGGGACCGGATGAAGAGCAGCATCCAGCTGTCCTTCCTGCTGATCGGCGGCGTGACCCTGGCGCTCAACATCCTGGTGATGGCCTTCTGCGACCCGATCCTCCGGCTCCTGCAGACCCCGCCGGAGCTTTTTGCCATGATGCACACCTATGTATGGATCATCTTCATGGGCCTTTTTTTCGTGTTCCTCTACAATTACTTTTCCTATCTCCTGCGGGCATTGGGGGACTCGGTGACACCCCTATTTTTCCTGGGGAGCACGGCCCTTTTGAACATCGTCTTAGACCTGCTCTTCGTGGTGGTCTACGGCTGGGGGATCGGGGGCGCCGCCAAGGCCACGGTCATCTCCCAGGCTGTATCCGGCATCGGTCTAGGCCTGTTCGCCTGGTGGAAGGAGCCCCAGATCCGCTTTGACCGGGCCCATTTTGACTTTACTCCAGAAAAGGGGAAGGAGATCCTGCGCTTTTCCTTCGCCTCCTCCATCCAGCAATCTGTCATGAACTTCGGCATCCTGATGATCCAGGGCCTGGTGAACAGCTTCGGCGCGGTGGTGATGGCGGCCTTCGCGGCTGCCGTGAAGATCGACTCCTTCGCCTATATGCCGGCCCAGGAGTTCAGCAATGCCTTCTCCCTGTTCATCTCCCAAAACTACGGCGCCGGGGAAAAGGAACGGGTCCAGAAGGGGATCCGGGAGGCGATCCGCATCTCCCTCCTGTTCTGCGCCGCCGTCTCGGTGCTGGTCTTTGTCTTTGCCGGCGGGCTGATGCGCCTTTTCATCTCCGCAGCGGACCGGGAGATCATCGCCGTGGGCATGGGCTATCTTAGAGTGGAGGGCGCCTGCTACTGCGGCATCGGCGTGCTCATGCTGCTGTACGGCTACTATCGGGGGATCAACCGGCCGGAGATGTCCCTGGTGCTGACCATCATCTCCCTGGGGACCCGGGTCCTTTTAGCCTACGTCCTGGCCCCCATCCCCCAGATCGGGGTCTGGGGCATCTGGGCCGCCATCCCCATCGGGTGGTCCTTAGCTGATGTGACCGGGGTGCTGTATCTGCGGCGGTCAGACCGGAAGGGAGGGCGTTGAGCCAGTCGAAAGGCTCGATCATTACGATCTCAGGATCCATTTTGCCGGGCCAACACGTTACAAAAGTCCTTCTGCCTGGAGCTTCTGCTTTATGACGCGTTCTATACCAAAAGCCGCATGACCCAGAAGGAGATCCGCCAGCGGATCTTTCTTGATCTATGGCTCCAAACAGAACACAGCATAGAGAGGAATACTTTTAATGTTATTCTCAAATCCGAAATTGCGGGCAGAAACCCGGATAGCGAAGGGGGGATGGTAGAGCGAAACAAAGATCCCCAGGCTTTTTGCCCGGACATTATCCGCCGACTTTGCTTCTAAGGGAATGATATTTCCTTCCCGATCCTGGAATACAAAATCTAGCTCCGCCTTCCCCGGAGAACTCCAATAGTAGGGTGAAGCTCCATTGGCCACCAAAGCCTGCATGATATAGTTTTCCGCCAGCGCACCCTTAAACCCGTCAAAGCTATGAGGGCTGTGGAGGATGGCGTTTGCGGGGATACCGAATTTGGAGCAAAGCAGCCCGGTATCCACCATATAGACCTTGAAGGAAGAATTGTCGGCGTAAGCGGAAAGGGGTAATCTCCCCTCTCGAACACGAACACACTTGTGGATGATCCCCGCTGTCTTCATCCAGTCCAGCGGTGTTTCATACTCATAAGCCCTGGCGCCCGATCTGATGACCTTGTACTGAAACTTTTGGTTTTCCTTAGCCAGCTGCGCCGGAACGCTCCCCCAGGCCGCCATGATCCGGGTGGTTTCCTGGGGAGAAGCATATTTCGCCATATCGGCGATATAGGCGTCGTTTAGGGATTTCTGCGCGGCAAGGACAAAGTCGAAGTCCTGTTTCTCCACATATTCCAGGACCGCTCTGGGCATCCCACCCACCACCAGATAGGTACGGTAAAGCTCCAGGGCTGTTTCGTGGAGAGAGAGCGGATGAAAGTCGGCGTAAGCCTCACGGATCAGTGTGCATAGAGACTTGTTACCAGTAGCCCATAAAAATTCCTCAAGATCCAACGGGTAAAGGTTCAGCATATCCACCTTGCCTACCGGAAAAGAATATCGCTCCCGGTTCAGCGCCACACCCAGCAGGCTTCCGGCCGCGATCAGGTGGTAGCCCGGCGCGTTTTCACAGAAATATTTCAGCGAGGTCAACGCTCTTTCACAGCTTTGGATCTCGTCAAAGATCAGAAGAGTTTCCCCTTCAAAGATCGACTGGCCCGATCTCGCGGAAAGCTCCTTCACGATCCGATAAGGGTCCAAGTCTCGTTCAAAAACAGCTGCCACCTCTCTGGAATCCTCCAGATTGAAATAGACTGTATTTCGGTAATGTTCTTTTCCGAAGGTAAGTGCGGTATACGTTTTTCCTACCTGACGGGCCCCATAGAGAAGGAGTGGCATCCGGTTGTGAGAATTTTTCCAAGCGAGCAAACGCTTTACGATCTTACGTTCCATAAAATGTTATCACCTCACATTTATAGTAACATTATTATGGCATTTCGTCAATAAATTATTCGTTACTGGAAAAAGGGTAGCCTGCCTGTATTGCGGGACCACGCTGTGCCATATGACCATCAGAGGACAGAGCAGCGTGTATCATCCGGCCTGTCAGCCCCGGTGACAGAACTGCTCAAAAGGATCAACCGGTGGGCCAAAGGGTCCGCAACGGGAGGACTCGTGTGTAGGTAGGAAAAAGAGCCTCAAAGAGCCAGGGACACGTCCATGCTATAAATGCCAGATGACAAACAGCGTAGATCGTGCTAAGCTCATGGCATGAGTTGGGGTCTAAAGGTTTTTTGGCCCCTATGATACCATTTTGTACAAGGAGGACACCATGAGGAGAAAAGACAGAGAGATCACCGACCGCGAAGAGATCCTCGCGATCATCCGCAAATGTGACGTATGCCGGATCGCGTTAAATGACGGGGACTACCCCTATATCGTCCCGCTGAACTTCGGGCTGGATGTGCAGGGGGATCAGGTCTTCTTTTATTTCCACGCCGCCACGGAGGGAAAGAAATTAGACCTGATCGCCAAAGATCACCGCGCCACCTTCGAGATGGACTGCGACCACAATTTCATCCTCTACGAGGAGCGGATGAGCTGTACCATGGGCTACGCCAGCGTCATAGGCCACGGGACCATCGAGACTGTGCCGGATGAGGAGAAATACGCCGCGCTGAAGATCCTGATGCGGCACTACCACGCCGAGGACTTCCAGTTCAATACCGATATGATCGGCGTCACCACGGTCCTTAAGATGACCGTCACCGATATGACCGGGAAACGGCGCAACAACATCCATTAGCGGCCGCCGCTGCTGGCCTCAGGCCTTCTCACGCCGTCTTCTCCATCAGCGCTCTGACCTGCCGCACCCGCTCGTCGATAAAATCCGCCCAGACTGTCTCGTCCAGATAAGGCTGGCTCTCGTCGGTGTAGGTCCCCATCCGGTCCGTGATCGTGATCTGGTTGGGATGGCTGGGGAGGGCGATATCCACATGGATCTTCTTTAGCTTCTCCGCATCCGCCAGGAAACGGTCCCGGAGGGCCGGGGTCAGATACCGGCTGGAAGCGTAATACTGGTCGTTCATGGTGTTCGCCCCCACGCCGCCGTGCATGGCCACCACATAGGTCTGGCCGCTCACCGGGTTTTTCACCTCCCAGAAAAAGCTGGTGCAGCCCACCGTGTGGCCCGGGGTCAGCATGGTCCGGATGGCCACCTCTCCCTGGATGATCGGCTCATCGTCGGAATAGAAATGATCCACGGTAAAATCCTGGGGATGAGAATCCTTATCCAGATCCAGGGTCTCCTCCCGGCATTCCTTATAGAACACCCAATCCTCCCGGGACATATAAAGTGGCGCGCCGGTCAGCTCCTTCATGGCGGCGGCCGCCCCGCAGTGATCGAAATGGGCATGGCTGATCAGGATCTTCTTGATATCCTGCAGCTTAAAGCCCAGCTTGTAGATGGAATCCACCAGGAGATACAGGCTTTCCGGGATCGCGCAGTCGATCAGGACCAGGCCGTCGCCAGTATCGATCAGGTAACAGCCCACCCAGGTCTGCCCGGCCACGTACCAGGTCCTGGGCGCCACCTGGAAGGGCTCCACGGACAATGTCCAAGGTCTGTAGGCTAATCTGGCCACCGGGTCGGGGATGGCCGGTGAACATGTAAATGACATATCGCTCTTCCTCCTTATATTTGCAGAGAAACACTCTTTTTAAAGAAACACTTTTTAAAGAAACGCCGCAGGATGTCCTTGCGCTCTCCCTGCGGCGTTTTTTACGAGGATGCGGTAAAATGCGATGATCCTACCATATTGGGTATCGATGGCAATGATACCGATACGTATATTGGGCAGATCGGTCATTTTATGGCAGCCTCAGGTTTTTTCAGCGCTGCCGGGAAACGATCTTCGGCAGCTTTTGAAAAGGGGTATCAAAAATGTCCATATGGGCTTCGTCATGCAGGGGCTCTTCCCCCTCTACCTATGCAGGGGCCTTCTTCCCCTTCGCTTTTTCCAAGACCATCCGGATCACCGGCGAGAACACACAGGCGATCCCCACCACCATGAACACACAGGAGATCGGCCGGGTAAAGAAGGTGGCTGCCGTGCCGGAATACTGGAAGGACTTTAACATATTGCTCTCTAAGGTGGGGCCCAGGATAAAGGCCAGGATGAGTGGCGCCGTGGGCAGCCCGCCGTAGCTCATCAGGATGCCGATGATCACGAACACCAGCATCATCCCACATTTATATAAGCTGCTGGAATCTACATAGGCACTGACAAAGGAGATGATGATCAGGGCCGGATACATATAGTGGTAGGGGACCTTCAAGATCAGAGGGAACACACGCATCCCCAACGCCTGGAGCACCAGGACCACCAGGGCGCACACCATGACCGTGGCGAACATCAGATAAACCACATTGCCGCTGTTCTTAAAGACCATAGGCCCCATCTCCAGGCCGTGGATGGTCAGTGCGCCGATCAGGAGAGCCGTGGTGGAATCCCCCGGGATCCCCAGTGCCGCCATAGGGATCATGGAGCCGCCGATGGCCGCGTTATTGGACACCTCCGAGGCCCATATGCCGTCCGGACAGCCATGACCGAACTGCTCCGGGGTCTTGGAGGCATTTTTCGCGCTGGAGTAGGCCACCAGATTGGACAGGCCCGCGCCCATGCCGGGAAGGAAGCCGATCCCCAGACCGATCAGGAAGGAGCGGATGATGTTCACGCCCTGGGCCACGATCTCCGCTATGGTGATGCCAAGGCCCTTGATGCTCTTGGTATCCACATCCGGCAGCGCGCCGAAGCCTTTTCCGTACTCCTCCACGATCCGGGCCACGCCGAAGATCCCGATCAGCACCACGGTCATGCCCAGACCGCTCATCAGATACATATTGTCAAAGACGAACCGTGCCTCCGCGTCGATCGGGGAGAAGCCCACCGATGCGAAGAGCAGGCCGATAGCCGCCGACGCGAGGCCCTTGAACATATTGCCCTTGGAGATCGCCAGCACCATGGTGATCGCCACAAAGCACAGGGAGAAATACTCCCATGGCCCCATGGCGAAGGCCACATCCGCGATCTTCTGGCTGAGGAGCGCCGCGAAGAGGGCGCTGAAAAATGTCCCCAAAAAGGAAGCCACCATCCCGATGGCCAGAGCCTTACCGGCTTTCCCGCTCTGGGCCATGGGGTAGCCGTCCCAGCAGGTGGCCACTGAGGAGGCCGACCCGGGGATCCCTAAGAGCACGGAGCCGATGAAGGAACCGGAGCAGCCGCCCACCCAGAGGGCGATCAGAAAGATGACCGCCGGGCCGGCTTGCATGGAATAGGTCAGCGGCATGAACAGCATGACCGCCAGCGTCCCGGAAAGCCCGGGGATCGCGCCGAACACCAGACCGATCACCGTGGCGGCGAACAGCAGCACCAGGTTAAAGGGCTGGACGATCTGACTCATGATATATGGGATATACTCGAACATGAGACCCCTCCTTTATCCAAATAGCATCCCGCCCGGCAACGTGAGGCCAAAGGCGTATACATAGATCACATAGATGATCGCCGCTACTGCCACAGAGAAGATCACTCTCCCCTTCACGGAGGTCTGGCTCCCCTTAGCGAACATGGTGGTCAGCACATATAAGATGACCGGTGTGGCGATCAGATACCCGACTACGGTCATCCCGGCGATATAGGCGGCGATCACCGCCAAGGTCAGGAGCACCCGCACCCAGCCTTCCTTCACCAGAAAAACCTTCTCTTCTTTTTTACTCATAGTCCCTTCTGCGAAGATCCCCAGACCGCATACCACAAAGCCGAAGGCGGCGATGGTAGGCAGCATCCTGGGCCCCGGATAGGCAGCCGTGATCGGGATCGAAAATGTGGTGGTCATGAGGAATACCACGATCCCTAGGATGACCAGGGCAGCCCCGGTCAGCTGGTCTCTCTTTAGCTTCATACGTTTTCCTCCTCATTTTACTGCTGCTGATCCAGCCCCAGCTCCTGCACCACCGCGTCCACGCTGGCCTGGGCCTCCTGGACGGTCTTTAACCCTTCCTCAACACCCAGGAACGTCATCTCCATACCGGCCGGCGCCAAGGTCTTCTTCACCTCTTCATTTTCCGCCGCTGCCGCATAGTAGTCGTGGATCTGGGTCACCAGAGCCGGATCCATATCCTTCGGCCCTAAGAGGATGACGCTGAGCATCTGGAAGGAGCAATCCACGCCCTGCTCTACAAAGGACGGCACATCCGGAAGCACCGAGCTGCGCCCGCCCTCCGGGCCGTTAGAGACCACGGCCAGGGCTTTGGCCTTGCCGGACTCGATATACTGCTTCGCCTGGTTGGCATTGACCATGGCCGCGTTGATGCTCTTCCCTACCAGAGCGGTCAGCTTCTCGGTATCGGAGCCGGCTTCCACATATTTGATATCCAGCCCTGCCGCCTTGGCAAATAACCCGGCCTCCACATGGATGGTCCCGCCGGTCTCCACACCCATCAGGAGCGTGCCTGGGTTTGCCTTCACATCGGCGATCAGATCGTCCAGGGTGTTATAGGGGGAATCTCCGGAGACCACCAGCACATTGTTAGCCTCGTCCACCGGCACGCCCACAGCGATCACGGTAAAATCCTCTGCCGCCGATTTTTTGAACACGCCGGTAGCGGTCTTGATCAGCAGGGTGGTGTGGAACTGGACCAGGGTGGAGCCGTCCTTCTTTCCCGCCGCGCCCTTCTCACAGGCCACCACACCGCCGCCGTCCGTATTGTTGACGATGGTGATGGTGGAGCCGGAATCCTTGGCCACCTGGGTCCCTAAGGCCCTTGCCATCACGTCCGTACCGCCTCCTGCCTTTGCCGGGACCTGGACCTCCACGTTCTTTGCCCAGCCGTTGCTGCTGCCCCCCGCGCCGCATGCCGTCACGCATGCCATGATACCTGCCAATGCTAATGCGAATACACTCTTTTTCATGGTTCCTCTCCTTTTCGCTGGTTTCGCTCGTCTCATCCCTTTCGGGATCCCTCTGGGTGATCGCGGCAGCCCTGACCGGTCGGACTGCTGCAGGATGGCCTGTTCTATGGCCAGATCTTATACAAGATCCCCTCGTCAAGCTTGAACTCTTTGTATGATCTGATTATAATGGATGTGGGGGTATCTTTTCAACTTATGGATTTTTATATTTTCTCTTAGCTGGATTAAGTCTTGTGGGAGGTATATATATGGAATTACGGCAGATCGAGAACATCATCGCGATCGAACAGGAACAGAGCATCTCGAAGGCGGCGGAGAAGCTTTTCCTCACCCAGTCGGCGCTGAACCAGCAGCTCTTGAAGCTGGAGCGGGAGCTGGGGACGCCGCTTTTTGAGAGACGGAAGCACAGTATGTGTCCCACCTATGCGGGGCGGATCTATCTGGCTACGGCCCGACAGATGGTGGATATGAAGCAGGAGACCTATAAGATCATCCATGATATCGCCCAGGAGACCTCCGGGGAGATCGCGGTGGCCTATACGCCGGAGAGGGGCTCTCTCATGTTCTCCCGCATCTATCCGATCTTCCATGAGCGATATCCGAATGTGGTGTTTTGCATCCGGGAGGCCCGGGTGAAGACCATGGAGCAGCTGGTCTTACAGCGGGAGGTGACCATGGCCTGCTCCACCTACGCCAAGGGCTTAAAGCATCCGGATCTGGAATACTTAGACATGTGCGAGGAGCTGATCATCCTGGGTGTGCCGAAAAGCCACCCGCAGGCGCACTTAGCGGGGGAGAAGAGCTGGGAGACCTTCCCGGAGATCGACCTGCGGCTCTTTAAAGAGGACCCTTTCATCCTTTCCTCCAGGACCACCAGGATCCGGGAGATGACGGACCGGCTCTTTGAGAGCGCCGGCTTCCGCCCCAAGGTGCTCTTTGAATCCACCAGCACCTCCACGGTCATCAATATGGTCAAGAACCAGGTCTGTCCAGCCTTTTTCCCCCAGTCCTATGTAGAACCGGATGCCCCCATGGTGTACTTCACCGTCTCCCCTAAGGAATCCTGGATGCGCTGTATGGCGATCCTAAAGGGCAGCTATCTGACCAAACCGGAGAAATATTTCATCCAGCTGGCTACACAGTACTCCTGCGGGCTGCTGTGACCTGGGCTTACCTATCGCCTACTGGATGATCCTTTATCTGATAGTGATGAAAGAGCTTCTAAATGCCCTCTTTTAAATATCCGGTTGTAGGATAGTTCCAATAGGGGTATAATGGATATAAGGACCGAACGTATGGATAGACGATCAGGGGAGGTGGATGGGATGCTATCAGATGAGATGAAAGAGGAATTGGTACAGAGTCTGACTGAGATCTTTAGAAATACTATATCTATGATCATTTTATACGGCTCAGTGGCGAGGGGCGATGCGACACAGGAGAGCGATATCGATATTGCGATCGTCGTAAGGAGCCAGATGGATGATGTGACAAAAAGGCGCTTTTTAGGCTGGGCTGCTGATATGGACATACGATATGAAAGAGTTTTTTCGATCGTGGATATACAGGAAGATCATATGAAGAAATGGGGGGATGTACTTCCTTTTTATCGGAATGTTAAGGAGGAGGGGATCGTTTTATGGAAAGCAGCTTAAAGGAACTGGCAGGCTACCGTTTGGCAAGGGCTAAGGAAATGCTGTTGGCATCGGAAAGCAACCTGGAGATAGGGCAATATAGAACATCTCTGAACAGGTTTTACTATGCGGTTTTTCATGCAATGCGCCAGCCAATGCATTGAAGAGCTTTGACTCATCTAAGTACTCAGGAGTGATAGCATATTTTACAAAAGAATATTTGAAAACAGAAATACTGGATAGGAGTCTGGCGATCATTATAAAAGAAAGTTCGTTTTGCAGAGAAAGATCGGACTATGATGATTTCTATGTAGCGGGAAAGATAGAGGCGGAAGCGCAGCTTAAAAACGCAAAATACTTTGTCCAGCAAGTAGACGCTTATGTGAGCTCAAAGTAAGATAAAGGCCTCTTGCTCCATTTTCTATAAAAATGGATAGATCCGAAAAAATGCACAAAGTCATCCTACTAAAGCCAGGGCATCCTCTAAAAGGATGCCCTGGCTTTGCTCCACACGGATAAAGGTAAGTGATACGTTCTGCCCGGCTCACCAAATGCACCATTGGCATAGCTAAGGAGCACAGCGGCTCCTCGATCCCATCGTATCCGTCTAAACAATACAAATGCCATCCTCAAAAAATAAGGTCTGCGAAAAGGTTTGTTCATATATGCTGACAAAATCTTCTGGCGTCTCCCGAAAACCACGTTTAACATATAGCTCCAGAACGGAAAACATCTGCATACAGCAGCTATAGATACTATAGGAATAGGTCACTCTATCCCGCAGTTCACTCCTCTGCTCCTTATATAGCATAGTGATGTGCATGGTGCTGCAACGCTCTTGGAACTGCTGATAGAAGATCTCCCGAAAGTCAAAGTAGTTCGGTCTCTCAAAAAAGAACACGACCCATTTTTTATACTTTAAAATGACATCGCAAAAGGCTTCCTCCGCCCTCAAAAGCCCCTCTCTGTCCCGATGGGCCTTTGTATTCAAGACCAGAAAACCAATGCTCTGATACTCTCCACAAAACTCATTTACCATATCGGCAAATACATCGTTGATACTTTCATAATAATAGTAAAAAGAAGAACGGCTTATCCCTGCCGCTCCAATAAGAGAAGTGATGCTCACTTTCTCTTTGGGCTTGCTCTGCGCTAAAAGGCACAGAGAATCACAGATCGCTTCTTTGATACCGGTTTTCGAGCTTCGCATATCCATCTCCTTTTCTCTTGGAACTTTCTTTTTGACGATCATAGAAGATCTGACATTTTGGTGTATGTGCAGGGTTTGGTCCGATAACTTAACCATAGCACACTTTGTTGATAAAGTGTTATCTTTTTTCAGTAAAGGCTCTTTACCTATATAGAAGTATGCCACATCTTTTCAGAAAAAAATGATAAAGATCATTTTGTTTGGACATTAAAGCCCAAAATGTTTGTACTATATCATCCATACCATCCCATCAAAATACAAAGAACATATGGACCATTTCCCTGATATTGCATATTGCTAAAATATATGCATTAGAGGATAATATAAATGTAAATAAGTAACAAAACAGTGCTTATCTTTCAGTCGATCTGATGTCCTTTCTGTAAATGAGTCTCAAAAGCGATGCTATGTCAAAGATCCGTCCCGGGAAAGGAGCGTGTTTGCGGCAGGAAGGGGATGCCACAGCAGAGCGGATGGCTCACTAAAAGGCCCCATCGGGCAGAAGGAGCGATGAGCAGAGCAAAGAGAAAGAGGTGGGAGAAATGGCAGAAGAAAAGAAAAACTCTGGTGGACAATTTGCGTCACAAGCGGTCCCTATCGACCAGCGCATGAAAACCCCTGCACTATTTGGCGCTATGTCAGGCTTTGTCTTTATGACAACTTCCCTGCAGGCCGGCGCTAACATGGGGTTTGGAGCAGACTTCGCTACTGTCCTGAAAGCGATCGCGGTGGGCGCCGTTTTCTTGACGGTCATCACCTGTATCATGGCGGCCGCGGCGGCAAAAACAGGCCTTACCTTCGGCCAATTGACCGCCTATGCCTATGGCAGGCATGGCTCCAAGGTGATCGGCTGTATCATGGCTTTTTCCCTGCTGGGTTGGACGGCGGTGGATGCCGGGCTGATGGCTGGGGCGATCAACGCCACCATCCCCCAGAGCCCCTTCCTCCCCATGAGCCTGGTCTGTGTGGTGTTGTTTACCGCTACCGCCGCTTTCGGGATGAAAGCGATGAGCAAGCTGGGGACGATCTGCATCCCGGTCATCGGGATCTTCGGGATCATCTCCATGTCCTTAGGCATCAGACGTGTAGGCGGGTTAGATGGCTTGATGTGCTATATCCCCCTTCCCACTGCCGAGCTCCAGTTTACGACCCTTGTGGGTCTGGCGATCGGTTCCTGGATCGGCTGTGCCTGCTCGCTGCTCCCCGATTTTATGCGTTTCGCCAAAACGCCTAAAGTCGCTGTGGGCCTGACGATCTTGTTCATGGCCGTTATCAATCCGCTGATGCTGGTGATCGGTGCAGTCGGCGCTATCGCTACCGGTCAAGGCGACATGCCCTATGTGCTGGCGGCGCAAGGCCTGGCGATCCCCGGCCTGCTGATCGGCATCTTCGGGAACTGGGGACCCGCTCAGGGCAATGAGTATTCCTGCGCGCTGACCTGGGGGAACATCTTCAAGCTGGAACACAAAAAGATCACCGTCATCTGCGGCGCTGTGGCACTGCTCCTGACCGCTATGGATTTCTTCCAGTATTTCGGGGCCTTCCTGATCTTCCTGTCCAACTGCGTTCCCGCGATCATCGGTGTGTTCATCGCCGATTTCCTGTATACCTACAGGAAGGGATATCCCCCCACCGAACAGATCGCCTTCAATGTGGATCAGCGCGGGGTAGCCGCCGTGATCGTCGGCATCGTGCTGGCCTATGTAGGGCTGCCCGGCATCTCCCAGGTCTGGTGTGTCTGCGGCGCGGTCCTGGTCCGTATCGTTTTAAACCAAATGGGGAACGACTCCCCCTCTAAGCTGTATCATACAGAGAACATTGAAAACTTTTAAAGGAGGTTTATAAACATGAAAAGATATTGGGAATGGAGCGCTCCGTTCAAGATCCTGCCGGAGGAGACCGCGCTGATCATCGTGGATATGCAAAAGGGCTTTGTTGATGAAGGCTTCTGTTTCTTTACGCCCCAGGCCAGGGAACAGGTCCCGCTGATCCGTGACTTTAAGCGTTTCTGTCATGAGAAGGGGATCCCTGTATTTATGTCCGTGTTTGCCCAGGATACCCACTACCACAATGACTATTACTGGTTTCGGAATACGGAACGGGGCCTGCAGAACGATGACGGGACCTGCAAGCTGAGGCTGGGTACTGCTGACTGTGAGATAACCGCGGATCTGGCGCCGGAAGGGGATGATGTGGTGTTCACCAAGTATACCTACTCCTGCTTTGCCCACACCGAGCTGGAGACCTGGCTGAAAAAGAAAAGGATCCGGACCGTCATCGTTTGCGGCACTTGCACGAACTGGTGTGTGGACAGCACCATCCGGGATGCCTACCACAAAGATCTCAATGTGGTCGCCCTGGCCGACTGTGTCAGCACCTTCCCCCATGCCGGGGCGGATGTTAAGACCTGGAATGCCATGGAGCTGGACCTGTGGGGCGAAGGCTTTGCAAGGGTCCTCAGCGCAGAAGAGGCAAAAAAAGAGATCGAGGAAGCTGCAGGAAGATAACCTGCACACAACAATAGGATATCTTATTTCTATTTCTACTGGCCCCGGTCGGTCTTTTACACCGGCCGGGGGTTATTTTGCGCTTTTTTGCGCTGTCATCATGATCAAAGAAAGGAGATCGCTATGAATAAAGCTGAAATACATGATACAGAGCACAGTCTGGAGGCCGTTCCGCAGAGCGAGCGCCGTGGCCTTAGCCAGCTGGTCTTCACCTGGATCGGCTACGTATTTACCGTAACGATCATGTCGGCCGGCGGCAATATCGCCAATGGCGCCGCCAACTTCCGTCAATGCATGGCCGCGATCTACACAGGCTATGGGATCCTCTTTTTGTTATCCCTCCTGATCTCCCATGTCTCCCAAAAAACCGGTTACTCCTTTGGCCTGCTCACCCGTTACTCCTTTGGTGCCTATGGCTCCCGGGTGATCTCCCTTTTTACCACGCTGACCCTGCTGGGCTGGTTTTCCATCAATTGCTATCTTTCAGGTTCTGTGGTCCACACGCTGTTCCCAGGCATCCCCCAGATCCCTGTCTCCATCCTGTTTGGCGCCCTTTATACCTTTACCGCCTTAAAAGGGCAGAAGATCATGAACCGACTGGGATCCGTGGCGACCGCACTGGTCCTTGTGGTGGGCATCATCGCGATCACCTGTGGGGTCCGGGATGCCGGCGGGCTCCAGGCACTGATGAGCATCCAGCAGGAGCAGACAAGGTCCTTTAATGACCTGGTCACACTGGCTGTAGGGTCCGTGGTCTGCGGCGTGGTCGGATGGGTCCCCGACATCATGCGTTTTTCCAAAAGCCATAAGACCAGCCTTGGCGTTATGACCGTAGGGATGGGGTTGGCGGCGCCGTTCATGCTCGTCATCGGCGTCATCGGCATGATCGTCTATTCGCAGTATGATATCGCGTTGATCCTGCAGGAGCAAGGTTTTCTCGCATTTGCATTCGTGGGCCTCATCGGGAATATCTGGTCAACAGCCCAGGGAAATGTCTATTCCAGCGGATTGAACCTGGCCTCCATCTTCACCAAGGTCCCCCGGGGAAAGCTGATCGTGATCTTCGGCGCCTTGGGGATCATCTTGGGGACCTTCGGCCTTTATCAGTATTTTTCCAGTTGGCTGACCTTTCTGGCTACGGTATTCCCTCCCATAGGCGGTGTTGTGATCGCCAACTATTTTCTGATCTGGAAACAGGATCTTCCCGATGTCCGCACGACCACTTTCCCTCCGCTGGTGGGTCTGAGCTTTGTCGCCTTTGCCGGCGGCGTTTTCTCCAAATACATCATCCATGTTGGTCTCACCACCATCAATGCGCTGATCGTTTCCTTTGTCCTTGAAGCTCTTTTTGGGATCCTCTGTTTACATAAGCAGGCCGAAAAGATCAGATCCGACGGTAAAGGCGTATAGAAGACAGAAAAAACACCTACGGGGCATTTGATAGCGAACGCTCCGTGGGTGTTTTATCTATATCTCTCCCGAGCAGAGCCTGGACGCTGCCTCTACGGTCCTGATGGATATGCTCGGTCTGGCCTGCGATCCAGTAGGCGGTCTGGTCGGATATCCCTGTCAAAACCGGAATGCGGCAGGTGTCGCGATCGGCGCAGCGATGTACTGGTCATTTCAAAAACGCCCTGCCTTTCGGCAGGGCGTCACAAACATTTTGATCCCGAACATTTATAAGCCGCATATCGGGAAGCGGACACTATTTTGTGGGTATCCCTGTCACGCCTCCATAAACCCGACCGAGTGCAGGAACCGCCCAAAGGCCTCCCGCCCCTTCTCATCGCATTTATACACACCTGCGTCCTCCAGCACCTTGGCGAACACATGGCCTACCTCCTCCCGGAGGATCTCGGTCACATTATCCTGGGTGATGCTGGGATATTTCGGTCTGAACTCATCCACCCAGTCCGCGTGCTTTTCAAGCTCCTCATCGGCGCGGATATCCGCTCCCTTCACGATCGCCTCCCCAAGGCGGGTCAGCTCCTCCTTCAATCTGGAGGGCAGGACCGCCAGGCCCATGACCTCGATCAGGCCGATGTTCTCCTTCTTGATGTGGTGCAGCTCCTGATGGGGATGGTAGACGCCCAGGGGGAACTCTTCTGTGGTGATATTGTTCCGCAGCACCAGATCCAGCTCGAAGAGCTCCCCGTTCTTCCGGGCGATCGGAGTGATCGTATTATGAGGCTCCCCGTCGGTCTCGGCGAAGACAAAGGCCGCTTCATCGGTGTAGCCTCTCCAGGCCTTCAGCACCACATCCGCCAGCTCGATCAGACGGTCGCTGTCCTTGCCCCGCAGGCGCAGCACCGACATGGGCCAGAACACGATCCCAGCCTCCACATCCTCAAAGCCCGGCATCGCAAAATACTTCTCGATCCCGGCCTTCGCCATGGCAAAGGTATAATGCCCGCCCTGGAAATGGTCGTGGCTCAAGATCGATCCGCCCACGATCGGCAGATCCGCATTAGACCCCAGGAAATAGTGGGGGAACAGCTTCACAAAATCAAAGAGCTTCTTAAAGGCCGCCTTCTCGATCTTCATCGGCACATGCTGGCCGTTAAAGACGATGCAGTGCTCATTATAGTAGACATAGGGAGAGTACTGGAAGCCCCAGCCGCTGTCATTGATCGTGACCGGGATGATCCGGTGGTTGTTCCTGGCCGGATGGTTGACCCGCCCCGCATAGCCCACGTTCTCCATGCACAGAAGGCACTTGGGATAACCGCTCTGCTTCGCCAGCTTTGCCGCCGCGATCGCCTTGGGATCCTTCTCCGGCTTGGATAAGTTCACCGTGATATCCAGATCCCCGTACCGGGTGGCCGTCTTCCACTTTAAGTCCTTGCACACCCGATAGCGGCGTATGTAATCGGAATCCTGGCTCAGCTTATAGAAGTAGTCCGTGGCCTCCTTGGGCGACTTTTCATAATGCTCCCAAAATGTCTCCACCACCTCGCTGGGCCTGGGCATCAGGCAGTCCATCAGCCGGGTATCAAAAAGGTCACGGTAGACCACCCCGTCCTCCTTCAAGACCCCCGTCTCATGGGCATAGTCCAAAAGCTCCTTTAAGATCGCCTCCAGATCCCGGCCCTCTGCCCCGTCCTCCGGCTCCTCATACTCGTCCATCTTCAGGACATCCAGTATCCGGTTCGTGGCATAGATCCTGTCCGCTTCCTTGATCAGGCCTGTATCCAGCCCATACTGTACCAGCCCTTTGATCGCATTATACACCATACCCCATATCCTCCTACTCTCTTTGGTCGGCCCCTCCGGACCTTTCTTTCGATTATACCTCCAACACCTGCAAAAAAACATGTATAAATGTTTTATCTACCTATAATTTCTTTGCACAGCTACTTTACACGTCCATGTCAGGGATCCATCTTAAACATATCGCCGGATCCTCTCCACCACGATCCCCCCCAAAAGCCCGATCAAGGCTCCTGCGATGGTCCCGGCGACCAGGAGTACAGGAAGGTAGGTGAACACCGCGAAGGTCTTCACCACAAACGCCGCGATCAGGAGCTGCCCGATATTATGGCCCACCCCCCCGATCACGCTGACGCCGATGATGCCAAACCCCCCGATCTTCTTGCACAGCAGCATCAAGAGCAGGCTCAAGGCCGCCCCGGCCAGGCTGTAGATGATGCTGAACATGTTCCCGAAAGCCCAGCCTGCCAGCACGATCCTGGCCAGGTTCACCTGGACGGTCCCCCTGACCCCGATCGTGTAGAGCCCCGTCACCGTCACCAGGTTCGCCAGCCCCAGCTTCACCCCCGGCGCTCCTAAGTAGATAGGGATCAAGGTCTCCACATAGCTGAACACCATCGCCAGGGCCAACAGAAGCCCATAGAGTGCCACCCGCCTGCCGACGCCTCTGTCCCTTCCTTTATCCGCACGCTCCGCTCTGCCCTTACCTGTGCTGTCTCTGCCTGTCCTGTGCTCCCTCTGCTCCATATCCCTATCTCTCATCTCCTGTATCTGCAAGATCCGTATCTCCTAGATCATCTATCGTCATGTGCTATATGGCCGTTATCCAGTAATGCCCTCCAAAAGATCCGTCAAAGTATCAGATACCTCCCCAGGCTCGCCGGCTAAGTAGCGGAGGAAGGGCCCTCCGCCAACCCGCCTGACAGCTCACTCCTCATCCTTCGGCAGACTCTGCATATACTGATGCATGGACTCCGCCACCACCTTGCTGTGGGCCACCGCCTCTACCACGGTCCGCGCCCCGTTCACCACATCCCCGGAGGCGAAGATCCCCGGCCTGGAGGTATGTCCCGTCTCGTCAGCCACCAAAAGCCCTTTCGCGTTGGCCTTTAATCCTTCCGTGGTGCTGACGATCCGGTTCCTGGGCCCCTGGCTGATCGAGATGATCACGCTGTCCGATGGGTAGAAGGTATCGGTGTCCGGCACCTCGGTCAGGTTCCCCTCCTCGTCCTCCAAAAGGTCGCGGAAGATCACGCCGTCGTCCTTGATCTCGATGGGCATCTTATTGAACTCGAACTCTACGCCTTCCAGCTTGGCATAGCTGAACTCATAATCGCTGGCCGCCACCTTTTTCGTTAAGGAGAAACAGGTGAGCTTGGTCACGCCCTTTCGGATTGCCGTCCTGGCCACATCCATGGCCGCGTTCCCGGCTCCGATCACGATCACCTGCTCCCCCAGCTTATAGCTGTCCGGATTGTTCAGATAATTGATCCCGAAATGGACATTCCCGAAGGTCTCCCCCTTGATGTGGAGAGAGTTCGGGTTCCACACGCCGGTGCCGATAAAGATCGCCTTATAGCCGTCCCGGAACAGATCGTCGATGCCGATCGCCGCCCCGATCGTGGTGTTGGGACGGATCTTGATCCCCTTCATCTCCAGATGGCGGTACTGGATATCATCCAATACGCTCTTTGGCAGACGGAACTCCGGGATCCCATACCGCAGCACCCCTCCGATCTTGTCCTTCCCCTCGAAGATCGTCACCTGGTAGCCGTACCGGGCCAGGATGATCGCGATCGTGATCCCGGCCGGGCCGGACCCGATGATCGCCACCCGCATCCCATTAGAAGGCGCAGGCCCCTTGGTCATCTTGCTGGCATAGGTAGAGGAGATATAATTTTCGATGGTGGAGAAATGGACCGGCGCCCCCTTCCTTCCCAGCACACAATGTCCCTCACACTGGTTTTCATGGTTGCACACCAGGCTGCACACCGTGGTCAGCGGATTATTCTCAAACAGCATCCGCCCCGCCTCATCCAGCTTGTTCTCCTTCAACAGCCGGATCGCCTCCGGGATATCCGTCCCGATCGGACAATGCTTCTTGCACTGGGGCACCTTGCACTGTAAACACCGGTTCGCCTCATCCATAACATGTAACGCCATACCAAGCTCCTCCTTATCTGTTCTATACCCTCTCAAGTATGCCACATTTTCCAAGATCATATCACAGACATGATCTTGCTGCGGCCTTTTTCTGCCGCTAGATCGTTACATTTCACACCCACGCCAGGAGCCTTATTTTTATAGATATATCGCAAAGGGTCCGCTCCGGGAGGGACCTGGCACAACGTCACCGCGCTCTCGCTCCATGA
>CAJUFE010000049.1 GCA_910585635.1 uncultured Lachnospiraceae bacterium | reverse complement strand
AAAATAGGTTCTGAAAGCCCTGTGAAATAAGGGCTGAAGATTCCGAGAAGTTATACTATCTAAAAGGAGGAACTGTTTTATGAAAAAGAAGATCGCATTGATACTGACCATGGCTCTGGCAGCTTCCAGCCTGGCAGCCTGCGGCGGGGGCAGCCAGCCCGCAGAGACCACCGCGGCAGCCACCACCGCAGCAGCGGAGGCAGCTGGCGACAGCACCGAAGCGCCTGCAGATAACGGCGGCGCGGCGGCAGAGGGCGAGGACCCTTACGCAGCGCTCGGCGATTTTACCATGATGATAGGCCATGCACAGCCTGAGGGCAACCCCCGTTTCGTATCCATGGAGAAATTTGCGGCGGACGTAGCGGAGAAGACTAACGGCCATGTGACCGTCGAGGTCTTCGGCAACGGACAGCTGGGTACCGAGAAAGAGATGCTGGAGCAGGTAGTGGCCGGGACCGTCCAGGGCATGCGCGGCGGTCAGTTCGATTTCAGCCCCCGTCTGCTGATGTTCACCGTTCCCTTCCTGACCCAGAACCGGGCGCAGGTCACCGCTCTCTTACAGAGCGATCTGGCGAAGAAGGTCTGCGCCGAGGCGGAAGGCGAGACCGGCACCGTGATCATCAACCTGTGTGACGCCGGCGGCTACCGTCAGTTCTCCAACAGCAAGCACCCGATCACCAAGCCGGAGGATCTCCAGGGTTTAAAGATGCGCACCAACGGCATGAACACGATCGATAAGACCTTCATCGCCCTGGGCGCCACCACCACCACGATCCCCTACTCCGACCTGTACATGGGCTTAAAGACCGGCGTTGCAGACGGTCAGGAAAATCCCTGGGTGAACGTGGAAGGCATGAAGTTCTATGAGGTGCAGAAGTATTTCACCGAGGTGAACTATCAGTTCCATCCGGATCCCTTCTATGTGAACGCCGCATGGCGGAACGGCCTTCCCGCCGAGTACCAGGAGATCATCTCCCAGTGCGCTACCGAGATGGGGACCTATAACGATCAGCTGATCGATGAGAACCAGGAAGCGGCGAAGCAGGTGGTCATCGATGCCGGCTGCGAGGTCTATGAGCCCAGCGCAGAAGAGCTGAAGGCATTCCAGGATGCGGTCCAGGTCGTCTACGATCAGTGTATCGAAGAGGGCATCATGACAGCGGATGAGCTGAAAGAGATGCAGGATATCGTGGCAAATGCAAAATGATGAAGACCCGCAAGAGATCTGCAGATCTTGACGGTCTGACGATCTAGATGGTCCAAGGCTCCTGGAAGTCCGGGTATCAAGATACCACCGCTCTTCCAGGAGCTTTCTTGTTAAAGAAGTGTTAAAGCGCGGAAACATCAAGGACTTCCTTGCCGGCGAGAGCCGCAAGGAACAGGCGCCGCGGCCCCGGGTGCAGGGACTGCAGGCAAAGGAAAGGAGCTGAGTGTCATCGAAAGTTTAAAAAAGGTAGGCCAGAAGATCTTCTCGATCTATTTCGGGATCGGCGTGGCCGCCATGGGGCTGCTGGCCGTGCTGGTGATCTTCTCCGTGATCGCCCGTTATTTCTTCTCCTTGAGCTGGAAGGAGCTTTCCGAGTTCAATGTGACCCTGTTCGCCTTCACCACCTTCTGGGGCATGGGGATCAATGTGCTGAAAAATGAGCACGTCATCATCGATATCCTCTATGACCGGATCCCGCCTGCCATCAAACGCTGGCTCAGCGTGCTGAACTACCTGATCGTGCTGGTGGTGGTCCTGGTCTTCACCTACCAGGGCATCCAATATGTGGGCGTGGCCGGCAAGCAGATCAGCCAGGGCATGGAGATCCCCATGAAGTACATGTACGGGATCATGCCCATATCCGGCGTGATCTGCGCACTCTGTGTCGTCCTCAAGATCATCGAATTTATCACGGCAGATATCTCCTACTTCGCACCGAAGAACCAGGTGCTGACCAAGGACTCCCCGTGACCTAGAAAGGAGTGGTATCTTTTATGGCAATGATCATCCTTTTAGTGCTGCTGATCTTCTTCGCAGCCCTGGGCGTGCCGCTGGCCTTCGCGATCGGCGCTTCCTGTGTCACCTATATCACCACCAATGTCCCTACCTTTTTATCCATGGTGCCCCAGCGGATCTGGAACGGCGCTTACAGCGAGCTGATGATCGCCATGCCCTTATTTATGCTGGCCGGTGAGCTGATGAACACCGGGGGCATCACCAAGCGGATCATCAATTTCTGCCTGCAGCTTTTAAAGCCCTTCCACGGGGGCCTTGGCGAGGTGAACATCGTCGCCTCCATGATCTTCGGCGGCATCTCCGGCTCCTCCGTAGCCGACACCTCCGCCTTAGGCAGCATCCTGATCCCGGCCATGGAGGACTTAGGCTATCCGCCGGACGCTTCTGCCGGCATCACCGTAGCCTCCTCCACCATGGGCATGATCATCCCGCCCTCCACGCCTATGATCGTCTACTCCATGATCTCCGGCGCGTCTGTGGGCGCTCTGTTCATGGCCGGCGCGGTCCCGGGGATCTTGATCGGCCTCACCCAGCTGATCTTAGTGTTCATCATCAGCCACCGGAAGGGCTGGCATCCGAAGCGGACGCCCTTTGTCTTCAAGGAATTCGCCTCCGCGATCCTGTCCGGCATCCCGGCGCTTTTGATGCCCCTGTTCATCATCATCTGCGTGTCCTTCGGCGTGTGTACCGCATCGGAGAGCGCAGGCGTGGCCGTGCTGTATTCGATCCTGGTGGGCTTCTTCATCTATAAGGAGCTGACCGTCAAGGCGGTGATCGAGGCCTTAAAGAAGACCCTGATCTCCTCCTCCTCGATCATGATCATCATCGGCTTCACCACGATCTTCACCTGGGTGCTGACCATGCAGAAGGTGCCCCAGATCGTGGCCAACTTCTTCATCTCCTTGAACATGCCCAGCTGGGGCATCGCCCTGGTGTTCTGCGTGATGATCCTGATGATCGGCACCTTCATCGACGTGAGCCCGGCGATCCTCCTGCTGACCCCGATCATGCTGCCGGTCATGGAGAGCTACGGCTTCTCCGCCCTGCAGTTCGGCGCTATGATGATCACCGGCCTGGCGATCGGTCTGGTGACCCCGCCGGTGGGCATGTGCTTAAATGCCTGCAATAAGATCAACCGGATGCCCATCATCTCCATATTTAAAGGCGCACTGCCTTACCTGATCTGCAATGTCATCGTGCTGATAGCGATCAGCCTGATCGGTCCCCTGACCACCTGGCTGCCGCTGGCGTTAGGGTATAGTCTGTAAGGGCTGTAACGTTCGACGGGGCTGTCGCAAAACGACAGCCCCGTTCCTTGTCTCCTATTTTTTATCGACCGTCACGATCCCCCGATCAGCACCTCTTTTCCTCTGAACGCAAAGCCATATCGGCGTAACCGCTCTTTTGGGATCCCCTTGGCGATCAGTGCGCGGTCGTACTCCTTTTCCTCGATCTGCTTTAATGCGGCCTGGACCGTATCCTCCAGCTTCTTTTCCTTTTTGGGCTGGAATACCTTGAACTCAAGGATGATCCCATCATCCCGGTCCGGGTGCAGCGGCTCCAATAGCACATCGTACCGTCCAAAACCGCTCTCCCTGTTGGAGGTCACCACATAACGGTCGGAAAGCTCCACGATCAGGCCCAGCACAAACCCATGGTAAAATCTCTCCGGCTCTGATCTCGACGGCTTCTTACCCGTGTCAAAGCTGCTAAATACCGCCTCCGAGACACGGTCCATATACTCACCCATAGCATCCACGTCGCCCAGGAGCAGAGCCTTTATGAAGTCATTATAGGAGGAGGCCGCACCCACAAACCATTTCTTCACCATGGCCCGGAACATGGTCCGCACTTCAAAATTCGTCAGCTCCAGCTCATATTCCTGCTTCCATTCCCCAAGGTCGGACATATAGGCATCAAAATGCTTTACCTTCATATAGCCGCTGGCCAGCAAGAGGCTCCATACCGCCTGCTCATCATCATCCAGCTGACTGTAGACGATCTGTTCGTCGATCTCCGCCTTGATGCTCTCTCCCTGCAGCAGCTCCTCAAAAAGGACCTTCAGATCTCTGCTGCCTTCACGGATCAGCTTCCCTGCCAGACTATTGGAGCTGGAGTTAGCCCAGTAGGTCCCGAACTGTTTTTTGTCCAGATAATTTAAGATAGACCACGGGTTATAGATATCCTTCCGGCTCCCAAAGGTAAAGCCGTCATACCAGCTTTTTACTTCCTGTTTTTTGTCAGAAAGGCCAAATCGATCCAATGCCGCAAAAACTTCTTCTTCTGTAAACCCAAAACGATCTTCATATTTTTCCGATGTCGTCGTCACAACCTCCAGATTGTTCAGATCAGAAAAGATCGACTCCTTACTCACTCTCGTTATCCCCGTCATGATCGCCCGCTCCAGATACGGGTTCGTCTTAAACGCAGCATTGAACATACTCCTGGTGAAAGACACGAGCTCTCCCCAGTAGCCATTGACATAGGCTTCCTGCATAGGAGTGTCGTATTCATCCAGAAGGATGATCACCTTTTTTCCATGATACCTTGACAAGAACAGGGAGAGCTGATGGATCGCTATCGTCGCCGTCGTATCATCCATATCCATCGACACGGACTGGAAAAAGTCCTTTTCCTTCTCATCCAGGACCCCAGCATCCAGCAGATAGTTATATCCCGAATACAGGTTGGACAGGGTCAGACAGATCTTCTTCCGTGCTGTCTCGTAGCTGGTCTCCTTGATATTGGCAAAGGACAGGCTGATGACCGGGTAGGTCCCCTGCAGCTCTCTGTACGTTCCATCCTCCCAGATCTGCAGCCCGTCGAACAGTTCGCCCCTGTCCGCATATCGGAGCGAAAAGAATTTTTCCAGCATGCTCATGGTCAATGTCTTCCCGAACCGTCTCGGCCGGGTGATCAGGGTCACCACATCGTTGGCTTCCCACCATTCCCGGATGAACCCGGTCTTGTCCACATAGAAACAGTCCTTTTGCCGGACCACTTCAAAATCCTGATGCCCTATCCCTATCGTTCTCCCCACCACGTCACTTCCTTTCTCCTTGCGATGCTCTACGGTCATCCCATATCCTGATGTACTTAGTATATCGGAACGGAGGGGAAAATACAACCGTACATTTTCCCTCCTATCTTGGTATCTCGGATCACCCCTTTATCAGCCAGTCTAAAACATTGATGACCTGTATCCCTTTATAGTCTCCTAATGGCAAAACGATCCAAGGTCAGTACGATCTTTCCATTTACAGCACAAGATATGTCACGAAGCAATATTTTGTTCCCATATCGGAACACTTCTGACCATCATCCCATTTTTGTTCCGGCGCTGGATCAAACACCCGTTCATCACTTTCCTCCTGCGCTCAGGACCTTCTGGCTGGGATACCATGACCCTCGACTTTTGGTCTCTTTAGGGTTATAATGCTTTTAAGCTATAGAGATCCTCATATGGGGACGCGCAGAGAGCCGATTTAAAGATGAGATGGAGGGTGCCATGAAAAGAATAAAAAAGTGGTTTTATCGTTTCTGCGGCTTTGCCCTGTGCCTATCGCTGACCGCCTCCATATGTGCATGCACCGGGCGGCAGGCGCGGCTGGAGCTGCTGGAGGATCTGTTGGAAAGCGCTAAGATCCGTCTCGCCGCCTCCTTTGGTACAGTCCCACAGCGGGACGCTCCTGTTTGGGGAGGTACAAAAGAAGACGCGATCCGCGATGGCGATCCTTCAGATGCGCAGGATACAAAGCCCTGGGGGGCCGACGGGGAGCCGCAGGCCCTGCACGGGGGGACGCAGACTTCCAACAGGGAACAGCAGGCCCCGAGCAAAGATCTGCAGACCCTGCATGAGGAGCCGCAGATCCTCACCGGAGAGGTCGAAAGCCGGGAGATGGACGTAAGGCCCTGGGACAGCGCTGCTGTGTATACGGGAGGTGATACCGTAAGCTGGGGAGGGTGTCTCTACCGAGCCAAATGGTGGACTCAGGGAGAAAAGCCGGGCAGCAGTGACGTATGGGAGGACTTAGGGGTCCTGGCCGGTGCGCCGGTACAGCCGAAAGGTGTGGACAATGTCCCCATCGATACCGATGCTTTACGGGACACGGAAGTGACGGATCTTAAGGTGGTAGGCTATTACCCCAGCTGGAAGCCAGACCGGCTCCAGACCGTGGACTTCAATGTGGTGACCCATGTCTGCTATGCCTTTGCTATCCCCACGGCCGACGGCGGCCTGCTCGACCTGGAGGGTCCGGATACGGCCAAGGCATTGATCCGCTCCGCCCATGAAAACGGTGCCAAAGTGCTGTTGTCCGTAGGCGGCTGGAGCCACAACGATACACCGCTGGAAAATGTGTTCATGGAGGCTACCGCGGACAAAACGAGACTGGCGCGCTTTGCAAAAAATATCCTGGATATGTGTGACGCGTATGGGTTCGATGGCGTGGATATGGACTGGGAGCATCCCCGGGTGGACGGCGGCAGCGCAGAGCGGTACGAAGATCTGATGCTGATCCTGGCCGAGGGACTCCATGCACGGGGCAAGCTCTTGACCGCGGCGGTGCTCAGCGGCGCCACTGCGGACGGCAATATTTATTACGATGCCGCCGCCCATACCAACGCCGTGCTGAACGCCGTGGATTTTATCAATGTGATGGCCTACGACGGCGGAGACGGGGAACGACATTCTCCCTACCAGTTTGCCGTGGACTGCGGCACCTACTGGAAAGAGACCAGAGGCCTTCCGGCTTATAAGGTGGTGCTGGGCGTCCCCTTTTATTCCCGGCCTGGCTGGGCGGATTATGGCGCCATCCTCGCGGCGGTGCCGGATGCCTGCGACGGGGACCGGGCCCTCTATAACGGCATGGAGGTCTATTACAACGGTCCAAAGACCATCGCCCGAAAGACCGCGTATGCGCGGGAAGAGCTTGGCGGCATTATGATATGGGAGCTGACCCAGGATACGGACCGGGAGGAGGAAAGCCTTTTGCAGGCCATTGGACGGACCTTGGGGCGATAGTCTCCATCTGTCTGTATCTATCCCTCCTGTACCTATCCCTCCTGTACCTGTCCTCCTACAAACCATCACATTTTTGTTTTGTCCCTAGAGATCATCTCATTTTTGTTCCGACTCTGGATCTATCTCCAGCACAAAATGCCTTCTGAAAGACAAAGACCTGGGAGCGCCTTTTTCGTCGCGCATCCCAGGTCTTTCTTTTTTACTCTTTACCGTTCCTTATCCTTTGACAGCCACAGCCCAGCTTGCAGCGGACAGGGCTCACATGGTCCTCACACGGCCATCACCCATATCTATATCTCTTCCGCATTCCCGCCAGCACCAGGATCCCTGCACCGCTGGCCATGAAGGTCAGGAACAAGGGCAGGTACGCGATGGACCGGTCCCCGGTCTTCGGCAGGAGACTGGCTAATGGGGTCAGGGTATCCTGGATCGTGTCCAGGAGCGGTCCCAGAGGGGTATCCCCATCCTCGATCGTGTCTAATGGGGTCCCACCCTCTCCGATGGTGGCACTGCCGCCCACGGTGTAGGTGCGTCTGCCGCCCCCTCCGCCACCGCCGCCATTTCCACCGTCAGGCCGGGCGGCCGGCTCTGTGGGCGTGGGCGGCGGGGCCGGCACATCTGCGTTCTTTGGATGGGCCTCCACTCCGTAGTCCCAGGTCCCGTCCTCCAAAAGGGGGAGAGGGGTAAAAAAGGAGGCCACCTTAAAAGTGCTGTCATCCCCCGTCTGGGCCACCAGATAGAAGCCGTTGGGGACCGGCATAAACTGCAGCTTCCCACCCTCCGTATCCTTTGTCTCCAGGGCCTGGATCCCATTATCCCGGGCGTAGGCGGCCAGGGCGGCACATGCCTCCTCCATCTCCTGGGTGGTCATGCCGTCCCCGTCCATCAGCTCCGCCAGATCGATGCCGGAGCCTGCAAAAGCATCATCCAGCACATAGGCCCCCTGGCTCCCATCCCAATGTCCGATGGCATAAAGGGACAGGGTGGCCCTCTTCTCCTGTCCTTCTAAGTCGATGGACAGGGTGGACTGCCCATCCTCTTCGATCCCTGCGCTTTCCGCAGCAAACGCGGCCTGGCACAGGCACAGGGCTGCCACTAAGACTGCCGCCAGAAAAGCCGCCATCCCTCTTCTCTTATCTTTTCTCATGGCTACCTTCTTTCTTCTCTGTCATGCTGCTACCGGAGAGCGTTTTCCCTGCTGCCTCGCTCTCTTTGTCCTTGCTTTTTTCTGATCTACTCTCTTTGTCCTTGTTTTTTCTGATCTACTCTCTTTGCCCTTGTTTTTTCTGCTCTACTCTTTTTGATCCTTCTTTTTCGACCGCTCCCCGTCCTGATCAGCTCCCTTACGGATCGCTTTGGCCCCGTCCGTCTCCTTTTTCCTCCCCTTCTTGTTAGGGATCAAAAGGCCGGCTCCGATAGACGCCCCGAAGGCCAATGCCCCGAAGAGCACCCACTGTCTGGTGGAGAACCCATTGCCCTGCTGCTCTTGGGGTACATCCGTATCCACAGGCGCGGGCTTCATGGCCACCTCTTCCTCGTAGCCTCCGTCATAGGGGACCCGGCTCCCCCGGACCAGCATCCGATGGCTGTTGATCCCGTAGGGGGTGCAGGTCACTAAGGTCACATAGTCCTCCCCCGGCACGATGGACAGGCTATCCACCTCCTCTGGCAGGACCGTCTGGATCTGATCGATCTGGTATTCCAGGATCTCCCCCAGGACCTTGATATAGAAGATATCCCCCTCCTCCAGCCGGTCCAGATCTGTGAAGAGCCGGGCTGAAGGAAGGCCCCGGTGGCCGGTGAGGACCGCGTGGGTGCTCTCGCCCCCGATGGGGAGGGAGGAGCCCTGGTAATGGCCCACCGCGATCTGGAGGACCGACTCGCCGGTGCCGTGGTAGATCGGCAGGTCCACCTTGATGCAGGGGATCCTGATGGAGCCCATGATGCCATTCCCGGTCACATTGAGCAGAGTCCCATAAAGATCGTCCTCCCGGTCCTGTTCTGCCGACGCGGCTCCTCCCAAGCTGGAAAAGTTAGCCAGGTACTCATTATAGGCGATCCCGTCCAACAGCTGCCGGGTATAGTCTTCCTCCGGCAGCTCCTCCACGTTCTGCTCATAAGAAGCGATCGCCCGGGAGGAATTTTTCTGGTTCAAGTAGTCGCTCACTGCGGGATATAACAGGACGCCAAGGCCTGTCAGAAAGATCAACAGTATCAGGATGTTCATTATGATCCGCTTCATCAGGCCTTGCCATCCTTTCTATCCGTACATATCCTATCCTTATCCGGCCATGGCATATGGGATGCCATGACCGGACCTTCGGGCAGCGATGACCTTTCGTCTCTACGCACTGGGTAAAGATCATGCTCTCTTTCTGCGCACGATGAAGAACACTGCGCCTGCCATCAGGAGGATGCCTGCCGCGTAGAAGACCGTGGTACCGATGCCGCCGGTGGAGGGAAGTGTCGTGCCACTTTCGTTGATAATGTGGGTCATAGGCGCCGCTACGGGGCTATCCACAGTTTTTGTGCTGTCAAACACCTTCTCATCTGTGACATTTCCATTCTCATCATAATAAACCGTATGCGTTGTTGTATACTCAGTCTCTAAAGTTGTCTCAACTGTTTGAGCGGTCGGCAATAGATTATATCCGTTCGGAGCCTTTGTCTCTGTCACAGTATAGCTACCTGCCTGCACGCCCTTGATCGTAATGATACCACCCTCTGGGGAAGTGAGTACCGCCGTGCCATCGGGATCATATTCATACACGCCAACTATAACCTCTTTCGTTTCAGGATCCACAGCCTCTCTCACTGGGATAGCCGCGTCACCTGATTTCAAAACAAACTCCGCTCCTTGCAATGCCACACCTTTGGGATCTGTTTTGTTGATAGCGATAGCATAAGTCTTTGTAGTAGCTGTTGTTTCTGTTGTTTTTGGATCATCAGGATCAGTTGGGTCAGTATCTCCCTCTTTTGTAAAGGATATATTTGCCGTATTCTCCCTTCCATTATCGCTGTCGCTATTATCATTGACTTCGCCATTATCCACAACCGTAGCCGAATACTCTACGATCAGCTTAGCAGGAGAGGATTTTACCTTATCCTCCCAAGGGATAGTGATCTTAAAGCTATTACCATCATTACCCATTACGATCGTGCAACCGGTGATCTCAGTCTTATCAGCTATAGTCTCCTTTCCTTCGTCGTCCTTTGTAAAGGTGGCACTGTAGGCTTTTGCAACCACCTTATTCTCATTATCCACAACATAACTTAAACCGTCGCCCAAAGTATCACTTACTGTATAGCTTGTGATCTTTTCGCTACCATAATAATTGGTGACCGTATACTGGACTTTGAAATCCACCTGCCCTTCATAGTTGGCAGAAGTCACATTGCCCCAATCCGTCTCATCTGGTCTTTTGACCTTTTTACCATCTTCCGTTTTTGGGTCATCTGGGTCATCCGGAGTAATGGATGGTCCCTTCTGGTTCTTATCGATGACGGTCACGTTCGGAGTGGTCGGAGTCAAACTTACCACAGAATTCATTGAACTGGTTATCATATAATAGCCAAAGTCTAAACCTGTAAAGTTGATCTCTGTGCCATCATCGCCACTTTTTGTTCCTGTGATCGGGGATGGATCAGCAAAGCCGTCAGTCGTAACGACATTAGTATCGTTCTCTCTTTTGACAAGTCCAGCCAGAAACGTCTCTACAGCATTTCCATCCTTGCCTTCTGCGATCTCTACATAATATGTCGATGCATCATCCCCACTATTGCTCTTAAATGCAAATGGGTTGCCGTCCTGCTTCTCAAACCAATCCTTCTGTTCTTTAGTCGCAGTGTAGGAGAGCTGTGTTCCATCTGCTATCCTCGTACCAGCAAATATCTTATAAGCCTCATACGTTATATCATTGCTCGCATTCGTAACCTTAATCGTAGCTCCATCATCCGCGAACGCCGGAGCCGCCATGGCCAACGTCATAGTCGCTGCCATCAGGATGCTCAATAATCTTTTCATCTTCCTCATAACTCTCTTTTCCTTTCTTTTATTTTGGTCTATCGATCCTAAAAAATGTCCACTTCGTCTGGCGTCGCCCCAGATGCCGCCCCTTTTTCTTTTCCTCTCCCTCTCCTTTCTCCCTATCCGCACCTGTCACTTCCTTGTGCAGGCCTTTTTGCTGTCTTATCTATGTAATCCTGCGGAGGGGAACCCCCCCGCAGGTATCACATCGCTCCTTTCTATACAGCGCTGCCTACATCCTATGGCGCCATGCGCCTTCTGGCTCTTCTCCGGCCTCAGCCCTGCGCCGCCCTATGCCGAAATACTGTACCTCAGCCCCGGCCAGCAGTAGCGCCAGTAGCATCAGGAGCCAGCCGAAGCGGTCAAACTGCAGGAGACCTGGGCCTCCGGTGTCCGGGAGACGGACCGGAAGAGGCAGCTCTTCTGTGTCATAGCCAATGATGACCTTTGTATAGCTGGTGTCCACGACTGGTTTTAAGCTGTCCCCGGTCTTCTGATAAACCTTACAGGTGTTATCCAGTTCATAGCCTTCCGCCGGCATATCCACGACTCGATAGCCGGGCTTTCCGCCGTAGATCGATGACATCTTAAGTTCCACGCTGGCGGACCGACCATCATTATCTTGAAAGTCAAAGACGCGGTCCTTCCCAAAATCAAATGCAACTGCTGTGACATATGCCCAGCGATTATACGTCTCCGGATCGATCGGCTGCCAATCGCCCTTACCATCTCTGCTTTCTGCCTCTTGCTTTAATGCATCCGGCAGGTCATCGGAGGGCCTTCTCTCTGCCATCTCTCTGGTCTGGACATATACCTCGACCTTATAGTCTCCAGTCTCTGCCCCGCTAAGATCCACGCCTCTGAGCACGCCCGCATAGACCGTATCATCTTCCTGCTCGATATAGTCGATCAGGCAAACATCTTTTACATTTGAAGCCAGAGCTCGGTATTCCAGTTTATACCGATAATCGGTCTCATTGGCATCGATATGGATCAAGTCACGCCAATCATCCGGATCATCAACCTCCCTATCCAGCCGCACATATGGCATGAGGGTCACATCTGTCTTGATCAGGTCGATCAGGATATTCACACCATTCTTACTAAGCGTCTCGATCTCAAGATCGATACTCATCAGATCCTCTTCTGAGTTCGTCCCGTTCGCTCTCTGGACCTTTAGTTCATAGATGCGGTCCTGTATCTTTGTGTAAGCCCTGTCAAATGCGCCGGTCAGACGTATGGGCTCATGAGGGAACTTCGTCCTGTCAAATTCATTCCCGATCAATGGCACACCAGACATCCTCAGCTCGCACAGGTCCACGATATGCTCACAGGTATTTTGCCACGCGCCAAAGACAGCACGCTGATAGCTGACTGTCTCGATCGCAGCCTTGACCGTTTCCAATTCTTTTACCAGATCCGTAGAAGAGGCTTCTGCATTACGCCCTACCGAACGCACGTTAAGGCCACTTGCCGTCATGTCGCTTATATTGATCTGGGCATGATCTTCGAACTTGTATGCGCCCGTTCCCTCCGCATCTTGCTCCATATATTCCGGCCATCCGATCGGCACTTGCAGCACCTCTTCATTACAAAGACCGTGCCATCCATCATAGCTCACATACTCGCCCAAAAAGGTCAGACCTTCCGATAATGCCCACAGTTCCTCTTGGATCGCCTGGATATCCTGGCTCTTTAGCGTCGCTCCGTCGCCGTCAGCACCATTTATCCATTGCACCATCAGCTCATTCATCCGCTGCAGCATATCATGCTCTTCGGTCAATATCCCTTCAAAGAGCTGGATATTGGTGATCAGATCCTCTGTCTGCTTTAGGCTGGGCGGGATCGCGTCGTTCCCGTTCTTTTCCGGTTCTATCGAAGGATAGCGTTTGATGCCCGTAAACGCATGGACCGTGGTCATGGTATCAGCGCCGTTGTCGACCTTCTTTATCCAGCTATGCATCGCCGTTATGACATGCTCGGAAAGGTTCTGTCTGGCACCCAGCTCTGCGCGGGCCGCGGATATCTCCTCGATTGCCTCGCTTAACGCCTTCCCGGCCGCCTCGATCGCATCTCGATCGCTCTCAGGCTTTAACTGCCCAACTGCATCAAGCTTTAATGCGCTCACAGTCATCGATGGGATCTTGATCTGCATCGGGTTATGGATCTCGGATCCATCTTCTCCGTTTTTCTTTAACGGGGCGATCACCGCATACGCATCACCGCCTGCGAGACCGTGCCAATCGTTATACTCTGTGCTCCTGACGACCCGGTCGATCTCCTTGATGATCTGTCCGATCTCCGTTAAGATCGATCCCCGATCCACGCTGGCATTGGAGCCGGAGGCCAGATCTGGACTGGCGTTGGAGTCCGTTGCCAGATCCGGGTCAGTGTCAGCTCCCGGATCCACATGGGAAAGCTTGGTCACTAATTCCTGCATCCTCTGGCACATACCATGGATCTTCGATAGACCGCCCTCCATGGTCTCGACAAGCTCTAAGAACATTTCTGCATTTTCCAGGGTCACCTGGGAGATGGATGCATCTTGAGCCCAAACCGGATCGCCTGCGTTGTACGTGCCTGCCGGATCGATCGATGTCTCCTCTATCCGCAGCTCATCCGCTAGATCCTCAAGCCACTCCCCGATCTCTTCCAGGATCCCGACTGCTTGCTTAAAGTCCGCTGTATCGCCAAATTTCTTTACCAGATCCTCACTCTTTTTCGCCATGCAGCTTTCATAAGCTAACTGCAGCTTCCAGGGAAATGTTTCTTTCGCTTTATCCTCATCCAATCCTTCATAGTCACTCTTCAGCGCATATACAGACTCTAAGAAGGCCTTTAACTCCGGATCGATCCTCTTCTTTGCATGATCCTCCCACGCATTTTCTAGTTTTCCCTTTGCTTCTTTTACCCTCTCCAAATCCTTCTCGGCACTGTCCAACCTTTCATAGGCTTCCATCACCTTACTGTATCCGGCCAGCAGTTTATAGGTCAGCTCCTCTCCATTCTCCGTCGCAAAATTCTCTGCAAAACAGCCAAGCTCTCCAACAAACTTCTCAACAGCTTCTACAAATACGTCTGCATCCACTGACTTGTTCCCATTCGCTAAAAGCTCCAGCTTCTCCCGCTTCCGGATCTCCTCTGCATAGGTCAGGGACATATACTCGAACAGTCCTCTGGCGTTCTCTATCTCTTTTTCAAGGTCATTATCCTCAGCTTCCTTCGGAGCTTGGCCCGGATGGTCTCTGCACCATTCCTCCAGCACTCCGATGATCCGATCAAACTCTTTTATCGCCTCCTCTGACAGCAGCTCCACTAACTTTGTCCGCTGATCCTTTGTCTGCACATATAATTCTGTGGGGAGAGTTTCTGCCATCCGCTGGAGTTCTTTGATCCGTTCCAACGTACCGCTCTTATCTTTTGTATCTTCTGGCACACTCCACTTCCATCCACCACGTATTTCAGGATCCTCGGCCTCCTTCATCAGTGCCTCATAACCCTTTTTAAACTCCTCAAACGTCTTTAACGCATCCGGTGTGATGGCTGTCGATAGCTGGTAACGTAAGGCTTCCAGTTGGTCACGGGTGGCTTTTACTTTTGCACTTATTGTCTCATCCAGTTCATCCTCCGCAGTCCCATCCAGTGACCGGCAGACCTCCTTGATATCGACCGTAAACTCGTGGTAGCCTGTATAGCCAGAATACTTGCCGCTCTTTACTTCCGCTGTCAGGATCTCTGTCCATGTCAAAAAGGTATCTGCTCTTAATGATAGGAACTGCTCATGGAGGGCTGTCGCTCCTTCCATTGTCTCTTCCGATATCTCTGGTGCTATCTCTTCTCTCCTTGCCAGCTCCCACAATGCACCTTCAAAGCCTGCCGCATTTTCGATCATCGCGATGATCTCGGTCCGCTGCTCCTTTGTAAGGCTCTTTGTCTCCGCTATCGCAGCCTCTTCTTCTGTGATAAGGCCTATCTGCCTTGCAAATTCCTTGCACCGCACGATCAGCTGCAGATCGGTCAAGCCGGAATGATACTCCGCATATTTTTCTGGATCAAGCTCCTCTTTATGTGTCTCCAGTTCATCGGAAACAGCTTTGACGGCGTTCGAACGCGTGCTCCAAGTGGTCTCATCCCATGTAGCCGGATCTTCCTCTTTGATAGAGATCAAAGAAGCGATCTTCTGTTCTAATCGCGATACAAATTGTTTCGAGAGTAATGCCGCCTTATAGGTCTCATACTCCCCTTTTTCCTCGCCTTCTGCGATCGACTGGAAGCAGTAGCTGTACTCCTCAAGCATATCTAAGGCAGTTTGGACCGCTTCTAAGGAAGCCTCCAGAGACATATCCTTCGAAAGTGCCTTCTCATAGGTCTCCTCAAATCCCTTACGTTCACCTTGCCACTTCTCTTTAATAGCATCCAACTCTGTCCTGATCTCATTAAGCCATTTCGTAAAGCCGGCAGCTATCTGGCTCTCATCCTCATTTACATCCTCTTTTATCTTGATCTCCGCCAAACGATCGTCGGCTTCCTGGATAGCTGCAAAAAGGGATCCCGGCTCTACATACGGATCAGCGGTCCCGTCTATGTATTTATCCTTGATCGTCAATACCAGAGCCTGTAATGCACCCACATCGCTGGCTACGGACATCCAATACTCTTGATCGGTCGGCTCGATGACCTCCTCTCCATCCCTGGCCACCGCATACGTCGCCATGATCTCATCTGTCTCCATCTGCAGCGCACCGCTCTCGGTGATCCCGGCTTCCAGTCCCTGGGCCTGGGCCGAGCGGGTATCCACCTTCACCAGCGTCAGCTCTGCTGCCTTGCTGTCGGCGATGATCGCCTCCTGGACCTCTTCTTCCTTTTCCTCGACATGCAGGGATCCGTCCTCCGCAAGGAGCGCCCTGCTCCTCACCTTGGCTGCCCCCGGACCTTTCCGGGTGTCGGCCTGCTCGGTGCTCTGATCGGCTCCTGCCTGGGATCCTTCCTCTTCCTGCGCTCCTTCTGCCTGGCCGGCTATGGATGCAGCAGCCGCTTCCTGGGAGGCCTGTGCTTTCTGAGCGGCCTGTGCCTCCTGAGTGGCCTGTGCCTCCTGAGCGGCCTGTGCCTCCTGGGCCGCTACGATCGGAGCGGTACCTTCCTTGATCGTCCGGCCACTGATCTTTACGGTCACAGGGCCTTTTGTATCGGCGGTCTCCCCGCCAGCTAAAAGGCTCAGGCTAAAGGTGGTATAAAGGGTCCCTACCCCATCCATAGCCTCTTCCACCGCTTCCTGCTCTTCCTGGGAGATCGGCTCTATGGATAACTCCAGCTTATCTGCCGCCGGGAAGGAGGATATAGGGCCGCTGACCTCCACCTCTGTGCCATCCAGCTTACCTTTTAAGGTGATGGTACCCTCCCCTGTGATCTCGAAGAGGAAGCCCTGGCTGGTGGTGAAGCTGCGTTTGTTCCATGTACCTGTGGCTGTGACCTTCCCGTAGTAGACCCCGGGCCTTGCGTCCTCTGCCAGCTCATACAGACAGCTGATCCAGCCGATGTCCTCCGCTCCCCTGCTCTTCTTGGGACGGAACCTTTTGAACGTGGTGCCAAATACCTCTACGGTATAGGAGACCTTCGACTCCTTTATGGTCAGAGCCTCAGCCATCTGGGCCTTCTGCCGGGCTTCCCTGGCCGCGGCCTCTTCCTTCGCCTTTTTCTCCGCTCCGTCCTCGGCACTCTCTGCCTGAGGACTGCTCTCCTCCGTGGGAACGGCAGCTATGCTGCTCTCTGCTGCCGGATCTTGAACGGGGACGGTAGCTGCCACTGTCGGATCCGACGCTGATGTATCTGCCGCCGTCGGATCTGTCACCGCTGTACCTGCCGCCGTCGGATCTGTCACCGCTGTACCTGCCGCCGTCGGATCTGTCACCGCTGTACCTGCCGCCGTCGGATCTGCCGCCGCTGTACTTGTCTCCGTCAGATCTGCTGTCGCTGCACCTGCTTCCGTTGGATCTATCGCCGCTGTACCTGTCCCCGTCTGATCTGTCGTTGTTCCATCTGGGGCTATCGCATCTGTTGCTGTATCTACTGTTGCCGCCGGATCCGGATCTGCCGCTGTGTTCTCTTGCGCGGCCAGATCTGTCTCACCCGTCCCTTGTACGGTGGATATGACGGACGTGGCTGCTCCTCTGACGGACCCTCCTGCAGGCGCCTCATCAGAGGCATCCACCGTTGGCAGACCGTCTGTGCTGCCTGTCTTGCCGGTCACCGGTACAGGTTCATCCTCTATGATCACGATCTCTTCGGTCTCCCCTGACGTGAACTCTTGGGGCTCGGCTCCTGCCTCAGTCTGTATCCCAGATCCTGTGGTATCTCCATCCTCCGCATCCGCACCTGTCTGCATCCCGGCCTCCGCGGCATCCCCGGCCGGTGCATCTGCCCCTGCCTGCGTCTCTTCCGCCGTGGCATCCCCGACCGCCGCATCTACTCCTGTCTGTGTCCCTTCCGCCGCGGCATCCCCGGCCGGTGCATCTGTTCCTGCCCGCGTCCCTTCTGCCGTGCCTTCTTTCGTCTCGGCATCTACTCCCGTCTGTGTCCCAGCGGTCTCTTCCTCCTCCGGGATATGTATCTCTTCCACCTCATAGTCGCCCCAGCTGGGCGCGTTCATCCAGATGGACAGCTCATGCTCTACCCCGGTCTCTAAAGCCTGCCCGTCTGACAGCTCCACCTCCACGGTGGGCAGGCCGATGCTGTAGTAGAACCGCTCGTCGGAACGGACCGTGCCGTCCCCGCTCTGGCCCTGGAATTTAAAGTCTACGTAAGCCTTGCCGTCACTGGCATGTTCGTCGGTATAAAACTCGAACTCGATCTCATGGAGCTGCCCCGGCTCTAAATGGAGGCCGGTAAGCCTATAAGGATCTCCCTCCTCACTGTCCTTGCCAAAATCCCTGGCATACTCCGCTGCCTCTCGGGCTTCCAGCTCATCTAAGCGCTCCCCGCCCAGGCTGTCCGGCTCCTCACCGGCTCCCGTGCTCTCAGCGCTCCGCCGCTCATCCGCTCCATCTGCTGATGGATCTGTGGACGATACGCCTGTTCCGCTGATATCGGTAAAGGCACCATCCTCTTTCTTGATCCGGCTCCCGGCAAAATGCAGGACGCCATCCGTCACCGTACTGCCGGTGTTGTTCTTTAAGTAGAGCCGCATGGTGGAGGTGTTCCCCGGAGCCACGTCATTATCCTCGGCGATCACGTAGATGTCCACGTCCTGCGTCTGCCCCTGTCTATACTCGGCGTTCTCTGCCGCCATCCAGCCCTCGCCCAGATCCACCGGCTCATCATGGCCGCCATCCTCCGTCGGTACGTTGCTGCCGTCTGCGTCGCTCCCTGTAGCGGACCTGTGGTCGTCGATAGATGCAAATGTTTCCATCGCTCCAAAGCCCAGCACCCCCAGGGGTGTGTCCAGCGTCATGGCTACGGTGAGCACTACCGACAGGAACGCGCTGATCCGCCGTCTGGCTTCCCTGCCCCCTCTGCGCCTGCGCGACCTTTCCTTTCCTTCCATGACCGATCTCCTCTCCTTCCCTATCTCTATGATGGCCTGTCATCCGGTCCCACCGGAGGCCCATCCCTGTCCGCGGTAATGGCCCATGCCTTAGTATCCCGGCATTTCCTCCTCCATCGCCGCATCCATCAGCTTGATCAGCTCCAGCATGCTGCGAAAGCTCCGTGTCTCCCTCTCATCCAGCCATGTGACCTGTCCCTGCCAGGTGGAGTTCTCCCGGCTGGTGACATGCACCACAAAGGTCTCCTTCACCATCTCCTGCCCCCTCCACACTGTGGTCATCCATCCCTTCCGCTGTAAGTTCCAGGCGCATATCCCGCTCACCGGCCATCTGCCAGCCCCGCTCTAAGCGGGCCAGGATCCGCTCTGCATCCTCCGGTCCCGCTCCGGTCAAAAGCCCCAGGTACTGGTTCCCGCTGTACCGGGTGTATACGTCGCAGACCCGCAGGCCGTCCTCCAGCACCCGCTTTAGCCTGGCCATCTCCCGCTCCAATATCTTCCTGGCCATCTGGCCGTCCGGCGGTCCATCGCCCCGGCCCTCTGCCGTACGGCGGGCCGGTCTCCAAGGCTGCCCCCGCAAGGTACACAGCAGCAGGCCTTTCGTCTCCTGCCGTTCTCCCATCCGGGCGACGATCCGGTAGATATCCTGGAAGCTGGGATAGCTGCAATAGTAAGGCGCTCCGGTGTCCTCCGCCGACAGGCCCTGTTCCAGGCCTACCAAGCTGGAAGCCCTGAAGGGATCCTGCTTAGGGGTCTGCCGATATACGCCCATAGCCTGGTCCAAAAGACCTGCCCCCAGCCCTCCGCCCAGGAGCTGCAAGGTCTCCCGGTAGACCTGCTCGGCCTCCTTATATCGCCCTAATGCCTGCAGGCTCTCTACCACCTTGGCCTGCCAGCCGTCATAGGGGTGGAGCTGGCTGGCCGTCCGGCTAAGTCCCAATACCTCCTCGTACTTCCCTTCCGCTTTCAGGGACCCGCAAAGCTCCTCCAGGCACCGGGTGTACCATCTCTGGTAGAAGGCGCCCTCCATGGTCACCCAGCTCTCCCCGGCCAGCTGTGGGAGCAGTTCCCCGCCGTAGCCTCTGCAATATGCCTCGCACAGCGGTCTGCGCTCCTCCCCTGTCTGGCCCTCTGCCTTCAGCTGTCCGATCAGGCCGTCCAGATCATCCAGATCTGTCCTTACCTTATGGTCTGTGGTAAAATAATAACGTCCTTTCCGCAAGACGATGTACCGGCCCTCGGGCAGGCCTAAGTCCGGGAGCGTCTCCCGGAGGACGTGCATGTGCTGATAAAGGTTGTTCAGCTGCCTCTTCTGGTCATTGCCCACGGCCTTCACCAGGCTCAGCAGCTCCTTCCGCTCCACTCCCCTGTCCCCTGCTTTTAAGAGCAGGAGGAGGCACTGGGCGGGTCTGCTCCTGAGCCCCATGCCCACCAGGATCTCCTTTTCCTTATAATAAAGCGCGAAACCACCCAAGAACCGGGCATAGAAGCCCTCATCTGTCCGACCCTGCATCTAAGTCCCCTCCATTCTCCTGCCCCCGGTCCAAAGCGCCATGGATCTTTAGGGGAGCATCGCCTTTTTGCTGTAGGGCGATGAAATGTGTAAACAAAAGTATACGTTGGTTTACACTTGATATCTGGAGTTTAAAGGAAAGATCTGGAGGTTTTTTGCAAGATACTGTAAGAGATCTGGTCGAAAAAATAGACAAAACGATAGAAAAAAGGAGAGATCTTCCATATATAGTCGATCTCTCCCAAATAAAAAAATGACAACCAATGTATACTTTGGTTGTCGTTTCCAGTAAGCTTTCTTTGTCTGTTTGTCTGTAAGAGCATTATAGCACAAGGGTACTTAAGAAAACCATTTCATCTCTATGAAAAGAAAAAATTTTTTATGATGTGCTGTTTTAGCGGCAACTTCTGTTCAAGCCGCTTTCCTGTTTTTGATCGGGGATCAACGCTTTGCCATGAGCACCTTACATCTCTTTTTATAACAAGCAATCCCATACCGCAGGATCCTCTGGAGACCGTCTGCCGCCAGCTCCGCGGCATAGTCTCCCGCCTCGATCTGTTCTAACGCCTTCTGGCATACGGTATCGTAGTCCCCATCTTCCGCGTATTTCACTTCGATGATGATCCCGATATCCGCGTCCTCCACCTGGATCTGGATATCGCGGTAACCATTCCCCGCTTCTTTGTTGGACCGCACATACCAGCCGCTCTTAAAGCCCAGGATCCCTAATAAGATGCCATGATAAAAGCAGACACTTGGGTCCTGTCTTTTAGGACCCTTAGTGGTCGCTTTCCCAGAGGGTAAGTTTTCTTTAAGGGGTCTCCACACAAACGTATCACGGATCCCGATCGTCCTGCCCAGGTATGCATTGAACAGCCGCTCCACCCCTTCTGCATCCCCCTCCTGCGGTGAAAGTTGCTTCTTATACTAGATAGCAAAACTGAAGCCTTTTGCGAAAAGATCCATACCTCAATTAGGGGGGATATGCTTACCCACCTATTTCATCAAAAAACATTTCTATGTAACCAACCACCCATAGATCAAAAACTTATTGTATATTCTATCCATATAAATATTTCAAATGATCAAGCGATATCTTCTCCCCATTAATGTCTATAAATCCGTTATTAAACATTGACAGAATATTTCTATTATTCTCGCTAAACCATATTGCTTTATTTTTATTTATTATATATTCAATATTTCTCATTATTTTGTCTGAAGTTAATAATTTTATGCCTTGGCTCCTAAGAAGCTTTTTTGCCTCATCGATATTTTCTCCCATTTCACAAAGTCTCTTAAGTTTATCAATATCCTGGCAAATCATATATTCATTTCAGATAGCATACCGCTGTTTAGAAGCCATAACATACAAAAGAGTGTTTTTATAGTAATTATCAAATGCTATTTCTGTATTCATAGACTCAATTATTTTTTGAGCATCTGCATCTTCGTTGTTATTCCAATATGTAAACCAATCGAGTACGAAATTGCTTAGCAAAGGATCTGAATCATATTTCAAATGATTACAAAATGGCAAAAGATATTCCATATCCATAGGATGAAATTGTTCAATTGAATCAACAATCGATTTACCAATAGTGATACCCAACCATTTCTGATGAGGCTCCGCCTTCGCTGCTTCTGCTAAAGGTTTCCCAAGAAAAATGTGATTTTCTTCATCCATTATAGAGGCTCCAACAGAGATTGTACCTCGCAGAGGGATTCCCCTCTTTAGTGCTTCACAAAAAACAATACTGCATTTCTCTAAAAAGCCACCAATCAGTGGTCTTAAAAATGAATCAATTTCTATCCAAAGCAAAAATGTATCGCTAAAAAACGCATGGCTCAAATCATAGTTAATAATGTGATATGGAGTATCAAAATCAGCTAAATCAGCCATTACACCATTCAAATCGCCTAACAATTCTCTCTTACCAAATAAAGGATTACAAACAGTAATAGGGGTATAATTATCATTGCATAATTTAATCATATCTGAATAATAGTCATAAACCTTATGAAATTCCCCAGTATTTAATAATTGTGATGTCCCCAATATGTCAAAAAATGCTATTAGGATTTGTTTTTCGCTAATTCTTTTCATTGGACAAACTCCCTAATCTATCAACAATCAAAATGTCTTTTTTTATTTATTCCCTTTACTTTCTTTATAAACGTCCCCAACGCAAGTACTCAAATGCCACAATAGCATTTGCCCCCAGTTTCGCAGGAGCGGGGTATTCGCCCCAACCACGCTTCGCTCGGTATTAGTTTGTACGCCCAAGTGGTGTGGAATATATCCCTCTATGATTCAATCCTATCTTTTAAATAACTATCCACAAACATGAATTCAACAACACTCAATGCATTTAAAATCTGAATGCATTCATATTTTCAACTCTTCTGTTCATTCGACCATGCATTAGCCAATTTCTATTCAAATACGGAGGCTCGATGCCATTTTCAAATTTAAAACCATCCACTTCAATTTTTATAACCACATTATGGCCTCCATAATAATATTGAAGGCCAGCTAAGGGAAAGTCAAACTGACCAAACCTTAAGATTAGTTTATCTGTTTAACATAATATAGTCTTTGGTAACGAACCTATATTTATTATATAGAACATTTGTTCTTTTATCAACTTCCTTTTTCTCGTAATTTGACGTTAATTTTTAACCTCCCAATATCCTGATTTGTCGCTCCCGATTCTTTCTATTAACTCTTTCTTTCGTAGAGAATCCAATGTCCGTTGGATCGTTCTCAATGATTTAGATGTAGCATCTGCCAGTTCCTTTCTTGTGTAATAAGGATTCTTTTCAAGCAGATAATATACCGCCCGCTCATTTTTATTCAAAGAAATATTTACAGTGACACCTTCAATGCCATTTACAGTGCCATCCATTTCATTTCCATTCTGACGTACAGAAACATTTTTTGTTTTTCTGTAAAAAACAAATGTAAATCCATTGTCTGAAAATTCATATGAATACTTTACCCCCGCGTCCTTACACAAACTATTAATACGCTTAAATCCACTCCCAAACTGTTCAATTGACTTATTCAAGTATAAAATTTTTGAAATCGCGGCATTCCGTATAGAAGACTGTAGGTTCTTGTTGATATAATCTTCCGGACTATATGTACTCGCAAAAGATCCCGGACTGTATATGGGTAACTTTACCCGGATGTACGCAGATTTCATGATATGTGCTGCCATTATACACCGCATGGGCATAACTGTTCGCTAAAATCTCCCTCACAGCCGCAACTGGAATTTCCGGGATTTCCGCCCTCTCCATATCGACAATCTCACTTTTCCAATTTATGTTTTTCAAAATATATTTTTCCGCTATTCCAAGAAGGTTTAAAATATTGTCCTCATACATCTGCATATCCAAAAATGTAAGTTTTTCATCCGTCGCAAAAACGGCTGCTTTTAAAGTCACTGGATGCGAATTCCCAAACAAAACATTCCCGGCATTGGTCAAATAGTCTCCATCCACAAATCCGAACCTTTTTAACACGGTCTGTACTGTGTATCTTCCATCCACTAAGCGTCCTGCGGAAACTGACCTTTCGCAAAAGGTCTTTACAGTTGCCTTATCAATCTGCTTTGCGAGACATTGTGATTTTGTTTTCTCCCATTTTTCCTTATATTCATTTGCTATAAAGAACTGCCTGAGTTCTGCAGGTGTTACCTCCCGATCCTCATCCGCTGTCCTCAGATAATATCTTCCCGCAGCAGAATAAGGATAATCCTCCCCATGAAACTCTATCTTGATCACATGGCGATCATCCAGAACCTCTTCCTGTATCATAGGATATATCTGTGGTTTTATGAATTCATATACAAATCTGGACACATCCCGAAGTGATGATTCCGACACATCCTGTCCAACCACATCCCCATTCGGCTTAACGCCAAAGTATAAAGTTCCAACTCCATGCTTATTTAAAATAGAGGAAATCGAAATCATAGCCTCTTTCAATTCGCCAGTAGTTTTTTTGAATTCCAATGTTTCCGATTCTTTTCCTAAATTCATTGTCTGTTGTGCCTCCCTCTTAATGTAGTATATCATGCCTCCGGCATAATCGGCATTCTACACTCGCCAAAAGCGAGCAAAACTCCCTATGTTACGCTAACGCTCATTTTATCACATTTCAAAATAAATGTCTTTAAGAATGTCACTGCATTGACACTGTAACGTCACTGTAAATGGCACAGCAAAATTTTTCACATTTAGGATTTATTTTTCTCCGTATGGCGTTTTGGATTCTGCTACCATCGACAACGTCTCCTGTCTATCAAAGTCATAAGTGATCACCTTATGTCTCGGTTCGGTAAAGGGTGCAGAACCGCCAATGCCAAAATATTTTTCAAAAAATGTCTTCAACTTATCAATAACACCCTGTTTTTTCTTCGCCCTGCCACCGCCGCCAAAGCGGGAGATCGGAGGCATGAGCTTATCTATGTCTGTCCCGGCTGTTTTAATTTCTCCATCCCGAAACGCATTCTCCATAAACTTCCGGGTATCTTCCGGCTTCAGTTTTTCTTCTGCAATAATCGTATCAAGATCGCGTTCGCGCTGTTCCACCACAAACTCATGCCACTCATTCATAACATCATCTACGTCATTGATTCCTGCAATAAAAGTTTCTATGAGTTTTTTCTTGCTCCGCAGTTCCGGGCTAGCGTCAATTGCCTTGTTGATAGTTATCAGCACTTCCTTATCTTCACAGTGGGTATCATGGTACTTCTTTACGAGCATAAGTATATAATCAATATTGATCTCTATCTGCCGAATCAGCTCAATTTCGAAGACCACATCATCTGTGATGTCCGTACTCTCCTGACGTTTACGCTTCCATTCATCCCGCAAATCCTGATAGCGTCCGAGATAATCCTGCAAATCACGCTCGGAAATCAGTTCATTGCCCTTAAACTCATCAAAAGAAATCAAGAGATTCCGCATACGGAGAATTGCGCCAAACAGCGCAATAAAGTCTTTCTGGTTCTGCTCTCCGACAATTTGCAGTTCTGACAGCGGAAAATTATGATTCAATTCTTCCATCAGGTCCACATATCCCGGCATCTGCTTTCCATCGACAGACTCATAACCATAGTAATAATCCTTAAAACTCTGCAGCAGAACAATACCTCCGGCATTCTTATTCCCAAACAAGGAAATGGTGCTGTCCACACGCTTTTGCAGATTACGGAAGCAAACAATATTTCCAAAGGTTTTAATGGAATTCAAGATACGATTGGTACGGGAGAATGCCTGTATCAAACCGTGCATCTTCAGATTCTTATCCACCCACAGCGTATTCATAGTTGTGGCGTCAAAACCTGTAAGGAACATATTTACTACGATCAGGATATCCAATTCCTTATTCTTCATACGAAGCGACACATCTTTATAGTAATTCTGAAACTTTTCGCTGGAGGTATCATAGCTTGTATGGAACATTTCATTATAGTCCTTGATTGCATCTTCCAGAAAATCTCTGGACGACTGATCAAGAGCGGAAGTATCCTCAGAATTTTCCTCATCTAAAATGCCGTCTGACTCTTCTTCATTTGCACCATAACTGAATATGGTCGCAATGCGCAGTTTCTTGGTCGGGTCTGCAGCCATCTGCTTCTTGAATTCCTGATAATACAATTTTGCCATCGGTACGCTCGATACTGCAAAGATAGAATTGAACCCGCTGATACGCTGTTTCCGCTTAATCTCCTCCACTTCATCACGCCCCGCAGACGCTACCTCTGCAATATTAGTCAATGTATTGTATATGTAGGTTTTATCTCCACGGTAAGTCTTCTGGTCAAAATGTTCCAATATATACCGCGTCACGATACGGATACGCTCAGGAGCCATCATAACCTTCTCCCGGTTAATATCCCAGACCATCTCATCTGTGATTTCCTCATCCGTATCCATCGTCTTAATATAGTCTACTCGAAATGGAAGGACATTTTTATCGTTGATAGCATCCACAATTGTGTAGCTGTGAAGCTGATCTCCAAAGGTTTGTCCTGTAGTAAAGAACTCCGGATTCTTTGCTCTGCCAGAATTTACGGAGAAAATCGGTGTTCCTGTAAATCCGAACAGATGGTATTTCTTAAAGTTCTTTACAATAGCCGCGTGCATATCTCCGAACTGGCTGCGGTGACATTCATCAAAAATAATGACGATGTGCTTCATATACACTTCATGCCCCGGATTCTTTTTTATAAAAGTAGCCAGTTTCTGTATTGTAGTAATAATAATATGCGCATCTTGGTCTTCCAACTGACGTTTTAATATGGTAGTCGAAGTATTGCTATTGGCAGCGCCCTTTTCAAAGCGGTCATATTCTTTCATGGTCTGATAATCCAGATCTTTTCGATCAACCACAAACAGCACCTTATCAATATACGACAACTTCGATGCAAGCCTTGCGGTCTTAAATGAAGTCAGCGTTTTACCGGAACCTGTGGTATGCCAGATGTAACCACCACCCTCGACACTGCCGTATTTCTTATAATTATTGGCAATTTCGATACGATTGAGGATTCGTTCCGTAGCTGTAATCTGGTACGGACGCATAACCATCAGCATATCCTCGGACGTAAAAACGCAGTACTTCGTAAGAATATTCAGAATCGTGTGCCTTGCGAAAAAGGTCTTTGTAAAATCAATCAGATCCGGAATAACACGGTTATTGGCATCTGCCCAAAAACAGGTAAACTCAAAACTGTTACTGGTCTTGGTTTTACTCGCTCCTTTTTTCTCATGCTCTTTTTCCGCATTCCGTCTGGTACTGTTGGAATAATATTTCGTATTCGTTCCATTGGAAATAACAAAAATCTGAATATACTCATACAGTCCGCATCCTGCCCAGAAAGAATCCCTCTGATAGCGGTTGATCTGGTTGAATGCCTCGCGGATGGCTACTCCTCTACGTTTCAGCTCAATATGTACAAGAGGCAGACCATTGACAAGAATCGTAACATCATAGCGGTTATCATGCTTTGCGCTGTTGTCTGTGCCAATCACACAGCCCAGGTTGCCCTCTCTGCTGCCTTGGGCAGCATTCACCTTGTACTGGTTGATTACCTGCAACCTGTTATTATGGATGTTCTTTTTATTTATAAGTGTAATATTCTTGGAAGAACCATCATCACGGGTCAGGACTTGAACATTATCTTCCTGTATCTTCCGGGTCTTTTCCACGATATGCTCATTGGAATTGGCAACGGCATTTTTGAAAAAGTCATCCCACTCTGTGTCCGAAAACTGATAGCTGTTCAGTTCCTCTAATTTCTTACGGAGATTAGCAATCAGGCCTTTCTCCGTATGAATAGGCAGATATTCGTATCCCTGTTCACAGAGCAGACGGATAAACTCCTGTTCCAGTTCCGCTTCGCTCTGGTAACTGCCAGAACACTTCTTGACAGGCTCATATTCTGTGACAACGGTATTCTCTGATGTCTCCGCTACAATGTTAAAGTACGGCATCTCTTCGCCCCTTTACTTTTGTAATTCTTTGAAAGATAACAACTTATCCCTATAATATTCGTATTGTTTCTGACGTGCTTCGATCTCTGCCGGAAGTCCTGTGGACAGGTCATTGCAAAGGCTATGAAATTTATTTAACGCATTTACAATCTCCTGCTGTTTTTCTATACTCGGAATCGCAAGCTGATACTCTGCTATCGTTTTTCCCACTAAGGACGCTCTGGTTGTAAATGCACAATGGCTTGTAACATACTTTCTGAAATCTTCAGTTGCAAAACAAAATGCACAATATTCCGGCAACAAATAATTTGTTTTTGGAGTTGCCTTAATGGTAAATCCATTAAATACACAATCACCAATATCATCAAGCATTACTGATGACCAACCCACATCCTCTGCTGTCTCTGATGTTCTGGTAAAAAATACATCTCCACGATGAACTCCCAACTTTTCAATTTCGGCAGGAGTGCATTCAACCAATGCAGTAATATCTTCTTTTTTAAGAAACCTGTTATTATAAACATCCGTATATCTGATAAAAGGAATTCCCGAGCCAAAAAAATCCTTTCCCTTACTCAATCCATTACGGAAATCAAATAAGCTTCCCATCGGCAGTGTAACATATCCAAACACATACTGAATGAGCTTAATCGCGCTCAGCTCTGTCTGTCTGTCTGTCTGTCTGTCTGTCTGTCTGTCTGTCTGTCTGTCTGTCTGTCACGAGTGTGCTGCCAGTTTCAGCAAATGTCAAGAGTAAATCTCGATAATATTCATATTGCTTCTGGCGTGCTTCAATTTCGGCTGGCAAGCCAATATTCAGACTAGTACAGATAGCATCAAAATGCTCAATCACTTGTACCAACCTTTTTTGCGTATCAAGCGGTGGAAGTGAAATAAGCACTCTGCCAATATCATCTTTGTTTATTTTTGTAGGTGTTGCATCCCACAAAATCCATTTATTTAATTCTTTTCGTCCCCAACTGCTTTCCAGATAGTACTTTAAATACCTGCTATCAAGAATATCCGCGTTCGGACGCAACAAAGCAAGCGAAACATAATAGGCCAAATCATCATCACGATCCACCACCGTACATTTTCCGATAATCCCTGCAGTAATCCTTGTCATAAATACGTCACCTATGCGTGGCCTGATTTTATATTTTGCATAAGCTTCAGGTGAAATAAACTTTTGCGTTCCATATAAATCATCAATATTTTCTACACTCACAAATGGTATTCCATTGTTAGTATATTTCGGTGTTTGATGTGTTCCATCATAAATTTTGCAAATAGTATTCAGTTTAACTTTTTCAGATTTGCACTGTTTTTGTATTAAAGTGTCTCTGTAAAAATTGTACTGTTTCTTCCGAGCTGTAAGCTCGGCTGTAAGCTCGGCTGTAAGTAACGTGAAAGAGTCTAAAATATGGACTATTTCACGTTGTACCTCCAGAGGAGGTACGGCGATCTTCAACGCTTTAAAATCTCCTCCCGTCAATTTAGGAATATTTCCATGAATCAACGATGTTACATCTATCGTCTGAAGATAATGGTATAAGTAGCGTAGTATGACACCATCTTTTTCTTCAATAATATGGGCGTGATTGTTTACCCATATTTTTCCTTTTACCCATGTTACAACAGGTGTTCCTGATTTCGTAATAACACTTCCATCTTCACCAACCAAAACAAAAGTACCATCAAAAATATAATTTGCCACATAATCTTGAACACCATTAGCCCCATAATAGGGATATTCTCCAGCTTCACGAAAAGCTTTTGTTATTGGTTTTCGCTTTTTGTCAAGCAAATTGCAACAATCCTCAAGGCAACGTATTTCCACACCATCTGGACAATATTCTTTTATTAATTCGTCTATTCTATTCATTTTCGCCCATTTTCCTTCCTTGAAAAAATTCATTATCACTTTTAGCCAGCTCTGCAAAAACTTTCTCCATATCTATTGGCGGCAAATGTGATGTAACTTCGTCCCAATCAATAATTTCATAATTGAAATGGAATTTATCTCTATTCTCTTTATAATAGGCTTCTGCTACATTACATAAAATCATGCATATTCTTCTAACATTCATCCTATATTCACGTCTCTGTTCATTTCCAAATTGAGTTATAGCGCTAGCATCTGAATAAATATCAAGCGGTTTAGCTTTTTCAATAACCAACGAAAAATGATTTATAGGTTGATTAGTTCGTAAACTGTCATTTTTCATATTGGGATTTCCTTCGTGTAACAACGAACAGCGTAAACTATAAATTACCTCTCCGGCATATCATCTTTATCTTCTGAATTCTTTCCATATTTACCTATTTCTTCGTCATACCATAAAATGTATCGTTTTCTGCTGCTTCGCTCTGTTGGATACGCAGCCTTACCACAGATGTCTGGCAAGGTGAGTGCAGAACTTAATGCTACAAAATATAGTTCGTTTTCCAATGCCTTTCTTATATCCTGAACCAGTCGAATTATCATTTACACCTCGATTTCTGCGATAATCTTATCAATTTCATCACGAAGAATCTGTTCACGCGCCACTATTTCTTTTATTTCTGCATTTAGCTTCACAATATCGATTTTCTCTCTGGTATCCTCTGCTTCAACATATGTGGACACCGATAAATTGTAATCGTTGCCAGACACTTCCTCGTAGCTTGCCAGATGTGCAAAATGCTCGACCTCTTCACGTTTTGCAAACACATCCACAATACGCTCTATATTTTCTGATGTCAGCTTATTATTGTTCGTAACCTTCACACATTCGCTTGTTGCATCAATGAACAGCGTCTTATTATCCGCTTTGTTCTTTTTCATTACCATGATACAAGTCGCAATCGAAGTACCAAAAAACAGATTACTTGGCAACTGAATCACGCAATCCACATAGTTGTTATCAATCAGGTACTTACGGATTTTCTGTTCCGCACCGCCACGATACATAATGCCCGGAAAGCATACAATGGCAGCCGTGCCATTTGATGCAAGCCACGACAAGCTGTGCATGATAAATGCCATATCTGCTTTACTCTTCGGTGCCAGCACTCCCGCAGGAGCAAAACGCGGATCATTGATCAGAAGCGGATTCTCATCCCCTGCCCATTTGATAGAATATGGGGGATTGGAAACGATCAGTTCAAACGGCTCGTCATCCCAATGCTGCGGACTAATGAGAGTGTCCTCACAGGCAATATCAAATTTATCAAATCCTACATCATGCAAGAACATATTGATACGGCACAGATTGTAGGTAGTAATATTAATTTCCTGTCCGTAGAAACCATTGCGGATGGCATCCTTACCGAGAATTTTCTCAGCTTTCAAGAGCAGAGAACCTGAACCGCAGGCCGGATCATATACTTTATTAATTTCTGTTTTTCCCACAGTCCCAAGCCGTGTAAGCAGTTCAGACACATCTGCCGGAGTGAAGAATTCACCACCAGACTTTCCGGCATTGGATGCATACATCGTCATAAGGTATTCATATGCATCACCAAAAGCATCAATGGAATGATCTTTGACATCTCCGAGATTCATTTCACCCACACCATTCAGCAATTTCACGAGTTTTTCATTACGCTTTGCAACGGTAGAACCCAATTTATTGCTGTTAACATCATAATCATCGAACAGTCCTGCAAAATCACTCTCAGCCTCACTGCCTTTCGCTGATTCCTCAATATGACGGAATACACGCTCCAGTGTTTCATTCAAATTCTCATCATTTGCAGCGTTGGCACGAACATTGCAGAACAACTCGCTTGGCAAAATAAAAAATCCTTTTTCTTCTACCAATCCGTCTCGTGCCTCTTCCGCATCCTCATCCGGCATTTTGGCAAAATCAAAATCAGTATTGCCTGCATCTACCTCACCATTGTTTATGTAATTGCACAAATTTTCAGAAATATATCGATAGAACATTGTTCCAAGAACATAATTTTTAAAGTCCCATCCATCTACTGCTCCCCGCAGTTCATCTGCAATTGCCCAAATTGCGCGATGCAGTTCATCACGCTCTTGTTCCTTTTTTGTATCAACCATTCTCTTTTCCTCCGTTATCCTCCGGGATAAATTCCAAAATATCGTCCACGCCACAGTTCAAAACACGGCAGATACTTTCCACACTTTCGAGAGAAATATACCCACCTCGCTTCAATCGTGTAATGATATTTGCAGAAAAACCAGCTTCCTGCTGCAACTGTGCATTCGTCATATCTTTCTCTATTAATAAATGGAATAATTTCTTATAGCTGACTGCCATGCCATGCCTCCATTTTCCTATCAGTAAATATAAGATAAGTATATCACGTAAAAGTGAATTTTTCAATTCGAAAACATAATTTGAAATACAGAGTCTTGTCTTTCAAACAACGGCTAGTCCAAAGAAAAGCGGCATTACATTTCATTCAAGAAAAATGTAATGCCAGACTTTCCCTAAAAACTTATTTTATTTTTTTAATGTTCAAATGCATATATTCTCTCGCTTTATCTGTTTTGCCAAATAATAGACTTTCGCCAAAAGATAACTCTCGCTCTATCCAAAGCCTATCCCCCTGGGTAAATCAGTTCCCTCACAGTCGCTCTACGGAAACAAAAACACACATCCATTTCCACCCCAAATCCGCTGAACCCTTAGTTTTACGGTGATAAGGAAGTATTTACAATAACTTATCATTAACGCTGACAAACAGGGTGCAAATAAAGAACGAGTGAAAAGCTCATATCGCTTTCCACTCGTCTTTATTCATTTTTTCGATTTACTGGCTATTTCTGCCATCTGCATAAGATTTTGAAATGATTCTGGGTTTTTAAGCAATTCTGGTAACAGCATTTTCATCATAATCGTATCTGTAGATTCTTCCTTTTGCACATTATTTAAACTGGTTTGCATTATTGCTTGAATAGTTTCTGTATCTTTTTTGCTTATTTGTTCTTTTAATTCAGTAATAGAATCCTGAATTTGGTATAACATAGTAAGAATACCTTGAGAAAATATCTGCCTGCTTTGTTCTTCATCTTGTCCAAGCGTATTATCTTGAATTTCAAAAGAAAATGTTCCTATTGTTTGCTCTAAACGCTTTTTGGTTTCCTCTACATTATCCAAATCAGTTAAATCATATTCAAAAGTTCTTACTGTATTTACGTCAAACGGTATGCTCTCTCCCTTTTTCTTAAGATGAATGATAGGTCTGTCCGTACATTTTCTATATCCCATTTCATAAAATACATTTGGGTTATGACCAGAAATATCAGCTATGACAAGTTCTGACGATAAAAGCTTATCAATAATAGTTTGTGTAATTGAATCTGAATCGTTAATTTGGTCTACACGCACTGCTTCAAAACCACAACTTTCACAAACAGGACTAATAATATACTTGAATAGCTTGTCCGCATTGATTCTTGTTTCACTTCCTACATCTCCAATAGGCGATACTACAAAACATGTTTTCATAAAAGATATACCCCCTTGATTTTGGTTTATAACGTAAATTCCTCTGTCCATCTTTTTAATAGACTTGTTTCTAAGTAATGTGTTTATTGAACCGGAAAACTGTCCTTCTGAATAATCAGAAATTCCAACTCGCACTAGGAAACTCTTTATTTCTTGTACAGTATGCGGACATCCGTCTGCAAGAAACTCTATAATTTTTTCTTGTATTCTTGCACTTTTTGTCATGTTTACACGCTCCTTTCTACTATATTTTACCACTTTTCTTGTATAAGTCAATATATTCTTGTAAATTTATTGCATTATATGCAATATTGTTGTTCTAAATTAAAAGAAATCTTATTTGAATTCCAGTTTATATACAATTATTTAGGATAATAAAAGCACTATATTTATATAACGATTTGTAAAACAGGTTATCTACCATACATGATTTAAAAAATGAAGTTAAAAATAATTGTTTTTCATTTCTGTTACGCAATGGAACGCCATTTTTGAGGGCAGACATATAAAACCCTTGTCCCGTCATTTCAATGCTCACAAAGCCGCATAAATCAAGGACAAAATAACCTCTACTGCGTAACAATCCCCATAATAAATTGAGGGCGAAAGCAGTCTGCTGATTTCGCCCTCTTGACTGCCCAACAGCAAAGACAGGAAAAACTGTCAAGGGCGCGTAGCGCAAAGTTTACCCTTGACAGCTTTTCCTGTCTTTGCTACCTATTACCGGTCAAAACGGAATTTCAATATGGCTTCAACCAGCTTTGCCTTTAATCTGTCCTGTGTATCGTCATTGATATACCCCTTATACATAGACAGGTATTTGATGTGTGCGGTGTAGTGCCGCAATACCGCGTCTACCGCTTCCGGTTCTCCGGCTACGGCTCGTTCGATTACCTCAAAAGGTATCAGTTTCTTGTTCCTCATGTTCCAATCTCTCCCATTCTTTCCGTAACTGTTTCAGTGCAACATTTCTCCGACTGTTTATCGTACTTCTGCAACGCCCGTACAATCTGCCGATAGCTTCATCACGATAACCAACAAAGTAATACAATAGCAGGACTTCCTGTCGTAACTGCGGCAATCTCGATAATGCCTTTGCTAACCGTTCATCATCAACGACAACTTCCTTTCCCAACACAAGAAATACAGTCGGCTTATCCTGCTTTTCAAAATAGCTGTCCATAGCAGACGGTTCAAAATATCGTTCTGACATCAGATAGTCAAGGG
>CAJUFE010000048.1 GCA_910585635.1 uncultured Lachnospiraceae bacterium | reverse complement strand
AAGATCGCTACGCGATGGGCCGGATGCTTGCGGCCACCACGCTTTCTTACGGTCAGCGCAGCAAACGCGCAGACCTACCTGAACTGTTACAGTCCGACGCACTTTCTGACAAAAATCCCTGACAGCATTGGACAGAATATCCTTGATGTGTTACAATAGCCTTTGACCGACTCATCACCATCCAGATCATCCGTATCCGGCGAGATGAGTTGACATAATTTTTTTATGTAAACCCTATACCAAAAAGTGAGACCAAGAAAAAAGGAGAAATGCATCATGTCTTCAGTAGTCGATCGTTTTTTGCGTTATGTTTCTTATGATACCCAGTCCGCCGATGAAGTGGAGCAGCTCCCCAGCACAGAAAAACAGTTCGCTCTGGCCCGTTTCCTGGCAAAAGAGCTGGAGGAGATGGGGGCTTCGGATGTACGTGTGAGCGACCAGTGCTATGTGATGGCAAGGATCCCTGCCAATACCACGAAAAGCGTCCCCTCCCTGGGTCTGATCGCCCATATGGATACTTCCCCTGCATTTTCCGGGCATGAGGTAAGACCGCAGAGGATAACCGCTTATGATGGGGGGCGGATCTGTTTAAATGAGGAACAGAGGCTTTTTTTAGACCCCGCCGAGTTCCCCGAGCTTTTGGCGTATATTGGAAAGGATCTGATCGTCACAGACGGGACCACGCTGTTAGGGGCTGATGACAAGGCCGGCGTGGCGGAGATCATGGCAGCCGCAGAGTATCTGCTGGCGCACCAGAAGATCTTGCACGGACAGATCTGCATCGGGTTTACCCCGGATGAAGAGGTGGGGAAGGGCGCGGATGGCTTTGACGTAGATGCCTTTGGCGCGGATGTAGCCTTTACGATAGACGGCGGCGCTCTCGGCGAGCTGGAATATGAGAATTTCAATGCGGCCAGCGGGAGAGTACATGTCCATGGGAAGAGCATCCACCCCGGTTCATCAAAAGGCGCGATGAAAAATGCGGCCTTGATCGGGATGGAATTTCAATCCATGCTCCCGGTTTTTGAAAATCCCATGTATACAGAAGGCTATGAAGGGTTTTATCATCTGGTCCAGATGAGCGGGGATGTGGCAGGAGCGACATTCGACTATATCATCCGCGATCACGACCGGGCCCGGTTTGACTTTAAAAAAGCCCAGTTCCAGCGGACAGCCGATTTCCTCAACGGAAAATACGGGGCCGGGACCATAGAGGTCGAGCTGGTGGATTCCTACTACAATATGAAAGAAATGCTAAAGGACCACATGTATCTGATCGATCTTGCTCAGTCCGCCATGGAAGAGCTTGAGATCCAGCCAAGGATCTGTCCGATCCGAGGCGGTACAGATGGCGCAAGGCTGTCCTATATGGGCCTTCCCTGCCCCAATCTCTGTACAGGCGGCCATAACTTCCATGGACCCTACGAGTTCGTCTGTATCCAATCTATGGAAAAGGTCTCGCAGCTTCTGGTACGGATCGTACAGAAATTGGAACAGATGCAGCCTTGAGCGTTTAGGAGAGAGAATGGTCAGGATCAAAGATATCGCGGATCATGTAGGCGTCAGCACCGCCACCGTGTCCAATGTGATCCACGGAAAAGCACAGAGGGTCTCAGAGGAGACCCGAAAGAAGATCGAGGCAGCGATCAAAGAGATGGGCTATGTCCCCAGCATGAGCGGTCTGATGCTGGCACAGAAACGGTCCAACGTGATCGGTGTGATCCTTACAGGTAAAAATGCTTCTGGTGAGCCCGCCCTTGCCGATCCCTACTATAGTTTGCTGATCGGCTATCTGGACCGGTATATCCGGGAAAAGGGGCAGTATATGCTCCTGCTGAGCTTATCGGATACAGAAGAGATCATCCAGCAGACCAAGTCCTGGAACTTAGATGGTCTGATCGCCTGCGATCTGCAGACGGACCGCCTCCATCAGCTCCACCAGCTCTGTGATAAGCCCATGGTATCCCTGGACGCGTATCTGGGCGACCGGTCGGACTACATCAATATCATGACCGATGACTTTGGCGGGGGGTATCAGATGGGGAATTACCTGCTCTCTATGGGGCACCGCAAGATCTTGATGATCTCAGATGATGAGCATGGATCCAGCCGCCAGCGTTGGCTGGGCTTCCAGAAGGCACTGCAGAAAAACCATGTCCCTGTATCAGACCGGCAGCATCTGCTCATCACCGGCGGGTATGGAGAGCGGATGGCGCAGCTAAAGCAGCAGCAGGGGCTGATCCGAGAGCAGACCGCTCTGTTCTTTTCCTCGGACCTGTATGCCCTGGAGGCCTTTACCATCCTGCGTGATATGGGCTTAAGGATACCAGAGGATATCTCTGTAGCCGGTTTCAGCGACCTGCTGTACGCGGACTTAGCCCAGCCGAAGCTGACCACCATGCACCAGGATATCGAGCAGAAGGCGCAGATGGCCGTGGACGCCCTGTCCTGTCTGATCAAGGGGAAAAAGACACGGGACTGGATCCTCCCGGTCAAACTGGTAGAGCGGGGGTCCGTCAGGCGGATCGGGAACTGGGAGCTCCTATAGAGAGCTCTTTATAGCAGGCTCCCTTAAACTCGGCGCTGCCGTGATATCTCACAGCCCCACGACAAAAGAAAAGAGAAGAGAAGAAGATGGCGATCTTTACGGTATTTTTTCAGATGTTGGCGCTCCTGATCATGATCGGGACCGGCTATTTCTTTACGAAGTCCGGCATGCTGGATGCCCATACGAACAAACAGATGTCCAGGATGTTAGTCAATGTGTTCAACCCTTTACTATTGATCTCCAATGCAGCCAATGCGATCGGGATGATCTCCCTGGACACTCTGGGGACCGTGAGCCTGATCGCTGTGGGGATGTTCTTGTTCTTTATCCTGGCCGGGATGCTCTTATCCCCCCTTTTCGATAAGGATAAGGACCAGCAGCGGATTTTCCAGATGATGTTCGTTTTTTCCAACCTGGGCTTCATCGGGATCCCTGTGGTCACCAGCGTCCTGGGACCGGAATACGTGATCTATGTGACCGAGTTCATGATGATCTACAACGTGGTCTTTTACACCTATGGGATCGCATTGATGAACGGCGGCTTTTCAGCCTCCGCCTTAAAGGGGATGCTGAACCCAGGCACGATCTCCGGGCCGGTGGCGCTCCTGATGATCATCTTTGAGATCCAGCTCCCGGATTTCCTCAAGACCTCCGTCTCTTATCTGGGAAATGTCACCTCGCCCCTGGCGCTGGTGGCGGTGGGCTTCGCTTTGGCTAATTCCGACTTAAAGCAGATCTTCGGCCACCCGCGGCTCTACATCTTTTCGATCGTCAAGCTGCTCATACTGCCCCTGCTGATGCTGCCGCTCCTTAGGCTGATGCCGGGTACCGCGCCCCTGATCCCCTTATGCATGATCATGTTCGGGATGCCCATCGGCAATATGCCCCTGATCCTAGGGACGCAAAAAGGGATGGACTGTACCACCTGCAGCGCCGCGATCATCCTGACCACGGTGCTCTGCGTGTTCACGGTCCCCATCCTGCTGGCGGTCACCGCTTGATGCTCTTTGTGTACAGAACCTCCATACCTGTATGCGCATAGATGTGGGCAGGCTCCGCCCCTCACATGTCCAGGGTCATGTCATAGCAGAAAACAGATAAGGCAGCCGCAGAGCAGGAGGATCCGATACCTCCCATCCTGCGGCTGCCTTGACTAGTCCGCTCTGATCACATCCTGCATACTGCCATCCTTAAGGTCCGCTCTGACAGCAGCTCTATCCGGCCGTCAGACGGATATATCCACAGAAACACCCTCCACCGACACCATATCGGCGGAAACGCCGGACAGATCCACCCCAGAGGGAGCCACGGCGGCGCTCCCTGTCCCGGAGGGAGCAGGAGAGGAGGGCGCGTATGCGTCGGCTATGGCGGCGACGGTCTCCTGGGCCGCGTTCTTCCCGTCCTCGGCCAGCTCTTTTAACGCGTATCTCCGTTCCTCCCTGCGGCGCTTGTTCCGCCTGCCCCGCAGCTCCTCCCGGATCTCCTTAGCCTTTTGTTCTTCCTTCTTCTTTTCTGCCTTTCGCTGCTGGTTCTCCAGCTGTTCTTCCTTCCCCAGATGCTCCAGCTTTTTCTGGATACGTTTCATGAGCTTTTCCATGCGCCGGATCATCTGCTGGATCTTTTTCTTATCCTTTTCATCGCAGGACATAGACGACATCTTCAAGTTCGCCAGCGCGCGCATGGCCTTGGAGGATACCAGCTGCACGTCGATCCTGGTCTCTGCCCGGGCCAGCTCCGATGCCAGCTGTCCCACCGAGTCGTCCGGTGTGGAAGACTTCATCCTATCCTTCCCGGCACCAGCGCCCTGGCTCTTGGCTGCCTGCTCCTTGAGCTTCTCCAGATAGCGGCCCAGCAGCTCCATATCCTCCTCTTCCCCGGCCTGTCCCAACGGCTCCTGTCCGGGCTGGTCCTGTCCGCGCACCTGCCCATCGGACAGACCGGTCTGCCCAGGATCCTCCTGCAGAGGGGTCGCCCCTCCGTTTTTATCCAGCCGGCCCGCGCCCTCCCTGGCCCCGGCGGCTCTATAAAGGCTGTTGGCAGTCTGCGGCTGCCAGTTTCTTGCGGAAACCTTCATGTAAGCCCCTTTCTAGTAAGAAATTTTTTTAGTTCTCCTTACTAGATATATCGACCAGTTGTCAGAAAAGAAAACCTTTTTGCGAGCATTTTTGCTTTTCACAGATCGGCCAAGGATCTGCTCCGGGAGGGAGTCGCCATAACGTCACCGCGCACTCGCCTATGTCCATCCTCATACACGCAGCTGCCAGAACGCCACCGCGCTGGCGGCGGCCACGTTCAGGGAGTCCACGCCATGGGACATGGGGATCCGCACCGTATAGTCACAGGCGGCGATGGTGGAAGGGGATAATCCATCCCCTTCCGCCCCCAGAAAAACGGCCAGCTTTTCTTCCGCCAGCAGAGCCGGGTCATCGATGCTGACCGACCGGTCACATAATGCCATAGCAGCCGTCTTAAACCCCAGCCCCCGGAGGGTAGAGAGGGGAGCCGGGTCATAGGTCCAGGGGATCTGGAAGACGGTGCCCATGCTCACCCGGATGGCGCGGCGATATAGGGGATCGCTGCATCCCGGGGCCAGCAGCACGGCATCCATGCCCAGGGCGGCCGCAGAACGGATGATCGCGCCTACATTGGTGGGGTTCATGACATTTTCCAGAACTACGATCCGGCGGGCATGGGCGCAGAGGGCCGCCGCCAAAGGACGGGGCGGGCGGTGCATGGCGCACAGCATGCCCCGGGTAAGGGGATAGCCGGTGATCTGGGACAAGACCTCGGGTGCGGCCACATAGACCGGGACCTGGCCGCAGCGGGACAGAGCCTCGCGGCCTTCCCCTTCCAGCTGTTTCGGCTCAGCCAAAAGAGAGATAGGGCGGCATCCGGCATCCAGAGCACGGCAGATGACCTTAGGGCTCTCCGCGATGAAGATCCCTCCGTCCGGTTCATAAAGATGGAGCAGCTCTGCCTCTGTGGACCGTGCATAAATATCCAGGTCCGGTAGGTCCAACGTCCCAACCTTGACGATATTTCCCATGATATCCCCCATTTTGTATCTCCTTTCTGCCGGCGATCGGTCACGTTTTCTGTAGACATAAGACATTTGTCTATATTGCCCCATCATTTATCCATATTTATACACCAAAAACCTTTTTTTTGCAACAGAACTACAAAAATACTTGCAACAGAGCCCAATAGATGATAAAATTTTGACAGGGGTTAACACGTTTAACCTCTATATCATGCATATTAATATATAACAAGGGAGAGATGAAAGCATGAAAAGAAGTAACAGACGTTTAGCTGCCCTTTCGATGGCAGCGATCATGGCAGCTTCTGTAACGGCATGCCAGAGCAAGCCGGCTGAGACCACTGCAGCGCCGGAGGAGCCCACTACTGCGGCGGAGTCCACTGCCCCAGCGGCAGCAGAAGGCGGCGCGTACACAGCCGGTACCTATTCTGCCAGTGAGCAGGGCTTTGGCGGACCGGTGACCGTGACCATCACCACCAGCGACAGTGAGATCACGGATGTGGCCATCGAAGGGGCAGATGAGACCCCGGGCGTGGGCGGAGCAGCCTTTGAGCCCCTGCAGCAGGCGATCTTAGACGCGCAGTCCGCAGAGATCGATGCCGTGAGCGGCGCGACCATCACCTCTGACGCCGTGAAGAAGGCTGCCGCCAATGCGATCGCACAGGCAAAGGGAGAGGCTTCCGTAGACGCCGGTGCAGAGCTGGCATTTACCGCCGGTACATATACCGGTACGGCAGATGGCTACAACGGGCCGGTGGAGGTCAGCGTGACCTTTGACGACAAGGCTGTGACGGCGATCGAAGTCACCGCCAGTGGTGAGACCGAGCATGTAGGTGATATCGCTTATGATATCCTGATCCCCCAGATGATCGAAGCCAACGGGACCGGCGTTGACAGCGTTTCCGGCGCGACCTTCTCCAGCCGTGCGCTGAAGGAAGCCGTAAATGCCGCTGCTGAAGAAGCAGGTGTCACCAATGCTTCCCAGTTTTCTTCCAACACCGTAGAGGTGAAGGCACAGGATCCGATCGAGGATACCTGGGATGTGGTCATCGTAGGCGCCGGCGGAGCAGGTATCAGCGCTGCTGCACAGGCGGCACAGGATGGCAATACGGTCCTGGTGATCGAGAAGAACGCGGAGATCGGCGGCAATACCCTGGTATCCGGCGGTCAGTATCAGAGCGTGATGCCTTATCTGGTATGGGATGAGAAGGATCCCGATGCCACCACAGGCGTAGGCTTTGATGGCAATACATACAACAAGGTGAAGTCGGTCAACGGCTGTATCAAAGAGCTGGAGATGATCTATAACTGGTCTGAGGAAGAATTTGACGCAGACTATTACAAGGATCATGAGTATGTGGCAGGGGATGCCGCCGAGCTGTCCAAGCACGGCGTACATGCAGATTATCTGCCCACCCTGCAGGCTTTAAAGAAAGAGATCAAGGCTTATCTGGATTGGGCGAAGCCGCAGCTGGAAGCTGGCAAGCCTGAGTCCGAGCTGACCCTGTTCTCCACTTTGAACCTGCACATCTTCCAGACCTACTACGGCGGCCTGCGCCAGAGCGCGGACGGCTCCGAGTGGGTCTATGGCAACGTGGATCTGGTGAAGCAGTTCATCGAGGACGGCCAGGATATCAAGCCGTGGCTGGAATCCATGGGTGCTACCTTTGTAGAGGATACCCAGCCGACCCTGATCGGTGCGCTGTGGTACAGAGAGAACGAGTTCATCGGCGCTAACGTGGATGCGGACGGCGACGGCACACCGGAAGAGTATAAGGGCCGTTGGGGCACCTACTTTATGGCTCCTCTGACCGATTGCCTGCAGAAGGATGAGAAGAACCAGATCATGACCAGGACCACAGCAGAAGAGCTGATCGTGGAAGATGGCCGTGTGACGGGCGTGAAGGCCACCATGTATGATGGGACCGAGGTCACTGCAAAGGCCAACAAGGGCGTGATCCTGGCCACCGGCGGCTATGCGGCGAACATCAAAAAGGTCGTAGAGACCAATAAGTACTGGTCACCGGAATTTGTGACCGAGGCGATCAAGACCACCAACCGTAACTCTCTGACCGGCAGCGGTATCGATATGGCCCAGGAGGTAGGCGCGGCTGTGACCGGCGAAGGCTGGACCCAGATGATGCCGATCAGCTGGGTGGACAATGGGAACCTGGCATTTGGCGGCGGCAACTATGCAGTCTATATCAACCCGACCACCGGCAAGCGTTTCGTGGACGAGGGATCCGAGCGTGACGTTCTTTCCCTTGGCGAATTCGAGAACGGGATCGAAGTGAACGGCACCAAGGGCGTGTTCATGGAGATCTACAATGCTTCCGAGATGATCCCAGGCCCGATCCAGCTGGCTCCAGAGGGCGATTATGAGGGCAGATATTACAGAAGGGATGCCAATGAAGAAGAGCTGGCCGCGCTGTTCAAAGAGATCGGTGTGACCGCAGATGCCAAGACCGTCCTTGAGACGATCGAGAAGTACGATATGGCGGTCATGGGCCAGGGCGAGTTCGAGGATGTGGGTAAAGCGATCGCATCCAGGACCATCGGCGATGTTGAGAAGAATGACGACGGGAGCTACAATGTGGATTCCTACAAGCTGGAGGGCACAGCGCTCAGCATCCGTCTCATGGCTCCTTCCACCCACCACACCATGGGCGGTGTCGTAGTCGATACAGACCGTCATGTGCTGGATGAGGAGGGCAATGTGATCGAAGGATTGTATGCTGCTGGTGAGGTCACCGGCGGTATCCACGGCGGCAACCGTCTGGGCGGCAACGCGATCACCGAGATCATCGTTTCCGGACGTACGGCTGCCAAGGCGATCACGGCAGATAACAAATAAAACGACAGATCGCTGATAGAGCATACCGGCAAGCTTGAGACTCCAGGAGCGCAAAGCTCCCGGAGTCTTTTTTCTGTTTGGCTATTCCCAAATTTTTGGGATCGTGTTAGACTAAGAGCGATAAGCACTGTCCAGATGCTAAAGCGGCGATGGGCAGAGACAGTCTGTCCAGACCCTATGATCAAAGCCGCTCGACATAAAAAGCACATTCACGGAACAATGCCGCGACATTGTGTATGGAAAGAGGAGGACCATAGATGAAGTCAGCAAAGATCTTTCTGGCCGGTATGTACATCCACCTGGCGCTCAGTATCGCTGCGCCGATCTGTATCCTATATCGCGGCAGATGGGAGCGTTTCACAGGAGGACTGTTCTTTTTTTATCTGGTGATGATCCTGGTCGTCCATGTGACCGGATGGGTGTGTGTCGGGATGGCCATATGTGCTTATCGGGCAGGCCGATATAGCCAGATCCGGCATGGGTTGAAGCTGCTGAAGCTGTGGTCGATCCCTTTTTATATCCTGAATTTTTTCTATAGTGTCCTTGCATGGGGCGCTCTCATAGGCGCATCCCGGGGTCTGATGATCTTTTTCATCCCGATCCCGATCTTTATCACCTGCTCCATGATCTTCCAGAGCGGATGTGTGGGGATCTGTTATATCCGATATCTGCGGAAAAGGGGAGAAGGCCAGAGATCGTCTTCATATCCAGTTGATAGCCAGAAAAGTGAGAAGGGTCAGGGAAGGCCTTTGGGCATCCACTACCTTTTACAGCTGATCGCGGTAGTCGATATCATCAGCACAGGTGTCTTGTTACAATATCCGGCCAGCGACATATAAGGGTACAGGCGTCAGGCCGATCCGTCCCTATCTACTTAGATCTGCCCCGACGGCTAAACCGACTGTTAAAAATTGCTGGATAAAGTCTCTTTGAAAGGTATGACAAACGATGCGATACTATCTTGCTCCCATGGAGGGTGTGACCGGGCGGATCTTCCGCAACGCCTACCATGCCTTTTTTTGCCCCATGGATAAATATTTTGCTCCTTTCATCACGCCAAACCCCGACGGCGGTATCGGCCCTAAGGATATGCGTGATATCGCCATGGAGCATGATACCGGTATTACTCTGATCCCCCAGATCCTCACAAACCAAGCCGACGGCTTTATCCTCACAGCCAGGACGCTGGCCCAGATGGGCTTTACAGAGATCAACCTGAACCTTGGCTGTCCATCGGGCACCGTGGTATCGAAAGGGCGTGGTTCTGGTTTTCTTGCCCATCCTAAGGAGCTGGATCAGTTCTTGTATGAGATCTTCTCGAAACTGGACCTAAAGATCTCAGTCAAGACCCGGTTGGGGAAGGAGAGGGAAGAGGAGTTCGAAGCGGTCTTAGAGATCTATAACCGGTATCCCATAGAGGAGCTGATCATCCACCCCCGAGTGCGTGAGGACTATTATAGGGGCTCGCCACATATGGAGGCGTTCCACAGAGCTTTTGCACACAGCGAGGCTCCGGTATGCTATAATGGCGATATCTTTTCCCCCTCTGATCTGCGGCGGCTTACCGATCGGCAGCCCTCACTGGACCGGGTGATGCTGGGACGGGGGATCGTGACCGATCCGGGGTTATTAGAGCAGATCAAAAGCGGCAACCCGATCACAAAGGAACGTTTTCTGGGATTCCACGATCATCTATACCAAAGCTTTAAAGGTTTTTTCCTCCCTATATCTGGTGAACGTGTTGTCCTTTACAAAATGAAAGAATACTGGAGCTATATGATCGCCATGTTCCCGGACAGCAAGAAATGGCGAAAGAAGATCCAGCGGTCACAGACACTCCAGGCTTATGAGGAAGCTGTCGCGGCATTGTTCCGTGAATGTACCTTTTATGTCGAACCATGATCCTGGGAGCAGGTCCCATGATCATGGCGATCCAACAAGAGCAGTATTAGGATAAATACATCCAACTATTCGCGAAAGAACACTTTAACGAATAGTTGGACTTTAGATAAGAACTGGAAAGGAACCTTTTACCATGAAACTCCAACGTCTGCTCAGCCTGACCCGTCAGGCTGTCGATGCGTATCAGATGATCGATACCGATGACCATATCGCCATTGGCCTTTCCGGCGGCAAGGACAGCCTGGCGCTGCTATATGCTCTGGCAGAGCTCAGGCAATTTTATCCTAAGCCGTTCACCCTGTCTGCGATCACTGTGGATCTTGGTCTTGGAAATATGGATCTGGAGCCCGTAAAGGCCCTCTGCAGCCATTTTTCTGTTCCCTATGCGATCCTCCCTACCGATATCGGCAAGATCCTTTTTGAGGCCAGACAGGAATCGAATCCCTGCTCTTTGTGCTCCAAGATGCGCAAAGGCGCTCTAAACCGTAAGGCCAAGGAAATGGGCTGTGATAAGATCGCCTACGCCCATCACCGGGATGACCTGATCGAGACCATGCTGCTTTCCCTGCTCTATGAGGGACGGTTCTATGCATTTTCTCCTTATACATGGCTGGACCGGATGGAGCTGACGGTGATCCGGCCTCTCCTTTTTGTCCGGGAGGCCGAGGTGATCGGTTTTTGCAATAAATATCAGCTTCCCGTCTGCAAAAATCCCTGCCCCATGGATAAACAGACAAAGCGTGAATATGTAAAAAAATTAGCAAAGAAGTTGGAGCTGGATGCTCCTGGCGCAAAGGACCGTATGTTCCGTGCGATCGTAAATGGGGATATCGAAGGCTGGCCGAAGGCAGACCCTGCAAAGCTCCATCCATAAAATAGCAAGTGCGGATCGAAAAACAGGCCGAGGATCGCCGAAGAACGGATGAGACAGACCAAGACCGACGAAGAACAGATAAGGGCAGGCCGAGGACCGACAAAGAACAGATGACGGATAAAAAGGATAGATAGAAGGATAGATGAAAAGATTGATGAAAAAGATCAAGAACCGATCATAGGAATAGACTAAGATAGAAAGAAGGGACGACTATGCGTGACCTGCCTTACCATGAACAAAAAGACCGCGAGAACATCCTACACCTGCGCCAGCTCATCCAGGGGCTGCCGCCCTACTGTGCCCAGTTTTTCCGTGGGATCGAACCCAGGACCTCCTCCAGGACCAGGATCGCCTATGCCTACGACTTAAAGGTGTTTTTCGGGTTCTTGACAAAAGAGCATCCGGACTTTCGAGATGTGGAGATCCGGGATATCAAGCTGGATCAGCTGGATCAGCTCCATGCCGTAGATATAGAAGGATACATGGAATATCTGAAATATCGATTCAATGATAAGGATCAGGAGGTGGTGAACAAAGAGCGGGGGATCATACGCAAGATCTGCTCTCTAAAAAGCTTTTATAATTACTTTTATCGGCAGGAAGTGTTAAAGAACAACCCCCCGGCCCTGGTCCAACTCCCTAAGCTCCACGATAAGGAGATCATCCGCCTGGATATCGATGAGGTGGCCCTGCTCTTAGATGAGGTAGAACGGGGCGATAACCTGACCCCAAAGCAAAAAGCCTTTCACGAAAAGACAAAGGTCCGTGATCTGGCTCTCCTCACTCTCCTGCTGGGCACAGGGATCCGTGTTTCGGAATGTGTAGGATTAGATATCCGGGATGTGGACTTTAAGAACGGAGGCATCCAGATCCATCGGAAAGGTGGGAAGGAGGTGACCATCTATTTCGGCACAGAGGTGGAGGACGCGCTCCTGGACTATCTGGATGAACGAGAAAAGATCATCCCAGAGACTGGACATGAGGATGCCTTATTCCTCTCCCTCCAAAATAAACGGTTGTCGGTCCGCAGCGTGGAAAACCTGGTGAAAAAATATGCCCGGATCGTCACACCCTTAAAAAAGATCACCCCTCATAAGCTGCGGAGCACCTATGGCACAAACCTCTATCGGGAGACCGGCGATATCTACCTGGTGGCGGATGTACTGGGCCACGCGGATGTGAACACCACCAAAAAGCACTATGCCGCGCTGGAGGATGACCGCAGACGGAGCGCCCGGAATGCCGTCCGCTTAAGAGAAGGTTAGAAGGTCCAAAGGCGGGCACATCGATCGGTGATACCCGGCATATTAGTTAACATAAAAATATTATGTTAACTAATATGCCGGGTACCTGACACCTAGACCCACATACTTCACTTATAATAGACCACCATCAGATAATGTCCTGTGTGGATGGTATCATCAGTGAGCTGATTGATCCGTTTTAGCTCGTATATATATTCCCGGATATCCATGGGGCTTTCTGCAAAATAACGGGAAGCGATGCTCCAAAGGCTGTCGCCCTCTTCTACCCGGATGCTGGTATAATAGGGCTTTAACTTCGGTGCTATCGCCTCATCCGCGAACACGTTCATCCCCATAAAGCCGCCGATGGACATGCCGATCAGCAATAAGGCTGCGCTCAGCAAAAGCTTTCTCTGATAGGTCAGCAGACGTCTGCGTGACCGGCCTCTCGTACGTATACGCTCCCCTCTCTCTATGAACGCTGTGATCCCTGTTTTCTGTGCTGTCTTCCCTTTCTCCATGCTCATGACCTCCTGTCCTTATGGATCTGCCTGCCCCAAAACGCGTTTTCGAACAAATGTTCTTTGTGTAGATAATGATAGCATCCGAACATTTGTTTGTCAATGGTTTTTTTGGATCTTTTCGAACAAAAGTTTGTTTTTAATTGCATTTTTCTCCCAAATGTGTTACTATCTTAGTAGACCTGTATGCGCCCGGCGGTAATGCACGCCACACACCGATCACTGCGATCACTGGCTGGCGCATTGGGCAGGCACATCTTTCAGGAAGGAATGGAGGTCTGTTATGGCACAAGGAAGGATCACGACAAAGCAGCAGGAGATCTTAGACTACATAAAAGAAACGATATTAAAGAAGGGCTATCCCCCTGCCGTCCGGGAGATCTGTGAAGCGGTCCATCTGCGCTCCACCTCATCGGTCCATTCCCATCTGGCCAGCTTAGAGGAGAACGGCTATATCCACCGGGACCCGACCAAACCCAGAGCGATCGAGATCTTGGACGATCATTTCAACCTTACCCGCAGGGAACTGGTGAACGTCCCTCTTATAGGCCGTGTAGCGGCCGGACAGCCGATCCTAGCCCAGGAGAACATCGAGAACTATTTCCCGATCCCTTCGGAGATGCTCCCAAACCAGGAGACCTTTATGCTGGAGGTAAAGGGTGAGAGCATGATCGATGCGGGCATCTATGAGGGCGACCATATCATCGTCGCGCAGCAGCCCTTTGCCGATAACGGCGATATCGTGGTCGCGCTGCTGGATGATTCCGCTACGGTAAAGCGTTTTTTTAAAGAAAAGGACTGTATCCGCCTGCAGCCGGAGAACGAGTCTATGGACCCGATCTTCACCACCGATGCCCAGATCCTGGGCAAGGTCATCGGCCTGGTCCGTTTTATGGGCTGATCTGGCCGAGACTTCCCGCCTCCGTGCAAGATGCAGACACTAGCAAGATGCGGACACAAAAAAGACAGCCCCGCTGCGCACCTGTGGTCCATCCCCTTCGGTGCCGGTGGGTCTGCCTTTTCTGTACCCGGTATCAGGCGCGATAAGATCGCACCTGAGCGGCCGCGTGATGATGATGATCGAGCTCCCACATCCGGATCAGTCAGTCAAGATCGATCAGACCTCCGCGTGATGATCGAGCTCTTTGATATCTACGATGGTCTTCCCGTCCCGCCAGATCCTCTCCAGATCATAGAACAGACGGTCCTCGCGGCAGAACACATGGACGATGATATCCTTATAGTCCATCAGGATCCAGTTGGCCGTCTGATACCCTTCGATCTGCTTACACTCGTACCCGGCCCGCCCTAAGCTCTCCTGGACCTGGTCTGCCATCGCCTGGACCTGCTTCGGATTGCTCCCGCTGGCGATGATGAAATAGTCCGCCAGCACGGAGATCTTCTGGATATCGATGATCTGGATGTCCTCCCCCTTTTTCTCCCCTAATGCGGCAAATGCCAGCTTTACCATTTCTTTTGAACTATCCATATACCCTCCTTTATCTCTGTTGTCCCTATGTCAATGATCGCTATGTCAACGATCCCTAAGGCTCACAGGTATGTCTTACCTGGCTGATCCTGTCCTTCTCATCATGGAGCTCCTCATAATACGCCAAAGCCTTTAAGGTGACCGGATTGGTCTTGCTGGCCTTCTTATCCAGATAGGATACGGTCCCCTTTAAGATCTCATACATGGTCTCGTCCAGATCTTCATAGGCCAGCCGCCGTATCCTCGGCAGGTCCGAGGCCTTATGCCTGCGGGGTTCGATGTAATCCGCGATATAGACGATCTTCTCCAGCATTGTCATGGCCGGACGGCCTGTCGTATGGTATAAGATCGCGGACAGGATCTCCTCATCCTGGAGCCCATATTTATGCTCTGCCAGCCAGGCCCCGTAATTCGCATGGAGGACGGCCGGGGCTTCCTCCTCCTCCGGCGTGAACGCGATCCCATGCTTTTTACATTTTTTCAGGATGATATCATCGGAATACCGCTTTCCGCAGTCATGGAGCAGCCCTGCCAGCTCCGCCTTCTCCATATCATAGCCATAACGCATGGCAAGGCTCATACAGGTGTAGGACACACTTAGAGAATGCTCATAGCGCATGGGGTCTAATTTCATCTCCAGGTTCTTTCGATAGGATGAGACCAGATTAAATGCCTCTGTCATATTGATATCCTCCGATCCTTCAGCTTTTATGCCATCGCGCACTGCTGCTTATGCACCGCGCGATCTTTTATCGATCACGTTGCACCTTATCCATCCCCCCGCTTTGTGTACAGCCCCTTCTCCCTGATAAAGGCGATGACCTTTTCCGGCAAGAGCCCGGCCAGGTCCGCCCCTCTAGCCGCCAGGCTCCGGATCTCCTCCGAAGAGATATCCATCTGGGGGCAATGGAGCTGGTAAATCTTGGCGCCGTACCGTTGGGCCAGATACAAGATCTGGGCCTCCAGGTCAGGATGGTCCTGCTCATAAGCCCGGCCGGCCACCAAAAGGACCGTCTGCGCCATGATCTGCGCCGGCGCATACCATCCCTCGATCTCGTAGAGGGAGTCGGCCCCGATGATAAAATAAAAGTCATGTTCCGGATAGCGTTCCTTTAAGAGCGCCAAGGTCTGCGCCGTATAGGTCATGCCCGGGCGGTCCACCTCGAACCGGGACAATACAAAGCCCTCCTGGCCCTCCATAGCCAGCTCTGCCATAGCGCAGCGCAGAGACGCCGCCGTGACCTTATGGTCTTTTTTATGGGGCGGCTGTCCGGAAGGCATGAACCAGACCTGCTCCAGCCCATATTCGCCCCTTGCCTGCCTGCCTAACTGCAGATGACCCATATGGATAGGGTCAAATGTCCCTCCCATGATCCCGATCCTGGCCATGGAGACGCCTCCCTTCTGATGATATCGCGGCTACTGGTACAACGCCCCCAGGCTGCTATCATACAGGCATGCCATGGGCAATCTGTCCACCTGTCCGCCATCGTACAGGTATGCCTGTCGGGTCACTGCACAGGGTCACGGGAGCAAGATCTTTCTCTTCGCCTCATCCCTTGCCGGCCGGTAAAGGATGATCTTGTGGCCGATCACCTGTACCAGCTGGGAACGGGTCCTGTCGGCCAGTGCCTCCCCGATCCAACGGCTATCGTCCAGACAGCTTTTCAGGACTGAGATCTTGATCAGTTCTCTGGCTTCCAATGCTTCCTCGATCGCCTTTGTCACCTCCGGCGTGAGACTGGCCTTCCCGATCTGGAAGATCGGGTCGATGTTCATGGCCAGACCCTTTAGGTACGCCCTCTGCTTGCTCGTCATCATCCTTATCCCCTTCATTTATCTTTTATTTATAATAGTCAAAAGCAAAACCATACATACGGACCGTATCGCCTTCCTGGATCCCGGCTTTTTCCAGCTCATCCAGGATCCCGTTTTCTTTCAAGAATTTCTGGAAGAACAGGAAGCCCTTCTCGGACTCCAGGTTCGTATACCCCAGCATCTTCTCTACTCTGGGACCTTCCACCACATAGGTCCCATCCTTGTCCTTCTCCACCGTATAGGGAAGGGTAGAGACCATATTGAGCGCATCTAAGTCAAACTCCTTGGCAAAGACGATCGGAGCATCCTCCACGGTCTTTAACAGCTCCCAGATCCCATAGAGCAGCTCCTTAACCCCCTGGCCGCTGGCGGCGGAAATCGGGTATACCGGGACCCCCATAGGCCCAAATGCCGCTCTCAGTGCCTCTATGGGGTCGGTCTGTCCGTCCTCCAGGTAGATCGCATCTACCTTATTAGCCGCGATCACCTGAGGCTTTTTAGCCAGCTGCAGGTCATAGGACTCCAGCTCCCGGTCGATGGTCTTGATATCTTCTACCGGATCCCGGCCTTCCACAGAAGCAGCGTCCACCACATGGACCAGGATGCGGGTACGCTCGATATGGCGCAGGAAATCGTGGCCCAGCCCCACGCCCTCCGAAGCCCCCTCGATCAATCCTGGGATATCGGCCATCACAAATCCCGCGCTGTCTCCTAAGTCCACCACACCAAGATGAGGGTTGAGCGTAGTGAAATGATAATCGGCGATCTTCGGCCTTGCATTGCTCACTCTGGAGAGCAGCGTGGATTTCCCTACATTGGGGAAGCCGATCAGGCCTACATCGGCGATCACCTTCAGCTCTAAGCGGACCCACAGCTCTTTGGCCGGCTGCCCAGGCTGTGCATATTTGGGGGCCTGCATGGTGGAGGTGGCAAAATGCATATTGCCCAGGCCCCCTTTTCCGCCCTTTAGGATCACCTCCCGCTGGTTCTCACCAGACATGTCGGCGATCACCTTGCCGGTCTCATCATCCTTGATCACGGTCCCTTCCGGCACCTTGATCACCAGATCCTTTCCATCAGCGCCATGACAGCGGCGTTTGCCGCCTTCCTGGCCGCTGGTGGCCACATATTTTCGCACATGCCGAAAATCGGTCAAGGTGTTCAAGCCCTTGTCCACCTGGAAGATGATATCTCCGCCTCTGCCGCCGTCGCCTCCGTCCGGCCCTCCGGCCGGTACATACAGCTCCCGGCGGAAAGAGACATGTCCATCCCCGCCCTTGCCCGACTTGATGAACACCTTTGCACGATCACAAAACATAACATCCACCATCCCTTCTGCCCTGCAGACAGCAGCCGCAGGATCTTATAAAGAAGGGCTCCATACCTAAGTATGGAGCCCGATCTAGTCCACTATCCATTGACGCGGCTGCTAGAGCCCGGCATAAAGCAGATCACTCGTTGATCGCCTTGGGATAAACAGAGACCTGCTTCTTATCCCTGCCCTTCCTCTCGAAACGGACAACGCCGTCCACCAGAGCAAATAAGGTATCATCCCCGCCTCTGCCTACGTTGTTGCCGGGATGGATCTTCGTCCCGCGCTGTCTGTACAGGATGTTGCCTGCCAGCACGAACTGTCCGTCCGCCCGCTTTGCACCAAGCCTCTTGGAATGAGAATCACGGCCATTCTTTGTAGAGCCGACGCCCTTTTTATGAGCAAATAACTGAAGGTTCATTCTGAACATCATCTACACCTCCTGAGATCGGATATTGATATATTCTTTGCCATAGGCTTCCCGGATATCCTGCAATCCTAACAGCAGGGAATCCATCAAAAGCTTTGATCCTGCGCTGATATCACCGGTAAAGCGGAAGGTGAACCCTCCGTCCTCCTCAGCCTGTCCCTCAAAAGGATCCTCCGTAAAAGCCTCCACAGAGTTCGCCATATTGAGCGTCAGAGCCGAGACTGCGGAACAGATGATATCCTGTCCCGAAGGGGCGAAGCCTGCATGTCCGCGGCATTCGATCCCTCGCACCGACCCGTCAGGATCTCGGGATACAGTCACTTGGATCATGATCAGAGGTTGATCTTCTCGATCTTGACCTGTGTATAGAGCTGCCTGTGTCCCTGTTTCTTGTGGTAACCGGATTTTCTCTTATACTTGTAGACGATGACCTTCTTTGCCTTTCCTTCTTTGATCACGGATGCGGTGACTGTAGCGCCGGCTACTGTGGGGCATCCCACGGTCAGTTCGTCGTTCTTCACAGCCAGTACCTGATCGAAAGTGACCGATCCGCCGGCTTCTACGCCCAGCTTCTCCACCTTGATGATATCGCCCTCAGCTACCTTGTACTGCTTTCCGCCAGTTGCTATGATCGCGTACATTCTTTGGGTCCTCCTATTATCATTACTCGCCAATTACGGTGCTGCCTATGGGCAGACTTATGACCTCATTGTGCGGCATACCCATGTATCATAGCATGTAAGTCCCGGATCGTCAACCATTTCTTATCTATTTTTCCAGGCCTGCTTCTCCGCGGCAAAGGCACGGATCGCCCGCACGGCTCCCTCCACGCCCACAGCGCTGCTGTTGAGGCACATATCATAGCACTTGGCATCGCCCCACTTTTTGCTGGAATAATAGTTGTAATAGCTGGCACGCTTCTTATCCGTCTTGACCATGATATCCTTCGCTTTCGCGTCGTCTACATGATAGATCTCCTTCAGATAGGCGATCTTATCCTTCTCGTCGCCGGAGATGAAGACCGTGACCGTGTTGGGGTAATCCGCCAGCGCATAATCCGCGCAGCGCCCCACGATCACGCAGGATTCCTCCGAAGCCAGCTTTTTGATCGCGTCGAACTGGGCCAGGAACACCTTATGGTTGATCGGCATATCCATATATGCCGATGTGGTATGGCCTACCGAATAGGTGTCCATCACCAGTGAATACAGAAAGCTGCTGGTGGGCTTCTCATCGTGGGTCTCAAAAAGCTCCTCGCAAAGCCCGCTGTGCTTTGCCGCCAGAGACAGCAATTCCTTATCGTAACATTTAACCCCCATCGCTTTTGCCAGTTCCTTGCCGATCCTTAAACCTCCGCTCCCACATTGACGTCCTATGGTGATGATCAGATTCCCATTCATATACACCTCTCCTTTCTGGGTCGAAGATGAACGTATCAGTATACCAGGACTGCAGCATACTGCTTACCGCTGCATCTACTTAGATTATACACGAAAATTCCCAAAAAGTACATATTTATCCGAACATATTTATCTGGCGGCCGGACGGTCACCCGATCTTTCGCAGCCGATCCAGCAGCTCTTCGAAATACGCCGGGAGCGGGGCCTGGAACTCCATGTATCGTCCGCTCTCCGGATGGATGAAGCCAAATATACCGGCGTGGAGGACCTGCCCCTGTAACCCATTAAAGGGGCATCTTGCCGGTCCATATACCAGATCTCCTAAGAGCGGATGATGGATGCTGGCCATGTGGACGCGGATCTGATGGGTGCGCCCGGTCTCTAAGCGGCATTCGATGTAGGTAAAATCCTTGAACCGCTCCAGCACCTGAAAATGGGTGACAGCCGCCTTCCCGTTCTTTTCATTGACACACATCTTTTTCCGTTCTACAGGATGGCGGCCGATCGGGGCGTCAACGGTCCCCTCCTCCTCGCGGATCTGTCCATGGACGATGGCACGATACCGTCTGGTGACGGTATGGGCCTTTAGCTGGGCCGCGATGCTGCGATGGGCCTTATCGTTCTTGCAGACGATCAGCACACCGGTGGTATCCTTGTCGATCCTGTGGACGATGCCGGGGCGCATGATGCCGTTGATCCCGGAGAGCTGGCCTTGGCAGTGATGCATCAGACCGTTGACCAAGGTCTCGGTCAGATGGCCTGCCGCCGGATGGACCACCATCCCTTTCGGCTTATCGATCAAGATCACATCCTGATCCTCATACAGGACCCGTAAGTCCATGGGCTCTGCCAAGATCTTAGGCGCCACCGCTTCCGGCACGCGGCAGAAGATCCGATCTCCCTCGACCACCTTATAGCTGGCCTTGACCGGCCCCTCATTGACCAGCACATCCCCATTCTTTAAGAGCTTTTGCAGATAGGAGCGTGAGAGCTCCTTTAAGCAGTCTGTCAGATAGCGGTCGATCCGGATGTCCTGCTCCTCTTCGCCCACCATAAAGTACTGGTCCAAGCCTATCCCCTCCGCTTCCATGTGAACACCGCCAGATCCTCATCCTGATAATACCACATGATCAGCAAGATCAAGAGGAAGGCCGCTACTGTCACATAGCAGTCCGCCACATTAAAGATCGGGAAATCGATCAGGCAGAAATACAGGAAATCCACCACGAACTTCTGCCCTATGCGGTCCACCATATTCCCGATCGCTCCGGCCATCAGAAGGGCCATGCAGACCCCTAAGGGAAGGTAGCGCCTGGTAAAGGGCATCCGATACAGGGCGAACAGCACCATCCCAAAGACGACGATCCCCACCAGAAAGAAGAACCCCTGCTCATCCTGCAGCATCCCGAAGGCCGCTCCGCGGTTTTCCAGATACCGCAGCTCGAAAACCCCTTTCCAGATCACGATCGCCTGCTGTCCCTTCAAATGCGCTACGGCAAGCCCTTTCGTCCACTGATCCAGCCAGATCAGTCCCGTGATGCTCAGGAAAAAAAGGATGTACCCCTTTCCCTTTTCTTTTAACGATCCAAGTATAGAAGACATCTTTTCTTCTCCTGTCTGTTTATCAAGCCCTTCTATCTCATGATACAGGAAAGGCCATACTGCAGCTCCTCCTGGCTTACCGTCCTGTCCACGAAAGCCTTTCCCAGCTCCTTAAGGAGGATGAAGCGGATCTGGCCGGCATCCATCTTCTTGTCATGCCTGACCGCCTCTAAGACCTGCTCAGCGGCCACTCCCTCCACCCACAGGGGCATGTGGAACCCTTCCATGAGACGGCGCAGCCCATCCACCTCGTCCTTCTGCAGATATCCCCGGGCGGCACTGATCTCACAGGCTGCCAAGAAGCCCACGGCCACACAATGTCCGTGGGGCATGGACGCGCTCTTCAGCTTCTCGATCCCATGTCCCAGGGTATGACCGAAGTTCAGGAGAGCCCGCTGGCCCTTCTCCATAGGATCTTCCTCCACTACATCCCGCTTGATGCGGTCGCTGGCTAAGATCATGGCCTGACAGGTCTCATGGTCCCTGGCCATGATCTGCTCCCTGTGCCTGGCCAGCCAATGAACGTACGCCTTATCCTGGATCAGGCCATGCTTCACCACCTCGCCCATGCCGGAGACGAACTGTTCCTCCGATAAGGTATCCAAAGTGGCCACATTGGTATAGACCAGCTTGGGCATGTGGAAGGCCCCCACCATATTTTTATAGGCCTCCAGATCCACACCGGTCTTTCCGCCGATGCTGGAATCCACCTGGGCCAGCAGCGTGGTGGGGATCTGGATAAAGGAGATCCCCCGCAGATAGGTGGCGGCCCCAAAACCGCAAAGATCGCCGGTCACGCCGCCGCCCAATGCCACCAGCATATCCTTCCGGTCATAGGCTTTGCGGATCAATGTCTGGTATAAGTCTTTTACCGTATCCAGGTCCTTCTGTTCTTCCCCTGCCGGGAACACGAAGGTATCCACCTGACGGCAGACACCGGAAAGCAGTCCCTTTACCTCCTCAAGGTAGAGTCCCGCCACGTTGCTGTCCGTGACGATGCAGAGTCTTTTCCCCTCTGTCCCCAGAGCCCGCACTTCCTGTGCCAGCCCCTGGAAGGACTGGGTCAGGACGATATCGTAGACCGGCTCACCCTCTAAATGTACACACAAACGTTCCATCTCATCCCTCACTCATAAAAAATGGCCAGCCAACCGTGATAAAGAAAAAGCAAACACACTCCTGTCAAAAGAAGAGGTCTGCTTCCCTTTCATGGATAGCCGGCTAAACGTCACAGATGCATGTTCAGCCCAGAAACACCGCTCAAGTTACCGCCGGACAAAAGATCTTGGAAATCACCGGACAGTTCAACAGACCGCGGTGTTGCGATAAAGATATAATTTGAGATCTTCTGCAGATTGCCTTCCATCGAGTATGTGGCGCCTGAAGTAAAATCAATGATCCTCTGGGCGACCTCCATATGGATCCCCTCCAGGTTCAGCACCACCGCTTTGCCCGCCAGCAGATAATCACATACTTCTCGGGAGTCCTCCATGGAGGTGGGCTTGATCATGGTCACCTCCATGCCCCTCTTCATCGGGACGACCTTCGCGTTGCGTCCACCCTGATAACGAGACCGGGTATCCACCTCGTCATCATAGTCATCTTCCTCTGATCGTCTTGAAAAGAAACTTTTTCTAGGGGCATCTTCCTCGAACATATCATCATCGTCATCTAAGTAGTAATCGTCTTCGTCCTCATCTCCACTTAAACGCAAAGAATTCATCAGTCTGCTCAAAAGGCTTCTCTGGCTCATACTCGTTATCTCCATTCTTTACCTGGAACCAAAAATACTTGTCCCTACTCGGATCATAGTAGCGCCTTCTTCGATCGCCACTTCTAGATCGCCGGACATGCCCATCGATAACACGTCCATATTAACATTATCAATGTTTTTACTTTTCATGTCAACATAAAATTGAAATAATTTTTTAAAAACATTTCGATTTTCCTCGGAATTTTCGACAAAAGGCGCAATTGTCATCAGCCCCTGGATGTGGACATGGGGGAAGCGGCTGATCGTAAGGATCCCCTCCTCCACCTCCTCCGGCAGGAAGCCGAACTTGCTCTCCTCTCTTGCCACGTTCACCTCCAGCAGGATATCCACATCCAGATCCCGCTTTAAGGCCTCCTCCTCGATCTGCTGTGCCAGCCGGACCGAATCCACCGAATGGATCAAGACCGCCTTATCGATCACCTGCCGCACCTTGTTCCGCTGCAGATGCCCGATCATATGCCAGCGGATATCCTTCGGCAGGACCATCTCCTTCTCTAAGATCTCCTGGACCTTATTCTCGCCAAAATCCCGCTGCCCCTGCGCATAAGCCTCCATCACCATTTCCGCCGGCTTCGTCTTGCTGACCGCGATCAAGGTCACCTCCTTCGGATCCCTCCCTGCCCTCCGGCAGGCTGCCTCCATCCGTTCCTGTACCTTTTGCAGCTGTTCTCTAACCATTTATCTCCACCTCTATCTCTATATTGTTTTAAACTCCATACACCAGCTTAAACACACCTTAGACATCTCGGCTGCCTAGCGGAGGAAGGGCCATCCGCACTCTCCACTACTGGTAGATCACCTTCCCCTCCTCCGCCATAGAAGCATCCAGCAATATATGGTCATACACGGACAACCCATAGCTCATCCCCTTCTTGATCGTATAATACTCCTCATTTGCGTCCAGCACCTCGATCTGTTTAAATACAGCATATCCTTTATTGATACTGTACACCCCCTGCAGCTGTGTGCTGGCTCCCAGCTGGAAGCGTCCGCCATGTTCGGCAGCTCTGGCCGCCCGGGAAGCCTCTGTATCCTCCTCTGCCTCCGTCTCGCCGATCTCATCGGGCGCGGCATAAGATCCTTCCGCCACATTCTCGCCTGCAGGCTTTACCAGATGGTCGCCCACCTTCAGCTCGCCCCCCTCGCTCACGTCGATATAATAGAACTCCTCTGTGGAGTAGTAGATCGTGGCGGGCACGAACACCGCTGAAGTACCCTGCTCGGAATAGACCTCTTTCATAAAGCCGGTGGTGGACCGGTCTCCGTCCCCCCCCTGGGCCAGATAATCGATGGGGACCAGGTAAAAGGTCTTATCCGTCACGGCGCTTATGGGGATCTTAAGGCCGGATATCTGTTTGGTCACGATCTCAAACTGGACATAGCGGTCCGACAGGAACTGGACCATATATTTCTGAAGGTCCAGCTTGCCATAGGACTTGCCGTCCCCGCCGACGATGATCGAAAAGTCCGCGGTGAGCTCCAGATCCTTTTCCGGAAAACGGACCCTCAGGGAGGTCCCATCCTGATAGTCCCCCATCTCCTCCTCCGACAAAGGAAAAACGATCGACCACTCATCAGAGGTCACGATCTTATATGCCGGATAGTCCTTAGGGACCTTTTTTCCCGACCGGGGGGTCTCGCGGACATAGCCTGTCCGATCGAACACATCCTCTGTGATCTGGGATGGCTCCAGCTCTTCGTAGTGATCGATCGCATAGGAGATGACCCCTGCCTGATCGGACCGGATCTGCTGGAAATCGACCCCTGCCTGTTCCATCATCGCATCCAGATCAGCCAGCGCGCTAAAGCTGCTGCATTCCAAGACCAGTGCTTCCAGAGAATACTTGGCATCGTAGACCGTGTTGAACCGTTCGTCCGAATAGCTGGTGCTGAAAGCGGACAGCTGCTTTTTGATGCTCAGGAGGTCCTCTTCATTTAAAGTCTCCCCGGCTTCCGGATGCTCAGCCTTAAAAGCGGCGATAGCGCCGGTCTCGTCGATCGAATAGATACTGGTCCCTACACCTGCCCTTTTTCCTTCCCGGACATAATAATTGATATCCCCAGCCCGGTCTGTATATTTCGTCGTCTCGTCCCGGATGATGAAGCCGGTAAAGCTCTTTACGCTGACGATGCCGCCTTCCACCACCTCATAGAACTGGACCTTATCCCGCTTCATATAGGCATACACGCTGAAACTCATATAAACAAATATGATCGCAAAAAAGATCATCCCTATGTTCATGTGCTGCCGCTGCCGATAAGGTACGATCTTCTGCTTATCCCGTTGCTTTGGATCACTCATAGAGGGCCTGCCTTTCCTGCTCGACCGTTCAGCTGCCCTGAACGGCTAGAGCATCCGACCATTGAAGATCGCCGCGCGATGGGCCGGATGCTCGCAACCACCACGTTTTATCTGTTCTGCTATGCTACATTATAAAAGGAACCGTACAAAAAAGCAAGTAAAGTAACAACAGCGACGGCGTAAAAAAGCTGCTGCAGATCTTCTCCACAGCAGCCACGATATCTATATGAACACAGACGCGACCTGTGCGCACATCTGCACAGGACCGCTTACAGAGAAACGATCACGTCCTCCCTTGCATTATCCGGAAGCTCGTGGGCATCCAGCGATATGCTCAGGACGAACGTCACATGATATTTCTCACCGATATTTTTCAAGGTCGCGATAGTCTGGGAGATATCTTCCCCCTCGAGGCTGGCCAGCTTTAAAAAGCTGTCTAGGAACATGATCTCCAGGTCATGATCTTGGGAGATGATGCCGCACACAAAACCGATAAAACTCTCATTGGAATTTACCTGGAATTCATTTACGTTGATCAAACGGATCTTATTGCTCAGTTCATACATATGTTTAGAGCTCTTGTCAAGATAGACGATAGAACCCTTGGCCGTCTTGATCGATCCATTGGCCATGTCTAACAGATGTTTTGTTTTCCCCTTACCCTTTCCTCCCGCAATGATCTGAACCATGATGATCTCCTCCTTTTGTTTATTTAAGTTGCATAAAATATCAGCTGATCATAAAACGATCATAGCATGATCATCCAAAAAATGCAATGCCTATTTCCCGATCTTCTGTATTATTTCGGTCATGTTATCGTAAAGCCCGGGACGGCTGGCGGCTTTCAGCACCACCGAGATATACTCCTGTCCCGCCATATCCTGACTGGCCATGATCAGACAGAAACCGGCGGCACTGGTCGTGCCGGTCTTCCCGCTGAACACCTTTAAGCCATCCGGTGTCTCCCGCTCACCGGTCAGGTACCAGTTCCCTCCCTTCCACTCCTTGGAAACAGCGTCCCCGGTACGGCTGGTATAGTTAGCCGTGTAAGCCGTACATCCGGTCACCTCACGGAATTTAGGGAGCTTGAGCGCTTCATTAAAGATCAGATAAAGGTCGTAAGCTGTGGTATAATGGGCTGTATCCGTCAACCCGTGGGGATTCGTAAAATGGGTGCCCGTAGCGCCTAACCGGGCCGCCTCCTCATTCATCATATCCGCAAATCCGTCGATACTCCCGGCCATATGGACGGCGATGGCCGCCGCCGCATCATTCCCGGAAGGGAGCATCAGGCCATAAAGGAGCTGTTCTAATGTCAGTTCATCTCCAGGCTGTATGCCGCAGAGCGTAGCGCCTGCTTCTGTGATCACGGCGGCGTCCGTCACAGTCACCTTATCCTCCAGATCTCCGTACTTGATCGCAAGTATCGCCGTCATCACCTTTGTGATACTGGCGGGATAGAGCTGCTCAAAAGCATTCTTCCCAAAGATCGTCTGCTTACCTGCAAGATCGAAGACCGCGGCCGCTTCCGCGTCCACGCCCTCCTCCTCCCAGGTCTCTCCCGGTCCCAGGACACAGAGCTCACTGGCAAAACCATCTGCATACCCCCCTGCCGTAAGCTCCTGGCCGAAGACCGGGAGATCCTCCGCAGCCCACACATAAGGCCGCTCCAGCGCATCCTTCCCACATCCGGAGGAAAGGAGCACACAAGAAGCGATACATAAGACTGCTAAACCTCTCTTTTTCTCCAACAACATCTTTCCCGCCCAAACTTTCTCTCAGCTCTTCTTTTCTGTATCATCGATATGCTGCTTTCCCGGATCATCGATAGGCTTCTCTCCATTCAAGGTCGCCGCGATCCAAAGCCTTGATCAGCAACTCTGCCGTAGCCAGGTTCGTGGCCAACGGGATATTATACGTATCGCAGAGCCGCACCGAGTGGTTCACATCCGGTTCGTGGTTCTTTGAAGTCAGGGGATCTCGCAGGAAGATCACCAGATCCATCTCGTTATGCTCGATCTGTGCCGCCATCTGCTGCTCTCCGCCCAGATGGCCAGCCAGATACTTGTGGACGTTTAAGTTCGCCACCTCTTCGATGAGCCGTCCTGTGGTCCCTGTGGCAAACAGTTCATGCTTGCTCAAGATCCCTCTGTAGGCGATGCAGAAGTTCTGCATCAATTTTTTCTTTGCATCATGTGCTATCAGGCCGATATTCATTCTCATACCCCTCCTTACTCATATACGCTTTTCCTCTGTAACCCCACATTTAATACGATCCCCACACCAAGATACATACTGATCAGAGAACTGACACCATAACTGATAAACGGGAGCGGGAGGCCTGTGTTCGGAAATAATCTCGTCGCAACTGCGATGTTCGAAAAGCTCTGACATCCGATCAGGGCTGCTATGCCAGTGCACAGCAGCTTCCCCCCCACATCCTTTGCCCTCCTGGCAGCCAGGAGACATTCATAGATAACAAGTAAGAACAATCCCAGGACGATCAGACTGCCAACAAACCCTAATTCCTCCCCGATGATGGCGAAGATAAAGTCCGTGGATTCCTCTGAAAGGAAATTGCCGTTCTTGACGGAAGCGATGGTGGTGTTGTTCAGGCCCTTTCCCCAAAGCTGGCCGGAGCCTATGGCCATGACCGAATTATCCTGCTGCCAGTTCGCATCCTGGTTCTGGGTCGGATCTAAAAAACTCAAGATGCGGCCTGCCTGATACCCCCTTAAAAAGGGGATCTCCTCAAAGGAGAGCAGCCCATATCGCAGCAGGTAGATCAAAAGAGTAGCCACCGGCGCCAGGACGGCGAGAGCGCCGAATATCCATTTGTAGCTCAAGCCGGCGGCAAAGATCATGGCCGCAAAGATCATGATCATGATCAGGCTGGTGGACAGGTTCGGCTCTGCCAATATGAGGAGTACCGGCAGGCCGAACAGCACCGCCGTAGCCATCAGGACCGATACCTGGTTGATCTTTTCCTGGTACCGGTCAAAATACCAGGAAAAGAAGATGATCAGGCCGATCTTCGTAAATTCGGATGGCTGGAGCTGCCCCAGTACCGGGAGCACGACCCAGCGGGTAGCGCCTCCTCTCATGACCCCGTTGATGAGCACCCATACCAGCAAGCCCAAGCATACCAGGTAGATGATCACACATATGTTCAGTATCCGATGATAGTCGATCAGAGAAAGGATCAGGGCGATAGTCAGCCCCGCGCCGATCCCGATGATCTGACGGGTCACCCTGGTGTCATCCATGGAACCGGCGGAGGCGCTCCTGATCACCAGGACCCCGATCACGCTCAGCGCCAATGTACAGATCACCAGGCCAAAACGAAAATTTCGAAGCTTGTAGTCCAAAAACATTCAACAGATCCCCTTATTTGGTATATCTAGGATCGGAAACGCCGCATAAAGGGCTCTTCCCGGACGGCCGTTGATGATCCTGATCTCAATGCCTTCCCGGTCGATCGTCATGTATTTCGATATGACACGCAGCATGTCCTCTTTTATCCTGTCGATCATCTCCGGCGGACAGTCGATCTTGTCCGTGACCAGCACCACCTTGAGCCTCTTTTTCGCCAGACTCCCGGAATGATCCCTGCGGATCCTCTGAAATACATCCTTGATCATCTCTCGCCCCTCCTAAGCCCTTCTTAGGAGACTGGTCAGCCGCATGAGGAACCTGGGCTGGTCGGACAGGCTGAGGAAGGGCACCTCCTCACCCATGATGCGCCGGCAGATATTTAAATAGGCTTGTCCGGCTATAGGCCCCATACCCACCAGAGGCTCTCCTTGGTTGGTGGAGATGACGATCGCCTCATCATCCGGCACCACGCCGATCACGTTGATGGCGAGGATGTCCACCACATCATCCATGGACATCATATCTCCTCTCCGCACCATATCCATGCGGATCCGGTTGACGATCAGGTCGATCGTGCCCATATCAGCCGCTTCCAAAAGTCCGATGATGCGGTCCGCATCCCGGATCGCCGATACCTCCGGCGTGGTCACCACCAGAGCCCGGTCGGCTCCGGCGATCGCGTTCTGGAAGCCCCGTTCGATCCCGGCGGGACAGTCCAGCAGGATGTAATCAAACTCCTCCCGCAGATCGTCCGCCAGTTTTTTCATCTGCTCCGGGCTGACCGCGGTCTTATCCCGGGTCTGGGCCGACGGGAGCAGGTACAGGTTCGGATATCTTTTGTCTCTTATGAGGGCCTGTTTCATCCGGCAGTTCCCTTCCACAACGTCTACCAGGTTATAGACGATCCGGTTCTCCAGCCCCATGACCACATCCAGGTTCCGGAGCCCGATGTCCGTATCGATCAGGACGGTCTTCTTCCCCAGGATGGCGAGCCCGGTCCCCACGTTTGCAGAAGTAGTGGTCTTGCCGACCCCTCCTTTACCAGAAGTAATAACGATGACTTCACTCATTTGCTATCCTCCTGCACATGATAGCTACCATGGTCCATAATGATAGCTATTATATTATACTATACGATCTCATTTTTTTCCAGTACATTTTCACAATATTTCAATTAAATGCAAACATATTCAAAAAACTTTTCTTCAGTACCTTTGTACATATGCTGTCGTCGATCACACTGGCGATCATGGGACCTCTGCCCAGGCGCTTGCTCTTCTCTCCTACCCGGCTGGAATAGTCTCCGATCCGGATCTGGATCGGCGCCATGTCCAGGGCCACCACCACAGCAGAGGCGTCGCCTGCTGCTCCTGCGAAGACAGACCCCTTAAGCTCCCCCAGGATGATGATGTTCCCCTTCGCCGTTACCCTGGCGCCGTGATGGACATCTCCGATGATCACGATGCTGGCCTCGGATTCCAGGCTGTCTCCCCGCTGTAAATCCCCTTTATAGAACTGGCCGGTCTGGGAGCTGAGCTCCATCAGCTTTTCATTCAATGCCTTTTCGCATCGCCTGATCTGCTCGCCGTCCTGGTCGATCAGGCAGAGGATCTCGACCTGGGAACTATCCATGATCGCGTTCACGATCGCATATTCTTCATTGGCGTTAAGCGTACGTCCTTCCAGGGCCAGGGCCATCTGGACTGAGCCCCAGAACTTAGCACTTTCCCGGAACTTTTTCTCGATATCCTTAAGGATCTGCTCAAAGGGCGCCTCCGGGTCTAGATATATGCTCATCCCCGACTTGTTCCCCTTGATCACAACGGTACTGCGCATGATCATCACCTCAGCTCATTTAATCTCCGATGGTGACATTAGATGTCTCCAATGCACCGGTATTTAAGATATCGTCTACACTTGTATATCCATAATATAGTTGGTACACATGCTTCGCCACAGTGGCGGCATTCGAGGAAGAATAACCAAAGGGGATGTTCACGGTCACACAGATCTCCGGAGCTGCGTAAGGTCCATAGGAGATGAAGAACGCGTGGTTCCCTCGGGTCTTGGATTCCTGCGCTGTACCGGTCTTTCCCGCGATCTCGATCGGCAGGTCCCGAAAGATCTTGGAGGCAGAGCTGTTCTGGATCACGGACCGCATGCCCTGGGCCACTGCGTCCCAGGTGCTGTCAGCGATCTCGATATGGGCGCTCGCCTCCGGCATGAACTCCTCTATGAGCTCCCCGTCCGGATCGGTCTCTTTATCTAGAAGGCTCAGCTCGAACACGGTCCCCCGGTTAGCCAGAGCCGCCACATAACGGGAGAGCTGCACATTGGTATAACTGTTGGTCCCCTGCCCCATGGCGGAACGTTCTGGGTCGATGTTAGAGATCTCCGGATCCCGCTCCGAGATCTCCACACCGGAATCATGGTCTAATCCGAACATGGTAGCATACTTGCGCAGGGTGTCCAGCCCTTTTTCCGTATTGTAAACGCCGTTCGCATCGGTGGACAGCCGGTGGGCCACTTCTGAGAAGAAGCAGTTGCAGGAATTCTCCAGGCCTCCCACCACGTTCAACATGCCGTGATGACCTGGGCTGATCCAGCATCGGATCGGCTGTGCCACTTCCTCATAGATCCCTGTACACTCGATCTGATCCTCCAGGCCGATCGCGCCTTCCTCCAGCCCGGCCACTGCCGTGATGGGCTTAAAGGTGGAACCAGGCGCCTTCTGGGCCTGGGTGGCGTTATTGTACATAGGCTGGGACAGATCGTTCTGCAGCTTGGAAAAATAGGCGCTGTCCACGGTACCGGACATCATATTGTTATCGTAGCTGGGATAGGTCACCAGCGCCTTCACCTTTCCCGTGCGCACGTCGGTGATCACACAGGCGCCGCTGCAGGGATCTAGAGCCAGCTGTGCCGGCGTGATCTGGATCTTGGAGATCTTGTCCTTAAGGAAGGTGTAGGCGTAGCTTTCTCCGCCCCCCTCCAGGGCGGCGATCTGGTCGGGCTCGTATTCCAGCACCTCCTGGTCGTACAAGGCCAGGCAGAGCTGCCTCCCGGTGATGATGCCGTCATTGATCAGGAAGCGGTAGATCCTCTTCGTGAACCGTGTATCCTCCATCAGCTGCTCCAGACAATAGTCCACCAGCTGGGCATAGATGTCGTCCGCGCTGGAATAACGGCTGTCCGCGTTCAGCTTCGTGGTATCGACCCAGTTGGCGGCGATCCCGGCCAGCAGGTAATCCCGCAGGCTGATCTCGTCAGCCTTCCAGGCCAGATAGGCCTCGCTGGATACGTCGATAGCGGACCCGTCGATGATACCGGACTCGGCGGAGGACAGATACGTATAGATATAGACCATGTAGTTGGCGATATCCTTCGGCAGATCCTTGATCATGGCGGCGTTCTCGCTCATCAGCTCCGCCCTCAAGCGGGCCATGATCTGCTCCCTGGAGCTCTCGAATATACTCTGGATCTGCTTTTCCGTAGGGGAGGCGTCCTCTGCCTCAAAGTCGCTTAAGGACAGCACATTGTTGTTGATCAGCTGAAAATAGGCATCCTTGATAGGGATCAGCAGCTTACTGGCCTCCGTCGTCTCCGTATTTGGATCATCCTCCGGCACCAGCTTGTTCACCAGGATACCGGCCAGCTGGCGCTCGATGATGTGGTAGATCCCTTTTTGCAGATCCGTGTCCAGGGAAAGATAGATGTCGTTGCCGGCTACCGGCTCCACCTCCTCCTTCACCTCACGGATCCGGCCGCGGTTATCCACGTTCACCACCTGGTAGCCCTTTTTTCCCTGGAGCTCCACCTCCATGGCCTCCTCGATACCGATCAGTCCTACGGTATCGTTCAGATCGTAATCTGGGTCGGATCTTTGCAGCTCCTCCAACCGTTCCTTCTGCATCTTACCAGTATAGCCGATGATCGGCGCAAAATAGATGCTGTCATTATAGACCCGCACGGAAGAACTCTCGATGTCCACACCCTGCAGGTCGGCCGTGTTCTCCAGCACCTCGGCTACCGTTTCTTCATCCACATAGGTAGAGACCGTGGTGGATAAGTATCTCTGAAAGGAGGTCAGGGACATGGTATAACGGATATTGATGATATCCAGCGCCGTCTGGTCGTCCAGCATCAGCACGTTCCCCATCCCGTCCTTGATCTCATCCAGGCCGTAATCCTTCTTCTTCATCTCGAAAAGCTCTCTGGCAGTCGCCTCCGCCGGATACTTGCCCAATGTCTTATCCAGCTTCTCGCTGAGCTCGCTGATGTTCTTTTTGCCAAAAACATCCCGCAAAAAACCCAGCCGTCCGGTCTCACTGTAGGAGGTGAAGATCATCTCGCCCCCCTCATCGAGCCCTACCTCGAACTTTCCCTGTACCTTTGCCCCGTGCCGGTTCAAGATCTCCACCAGCTTGAGCAGCATCTGGTTCATCTCTGCGGTGCTGTAGGCGCCGATGTCCCGTACAGTAACGGAATACGTCAGCTCATTATACGCGATCAGCCTTCCGTTCGTATCGTAGATGTTCCCTCTCGTACCGGGCGTGTACAAGACTACCTCTGTCTGTTGGATATAATTATTCAGCATATCCTCCCCCTGCACGATCTGCAGGTTGAACAGGTGGACGGCCAATACCACGAACATACCGGTAAAGACCACCGTGAGGGCGGATAGTCTGGAATAAGCGACTTTATAGATAAATTCCTTAAGTACCTCTCGCAAGTCCTCAAACAATCGTCGTATCTCTCCTTTTTGCCAGCTCTTCTAACCTGCGGCTGGTGTAGAGGAACAGCCGATAGATGAAGAGCGTGGTCACAACGCTAAAGATGATCTCCGGGACCATGATGTTCCGGAAATAGTAGAACAAGTCCAGCTTCCCTCGGATCAGGAAGCGGAAGACATACATATAGAGATTATAGGCCAGCTCGTTGACCACGCACAGGATCAGCGGCAACGTGATATACTCCTCATAATAGTACTGGGTGCAGATCCCGTTCATATAGCCCATATAGAGGAAGATGAGCATATAAAAGCCAAATGGGCCACTGTAAAAAAGGTCCAAGAGCAGTCCGGCGAACAGTCCATAGAGCATCCCCGCCTGGCTCCCATGGATGAACCCGAAGGAGAAGGTGAGGATCAGCAGCAGGTTAGGCGACGCCGATAAAAAGGGGATCATGGGAAAGACACAGGTCTGGATCGTAAAGGCCAGTACCATCAGCAGCAGATCGATCAAGATCCGTTTCATGAGCCGGCCCCCTCTCCTTCTTCCTCTCCGGTGTATTTCGTCCCTTTGATGATCAGCACCTCCTGCAGGTTATCAAAATCCGCCACCGGGATCAGATAGCCGGACTGGGTGAGACGCTTGGGGTCCATGGTCACATCGGCCGCATAGCCCACTAAGATCCCCGGAAGGAACTTAGAGCTGATGTTGGAGGTGACGATCTGGTCCCCGTCCTTCACCTCGCCTGTCTTGGCGATATCGGTGATCCTGAGCCTTCCTTCCTCAAATAAAGTAAGATCCCCGGCCACGATACATCGGTCTCCGGACTGGATCGTCATAGCACTGACCCGGCTTAAGTCGTCGATGATCGAGCGGACGGTGGCATAATTCGCGCCCACATCCGTCACGATCCCTACCAGGCCGCCTCCGGCGATCACATTGTCATCTACCTCCACGCCGTCGGCGGAGCCTTTGTCCACACGGAACACCTGGAACCAGTCGCCGGAATCCTTGGCGATGATCCTGGCGCCGATCTTTTCGTATTGGAGATAATCCTGGTCCAGCTCATAAAGCTTCCGCAGCCTGGCCAGCTCGAACTGCTCCTGCTGTAAGCGGTTGTTCTCTTCCGTAAGGCGGGCCACCTCTTCCTTCAGCCGCTCATTCTCCTCAAGAGCGCTCTTTAGCCGGCTATAGTCCTTGAGCTCCCTGTAGACCCCCCGTCCCACCGAGTTCACACCGGTCTGTAAGGGGACCAGGAAATAGCCTACCCCGGTCCGGAGCGGCTCCATGATCCCATCCTTAAAGGAGGTGATCCCGATCAGCAGGATACAGACCATCGTGAGGCCGATCAAGAAATATTTGCTGCGCTTTGAACCCATCTATACTATCCCTCGTTCTCGTAAGCTTATATATGTAGTATCTCCAATGATCACGTGATCTAACAAAAAGATCCCTAAAAGCTGGCCCGCCTCCCGGACCCGCATGGTCATCAGCTCGTCCTCCCGGCTGGGGGTAGGATCCCCGCTGGGATGGTTGTGGACCAGGATCAAGGTGACGGCGCCGCAGCGCAGCGCCTGGATAAAGATCTCCCTGGGGGAGATCACTGAAGAATCCACCGTCCCTTTGGACAAGACCACATCCTGGAGGAGACGCTGCTTCGTGTCAAAGAACAAGGCGCGGATCTCTTCCTGCTCCAGATGGCGCATATCCTCCATGCAATACCGGGCGATCTCCTCAGGGTCCTTTAGGACAGGCCTCCCTGCCCCCGCCGCCTTCTTCCAGATCCGCCGGGACAGCTCCCCGATGCAGGAGAGCTGGATCGCCTTCACCCGGCCGATCCCCTTCAGTTCCATAAGATCTGGTATTGAAAGATGCAAAAGCCCTAAAATACCCAGATCCGGATAGTTTAAGGCTAGTATCTTTTGTGCCAATTCCAGAGAAGTGGCTTCCCTGGAGCCGGTCCGGATGATGACCGCTAAAAGCTCCGCATCCGTCAGGCTGCCCGGCCCCCTCTCCTGGCAGCGCTCGTAGGGGCGCTCCTCAGGCGGGATGTCTTTCATCCTTTTTCGTTCCTGTCCGTCTCTCTGATCGGTTCCCATAGACCCTCCCTTTCTGTCTCCGCTCTCCAAGTACGGCCGCCCAGGGGGAGGTTGTGGGGATCAGATCCGCGATCTGTCTGCTCACAGCCAGCGATAGATCAACAGTGCCAGAGCCATGCCGATGATCCCGGCTATCGTGATCTTGATCGACAGGCCAAAGGTGATGACCAGGATCCCCAAGTCCAGCACCAGCGGGGTGTTCAGGCCAAAACGATCGCCATAGCCCAGCCAGGAGAGCAGGGGGACACCCTCGGTCAGGCTCCCGATAAAGCCGCCCAGCACCACCCCGGCAAGGAGTAAGATCAGTAATACCCAGAAATTTTTATCTCGCATCGTCAATACGCTCCTCGTTTCATTTTAGCATATCTTGCCACTTCTGTATAGGATCTGAAAAATATTTATAATTCTGTAAGATTTCAGAAGGTCCGCTCCGGGAGGGACCTGTCATAACGTCACCGCGCTCTCGCTCCATGAG
>CAJUFE010000047.1 GCA_910585635.1 uncultured Lachnospiraceae bacterium | reverse complement strand
ACAGATGTATGCAGGCGACCGGGTGCCCACGCTCCTGTTATCCCAGCGGGATATGGATGACCCATATGGAGGGATCGAAAATGTGCGGATATTCCGCTACGATCCGGCCAGCAAGACCGTGCATCAGCCGGAGGAGAGCCTGCGGACAGGTGTGGCATCTGCCGGCGGTTTCCGCGGCAGTCTCAGCTTAGATGGGGATGGGGCGGGGCTTTTCTATCTGACGACTTCCAGTGGGACCGGCGCGACGACTGTGGATCTGGTGACATTGACACCGGAGGGGGACACACTCCATATCGATCGTCAGTGGGAAGGAAGGCTGGACCAGGTACCCGAAGAGCTCCTGTTTGAGGAGATCGGGTGGTACGATCAGACCGATATGAGCGGACTGGACAGCTGGACGCCGGCCGGAAATGAGAGTCTTCGCCCGGCCCCTATGCCGGAAGAGGCCGACGTTGACGAGACCGCTCCTACGGAGGCGGCTCCAGCGGAAACGACCGCTCCTACGGAGGCGGCTCCAGCGGAAACGACCACTCCTACGGAGACGACACCAGCAGAGACGACTGCTCCTGCAGAGGCGGCTCCAGCAGAAACGACCGCTCCTGCAGAGGCGCCCTGGCGTGCAGCGTATATCACGCTCCTGGGTGAGCAGCCCACAGGGGTCAGCGCAGAGGCTAACGCTACGGGATATAAGCTCTATGATATCGATAAGGACGGCATCCCGGAGCTGATCATTGAATACGGGAGCTATGAAGCAAACCATAGAGCGGCTGTATATACCTACCAAGGTGGGGGTGTTTCGCCCCTGACGGAGAACATCAATCTGAGCCACTGCTCTCTCGGGACCTGGCCGAACGGGAACGGTATGCTCTTGTATGGCACCCATATGGGCAATTCCTGGACCAGCCGATTATATCAGGCGGACAACAAGCTGGCCGTAGAGTCCTTGTCCAGCGCACAGGGAGAGATAGACCTCCAGGCCCAGGTCCCTGGTACGGTGCTCCTCCAGACCTATCAGATCAGCCAGGACCAGCCTATCTTAAGCTACTGACAGGCTGGGTAACGGACATTGGGGGCGCTGGGGGTTGCATGGATCCAAGATCTCCATGCAGCGATGTATGCGCGATGCACAGGCGTGATGATCAGATAACATACAATGGAGTAAGAAGATGGAGCAAAGGGAAAGAAAGGGACAAGAGATAGGACAGAGGAGCAAAGGCGGGACGCACAGGATCGTCTGGCTGGCAGCCATGCTGGCCGGGATCCTGTGCGTGGGTCTGGCCTGTACAGGCTGTTCCAGCCGTCGTACGGCGTCGAAGATCCAGCTGATGAAGACCCGGGGACCGTGGATATCGCCAACGGGCGAGGGCGGGAGGTGACGCCTGTCCCGGAGATGAAGCTGTACAGCGGCTATCATATGGAGACAAAAGAGGAAAGCTACGCCTGGATCAACTTAGACAGCCTGCGGCTGGCGAAGATGGATGTGTCCAGCCAGATCTCCATCCAGCGGAGGCGGAACGAGCTGGAGATCTTAGTGGATGCCGGGGACCTGTTCTTCAATATCAAAGAGCCCCTTAAGGAGGATGAGACCCTGGATATCCGCACCGGCAATATGGCCGTGGGGATCAGAGGGACCTGCGGCTGGGTGGAGGTGCCGGAGGGCGCGGACACCATGAGAGTCTATCTGTTGGAGGGCAAGGTGCTCTGTGAGACAGATGAAGGCGGCTGGGATGTGGTCCGGGCCGGGGAGATGGCGGTCATGACCGAGGACGGAGAGATCGCGATATCCAATTTTGCGGTCCAGGATATCCCGGCTTTCGTGCTGGAGGAATTGGAGGAAGATGGAGAGCTGCGCGCAAAGGTGCTGGAGGCATCGGGACTAGATGTGACCGATCCTGACAGCGGCCCGGAGCCGTCTGATGTAGAGGGGGCAGAGGAGCCGTCTGATGTGGAGGCTGAGGAGGAACAGCCGCAGCTGTCGGAGACCGAAGAGGCGCTGGAGCAGTACCGCCTTATCCTCCAGCAGGCAGGATCCTATGGATATGGAGCTGTGACCCCTGGCGATGAGTATCGATACGCGCTGGTACAGATGTATGCAGGCGACCGGGTGCCCACGCTCCTGTTATCCCAGCGGGATATGTATGACCAATATGGAGGGATCGAAAATGTACGGATCTTCCGGTATGACCCGGACAGCAAGGTCGTATACCAGCCGGAGGAGAGCATCCGGACAGGTGTGGCATCTGCCGGTGGTTTTCGGGGCAGCATCGACGTGGACGGATCTGGGGGCGGTCTCTGGTATGTCGAGGTCATCTCCAGCGGGACCGGAGACACGGAGGTCAGTCTGGTGACGGTAAACGAGGATACGCTCCACGTCGATCAGCAGTGGAGAGGCCGGCTGGACCGGATACCCGGCGAGATCGTCCGGGAGCCGGTGGAATGGTATGAACGGGAGGATATGAGCGGGTTTGACAGCTGGGAATTTGAGGCCGACGCCGGCTTCAGCCTGGGGGCCTCTGGCGCCGGAGGGGCAGGCTCGCCGGATGGGACAGAGACGGCTGATGGCTCTATGGCAGAGGAGACCACCGCAGCGGAGGCTACGACCCTTGCGGAGCTGGCCACGGCGGAGAGCGGAGAGGGAACGTCCCCAGCTGTCGATGACACATCTCCCGCAGAGACCACTGCGGCTGTCCAGAGCAGTGGAGCAGGAGTGCTGGCCGCGTATGCGGGGACGTATACCCTCTCCCAGGGATACAGCGCCTACGGAAGCTACTTAGGGGGCCAGTCGGTGACCTTGGGTGCTGACGGGACCGTGACTGGCGGCAGGACCAGCGGGATAGCGCCATCCTCGGTCGCTCAAAATGCGGATGGTTCTATTTTGATCAAGATCAGCATGAGCGATGGCTATGCCCACGAATATACCCTCTTCCCGGCGGGCTGTGCGGCTGCTCCCAGCGGGACAGATACGTCTAACGCCAGTCTCCGATATATAGAATATGGGATCACCGGTACAGAAGGTAACGACGGAGGTGTGATGGCGGTCATCTATTATAAGAGCTGAGATCCTCTAGGAGGCACCGCACAGACCATGACCAGGGCAAAAAGCCGGAAGACGCGTTCCCTGATCGCGTCCCCGGCTTTTTATAAGAAAGTCCTAGTCTTTCACCGTCCGGGTCCCGGCTCAGCCTGTGGCGTTGCCCGCATTCCAGCCCGATCCGTGGCGTTGCCCGTGCTCCGGCCCGATCCGTGGCGCTGCCCGTGCTCCGGCCCAGTCCGTGGCGTTGCCCGTGCTCCGGTCCGTTCAGTGCCGTTGCTCGGTATCCCCGTAGGTCTCGCAGAACCGGGCGGCGAAGGAGGGCTCTTCTCCGGCCACATACAGGTGGGAGGTATCGCCGAAGGAGAGCATGCGGAAGGCGGCGATCCCTTCCCGGCGCTCTTCCGTCACTAAGGTGGTGACCGAGGAGGGGGCTGCGCAGGCCCCGTGCCACAAGATCATAGGGGAGACGCCCAGCAGATGGCTGATGATGACACAGCCCACGCCGAAATGACAGAACAGGACGAGCGTGTCATGGTTCGGGCGGACGGCCCGGTAATAGCCCGCCTCCCGTTCATAGCCGTGGGAGGCCAGGAGCTGGTCCAGATGGGAGGTCACATAGGCGTACTCCTCCCCCACATGTCCCCGGACCATGACCTCCGGGGTGTGCCAGCGGTCTTTGTCATAGAACTGGGGGATCTTTGTCCAGTCCGCCGGGAGCCAATCCCAGGTGATGGCCTCCCCCTCCCGGTCAGGACGGAAGATCTTGGTGGGAAATTCTTTAAGCCAGTCACACTCCGTGGCGGTGCGGCCCTGACGCTCTAAGGTGAAGGAGGCGGTGTCTTTCGCCCGCCCTAAGGGCGATACATAAAAAGCCTGTACATCCAGCACGGCCAGACGGTCTGCCAAGAGCCGGGCTTCCTTCCAGCCGGTGGGGGTCAGAGAGTCGATGGTGTAATCCGGGTCAGCATGTCGTACGATCAATAGCTTCATTTGTATATACTCCGATCTTATGATATAGGGCGGCAGAAAAGAGCCGCCTTGAGAAAGCTTAACATAAAATAGAGAAGATCGCAAGGCTAGCATAAGTGCAGGTGCATTGTCGGCCACCCGTTCGCATCCGAAGGCCCGGAGCGGACCTTTTGGCCTGTGAAAAGTAACGATCAAGCATGTTGTGATGGAGGAGAGTGGTATCATGAAAAAGTGGATGCTGTCTACAGGATGGATCGTCCTGGCCCTGTGTTTTCTCATAGCGGGCTGCAGCGGGACCAGCGAGAGGGGAGATGGGACAGAGGGAACGGCTGCGCTGGAAGGAGTTGGAGGCAGGGCCGGGGATGGAGAGGACAGCGCTGGAGCCGGGGATGATGGGGACAGTGCCGGGACCGGAGATGACAAGACCGGCGCCGGGGCCGAGGATGGAAAGACCAGAGCAGAGGCCGGAGAAGGGAGCCAGGCACAGGGAGCCGGTGGGACGGGGGAAGGCGAGGCCGCACAGGAGAAGGAGGAGCAGAGCCTGTATGGGATCTATATCCAGATCGGCAACCAGATGGTCGGTCATCTCCAGGATGTGATCGGCAGCTATTACCGGCGGGTAGACTTCCAGGAGGCATATACGCTGCTGGATGAGGAAAAGGCATGCCTGCCGGTCGGTGACGGGTTCTATGAGCTGATGGGAGCCGCGATGGAGCAGACCGGGCAGATGCCAGAAGGGATGGAAGGAGCCGGACAGGAAGAGACAGGTGGATCGGTCGAGACAGCCGGGCAGGCGCGGAGAGCAGACCTGCCGGGATCGGCCGGACTGGATGAGGCTTACAGGAAGCTGTATCCGGTGATGTGGGAGTTGGCAGAGGCCCTGGACCAGGCGGAGACGTATATCCGTGAGAAGGCTTACCAAAAAGACGATCATGAGGAGGGAAAAAGGATCCATCAGGTCATCTGGAAGGCCACCAGGGAATATGAGATCTTGAGCGTGCTTTTTCTGGAGGAGCTGGATAAGGCGGCTGATGCTTGGGAAAAAGAGGAACTGAGGCTGCTGCAGGAAAAGGGGCTGGAGGCCTCTTATGCCATCTATGCCATGATCGGCAGGGCCAGGGAGCTTAGGGAAGCCATCGATGCCCAGGGGATCGATGACCGACGTATAGCCGAGCTGGATATCCAGGCGCTGCAGCCTGTCTATGAGCAGTATGTGGAGGAGACTACGATCTGCCTGGGATATCTGGAAGATGGTACAGCCCTAAAAAAGGAGGGCTATCCGGCAGGGACGGCCTCTATGGATGCATTTAAAGACCAGGTCATAAGGCTGAGCGCCACACTGGAAGAGCTGTTCCGGCAGGATGAGGCCCGGCAGACCACAGGCGGCCCGCTGGGCCAGCAGAGTGGTGGTGGAGGCCAGATCCCCGGGGATGGGCTCATCTATCGTTTTGAGAAGGATCTGGGAGATCTGATCGATGGGCATAACGCGCTTTTTGATGATCGAGGTTAACGGTGGTCTGGCGGAGGATCAGGGAGATAAGTGGCGATATCGGATAGATCCTCGCATTGTAAGATCTTGCATAGCATGTCCAGCGTACTGGTATAGACCACCTGGTTATGCTTCAAGCGGTAGATCTGAGCCCGGCTCACACCATAATGTTTATACAGGTAGTTTTGTGAGATCCCTTTTTCTTTCATCACATCCCATAGTTTATCGTAGATGATCATATGTAACCACACCTTTATCAAAATACCCATTAGAAGATCAGGTACGCTCCCTTCGGAGCGTTCCATTTTTTTATTATCACATCATCGTGTGAGGGATAGAAGTTTCCACTTTCGGAGATGGGTATGGCGGATGGCATGACCTTGGTCATGGGGGCGGCGTTTTTGCATATTTAACTGATGGTTCAATGACTTTTCTCGCGCCTTGTAGTAAAATGATATCCAGAGATGGCTGATAAGCAGGGGAGCGACATTTTTGATAGAGAGATGGAAGGGATGTGAGCGTAACGTGATCTTAAGTCAAGAGACAGGGATGCAGATCAAGAGATTGATGAAAGAAAACGGGATATCCGTTCGGGAGGTGCAGGAGAGCTTGGGTTTGGAAAGCCCGCAGGCCGTGTATAAATGGCTGCATGGGACCTCGCTCCCCGCGCTGGATAACCTGCTGGCCCTAAGCCGCTTATTGGGGGTCCGGATGGAGGATATCCTGGTGTGTACGGAAACATGCAGATATCCGCTATGGATAAAGGGGGACGCTTTAGAGGCGCCAGAGGCGTGGGAGGGATGCAGGACCAAATGGGAGGGACCGGTGAAAGTGAGCAGGAGGCAGGGGAGGCTGACCGGTCTATCCCATTTTACAAAACTGCAGACGGTGGTGCGGTGGGGGCTGCGGGCTCAGCTGGTGGGAGGTGCGCGGCAGATCCTCCTGTATCCGGGGAGGAGAGCCGGCCGCAGGGCGCACGCTCCCCAGGGTGGCTTGACCCCAGGCCGGATGTATGCCCTGAAAGAGCGGATGCAGGAACGTTCAGCGTAAAAAGGGCCAGTGCAGAAGGGATCGGCGTTAAAGAAGATGGCACGGACACATGTGGCATAGAAAGGATCGGCTATAGAAGGGATATGGAAGGAACGGAAAAAAGGATGATGGAAGAGACGCTGCTGCAATTGGCGACCAAACTGCGGGAGAAAGCGTTCTACCGCTATGTGATGGACCGGCCGGCCTATCAGGAGCTTTTGCAGGCTGCCTGCGAGGCGGAAAAGGGCTACTATGACATGGGGCTGACAAAGGAGCAGCGGGAGCAGATCGACCGCTTGCTGGAGGGGCGGGAGGAAGCCGGGGAATATGAGCTGACCCTCACCTATGTGGCTGGACTCCTGGACGGGGTGGCGGCTCTGCGGGAGCTGGGATTTTTAGATATGTTTGTGACCACGGGAAAGACCAAAGAGGCAGGGGACGGCAGGAGCTGATGGAGGAGGGGCTCCGACAAAGACGACCTGCAGACAACAAGACCTGTCAGGATAAGAAAAAAGCTGCCATAAGGCAGCTTTTTTAGAGTGGAGACGACAGGACTCGAACCTGCGACCCCCTACACGTCAAGCAGATGCTCTCCCAGCTGAGCTACATCTCCAACACTTTTACCATTATACAAGGTCGATCACAAAAATGCAAGCAGAAAATGAAAAAAAAGGGTACTTTTTTGGGCTTTTTTTCGTCCTATGACCTGGGCGCACCACAGCTCTCCCTCTTGGCGATATGAAAGGGGAGATAGATCTTCATAGGAAGGGTATGCCCGCCATCGATCCGGTCGATCAGGGTCTTGGCAGCGGTGCTCCCCATAGCATCCACAGGGATGTGGACTGTGGTGAGCATGGGGGAGAGGTATTGGGCCGTATCGATATCGTCGATGCTGATCACAGAGATATCCCTGGGGATCTTTAGTCCATGATCTTTGATGCCCCGCATGGCCCCGATGGCGGTGATGTCATTCCCACAGAAGATGGCGGTCAGGCCCGGCTGCTGCTCCAGGAGCTTCCGCGCGCCCTGATAGCCGCCGTTTGAGGAAAAGGGGACAGGGGCAACATAGGAGCTGTCAAAGGGGAGCTGATGCTTTTCCAGGCAGTCTAAGTATCCCTGATAGCGGTTCTCTATAGAGGTCTCTCCCAGATAGCCGATATGCCTGTGACCAAGGCCGATCAGGTATTCCATAGCGCAGGTGCTGGCGCCATAGCCGTCACAGAGGATCTGGTCGAAATTGGCATCGATGCCGTTTAGGCCTGTATAGACCACATAGTGAAAATGCTGCTTCAGAAACTTCAGCGTGGGTTTATCGCAGCGCCCTAAGATCACACCTCCGCTGACATCTGTATCCAGGATCATCCGGCAGGTCTCCGCTTTTGTGATGTCAAAAGAGGTAAAGGAGGATTTCAAGATGTAGTCCTGCTTAAAAGCCTCGATCTCCACGCTCCTGGCCAGGGAGGAGAAAAAGGGGTCGTCCGGCGCGTTAGGGGTGCGTGCAAAAAGACAAAAAAGAGAGTGGGATCTTGTCTTAGAGCCGGTCTGCCCCAGCTTTAGGCCCTTGGCGGCCGGGTTCGGCACATAGCCTGTGCGGCGCACCACCTCCCAGATCCTTTCCTTGACTTCCGGGCTCGCCACCTTGGAATCCGTGTTGTTGATGACCCGTGATACGGTAGAGATGGAAACACCAGCTTCGCGGGCGATCTCTTTTAACGTCATAGATATCCCTCCATTCAGTTGATCACAGTGGACTTTGTATCCGTATAAAAACACCTAAAAATAAACCGTTCGACGCAGACAACTATATAAAATAGATAATAATTTTCGATTTTCTCCATTATAGCATAGAATACAGCGTAAAGCAAACGTTTGGGTAAAATATTCTTGTTTTTTGCTATAAAAAATGCTAGTATAAAACTACAGAAAAGAAAGAAAAATAGACAAAAGCATGGAAAGTAACAAGTAGGCGTCTAAGAAAAAGAAAAGTGGAGGGAAACAAGATGAAAGCAAAGAAGTGGATGGCGTTGGCATTGGCGGCAGCCTTATGTACAGGATGTGCAGGCGCGGGTCCTGGCACAGGCGGGAACACAGACGCAGGGACGAGTGCAAAGACGGAGGCAGCTGCGGGCGAGGATAAGAAAGCTGAGGCAAAGTCCTACTCCTTGACAGTCTCCGGTATCGGAGGGAGCCTTAACTGGCTGCCGGTGTACATCGCTCAGCAGGAGGGGTGGTTCGACGAAGAGAACCTGGAGATCGAAGAGGTCCTGTTCACCAACGGTCCTGTACAGATGGAATCTCTCTCCTCTAACGGATGGGATATCGGCTGTACCGGCGTGGGCGGCGTGTTCGCGGGCGTTCTGGGATATGACGCCATGGTCTTAGGATCCAGCAACACCGATGACGGCACCCAGTATGTATTTTCCAGGGTCGATTCGGATATCGTGGGAGCCGGAAAGGGGAACAATAGCCTGAACGGGGATATCTACGGTACCGCGGATACCTGGAAGGACAAGTCCATCCTCTGCAATACCGGCAGCGTTACCCAGTATGTGCTGATCAAGATGCTGGAAGGCTTCGGCCTCACCCAGGAGGATGTGCAGTTCATCGCCATGGACCCGGCGACGGCATACAGCGCGTTCCTTGCAGGAGAAGGCGATGCGTGCGTGCTGACCGGCAGCGGCGGCACCTTTAAGATGCTGGAGGATGCAGAGAACTATACACCGGTGGCCAGCGGTCCCCTGGTGGATTCCGGTCTGATGTGCAGCTTTGTGGCTAACAAGGACAGCTACGCGGATCCGGAGACCTATGAGGCCATGAAGGTGTTCATGAAGGTCTACTTTAAGTCCCTGGATTGGATGAAGGAGCATGAGGAGGAGACGGTCCAGTACTGTGTGGACATGAACGATGAGAACGGGAGTTCCATGGAGCCCGAGGTGGCGAGGAAATATGTCAAAGCCGACACCTATTTCACCCTCCAGGAAGCAGTGGACATGATGGAGAACAAGGCGGAAGGCTCTGACCATACCGAGATGGAAGAGAAGCTCTTAGGCGTCCTGAACTTCTTCATCTCCGTGGGCAACTATTCCGAGGGTGACGACGAGAGGTTCGATGGCCATGTGGACAGCAAGCTCTTAAAGGAAGTCTTAGAAGAGACAAGATAGAGGCGTCCACTGTCCGTTATGAGGAGCCCGACGGTCTGATCTGGCCGGGGGCATCTGCAGGGGCTGTCCTGGAGGCGTACCTGCCCTGCCACAGGAGGGTACGGTGACAGGGCAGCCCCTGCGACCGATAAAGGAGGAGCAGATATGGAGAAACAAGATCTTGGAGCACAGCTTATCGCCTGGCGTCAAGAGCAGAAAAAAGAAAGTATCCGATATGTCCTGCTGAGCATCGCCGGCATCTGTTCGGTCCTGGCGATCTGGCAGGCGGCGGCCATGCTGGGGTTGGTAGATGCAAAGCTGCTCCCGGCGCCCACGAAGATCTTGGAGACCTTGATCTTTAAGCTGGGGAATAAGGCTCCGGACGGCAATGTCCTGGGGATGAACATCATGGCGTCCCTGCGGGTGGCCCTATCCGGTTTCCTCACCGCGATCGTGATCGGGGTCCCGCTGGGGCTCTTGATGGGGTGGTGGACCTATGCGGACCGTTTTATCCGGCCGATCTTCGAGCTGGTCCGCCCGGTCCCGCCCATCGCCTGGATCCCCCTGGTGGTGGTGTGGATGGGCGTAGGTCTAAAGGCGAAGGCGCTGATCATCTTCTTCACCGCCTTTGTGCCCTGTGTGATCAATTCCTACACAGGGATCAAGCTGACCAGCCGGACCCTGATCGATGTGTCCAGGACCTTCGGCGCGCCAAACCATGAGATCTTCTGGAAGGTAGGGGTCCCCTCCTCACTTCCCATGGTGTTCGCCGGGATCCGTGTGGCTCTGGGGAATTCCTGGTCCACGCTGGTTGCGGCGGAGATGCTGGCGGCCAGCGCCGGACTGGGCTATATGATCCAGATCGGCCGTACCGTGGCCAGACCGGATATCGTGATCGTGGGTATGGTAGTGATCGGAGGGATCGGCGCGGTCCTGTCGCTGATCTTGTCCAGAGCTGAAAGATACTTCCTTCGCTGGAAGGTAGACCGTTAGGAGGGAAAGGGATGGATCAGAAAACAACCAAACAGAAAAATATCCATAATGTCCTGTACTGGGGCCTTCCCGTACTGGCAGTAGCCCTGATCGTGGTGGGCTGGATCGCATTTTCCGGGGCCCATCCGGAGCTGATGCCCTCCCCCCTCCAGGTCTGGCAGAGGTTCTTAAAGACCTTCACCAAGCCGATCGCTAAGACCACGCTGCTGGGCCATGCCTGGGCCAGCCTCCGCCGTGTGCTGCTGGCGCTCTTGGTCTCCTGGGCCTTCGGGATCTCCTTCGGCATCCTGATCGGCTGGAACAAAAAAGCCAGGGCCTTCTTCGGGAGCATCTTCGAAGTCATCCGCCCGATCCCGCCTATCGCCTGGATCCCCATCATCATCATGTGGTTCGGGATCGGGGAATTCCCTAAGATCTTACTGGTCTTCATCGGCACCTTTGTCCCCCTGGTGATCAATACCTCCACCGGGATCGAGATGGTGGACAGGATCAACATCCATGTGGGGCGGATCTTCGGGGGCAATGACGGGCAGATCCTAAAGGATATCGTCATCCCCACCGCGCTGCCGTCCATCTTTGCGGGGATCCGGACTTCGGTCAGCTCCGGCTGGACCACGGTGCTGGCGGCCGAGATGCTGGGCGCCAACGCCGGATTAGGCTCCCTGGTGACGAGAGGGTGGCAGGGCAGCGACTTATCTCTGGTCATGGTGGCGGTGATCACCATCGCGATCATCGGAGCGCTGCTGTCTACGATCCTGCAAAAACTTGAGAAGGTGGTGTGTCCATGGAACGACTAGAGAAAAGGATGGAGGTAAAAGACCTTACCAAGACATTTTTTAATAAAAAGGGCTATTTCACCGCGATCGAAGATGTGAGCTTGGATGTGTACGACGGAGAATTCCTGGTGATCTTAGGACCTGGCCGCTGCGGGAAGACGGTCCTCTTAAATATCCTGTCCGGACTGGACGAACAGACCGGCGGCACGGTGATCTATAATGGGAAGGAATGGAAGGGGATCAACCCGGAGATCGGGATGGTGTTCCAGAAGCTGGCGCTGATGCCCTTTAAGACGGTCATCGAGAACGTGGAGCTGGCCCTTAAATTTAGGAGCATGGAGAAGCAGAAAAGGCGGGAGATCTCCCGGTACTACATCGACCTGGTGGGCCTTAAAGGGTTCGAGGACTATTACCCGAAGCAGCTCTCCGGCGGGATGCAGCAGCGGGTGGGGATCGCCAGAGCCTATGCGGCAGACCCTAAGCTTTTGATCATGGACGAGCCCTTCGGGAAGCTGGACGCCCAGACCCGGTACCAGATGCAGGAGGACCTTTTGAAGATCTGGGAGAAGGAGAAGCGGACGATCATCTTTGTCACCAATAATATAGAAGAAGCCTGCTATCTGGGAGACAGGATCATCCTGCTCAGCGACTGCCCCGCCAAGGTGAAGGCCGTCTATCCCATCGAGATGCCCAGACCACGGGATATGGTCAGCAAGGAGTTTTTAGATCTGCGGACCGTGATCTCAGATAACACAGATCTTTCAATTTAGGAAAAGATGGAGGGAGATATGCAGGGAGAAGATAGCAGACCCATCAAGGTAGAAGTAAAAAATCTGACAAAGCGGTTCGGAGATCTTCTGGTGCTGGACGACATGTCGTTCAATATCCGTAAAGGGGAGTTCGTGTGCGTGGTGGGGCCTACAGGATGCGGGAAGAGCACGTTCTTAAACTGCCTCACCAGGATCCACATGCCCAGCGAGGGCGACTTATTTATCGACGGCGTTCCGGCGGATCCGAGAAAACATAACATCTCCTTTGTGTTCCAGGAGCCCAGTGCGCTGCCCTGGCTGACCGTGGAGGACAACATCGCCTACGGGCTGAAGATCAAGCGGCTGCCCCAGGAGGAGATCAAGGCCAGAGTGGACCAGATCCTGGACCTGATGGGGCTCCAGGAGTCCCGGAAGTCCTATCCCGGCGAGCTGTCCGTATCCGGGGAACAGCGGATCATCATCGGACGGTCCTTTGCCATGAAGCCGGACCTGCTCCTGATGGACGAGCCCTACGGGCAGATGGATGTGAAGATGCGGTTCTATCTGGAGGACGAGGTGGTCCGTCTCTGGAAGGAGCTGGGGAGCACGGTGATCTTTATCACCCATAATATCGAGGAGGCGGTCTATCTGGCGGAAAAGGTCATGATCCTCACCAATAAACCAGCCAAGATCAAGGAGGAGGTCATGATCGACCTTCCCAGGCCCAGGGACATCACGGACCCGAAGTTCATCGAGTATCGGAACTATATCACCGATAAGATCAAATGGTGGTAGAGCAGGGGATCGCACAGCAGAGGGGGAGCAGAAAAGGAAGAGCAGAGCGCGTAAGGGGCCCCGGATCTTGGCGGTACCCGAGAGTGTGCAGAAAGGATCGGTGGGGGGATATGTCAGGAAACAGACTGAAAGGTAAGGTGGCGCTGGTCACGGGAGCAGCCAGAGGGATCGGCTTTGGCATCGCGAAAAAATACGCGGAGGAAGGGGCCCAGGTGATCGTCGCCGATGTGCTGGAGGAGGAAGGGCGTCAGGCAGAGGAGAAGATCGGCGCCGCCGCCCATTTTTATCCGATCGACCTAAGGAGCCGGAAAGCGATCTTCGCTATGGCGGACAAGGTCCATGCAGAGTACGGGCACATCGACGTGCTGGTGAACTGCGCAGGTGTGGCACGGCCCTGTCCCACACTGAAGCTGTCGGAGGAGACCTTAGATGAGGTGATCGACATCAATATGAAGGCGCCCCTCTTCGCCTGCCAGGCGGTAGGACGCTATATGCGTAAAGATGGCGGAGGGAGCATCATCAATATCTCCTCCGGCAACACCCGGATGATCAATGTGGGGCGGGTGCCCTATGGGATCACCAAGGGGGCGATCAACCTCCTCACCCAGCAGCTAGGAGCGGAGTGGGCGATCTATGGGATCAAGGTGAACGCCATCGCGCCGGGCTGGATCCGGACCGAGATGGTGGAGCGGCCTCTGCGCCTGGGGATCTTAGACGAAGAGAAGATCCTCTCCGTGTCGCCGATCGGCCGGTTCGGCCGGGTGGAAGAGGTGGCGTCCCTGGCCTGCTTTTTAGCCTGTGAGGAGTCGGATTACATCGTGGGGCAGATCATCTTCGCGGACGGTGGCTGGAACACCGGGATCATGCCCGACGCCCTGGATTATATCCGCGAGAACGATAAGGAGGAAGACTGATGCGGACATTATGTATCGATGCACCTGGAAAACTTAAGATCAAGGAATTCCCAAAGCCTGAGCTGGTCCCCGGGCAGGCGCTGATCCGGATGGAGATGTGCGGGATCTGCGGCTCCGATGTGACCGCGTACCGGGGGGTGAACCCTACCATGCGCTACCCGATCAACGGACTGGGCCATGAAGGCGTAGGGGTGATCGAGGAGATCGAAGAGAATGAGAAGGGCTTAAAGGTGGGGGACCGGGTAGCCCTGGAGCCCTATGTGCCCTGTAATAAATGCCATATGTGCGCGGAAGGGCGTTTTAACAACTGTGCGGATATCCGGGTCTGCGGCGTGCATAAGGACGGGATGATGACGGAGTATTTCCTCCATCCGGTCCAGCTCCTCTATAAGCTGCCGGATGATCTGTCTTTTACACACGCGGCGCTGGTAGAGCCTTTCACCATCGGCCTCCACGGCGCGTCCCGGGCCAGGGTGAAGGCCGGGGAGCATGTGGTGGTCTTTGGCGCTGGGGTGATCGGGCTCATGGCCTCCTTCGCCTGCATCGACAAGGGGGCCACCCCGATCCTGATAGATGTGATCCAGGCGCGTCTGGACTATGCCAAGGGACATGGCATCCCCTATACCTTTAACTCAAGAGAGGGCGGCATAGAGGACTATCTGAAGGAAGTGACCCATGGGAAGCTGCCGGAGGCCATGATCGACTGCACCGGAGCGCCGGTGATCTTAGAGAAGATGCACGACTATGTGTGCCACGGCGCCAGGATCGCCCTGGTGGGATGGCCCCATGAGCCGGTAGCGATCAACACGGTCCGCATGACCCAGAAGGAGATCGATATCTGTCCTTCCCGGAATTCCAATGGAAAATTCCCGGAGGCGATCCGTCTGGTCCAGGAGGGGAAGATCCCGGCAGACGCCCTGATCACCAAGGTGATCGGTCTGGAGGAGGTGGAGGCCACCATCCAGGATATGATCAAAGCGCCGTCGGAGTATCTAAAGGTCGTGGTGAAGATCTGAGAGGAGGCTGGACATGCTGACCACAAGCTTTGCGATGATGGAGAAGGCCTATAAGGGCGGCTACGCCATCCCGGCGATCAACACCCAGGGCGGCACCTATGATATCATCCGGGCCGTCTGTATGGCGGCGGAGGAGCTTAAGTCCCCGGTGATCTTAGCCCACTATGTATCCACAGGCGCCTATTCCGGCCATGACTGGTTCTTCGAGACCGCAAGATGGATGGCCGAGAAGGTGTCCGTGCCGGTGGCGATCCACTTAGACCATGGGGATAGCTTTGCGCGTTGCATGGAGATGCTGAAGCTGGGCTTCACCTCCATCATGTACGATGGCTCCGCCTACCCGGTGGAGGAAAATGCCAGGAGGACGGAGGAGGTGGCGCAGGTGTGCCGGGCCTTTGAGGTCCCCTTAGAGGCGGAGATCGGCGAGCTGGCCCGTCTGGACGAGCAGGGACACTGTACAGGGGCATCCAACATCGCCGACCCTGAGGTGGTCCGGCAGTACCTTTCGGCCTGCCATCCGGACTCCCTCGCCATCGGCATCGGCAACGCCCACGGCTTCTACAAGGGGCCGGTGGATATCCATGTGGAGGTCTTAGAGGCCTGCCGGGCGTTCACGGACATCCCCTTTGTCCTCCACGGGTGTACCGGGATGGACGAGGCGCTGATCGCCCGGGCCATAAAGAGCGGCGTGGCGAAGATCAATTTCGGGACCCAGGTCCGCTGCAGCTATGTGGACTATCTGAAGGAAGGCTTAGCGCAGGGGAAGGACGGCGGCCATGCCTGGAAGCTGTCCGCCTACGCGGAAGGGCGGCTGCGGGAGGATATCAAGGAGATCATCCGGCTGGCCGGTTCCGAAGGGAAGGCGTAGGGGCATACAGGACAGGCCGGGAGAGATCGGCCATGGTCCGCAGGGCTGGCGTGGGTCACGTCAGCCCGGACAGCCGGTCTGCTGGCCGGGCTGTGGCAGTGCATACAGGAGAAAGGTAAGGGATCGATATGGCATTAGTTTCATTGCGGCCGGTCATCGACGCTGCCGCCCGCTATGGGTACGGACAGGGCGCGTTCAACGTCAACGCGGTGGCCCAGGCAAAGGCCGCGATCGAGGTACATGAGATGTTCCGTTCGCCGGCCATCCTCCAGGGAGCGGATCTGGCAAATGGGTTTATGGGCGGATGCACGGACTTTGTCCACGCGACGCTGGAGGATAAGAAAAGAGGGGCAAAACGGATCGCGGACGCGGTAAAGAAGTACGGAGAGAACGCGTCCATCCCGGTGGTGCTGCATCTAGACCACGGGAAAGACTTTGATTCCTGCAAGGCGGCCATCGACGGCGGGTACACCTCGGTGATGATCGACGGCTCCTCCCTCCCCTTTGATGAGAATGTGGAGCTGACCAGAGAGGTGGTGCGCTACGCCCATGCCGAAGGGGTCAGCGTGGAGGGAGAGCTGGGCGTCCTGGCCGGGGTGGAAGACCATGTCTTTGCCGCCGGCTCCACCTATACCAATCCCTTGCGGGCAGTGGAGTTTTTTAAGAAGACCGGCGTGGACGCCCTGGCCATCTCCTACGGGACCATGCACGGCGCGTCCAAGGGAAAGGATGTAAAGCTCTGCCTGCAGATCCCGGCGGCGATCCGGGAATGTATGGACCATGAGGGGATCTGGGGAGGTCTGGTCTCCCATGGCTCCTCCACTGTGCCCGCCTATATCGTGGAGGAGATCAATGCCCTGGGCGGGGCGATAAAAGGCGCCCATGGGATCCCCATGGAAGAGCTGAAGGCGGCGATCCGCTGCGGGATCAATAAGATCAATGTGGACACGGATATCCGTCTGGCCGTGACCAGGAACATGAAGGAGCTGTTCAGGGATGAAGAGGCTTTACGGCGCAGCGGCTCTGTGGGAGAGATCTACCGCTTGCTGGAGGCGGACAAGGATAAGTTCGACCCGCGCCTGTTCCTCCCTCCGATCATGGATACGGTGATGACCGGGGAGGTCTTAGACCAGGATACGGCGAAGATCACGGACTGCATCGAGCGCGGCGTGAAGGAGGTAGTGGGGACCTTGATCGTCCAGTTTGGTTCCTTCGGAAAGGCGCCCCTGGTACAATGCAGGACATTAGAAGAGATGAAGGAGTTTTATCAGAAAAATGAGCGATAATGTGTTAGTCGTACACGGCGGAGGCCCTACGGCTGTGATGAACGCTTCGCTTTATGGGGTCTTAAAGGCGGCAGAGGCCTATCCGGCGATCGGGGCGGTATACGGGGCGATCGGCGGGATGGAGGGGATCGTGGCAGAACGCCTGCTGGATCTATCCCCCTTTGAGGAGGAGCAGAAAAAACGTCTCCTCCATACTCCAGGGAGCGCGATCGGCTCCTCCCGCTATCCGGTGACAGAAGAGGATTACCGGAAGATCCCCGAGATCTTAGAACGCTATCAGATCCGGTATCTCCTCCCTAACGGCGGGAACGGCACCATGGATACCTGCGGGAAGATCTACCAGGCCTGTGTGGATGCCGGATACAAGACGATCAAGGTAGTGGGGATCCCCAAGACCATCGATAATGATATCGCCATCACGGACCATACCCCCGGCTTCGGGAGCGCGGCAAGGTATCTGGCCGCCACGGTCCGGGAGGTGGCGGAGGATGTCAAGTCCCTGCCCATCCATGTGTGCGTGATCGAGGCTTTAGGGAGGAACGCGGGATGGATCACCGCCTCCTCGGCCTTAGCCAGAGAGCGTGCAGGGGACGCTCCCCATCTGATCTACACACCGGAGCGCCCCTTTGATGAGGAGGCGTTCCTGAAGGATGTAAAAGCGCTGTACGACCGGCTGGGCGGGGTCGTGGTGGTGGTGAGCGAGGGCTTAAAGAAGGAGGACGGGACCCCGATCGTGGACCCGATCTTTAAGACCGACCGGGCCGTCTACTACGGGGACGTGAGCGCCCATCTGGCCAACCTGGTGGTAAAACGCTTAGGCATCAAGGCCAGGAGCGAAAAGCCGGGCCTGTGCGGCCGGGCCTCGATCGCCTGGCAGTCCCCCATCGACCGGGAGGAGGCGAGACTGGCAGGGCAGGAGGCCCTGCGGCTGGCCGTAGAAGGACATACCGGTGTTATGGTGGGATTTGAAAGAGAAGAGACAGCGGACGGGACCTACAAGATCCGCATGGTGGAGATCCCGATCGAGAAGGTGATGCTCTTAGAGAAGACCCTTCCCGACCGCTATATCAGCCCTAAAGGGAATGATGTGACCGAGGACTTTGTCAGATGGTGCCGGCCGCTGGTGGTCCCGGAGCCTGCGCCCTATCTGGACTTTAAAAGATATTGGAAGGGGGGGACGGTCGGATGAAGCATATCTATCTGAACCTGAAACGGTTCGACGTTCCGCCGGAGCTTGGCGGGGTCAACCGTATCGCCAGGCTGGAGGACTGGGGCGCGCACATCATTAAGGCGACCCAGGAGCAGCTAGAGCACTACCGAAAAGACGAGGCGGACTTTACCATGTTCTTCCCGGAGCTGCACCTTTTGGGCGCGGTGGGAGCCAGAGGCGAGAGCTCGCCGGTGACGGTGGGATGCCAGGGTGTGGCCCGCGCCGATGTCCGGCCCGGAGGGAACTTCGGCGCGTTCACCACCGGCCGTCCGGCGGCAGCCATGGCCGCCGCCGGCTGTGAGGCTGTGATCGTAGGCCATTGCGAGGAGCGGGGCTTCCTGGCCGAGATCTTAGGGGAAGCCGGTGTAAAGGATCCGGAGGCGGTGGACAGGCTCTTAGCCCGGGAGGTCAGGGCCGCCTTGGAGAGGGGGATGCGCGTCCTCTACTGCATCGGGGAGAAGACCGAGGAGCTGGAGCATTGGCAGCAGGTCCTGGGAAGACAGCTTAGGATCGGCCTTAAAGGCGTGGACAAGTCCATGGTGACGATCGCCTACGAGCCGGTCTGGTCGATCGGGCCGGGAAAGACCCCGGCCGGAAAAGAGCATATCACCATGATCGCCCGTTTTGTCAAGGAGGAGACCGGCGGCATGGATATCGTATACGGGGGCGGCTTAAAGCAGGAGAACGCCCAGATGCTGGCGTCCATCAAGGAGATCGACGGCGGCCTGATCGCTCTGACCAGGTTTGGCGGGGAGATCGGCTTTTACCCGGAGGAGTACTTAGAGATCATCCGGATCTATATGGAGGCGGCGCGCTGTACCTGATGGCAGTATAGGACCAACGGAGAATGGAGGAAGAGATGAGACTGGAATTTGAATATGGACATGGGACCATGGGAGCGGAGCTCCCGGATACCACCGATGTATTTATCCCCGGGGAGACGGTGGCAGATCCGGATCATATCCCGGAGGATCAGCTAAAGGATGCCTACTTAGAAAGCCTTGCCCACCCGATCGGGATGCCCCGGCTCCTAGAGCTGGCCCATAAAGGGTCCACCGTCACGATCATCGTGCCGGACCGGGTAAAGGGCGGGGAACAGCCCACCAGCCACCGGAAGCTGAGCATCCATTACATACTGGAAGAGCTGTACCGTGCCGGTGTGGAGAAAAAGGACATCCTCTTCATCATCTCCAACGGCCTGCATCCCAGGAGCACGGAGGCGGATGTGCGGGCGATCTTAGGCCCAGAGCTGACCGACGCCTTCTGGCCCACCGGGCAGATCATCAGCCATGACAGTGAGGACGAGGCGCACATGGTGGACCTGGGGACCACCCGGCGGGGCGATCCGGTCTACATGAACAAGTATGTATTTGATTGCGACCTCCCCATCCTGATCGGCCATGTACAGGGGAACCCCTACGGCGGTTACTCCGGCGGCTATAAGCACAGCGCCACCGGGATCACCAACTGGAAGAGCATCGCCAGCCACCATGTACCGGCAGTGATGCACCGGCCGGACTTCACGCCAGTGAACGGCGGCAGTCTGATGCGCAGCAAATTTGACGAGATCAGCATGCACATGGAAGAGAAGATGGGCCATCCCTTCTTCTGCTGTGACGCGGTCTTAGACACCAGCTCCCGGCAGATCGCCATCTTCTCCGGCTATGCCAAGGAGATGATGCCCATGAGCTGGAAGGTGGCCGACAAGAGGACCTATGTCCATTGGGCAGAGAAAAAGTACGATGTGCTGGTCTTTGGCATGCCCCAGAAATTCCACTACGGCGACGGCATGGGGACGAACCCGATCATGATGATGCAGGCCCTCAGCGCCCAGGTGCTCCGCTTCAAGCGGGTCATGAGCGACCGGTGCGTGATCATCTGCTCCTCTCTGTGCAACGGCTTTTTCCACGACGAGAAATGGCCCTATATCCGGGAGATGTACGATCTGTTCCAGCACGACTACATGGATATCCTGCCGGATATGGACCGCTACGGCGAGTATTTTGCCACCAATGAGGAGTATATCCGGAAATACCGGTTCACCAATGCCTTCCATCCCTTCCACGGCTTCAGCATGATCTCCTGCGGCCACATCGCGGAGATGAACACCAGCGCCATCTATATCGTAGGCGCCCAGGAGCCGGGCTATGCCAGAGGGATGGGCTTAAAGACCAGAGCCACCTTCGAGGAAGCCTTAGAGGATGCTAAAAGTAAGATCGTGGGGCCGGAGCCGAACATCCTGGCGCTCCCCCTGACCTTTAAAAAGGCCGCCGTCCATCTGTGCATGAAAAACCCTGAGGAGGATTGCATGGATGCCTATGGTCACTGCCATCCATGCATGGGCTGAGGGCAGAGCCATGGATCTTATCATCATCCTGTTTTTTCTTGTCAGTCTCTTATCCTCCGTCGCCGGTTCCATCTGTGGGATCGGCGGCGGCGTGATCATCAAGCCGGTGCTGGACGCTACAGGGGTCATGAGCGTGTCCGGCATCAGCTTCCTTTCCGGCTGCACGGTCCTGGCCATGTCCCTGGTATCGGTCTACAAGAGCCTGCGGGCCGGGGCCGTGCGCCTGCAGTTCAAGATCTCTACAGCCCTGGCCCTGGGGGCGGCGGCAGGGGGGATCGCCGGAAAGTCCATGTTCGAGGGCTTAAAGCGGGCGGTAGGCGATGAAGCCCTGGTGGGACTGGTCCAGGCGGTCGTCCTGCTGCTCATCACCTTTGCCACCCTGCTCTATACGCTCCATAAGCAGAAGATCCAGACTGAGCGCTGTGGACAGCTCTGGCTCTGCGCTTTTATCGGCCTTTTGCTGGGGATCATGTCCAGCTTTCTGGGGATCGGGGGAGGCCCGATCAATCTGGTGGTCATTGGCTACTTTTTCTCTATGACCACCAAGGAAGCCGCTCTCTCTTCTCTCTACATCATCCTGTTCTCTCAGATGACCAGCCTGCTCAACACCCTACGCACCGGCACCGTGCCCCAGGTGCGCCTGTCCTATCTGGCGGTCATGGTGGCGGGCGGCATCCTGGGCGGTATGCTGGGCAGTCAGATCAATAGGAAGATCAAGGAAGAGTGGGTGGACCGGCTGTTCATCGTTTTGATGGTGGCGATCATGGGGATCAATGTGTATAATGCGGTGCGGTTTGGAGGGGGGATGGTGTTTGGTTGATCGATCGATATATCGATATATCGTAAAGGGTCCGCTCAAATGTATTTTGCCTATATATTTACAGATCCGTAGTTCTTGTGTACAATAGAAGGCATGATATCCTTCATGATGACAGAGAAAAAAGATATCATATAGAACAGGATGATACAGGATACAACAGCGGGAGAGGAGATAGGGATATTGGACGGATCGCAATGGGAGCAGATCGAACGGGCGCAGCTTAAGATGGACAGGCGGCATTTTTCCAGGATCGCTCTGGGTTTTCTCATCTATAACCTGGTGGGGGTAGGGCTGCAGCTTGTGGGGATACAGTTCTTGCAGCTGACCGGTTGGGACTACAGCCCTTATCGGACCACCTTGAGCTGGATATTGAACTTTACCTTCATGTACCTGCTGGCTCTGCCTGCGGCGGCTCTTTATTTTAAGACCGTACCCCGGTTTGGGGAGGTGCGGCATGAGCGCTGGGAGCTTGGGGCCTGGCTGGTGGTGTTCCTGATCGGCTTGGCTATGGGCTATTTTGGGAATATCGTGGGGACCTTGGTATCGAATTTTACCGGAGGGGTCTCGATCGATTACGAGAACCTGATGGACATGATCTTTGAGGGGAACATGTTCCTGACCTTTTTGAACGTGGTGATCGGTGCACCGATCGTGGAGGAGCTGCTGTTTAGGAAATTCCTGATCGACAGGACCATCGGCTATGGGGAAAAGCTGTCGGTCCTCCTTTCCGGCACACTGTTCGGTCTGATGCACGGGAACTTCCAGCAGTTTTTCTATGCCTTTGCTCTGGGCTGTCTCTTCGCCTATATCTACTGCAAGACCGGGAAGATCAAAAATACGATCCTCTTCCACATGTGGATCAATTTCAGCGGCAGCATCCTGGTCCCTTGTATGAGCCGGCCGATCTTTAGGGCGCTCTCCGGACAGCAGACGGAGGTGGAGACGCTGGAGACCATGGTGAGCCTGGTCTTTGCCTTTGCCGGCCTTGCCCTCATCAGTTATATGCTGCTGCAGCTGGTGGCGGCCGTGGCGGGACTGGTGCTGTTCTTTGTCTACAAAAAATATATCTGCTTCTATCCCGGGCTGCGGCAGCTGCCTAAGGGTAAGCGGCTCTTGACCGTGCTGGTGAACCCGGGGATGCTGGCATTTGTGGGGCTGTGCATATGGGGGTTCTTTTGAAGAGGATACACGAAAAAAACCATATATAAAAGCATAAAACGGTTGACAGATGTATATACTATTGTATATACTTGTTGTATAAAAGGAGATGAGTATATGCAGGCGGTGATACAAAAATGGGGGAATTCGCAAGGGATAAGGATACCAAAAGCATTTCTTGAGGCATTGGGCATGATGGAAAATGATCTTGTGGAATTAAGTCGGGTCGATGATAACATTGTGATCAAGAAGGTAAAAGAGAAGGCGGACTTAACGTTAGAAGACATTTTTAGAGGCTATGACGGAGCTCCTATGGCAGAAGCGTTTGATTGGGGAGCGCCTATGGGAAAGGAAGTGTGGTGATGTATGTCCCAAAGCAAGGGGACATCGTATTTTTAAACTTTAGTCCCCAGTCTGGTCACGAACAAGCAGGAAGGCGGCCGGGAGTGGTCATCAGTAATGATCAATTCTTCATAAGAACAAAGCTTGCTGTGGTATGTCCGATCACAAATACGAACAACCGCTTTCCATTGCATATCCCCTTAGATGCCCGGACAAAGACCACCGGAGTGATCTTAACAGAACACATGAAATGTCTGGATGTTGTAAGTCGGGATATCCAATTTGTGGAAAGATTGCCCAAGGATCTGACCGATAAAACATTAGCATATATGAAGGCGTTTTTTTAGACCTGTGAAATATCCCATGCCAAGACTTGACAGGCCCGAGATCTTATGCTAGATTAACAGATAGTCTAAATGCGAAGACGAGGAAGAGTAGGATCCAAGGAGGAGCAGAGAGCTGCCGGGTGGTGCGAGGCAGTTCCGAGAGGGGTCTGAACTGGCCTTCGAGCAGCGCGCTGAAGGGGCTGGCCATCATCCGTGATGTGCCTGCCGGGTCCATCCGTGACAGATCTGCCGGGTCTATCCGGGAAGGATCTGTCAGGTCCGTCCGGGGGATGGACAGAGAGTAAGCGCCGCCGGTCACCCGCCGTTACAGGGAATGAGGGCATGGGATGGGCTGCCGTATAGAGAAGAGATCGGAAGGGCTTTCCCATGAACCAGAGTGGTACCGCGCAACGCACAGATGAGCCTTGCGTCTCTGGCTGGATCGAGCAGCGGAGACAGGGCTTTTTTTATTTCCGCGGGCAATGTCCGGAGGGACAGATACCCTGTCCGCAGCGTGCCTTTGATCGGAAGCTGTGTGGGTAACACATTTGCGGGGGGATCCCCCGATCGTTTAGGAGGAATGGAAAATGGCTGTACAGTACAACCACACCGCCATCGAGAAGAAATGGCGGGAGAACTGGGAGAAGTCTCCCATCAATGTGAACGACGGAAAGAAAGAGAAGTATTATTGTCTGGATATGTTCCCCTATCCTTCCGGCAGCGGCCTCCATGTGGGCCACTGGAGAGGCTATGTGATCTCGGATGTGTGGAGCCGCTACCAGCTGTTAAAGGGTAAGTATGTGATCCACCCCATGGGCTGGGATGCCTTCGGCCTGCCGGCAGAGAACTACGCGATCAAGATGGGGATCCATCCGGCGATCTCCACGGCCCAGAATGTAGCCAATATCAAGAAGCAGATCGGCCAGATCGCGGCGATCTACGACTGGGATATGGAGGTGAACACCACCGACCCCGGCTTCTATAAGTGGACCCAGTGGATCTTTGTCCAGATGTTTAAGAAGGGCTTGGCCTACGAGAAGGAATTCCCGATCAACTGGTGCCCCTCCTGCAAGACCGGCCTGGCCAATGAAGAGGTGGTCAATGGCTGCTGCGAGCGGTGCGGCACCACGGTCACCAAGAAGAACCTGCGCCAGTGGATGTTAAAGATCACCGCTTACGCGGAGCGCCTGTTAAATGACTTAGATAAGCTGGATTGGCCGGAGAAGGTCAAGAAGATGCAGACCGACTGGATCGGCAGGAGCTACGGCGCGGAGGTGGAGTTCCCAGTGGACGGCCGGGACGAGAAGATCACCGTCTACACCACCAGGCCCGACACCCTCCACGGCGCCACCTTCATGGTATTGGCCCCGGAGCATGAGCTGGCGAAGGGACTGGCCACCGACGAGACCAGAGAGGCGGTGGAGAAGTACATCTTCGATTCCTCTATGCGCTCCAATGTGGACCGTATGCAGGCCAAGGAGAAGACCGGCGTGTTCACCGGCAGTTATGCGGTCAACCCTTTAAATGGGGCCAAGATCCCGATCTGGCTGTCCGACTATGTGCTGGTGGATTACGGCACCGGCGCGATCATGTGCGTTCCCGCCCATGACGACCGGGACTTTGAATTTGCGAAAAAGTTTGACATCCCGATCATCCAGGTCATCGCCAAGGACGGCAAGGAGATAGAGGATATGCAGGAGGCCTACACCGAGGCCAGCGGCACCATGATCAATTCCGGCGACTGGAACGGCATGGAGTCCGCGGTGCTGAAGAAGGAGGCCCCCGCGATCATCGAGAAGATGGGCATCGGCCGCAAGACGGTGAACTACAAGCTCAGGGATTGGGTGTTCTCCCGCCAGCGGTACTGGGGAGAGCCGATCCCGATCATCCATTGCCCCAAGTGCGGCTGCGTGCCCGTGCCGGAGGATCAGCTGCCCTTAGAGCTGCCGGATGTGGAGAGCTATCAGCCCACCGGTACCGGCGAGTCCCCCTTAGCGGACATCGAAGAGTGGGTCAACTGCACCTGCCCGGTCTGCGGCGCTCCCTCTAAGCGGGAGACCAATACCATGCCCCAGTGGGCAGGATCTTCCTGGTATTTCCTCCGCTATGTGGACAGCAAGAACGACAAGGAGTTGGTCTCCAGAGAGAAGGCAGATAAGTACCTGCCGGTGGATATGTATATCGGCGGCGTAGAGCACGCGGTGCTCCATCTGCTGTACTCCCGCTTCTATACCAAGTTCCTCTGCGATATCGGCGCGATCGACTTTGACGAGCCCTTTAAGAAGCTGTTCAACCAGGGCATGATCACCGGCAAGAACGGCATCAAGATGAGCAAGTCCAAGGGCAATGTGGTCTCCCCCGACGATCTGGTCCGGGATTACGGCTGCGATTCCCTGCGTCTGTACGAGCTCTTCGTGGGACCGCCGGAGCTGGATGCCGAGTGGGACGACCGGGGTATCGAGGGCGTTTCCCGTTTCCTGAACCGCTTCTGGAACCTGGTCATGGGCAGCAAGGACCAGGATGTGAAGGCCACTAAGGAGATGGAAAAGCTCCGCCATAAGCTGGTCTTTGACATCGAACAGCGTTTCAACCAGTTCAACCTGAACACCGTCATCTCCGGCTTCATGGAGTATAACAATAAGCTGATCGAGCTGTCCAAGAAGGAGGGCGGCATCGACAAGGAGACCCTGCGGACCTTCGTGGTCCTGCTGGCGCCCTTCGCGCCCCACATCGGCGAGGAGCTGTGGCAGCAGCTTGGCGGCACGGACAGCGTCTTCCACGCCACCTGGCCGGAGTACGACGAGGAGGCCATGAAGGACGACGAGGTGGAGATCGCCGTCCAGGTCAACGGAAAGACCAGGGCCGTGGTCAGTCTGTCGGTAGAGGCCACGAAAGAGGAGGCGATCGCCGCGGGGAAGGAAGCCGTGGCCGATAAGCTGACCGGGACCATCGTGAAAGAGATCTATGTGCCTGGGCGGATCATCAATATCGTGCAGAAATAAAGGATAGATCAAAGGCAAATGATAAAAGGCAAGCCTGCCCCATCAGATCGGACCTGTTTGCAGGGACGGTCTGGCGGGGCGGTCGCTTGTCTTTTTTTTCGTACAAAGATCAGTTGAAATGCTTTTTTTAACGCCCAGCATGCTATCATGACCATATGCATATATATCCAAGGGGGAAGTATGCCTTTTTGGCAGAGATGGCAGGAGTGGTGAGGAGAAATGCTCGACCGGATAGAACGACAGTTTGACTGCCTGATAGACCATTACATAGTAGCCTGTATATTTTTAGCTTTGATCATCTTGACTCAGATCGGTGTGGGGGATATGCGTACGGTCAGTATGCTGGGCCTCCTTTTGTGCGTGGTGGGGATCGCTCAGCCTGCCGCTCAGGTGGATCTGTGGATCCTCCTCCCGCTGATCGGTTTTGATCTGATCGGGATCGCCTCCACGGTGGCCGCGTATGGGAACATCACCGACGGCTACGGGACCTTCCATGCCCTGTTCCCTCTGCTCTACCTTTTGACGGCCTGTCTGGATAAAAAGGACCAGTGTGTATTAAAACAGCTGTGCATCCTGTGGACAGGCATGGTGGCAGCCGCTGGTATCGGCCAGTTCCTCTATCGTGCTCTGTGGCAGGACAGTGCCAGGCGGATGGGCGGTCTCCTGGGCAATCCCAATGCCATGGGGATCTTCCTGGTGGTGGGATGGTGTGTGCTGCAGGGTTTTTTGCCGGAGTGGGAGGAGCAGGAGGAGAAGGAGACGGATCGAGGGGAACAGAGCGGGCAAAAGGGACGGAAAGAGCGAAGGAGGCTGGAAGGGCAGAAAGAGCGAAGAGGGCAGAAAGAGCCGAAAGACTGGTCCGTCACGCATGGGCGGCTCTTGGTTTATATCGAGCCGATGCTCCTGGCAGCTCTGACCCTGACCTTGTCCATGGGCAGCTTTATCGCCATGGCGGCGGGGATCGGTGTGCTTTTGCTGGGGAAGAGAAGGAGAGCGCAGGAACGGGCAGTACTGGCCGGCGATGGCGAGCAGGTGCAGGAACGGGCAGTACTGGCCAGCGATGGTGAGCAGGTGCCGGGACGAGCCGTGCTGGCCGGAGACGGCAGGAGGGCTGGCGGTACGTCGGGCATTGTCCTCCGATATGCCTGCCAGCTCCTAGCCAAGGCGGTCTTAGGCATAGGGACCGGGATGCTCTTGTATCTGGCGGCGGCCAGGAGCGGCCTGCCGATGATCGGTCTTTTGGTGCTGGCTTATGGGGTGGCGCTGGTGGTCTGCTGGCCGTGGGTCTTGCGTTTCCTGGAAGCATATCCTAAGACGGCGGCAGGTCTGTCAGCTCTGGGGATCCTTGTGGCAGCAGCAGCGGTCATAGTCCGCCCCAGCGCTATAGCCACCTTCACCGAACGGCTGGAGATGATGCAGAACGGTCTCCATTATCTGCCCCAGTCCCCCCTCTTGGGCGTAGGCCCTTATAAATGGCGGTACTTAAATCTGGCAGACAGCGATAGATATTTTAATACCTGGCATATCCATAACCTACTGCTCCATGCAGGCGTGGAGTTTGGCTGGATCGCTATGGGGATGCTCCTTATGATCGGGGGCAGAGCCTTTCAAAAGAAGACCGAGCCATCTGCAAAGGCTGGCTTCACCGCATTCTGTATCCACAATATGATCGACACCAGCTTTTTCTACCTGGGGATCACGTCCCTGACCCTGTTGGCGGCGGGAGATCCAGGATGTGGGGAAAAACAGGTGCGCGGTCCGGCGCTGAAAGCCTTGTTCGGCGTGGCAGCCCTGCTCTTCGCGTACAGCTTGTACCAGGGCCTTAAGCTGGCACCGTGAGGAGACGCAGCGGATGCCGGATGATAGAGGAGGAGACAAGGTGGATGCCGGGTGACAGAGATGGAGACAGGGTGGATGTCGGGTGACAGAAGAGGGGCGGGGCGGATGCCAGGTGACGGGATGGGAGAAAAGAGGGGCCAAAGAAGGAAAGGCGGCCAGACAGCCGCAGGCAAGAAAACAGTGGCTGACAGAGACGCATCTGCCGGCAAAAAGGCAGTGGCTGACAGAGGCGCATCTGCCGGCAAAAAGGCAGTGGCTGACAAAGCTGCATCTGCCGGCAAGAAGGCGATGGCTGATAAAGCTGCATCTGCCGGCAAGAAGGCGATGGCTGATAAAGATCCAGCCGCCGACAGGAAGAGAACGGCTGATGAGGAGAGAGGCTTTCGGGCTGTGCGGGGCCTTCTGGCGGCCTTTGGTGTTTTAGCGGTCGGGATCCTGGCGTTATGCGTTCGGTCTTCTTCACAGCTCCCGGATACAGTGGGCCGGGTGCTGACCGCCAGCGAGGCGGCAGAGGTGACCGGAAGGAACAGTCCACTGATCGATTATATCTTCCTCTCGCCGAACGCGGACTTTCCCCGGGCAGGGCAGATCAAAAAGATCACGATCCATCACATGGCAGGGGATCTGGAGCTTGAGGCATTGGGAGAAAACTTCTCCGACCGGGACCGGCGGGCCTCAGCCAATTATGGGATCGACAGCAATGGGCGGATCGCCCTTTATGTAGAAGAGAAGGACCGTGCCTGGACCTCCAGCAGCAAGGAGAACGACGACCAGGCCGTGACCATCGAGGTGGCAAACGATGAGATAGGCGGAGAGTGGCATGTGAGCGATGCAGCTTACGCGTCCCTTATCACCTTGTGCGTGGATATCTGTCAGAGGAATGGCATCGAAGAGCTGGTCTTTACAGGCGATGAGAAGGGGAACCTGACCCTCCACAAGATGTTCTCCGACAAGACCGAATGCCCGGGGCCTTACCTAGAGAGCCGGATGGAGGATATCGTCCGGGGGGTCAATGAGCGGCTGGACGGGAACCAGTAGCGGGGAGCGGAAACGCACCAGTTTTTGGAAGAAGAGAAGGAGGATCTTCATGGGCCGGAGACAGGGCCATGGGAGCGATCTTTATATAGAGCGATAGCATTTTTGAGGAAGGGGATATCCAAAAATGAACGTTGTGAGAAGTGGACGGAGAAGGAGGAAGGAGAAGAAGGGAAAGCGGCTGTTTGGGGCGGTCATGCTGGCTTTGATGGCGGTGCTGACGGTGGGGACCATGGCATTTGCTACTTCGATGGAGAGGGCGAACGACAGTTACAGCCTGGTCATCGAGAAATTATTTGCAAATGGTACGCCCAATGAAGCCTTTGACAAGGAATATACCTTCAATATCGAGGGTGAAGTGAGGAAGGACGGGGTCTACAAACCTTACAGCAATACCATAACCCTCAGCGAGGACAAGGATGCGGATACGGCGAAAGACGGCTGGCAGTCGGAACCCCTCGTTTTTGGAGAGCCGTATGATCTTACAGTGACCGAGATCACAGACAACATTGTGATCGAAGTTGATGGCGAACACTATAATATGTCGGACTCTTTCGTTGATTCCACCATACCAGTAAGCAGTAGAAAGCATGAGGTGGAACTGAAGAACAACTCCACTCTCACGATAAGCAGGCCCAAACTAAATGATGACAGTGATACAAAACGTTGGTATTATCATGTCACCAGTAAAGAAGAGGATGAACATCACACAAGCAGCTTTAAGGCTTTAGATATGGTCTTTCCTCTTGCGGCGGGCGGCCGTGAGGAGATCGCGCACCTGCCTACGGGAGAGACGCTCTACGCCGGACTCTATACGATCGAGCAGATCGCGGCTCCGGATGGCTATCAGCTCCAGCTGGGAACGAGAGAGGAGACTATTGCCGCAGGAAAGGAGGGCCACTTTCACATTAACGGGACTCCAGGGAAGCTGACCCTGACCGCAGGCGGGACCAAAGGCGATGGTGTGACCCGGTATTATACGATAGATCGTACAGAAACAGAGAGTGGGGATACCTCTGTGTTTGTGGAACGGACGGTAAACATTGCTTCTGGGGAGTCTTTTGTGTTTGACGATCTGCCCAAGGGTGGGTATACCGTGACAGAGTACAGCTTTACAGATAATGCGGACACGAAATTTTCTGTGATGATGCCGCAGACGACGGAGAAGGCCCGGAGCGCAAAGTCGTCAGCTCCACAGTATACGAATTCTACGAATTTTAGGACATTTAAGCTAACTGAAGGTACGACATATTTTAAGTTGGATTCTTTCGGTCCGCTCTATGATGCGAATAATAAAAAAATCGATGATGCCGGTATCTCATATGATTTTGCCTATGGATGGGGGAATGAAAAAGGTGGTATAACCTATACATCATTGGGTACCTACAAGGCTAACGAAACACGTACAATGAATGCTACAAAGCGATATCCTGCTCCTAATACACCCAAGATCGGATTTCGGACTCAAAATGTGAGCGATCCTTCGGCACAGTACCTTGGTGTTTCTTGGACTGAATATTTTGAAAAAGACGTACCCAAGAGCTTTAGTGAGGCCGGGAAACGATATACGGGCATCAAGGTGGATGACCGCGGATGGTTGACCATCACTGCCCCTTCGGCCGGCAGTGCAGAGCAGATCGTCTACTATTTTAAGATCGAGGATAATAAAAATAACTTGGTCACCGGTCCCGATGGGGCAACGGACAGAGGGGATACGACCGTGAAGCTGAAGGCCGGGGAGAGTATAACGCTGAACGGTCTTGCTGCAGGGTCTTATAAGATCACAGAGATCATTGGCTGGGACAATGTGGGATTTACCATGAAGGTGGAGGGCTATCCCTTTGGTACGATCGAGGCCGGCAAGGAGACCGAGGTCCAGGTGGGTGGCAAGCGCAGCCTCACGATCACCAAGCCAGCCCCAGTGGCTCTTCCGGATGGATCAGCTGATGAACGGGATTATACCTTTTTAGTAACAGGTCCTAACAGTTTTTCTGAAACGGTAACGATCAAAGCCGGAGGTAAAGGGACGGTGGATCTTCTGGAACATGGCAGATACAAGATCACGCCCCAAAAAGATCTTCTTGGTACATACGAGCTGAACTACAAGGACAGTGGCGCGGTCTATGGGACGGCATCGGGGCATACAGCGACAGTCACTTTCACCAACTCTTTTAACAAGGGTGACTATGGTTATCGCTATGTCCACGAGTATTATGTCAAAGAGCCCGACGGGACCTATACCTATGAGGGGAGCAGCCAGATCACGACCAGGCTGGGACGGAGCGACCCTAAAGAGCATTATCAGGCTGGGGATATCAATAAAGAGCCAGGTTTCCGCGGTAACCAGTACTTCCATTTTGACGAGGCATATGGATGGGTGGACGGTATCTCAAAAACGGCAAGAGCACTTGCGGACCCGGATGATAAAGATCTGGAAGAGTTTGACAAAAAGACCTCGATCGGCTCCAGCAGCGATGCGCTCAAAGCGCCTGTTGATGAAGAGGCGGGACCGTTAGAGACCATGGAGCCTGTAGAGGGGCCAAAGCCTACAGGATCTGATGGACCCACAGAGCCGTCAGAGACTACCGGGTCTACAGAACCTGAAGGGCCTGTAGATCCCATAGAGACCACAAGTCCCACGGAGCCTGCAGAGCCGTCAGAGACTACCGGATCCACAGAGCCATCAGAGCCCACGGGATCCACAGAGCCGTCAGAGACTACCGGATCCACAGAGCCATCAGAGCCCACGGGATCCACAGAGCCGTCAGAGACTACCGGATCCACAGAGCCATCAGAGCCCACAGGATCCACAGAGCCGTCAGAGTTTACCGGATCTACAGAGCCGTCAGAGACCACAGGATCAGCGGAGCCTACAGGGCCGTCAGAAACAACAGGATCAGCGGAGCCTGCAAAGCCGTCAGAACCCACCGGGTCGTCAGAAGCTATAGAGCCGCAGGAGCCAGAGGAGCTCGTAAAACAGGAAGAGCTCGCTAAGGTGGAAGGCGCCGGAGTATCTGGCTGGGACCAGGAGGTGAAGGTAAAGGCCAAAGAGAGCGGGATGGCTGCTTTCGCCGATGCGTTTGCGGTAAGTAAATATTGTCAGGCGATGGACATCGGTCAGGCGATCCAGCTTTTGGGCAGCCATTATATGCATCTGGGCGAGATATATGAGGAGATCGATGGTAGCCCCAGGGCATCGGATGGTCAGGCGGGGATGCGCGATAGAGGCCAAGCAGATCTTGGAGGAGGCCTCTCGATCGATCAAGACAGTGGACAGACAAAGGATCCGATCGAAGAGTCCAGGCCTGCGAGCGAGTCAAAGCCTACCGAGCCCACGGGGCCATCGGGATCTGCAGATCCAACCGAGACCACGGATCCATCGGACCCCTCAGATCAAGAGGAGTCTACGGAGGCATCAGACACTACGGATCCGGCGGAGCCTACGGAGGCACCAGACACTACGGATCCGGCGGAGCCTACGGAGGCACCAGGGATTACGGATCCGGCGGAGCCTACAAAGATACCAGAGGCATCGGATCCTACGCAAGAAACAGAGTCCACGGAGCCCACAGATGCACCAGAGTCTACGGGACCAAATAAACCTGCAGCGCCTGCGGAGTCATTAAAGCCTACAGAGACACAGGAGATCCAAGATCCCTTTAGCAACAGAGATTCCGCACATCCTAAAGAGGATCCTGTGGGACTCATCGTGGATGGGGCTATCAGAAATAAGGATATGGATAGCCAAAGAGCCTTCTTTGCGATATCTTATGATACCAAGGGCATCATCAGTGAGGGGATCGGCCAGGATTCAGAGGGAAAAGATCTCAACTATGCTCCGGAAGATGACATGGACCAGATCTGCGTCACAGAAGACGCCAGCCAGATCGTTATCCTGCGTTATTATCGTGAAAGGCAGCCGAAGGGAAAATATAATGTTATCCATGTGTACTACTTCCGGGATGAGAACGGCAACGACCATTGGGAAGGCGTCAGCGGCATCCTGCCCCAAGATGGTGAGCTGGGGGTTAAGTATACCGGGGATAAGGTCGAGAAGGTGGACCGTTTCCAGCCTGAGGGTGCAGCGCAGCCTTATACCTATACGTATAACAACCGGCCGCTGTATGGTATTGTAGAAAATAGAGATGTAAGCCCGGGAGCAGACGGATATGCTGGCAAGGGCAAAAGCTATCGTCCCGACAATAACTGGACTTCTATAGAGGGTACGGAAGAAGGGGACCAGATCATCATCCTGCGCTACTACCGTCAGCTCAACGATGAGGAAGAGGCAGGGCATTACCATGTTGTCCACGAATATTATGTCCGAGAGGCCGGCGAGAGCATAAGCGATGAGACAGACAGCGTGACAGATGACGTGGCGGACAGCTGGGAGGAAGATACTGGATCCATGGAGGGAGACACAGAGGACGAAGGTGATGTCTCCGACAGGTTTGCTGGTACATTGGACCGCAATGATGGCTATGTTTATACATTTGTTGGGAGAACGGATATGGAGCAGGTCAGCGCTCCTTTGGGGTCTATCCACGTTTCGGAGAGCGTCACCAAGGAACCCTATTATCTCGATGAAGCCTACCAATACATTGACGCGGGCTACGGTATCAGAGACATTGCTCACGACAGCTATACCTGTGAGCCTGCTATGCAGTGGGCATCCTCTACGGAAGATGGCGACGAGGTGATCATCCTGCGCTACTATCGCGGTGGCTCAGATCCAGATGAGCCTGACGGACCAGGCTCGACCCCGCCCGGCGGCGGTGGCAAGCATCATCGAGATCCAGGCCCAGACCCAACCCCGCCAGCCACGACCGCTCCCCAAGAGACTACAGAGCCCACCGAGGAAAACCCCGGTTACCCCACAGAGCTCCCAGACCCCAACGATCCCAACAGTCCGGATCGGATCACCATATGGGAGAACGGTGTGCCTAAGACCTATGTGAAGGTATGGAACCCGGAGACGGGGACCTGGCAGTATATCTTGGAGGAGGAAGTCCCATTAGGATGGCAGGACCTCCCCAAGACCGGCGATAAGAGCCGGAATATCCTCTGGATGACCTTGTTCATCGGTTCGATCGTGGGTATCCTGTGGCTCATCGCAGCCAGAAGGAAAGCAAGATCATAGGCAGGACTGTTTGAAGAGACGGTTGAAGCGCTGACAGTCCTATAGACAACGCCTGGTCGAGGCAGAGTAGTATCTCGAACAGGCGTTGTTTTTTATTGTCTTTTTGGCCTGCGCATCATAGAAAGGTACCTTTCCTATCCTGGAAAATGTGTTATAATAGAAATATAAGGGATGGACCGTTCCGTCACAGAAAGAGCGGCCATTGCCGTCCACATTTGACCATCTGGAAAACTTTCCTAAATTTATCCTTGCAAAGACTGAGATCCGGTGATATGATCATAGCAAGAGTAAATATCAGGAAAAGGTCATAGAGCCTATAGCAGATGGGAGGTGGCTGTAATGGATATGGGGAATGAAAAAGATGTGGATAGCTGGGGCGGGAGTGTCGTCAGCACGCCCTATGACGATGTGTTCCGCACACTCCTGAACGACTGCCGGAGCCTGATCATCCCGGTGCTCAATGAGGTCTTTGGGGAAGCGTACACAGGGGAGGAGCGGATCGAGTTTGCGCCTAATGAGCATTTCCTGAACCGGCAGGACGGGGATGAGACCAAGCGGGTCACGGATACCAGCTTCACGGTGATCGGGCGTGAGAGGAAGCGGTATCTCTTAGAGTGCCAGAGCACCGCGGACAGCAGCATGCTGGTCCGGATCTTTGAGTACGCTACACAGATCGGGCTGGACCAGGGGAGCCTTTCGGGGACCACGCTCAGGGTGACGATCCCCCATTCGGCGGTCCTGTTCCTGCGGAGCAACAGCTCGACCCCAGATAAGATGGGGATCTTGATCGAGACCCCGGGAGGGACGGTAGCCTTCGATGTGTTGGTGATGGAGATCCGGCGATATACGCTGGAGGAGTTGTTCGCGAAGAGATTGCTGTTCTTGATCCCTTGTTACATCTTCACACATGAAGCCCGGTTTGAGGAATATGATGAGGATATGGAGAGCCTGGAGACTCTGAAGGCGGAGTACATCTCGCTCATGGAAAAGCTGGATGGGCTGCTCCGTGCAGGGGAGATCAGTGTATATATCCATAAGACGATCGTCGAGATGTCGGGAAAGGTATTGGAGAACATCGCACAGAAGTATGAGAATGTGAGGAAAGGGGTGCGTTCGGTCATGGGAGGGAAGATCCTGGAATATGAAGCGAAAACGATCCTGAACCAAGGGATCGCGCAAGGGATGGCTCAAGGGATAACACAAGGGATAGACCAAGGGAGACTGCAGCAGGCATGGCAAACAGCGCGCAGGATGTTGGCTGTGGGCCGTTATGACCAAAAGGAGATCGCAGAACTGAACGGCCTGTCGCTGGCGGATGTAAAAAAGTTGGCCCAGGAGATGCGGGCAGACGAGCCGTGATGGCGTTTGTCCAGAATGCTCTTGTAAATATCAGGAAAAGTCCATAAAAGTATAAGACGATCATCGAGATGTGGATCAAAGAAGAGAACGGCCCACATAAAGCTCCCATACGGGGACATGATAAGGAGCGGGTACCATGGAGAAACGGATATTCACCCCCAAGGAGGAGGCGCTCCTTAGGTCGATCGGGACCCTGTCCACGGCCCGGCCCGGGCAGCCGATCTATCTAAAGGGCGATGCGGCTGAGCGGGTCTACTATGTCTTAAAGGGCAGAGTACGGGTCTTTGAGAACCTGTACTCTGGCCGGGAGATGACCCTGGATGTGGTGGAGGCGGGACACATCTTCGGCGAATCGGCATTTACAGAAGGGGCTCTCCGCCCCACCTGTGTCCAGGCGGTCAACCGGGTCACCATGCTCTCCTTCCGCCCGGCGGATGTACTGCCTTATTTTCGGAGTGAGCCCCAGCTGGCCCTCCATTTCCTCCAGCTCTGCTCCGGCACTATGGACCACCTGACTGCCAGGATGGTGGACCAGTGCCTGCTGGACCGGTATGGAAAGGTGGCCAGCTATATCCTGGATGAGACGGAGCCTGGCTCTGTGGAAAAGGGGACAGCAGGAGGCGTCCTCCCCTATACCCATGAAGACCTGTCGCTATCCTTAGGACTGAACCGGTCCACCGTGACCTTGGTCTTAAGGGATTTTGCAGAAAAGGGCTGGCTGGAGAGCGGGTACCGGTGGGTCAAGGTCCTAGACCGCCAGGCGCTCAAGCGTGTGGTAGACCGGCAGAAGGCTCGATGAGTAAATGAGAAAGTCTTTTAATCCCCCATCTGAGATGGGGAGAATAGAATAAGCCG
>CAJUFE010000046.1 GCA_910585635.1 uncultured Lachnospiraceae bacterium | reverse complement strand
AAGATATCCCCTCCCCCTGCATAGCAGGGGGTTTATTTTTAATGGGAGACCAAAAAGCAGGCAGGCCGTATCATAACGATACGGCCTGCCTGCTTTTATGATCAACATCTTTTTGGGGGCAGCAACTTCTCTTGCAGCTTGTCTTTGATCGGCGATCTGCATGGATGCTTTTGCATCCTGCGGATCTACTCCTGCTCCTGCAGATCCCCTACTTCAACAAATCCTCCACATCCTTCTGGGCCTTCTCACAGGCCTCCTGGGCGGTCATCTCCCCGGCCTGGGCTCGTGAGGCATAGCTTCCCATGATGTCTAGCATCTGGTTGATCTGCTCGTGGGGCGGGGTCCACTGGAGGCCGCGCTCCACTAAGCCGTTGGCCTTCTCTAAGGCTGCCAGCTGGGCCGGGTAGGAGGGGTTCTCCTTGACCAGCTCCTCGTTCTCATAGACGGAATAGCGGGTGGCGGCTCCGCCGTTCTGCACATACTCCAGGCTCTTTTCCCGGCTGGTCATGTACATCATGAAGGCCCAGGCCGCGTCCGGGTTCTTCGCGCCCACAGGGATGGAGATGTTCCAGTCAGCCAGCGCTGCCGATTCTCCGGCAGGGCCGTCCGGCGGTGCGGCAAAGGCCACCTTGTCATAGATCTTCGACTGCTGGGGATCGGTGATCCCGGAGGCGATCGCGGTGGCATCCAGCCACATGGCGGTCTTCCCTGCCATAAAAGCGCCCAGGGATTCCTCGTGGGTGTAGGTGGATACATCCGGCGGCGCACAGGCCAGCATATCCAGATACCACTGGAGGGACTCCACCACGCCTGGATCGTCGATCGTGGGCTCTAAGGTCTCCTGATCCATCATCCCGTCACAGAAGGCGTACATGGTGGTCAGCCAGCCGGAGGCGAAATGGATCCCTCTCTGGGCTCTTAAGGCCACGCCGTACAGGCCCTCCTCCTTGCCGTTAAAGAACTGAGCCAGCTCCAAAAACTCCGCCATGGTCTTAGGCGGTTCCTTCCCGTACTTCTCGAACAGATCCGTCCGGTAAGCCAGGAACCGGGTCTCCCCCGCGATCGGGATCCCGATGGTCTGGCCCTTATACCGTCCTAAGTCGCAGTAGGCCGGGATCAGGTCCTCTTTATCATACCAGTCCGGGGTCTTCTGAGGATCCTCCAGATACGTATCCAACGGCTGGATCACGTTCTTGGAACCGTACTCCGCGTTCCAGAAGCTGTCCACCATGAACACGTCGTAGCTGTGGGCCCCTTGGAAATCCAGGAGCTGCTTATTCTTCAGATAGGTCTGCTCCACCACATCCCACTCTACCTGGATCCCGGTCAGCTCTGTGAACTCATCCGCCATAGCCTGGAAAGCCTCCGTAGACGGATGGGAAGCCATGGAGACCACGATCTTGGTCCCATCTAGCTGCTCCTTCACCTGGGCGCCCCAGCCCTCCACCGTAGACACATCCCCGGCCTCGCCGGTCTGGGCGTCCTCTGCTGCCCCCGTCTCCTTCGTCTCCGCACCATCTGCCTTCTGGGTCTCCGCAGCCGGAGCCTCTGTCCCGGCAGCAGTGGTCGTCGTGGCACTGCCGCCTCCACCGCTCCCACAGGCCGTCATCGACAGCACCAGCAGCCACGCCATCGCCGCCCCATACCATTTTTTCCTCATGAACTTCTCCTCCTTCTCTCTTTATCATCTCCGACCCTTTTGTAAGCCGGTCCTTCACATTGTATCCTGTTTTTGCATTTCGACCTGTTTACACCTCCTGCTTGTCCACAAGTTCCTGATCACATCCCCTTCCCTGCTCACACTGTCCTGCAGTTTTTCTGCTCACGTTGTTTTGCAGTTTTCCCACGCATGCTGTTCTGTAGCTGTGGGAGAGGGATGGCGTGCATTAGGACCCTAGCGGAACGTCGGTGCTTGGCGAGGTCTTGTCGAGCCTAGCATCCGCTACGTTCCGCTCGGAGCGAGAGCGCGTCCCAATGCACGCCATCCCTCTCCCGCAGCGGACCTTCTGCAGACCCTCGGCTTATCCTCACCCCTTCACCGCTCCAAACGTGAGCCCCCGGATCATATACTTCTGCACCGTTATCCCAAAAATGATCGCCGGCAGGCTGGCTAATACGCCGGTAGCCGCCATCTCCCCCCATTTGGTCCCGGACACCGATAGGAATAGCATCACCGATGTGGGGACGGTCTTCGCCCGTATGCTGGTCAGGAAGTTCGCGAACACGAACTCATTCCAGGAATTGATCAGGCAGAAGATCGCCGTGGCCGTCAGTCCCGGCAGGGACAGGGGGAGGATCAGCTCCTTGAACACCTGGAAGCCGCTGCAGCCGTCGATCTTCCCCGCCTCCTCGATCTCCATGGGGATGTCCTCAAAAAAGCCCCGCATCATCAGGATAGTAAAGGGGATATTGAACAGCAGGTAGCAGACGATCAAGATCAGGCGGGTATCCAAAAGCCCGCTGACCATGGCCATGAGGAAATAGGGGATCACCACGGCCATAGCCGGGAGCATCCGCTGGCTCAGCACCATGAAGGCCATATCCTCCCGCTTTTTCCAATTGAACCGGGCAAAGCCATAGGCGGCCACCGAGCCGATCGCCAGGGAGACGGCGGTGGAGATCACGGACACGATCATGCTGTTCGCAAAATAGTCCAGGATATGAGCATTTTTGATGATGCTGGTATAATTCTGCAGCGTGGGCGTGAAGATGAACTTCCCCGGGTCGAAGATATCCACCTTAGGCTTTAAGCTGATCAGGACCATCCACAGATAGGGGGCGATAAAGAACAGGCAGACCGCCGTTAACACCAAGGTCTTCCAGGTCCCGGTCAAGATCCGTTTTTGTTTTCTGGTCAAAGCTCCTCCTCCTTCCTCTGGTAGTGGATCAGCACCTTGCTGATGACCGTGGAGATCACCATCAGGATGATCGCGTTCGCCGCCGCCCGCCCGATCAGCCCGTTCTGGGCATTGGCCAGGCGGTAGATATGGAGGCTCAAAAATTCCGTGGAATTGCCGGGGCCTCCCTGGGTCAGCACAAAGGGCATATCGTAGATCTTCAGGGAATCGATCGTCCGGAAGATCATGGTCAGGAAGATCAGCGGCCGCAGGGACGGGAGCGTGATATAAGTAAAAAGCTGGAAGCCGTTCCCTCCGTCGATCTTCGCCGCCTCATACTGGTCCGAGGGCAGGGAGCACAGGCCCGCATAGCTGATCAGGGCCACAAAAGGCGTCCATTGCCATATATCCGCCAGCACCACCGAGGAAAATGCCCGGTCCGCGTCCAGCCAGGCCACCCGCTCCAGACCGGCCAGCTGGAAAAAGTAGTTGACGATCCCATACTCGGCGTTCAGCATCAGTTTCCATATATTCCCCGCAATGCTGGGCGTCATCACGATCGGGATGATCAGCACGGCGAACACCAGCGGTTTTAGCTTAAATTCCGTCTCACTGAGCAGCTTGCCGATCATGAAACCAAAGACCATCTCCACCGCCGTGGTGACCACCATGAACAGGAGGCTGATCCGGACCGCGTTCCAGAAATCCGGGTCTCCCCCGGAAAACAAACGCAGATAGTTCTCCACGCCCACGAACCGTACCCGGCTAAGATCCCAGCCCAGCTGGTAGTCGGTCAGGCTGATCACATATAAAAAGATCGTGGGAAATACGGTGAGCACCGTCATGATGGTCATCGCGGGGGCGATATACGGCAGATAAGGCCTTCTCTTCCATGATCTCTTTCCCATATCCTGCATCTCTCCTTTCTTTCCATCCGCTCTAACCTCCCCGGCCATCCGCTCCCAATCTGACTGCCCCGGCCATTCGGTCCCGCTCTGACTACCCCAGCCATCCGGTCCCGATCTGACCATCCGCTCCGGTCATCCTGTCCCATCCACCGACCCCTGCGGCTCTAACGCCACGGTCTCTTTCGTCTCCCAGGCCTGACGGGCCGCCCACAGGACCTCCATCGTCCCTTCTACAGAAAGGTGGTCCGAACGTGCCGGGGCTGCCCGGCCCTGTACGCATCGGATAAAATATCCAAGCTCCTCCTCATAGCCGTCCACTGGATCCAAGCCGATCCTCTCACAGCCCTTTTTGCCGGTCAGCTCCAGTGTATCGCCTCCCCGGTATACGATCATCCCGTCGTCCCCCACGATCTCCAGGACCGCCTCCAGCTCTCCGCCGTGGAACCCCTCCGGCATCCCCCAGGAGCCGACCACTTCCGCACAGCAGCCCTCATAGGCCATGGTCAGCAGTCCGTGGAGGGTGACCTGGTCCTTATGGACGATCTCACAGGACACCCGCCTGGGGAGCCCCAAAAGCCAGCAGACATAGTCCACGTCATGGATGCACAGATCCATCAAAAGCCCGCCGCTCTTCTGCCCGTCGATCAGCCAGTTCCCCTTGGACCATACCGGCATCTTCTGGCGTCTGGAGCAGCAGATCATCCGGGGCGCGCCCACCGCGCCTGCCTGCAGCAGCTCTCTGGCCTTCACATACCCGTTCCAGAAACGGAGCACCTGGCCGATCATCACAAAACCGCCGCCGTCCTCCACGGCGTTCTTGATCTGTCTGTACTCCTCCCGCTCCAGGCATATGGGCTTTTCACAGAACACCGCACCGCAAAGCTTTAGGGCCTTAAGGACCGCGCTCCGATGCAGATGGGTGGGAAGGCAGATATCCACGGCGTCTACGCTGCCCTGCTCCAGCTCCTCTATGTCCCCTGTGATGATACAATGAAATTCATTTGCAAATGCACGGGCTTTTTCCTCGTCACGCTCTATGACATAGCCGACCTCTACCTGGCCGCCCATCTTCTTATATGCGTTCCCGTGGACCTGCCCCATCTTTCCCGCGCCCCAGATGGCTATCCTCATACTTCCCTCCATGGTCTTTGCCTAACGCTCTATAAAGAGCGCTCCGTCCTCGTCCCCATACAGCTCCTTATCCTGCCCTCTGCGTTTTTTGCAGAATGCCCCGCCGCCGGGCTGTGCGCCAAGCTGCTCTGCCGACGGAGCCTATGCCACGCCGCTCTGCCGCCAAAGCCTATGCCACGCCGCTCTGCCGCCAAAGCCTATGCCACGCCGCTCTGCCGCCGGGCTACTGCCCCTACGCCAGCAGCCGCTCCAGGTACGCCTTCCCCTCCAGGATCTCCTGCCGCTGCTGCGCATTGCCCGCCTCGATCTCATATTCGATCGAGATGGGGCCATCGTAGCCCAGCGCCCTCAGCTTCCCAAAAAGCCCCGCAAAGTCCACCTTCCCCTTGCCGATCGGATACTCCCGTCCCAGCTCATAACCGTTCACCGGGTAGCTGCCGTCCTTGGCATGGACGCTCTCCACATACCTTCCCAGGATATCCAGGCCGTCTACCGGGTTCGCATTCCCATACATCATCAGGTTCGCCGGATCATAGTTGACGAACAGGTTCTCCGCGCCCACGTCGTCGATCAGCCTCTTTAAGACGATCGGCGGCTCCTGGCCGGTCTCCATGAGGAAAGTCTGGCCACGTTCTCTGAGCACGGCGGTGATATAGCGCAGTGTACTGACCACGCCTGCATAGTCCCCGCTCCGGCAGTCTGTGGGGACAAAGCCCAGATGGGTGATCACCGCATCCACCCCCAGCACCCTGGCATAAGCACTCCCGTCCAAAAGGTTCTGGGTCCTGGAGGCCCGGTACTGGGGCGGGACGATCCCCAAGATAGAAGGGCCCTCCGCAAAATCCCATTTGATCGGGCCATGCCAGCCGCACCACAGCCCGGTGACCTCCATCCCGCAGCGGCGGGCCGTGTCCCTGGTCTGCCTTGCATGCTCCTCTGTCAGGCATCCCATATCCCATAGCTGCAGCTGGCAGTTTGTAAACCCGGCTCTCGCCGCCCAGGTCAGGGTCTCCTCCAGATGCTCGTCTATGACCACCGCGATCCCTAATGGTCTCATATCCTCTCTCCTTTCCTTCCGGCCCCAGCCCTTTTCCCGGCCCTCCGGTCCTTTCTCTGGACACGGGGCTCTTCTTCCCGGCATATGGTCTTTTTGCTCCTTTCGGTCCCGGTCACCGGGTCTCTCTTCTCTACCCGCAGAACAACCCGCTCTGATCGGTATCGTCAAATCGAAAATACCGGTTGATATAATACTTAGCCGCTCCCCGGACCACCGAGGACTCACCCAAACGGGTATAGACCACCTCCACATCGGACATGAACTGGCGGAAACCCATCTGTCCGATCTGCTCCTTCAGCATCGCTAAAAATGTGTCGCCCAGCTTCCGACCGATCCCTCCCAGGATGATCACCCCCGGGTGCAGCAGGGACACCGCGTTGCACAGGGCGTAGGCAAGGTCCTCCGCCATGGCGGACATGAGCCGGATCCCGTCTTTGTCCCCCTCCCGGACCAGGGCGGCCAGATCCTTGAACAGGAGCTTGCTCCCATCGACCTTATCCGCCTTTAGACCAAATTCCTGAAAGCGGCGGGGAAGGGCCAGCTCCCCGATCTGGTTCTCCAGGCAGCCCTTATTCCCGCAGGAACAGGGAGGACCCTTCCGGTCCACGGATACATGGCCAAACTGCGTGGCCATACCGCTGGCCCCGCCTAAAAGCTTCCCGTCATGGATCAGGGCCGCACCTACGCCGTCATTGATATTGATGTAGATATAATCTTCGCTCTCCAGCTCCCCGAAAGCATTCTCCGCATAGGCAAAACAGGCGGTATCATTCAAGATCGCCAGGGGATGGCCAGTGAGGATGGCCCGGAGGCGGCTGATCTTATGATACCCCTGCTCCTCTAAAGGAAGGACCATGGATATGATCCGGTCATGCTTCTGGTCGATCATACCCGGAACGATCACACAGACGCCCATGATGCGGATGTCCACACACTGGGATTCCTTAAAAGCATGAAAGTGCCGGCCCAGCTCAGCCAGAGCATCCTTGGCATCCCGCATATCGTATTCCCGGCATATGGTGATGTTCATCGCCGGATCCACCAGGGCGATCTCCAGGCTGTCCTTGCGCCAATCCATGACGATCACCGCATTGGCGCGGCTGTTAACGGTCAGGCTGTTGGGCCTCCTGCCCTGCCGGTTGCTCATACAGGCGCCCTCGTCCACCACATAGCCCTCCTGCATCAGCTCGTCCACCAGCGCGGACACGGTGGTCTTGCTCAGCTTCATCCGCTCCGCGATCTGGGTCCGGCTCACCCCCGGCATATCCTCGATCATCTGGTAGACCTGCTTCTTGTTATTATCCTTGATCAAAAGCTGATTATACTTCTTCATCTCTCCGCTCCATTTAATTTGTTCAGTGACCTTACTAATTATGTTCCATAGTATAGCATAGAACATACGATCATGCAAGTGTTATTTTATGGAAAATGTAACAGATCTGCCCACGATCTTTTTCTCCCTGGATCAGTCAAAAAATACAGCCATAGCCTCCGACCGTACCGATGACTATGACTGTCCTTATTTTTCCAACAAAATGTGTACAGACCTCTTATCCCCTGCCAGATGCCCAGGTGCCGATCGGCTCAAGGCTCTCTGCCCTCTCCGGTCTCCATGATCTGCTGGATGATATCCATATATCCGCCGCAGTACTGGTCGTAGACCGACATCATGGCTTCGCGGAAACGGGCTTTTTCCTCCGGGGACAGCTCGATGACCTGGCATCCGGCCTGGCGCAGCCGCTCCTCGGACCGGCGGCTCTGTTCCTCCCACAGCTTTCGCTCATAGAGGGCGGACTCTCTGGCACATTCCAGGATCACCGCCTGATACTCCGGGGACAGCCTCTGCCAGGTGGCCTCTGCCATGATCTGCATCTCCGGCACACGGGTGTGCTCGTCGATCGTATAGTAGGGAGCCACCTCGTAATGCCGCATAGAATCATAGGAGGGCCAGTTATTTTCTGCCGCGTCGATGGTCCCGGTCTCCAACGCCGAGTATACCTGGCTGTATTCTAAAGGCACTGCCGACGCCCCCAGGGCTTCCACCATGGCCTTCATCAGCACTGAGTCCTGGACCCGGATCCGCATCCCCTCCACATCCTCCAGGGTCTCGATCGGCTTCGAGGCGCTGTAGAAATTCCGCGCCCCGGCGTCATACCAGGATAAGGCCACCAGGCCGGAGCCCTCCAGTGTGTGGAGGAAGGTATCGCCCACCGGCCCTTCCAAGACCTCCCACATATGGTCCGCCCCGGTATACAGATAGGGCATCTGCAGGACGTTCAGCTGGGGGATGAACTCGGCCAAAGATCCCAGGGACACCCGGGCGAAGTCGATCCCCCCGAACTGCATCTGGGCGATGGTGCTCTGTTCCTCCCCCAGGGTCCCGCCTGCATTGACCAAGATCTCCACCTTGCCTCCCGTCCGCTCATAGACCAGACGGGCAAAGAGGTGGGCGCCCTGGGTCGTGGGATAGTCCTCCGGCTGGTTTTCCGCATAGGTCAGCACGTACTCCGGGCTGGGGGGATCTGCGGCTCTCTCCCCGGAGAGCACGCAGGCCCCCAGGATGATCGTGCCGGCCAGGGCGGCCAGTACAGCTGCACCTCTTTTCACGGTACCCCTCCTATCCTACAGACGATGCCCTTATGGACCTTCCAGCCCGGCGGACCGATGCCTCCATGGACCTTCCGATCAGATCATACCTGTCACCATCTGGGGCAGCCACAGGCTGATCGCCGGCACAAAGGTGATCAAAAGCAGCGTGACGATCATGCACAGGTAGAAGGGCAGCGTGGCCTTCACCACCCGCTCCATGGGTACCTTCGACACGGCGGAGCCGATGAACAGCACCGCGCCCACCGGCGGGGTCAACAGGCCGATACCGCAGTTTAGGACCATCATGATCCCGAACTGGATCGGATCTAAGCCGATGGATACCGCGATCGGCAGCAGGATCGGCGTGGCGATCAGGATGATGGGCGCCATGTCCATGATGCAGCCCAGCACCAGGACGATCAGGTTTAAGAGCAGGGCCAGCACGATGGGGTTCCTGGTAAAGCCCACCATCGCGTTCGCCGCCAGCTCCGGTACATGGAGCCTGGTCAGGCAATACCCGAAGATATTGGAGGTGGCGATCAAGATCAGTACGATCGCCAGCGTATCCACACATTCCCCGATGACCCGCCATACGCCCTTCCAGTCTAAGCCCCTGTAGATGAACACGCTGACCAGCAGACTGTAGATCACCGCGATGGCAGCGGATTCTGTGGCGGTGAACTTGCCGCCCACCACGCCGCAGACCACGATCAGGATCGCCGCCAGAGCCCAGAAGGAGATCAGGATCTGCTTGAGCAGGTTCTTGATGCTGAACTTCTCCCCCTTGGGATAGTTCCGCTTCAGGGAGATGATATAGGAGCCGATCATCAGCGACAGCGCTAAAAGGGCCCCGGGGATGTAGCCGGCCAGAAATAAGCTGCCCACCGACAGGCTCCCGGCTGTGGTGGCGTAGATGACCATATTGTGGCTGGGCGGCACTAAAAGCCCCTCGCAGGAGGAGGTGATGGTCACCGCCGTGGAAAAGTCATCGTCATAGCCCTGGTCCACCATCATGGGGATCAAGATCGATCCTAAGGATGCCGTGTCCGCCGCCGCGGAGCCGGAGATCCCGCCGAAAAAGTAGGAGGCCACGATGTTGACCATGGCCATGCCGCCCCGCATCCAGCCTACACAGGCGTTCGCCAGGGCGATCAGCTTTTCCGAGATGCCGCCGGAGCCCATCAGGCAGCCCATGGTGATAAAGAAGGGGACCGCCATCAGGCTGAAGGAGCTGATGCCCTTCACCATCTGCTGACAGATGGTATTTAAAGGCAGCCCCTGGGACAGCAGACAGAACACCGAGGATAATGCTACCGCATAGGCGATCGGGAACCGCAGGAGCACCATCACAAAAAAGCTCCCCAGCAGGATGGCGATCGCCATCGTATCCACGCTCATACCTCCACCTCCTCTTTTAAGAGCAGCCCCTTCACATGGCCGTAAAGGGCTTCCAGCTCAAAGACCAGCATGGCCACCCCGGCCAGAGGGACCGGAAAATACATCCAGAAGCGGGACACCTTAGGCATGCTCACATAATTCCCCTTAGCGCCCAGGCCAGTGGCATACCGCCATCCCACCACGATCATGATCAGGGCCAGTGCCAGGACCGCCACATCCGCCAGGATATCCAGGAACTTTACCAGTCCTTTAGGGAGGTAGGGATCTAGCGCCGTCATGCGGATATGGCTCCTCCTGCGGATCGCCAGGGCCGCGGAGAGCACCGCCATATAGGACATGCAGGTCAGGACCACCTCTTCGCTCCAGGCGGGGTCCGGTATGAAGGATACATACCGGCCCGCCACAGCCATGGTGGTGATCAGGATATCGAGGATCAGGAGCAGCTTGCAGATGACCATAAAGACTTTATAGGTAAGATCATAAAATGGCTTGATCTTATCGACCTTTGCAAATAAACCTTCCATATGGATCCCTCCCGGCTCACGCGCTGCCTACTGCAGGTCCAGGAGCTGCTGATAAAGATCCTCAAAGCCCTTCGTATTGTCCTCGATCACCTTCTTGGTGGCCTCCTGCCATGGGGTGATATCCGTCACCTCCACCACATTGACGCCCTCTGCCTTTAAGGACTCTAAGACCTCCTGCTCCTTGCTGGCAGAGTTCTTCTGGTTCTGGGAAGAAGCGTAGCCGCCCGCCTCCATGAGGATCGCCTGCTGGTCCTCGGTCAGCTTATCCCAGGCCTCGTCGGTGATGACCACCTGGACAGCGCCTAAGGTATGGCCGTCTAAGATCAGGTTCGGCGCCACCTCCTGGAAGGCGTTGGACTTATAGTTGGCGATCGGCTGCTCCGCGCCGTCCACCACGCCGGTCTGCAGGGCGGAATACAGCTCATTGAAGGAGACCACGGTGGGCGATGCCCCAAGGCCTTCCACCATCCCGTTCATGACCGGGTCATTGGACACACGCAGCTTCATACCGCTCAAGTCCTCCAGTCCGGAGATCTCCTTGACCGTGAAGAAATGACGGAAGCCCTCCTCGCCGTAGAACAGGCCTCTGACGCCAGAGCCGTTCTCCTGGGACTCCATCAGGAACTCATCCGCCAGATCGCTGTTGGCGAAATTCCAGTAATGCTCCCGGCTCACAAAGGTGTAGGGCAGGGACAGGAGCATAGACTTCTGCCCGCCGTAGCTGGTCAGGGCGAAGGCCGAGATCCTGGACATATCGATGGTGCCGCCGCCGCCCAGCATGGTATCCAGCACGTCATTTTCCGAGCCCAGCACGCCGCTGGCCTGGACATCGATAGTGATCTTGCCGTCGGAGAGCTCCTCCACCTTAGATTTAAAATCGCTGGCCATCTGGCCTACGATCGAATCTAACGGATTGACCTCCGCATAGACCAGGGTCACCTCTGGCATGTTGGCCGTATCATAGGCGCCTGCGGCGGCCTCTCCGCCCTCTGGCGCTCCCTTCTCTGCCTCTCCTTCTCCCGCGGCCGCTGTCTCTGCTTTCGCATCCGCTGCCGCTGTCGTGGCCGCCGCCGTGGTCTCTGCCGCTGTCGTGGGCTCATCCGGGGTCTTTAACCCACACCCTGCAAGGGAGCCTGCCACCATCGCCGCGCATAAAAAGCTGCCGATCCATCTTTTTTTCATGTTCCATTTCCTCCTCTTAACGTTTTTTTAATACTGACTCGATTATAGAGAAGAAAACCCGTGATGGGAACAGGATATTTTTGTGAATACCAGGACGATCTTAACCATTTTGCGCGCTATCTTTGTATATTTCATACAGCCGATATCCTGTCCTCGTCTGCAGGCGGCAAAAATACTGACAGATCCGCGGAGCGCTCATTTAGTGAAGATCGCGGACCGATATTCTGTGGGGGTCTGCCCGGTGATCCGCTTGAACACCCTGGCAAAATAATTAGGGTCCATGTACCCCACAGCCTTCCCCACCTCTTTCACATTGATCGTAGGCTGCTCCAGCAGCCGTTTCGCCTCCTTGACCCGGTACTCGGTCAGATAGGCGGTGAAATTCTTGTTGAAGCATTGCTTGAACAGCTTGCAGAAATAGGCCTCTGAGTAATTCATGGCGCCGGCCAGATCCTGCATGGAGATATCCCGTCTATAGTTCTCACGGATATAGCGGTAAGCCAGCTCCGCTACCTTTCCCGTGAGCCCGCCGCTCTCTTCCGCCCCTGTCCCCCAGGGACGTGGCTCTCCGGGGGCGCCAGCCTGTCCCAGGCCGCCTTCTGCCTGCCCGTTCCTCCTCTCCGCCCGGCCGCTCAGACAGGCCTGTCCCTCCCATCCCACGGACAGGCCATCCTGACGGCCACTCCCCTCAGCCTGACGGACTTGACGGTCTCCCTCCGCAGGCTGGCGGACCTGACGGTCTCCCTCCGCAGACTGACGGGCCTGACGGTCTCCCTCCGCAGACTGACGGGCCTGACGGTCATGCTCCTCAGCCAGGCGGATCGCCTCCTCCAGGACCAGCATCAATTCCTTTTCGTCGCAAGGCTTCAGCAGATAGTCCAGGGCACGGACCGTGATCGCCTGTCTGGCGTAGGCAAATTCGTCAAAAGCGGTAAGGAAGATGATGCTGCACCAGGGATCGGCCTGCCGGATCCGCCTGGCCGCCTCGATCCCGTCGATCCCCGGCATCTCGATATCCAGGATGGCGATCTGGACCTTCTCTCTGGCGTACACCTCCAGGGCCTCCCTCCCATTCTCTGCCTGAACGATCTCACATCGGTCCCGCAGGTTCCGTTCCAGCACCTGATATAAGATCATCCTTTCGATCCTCTCATCATCTGCGATCAGTACCCGATACATCCTGTTCCTCTCCTTCCTCCCTCTCTTGGGGGATGCTCATCTGTACCACTGTCCCTCGTCCCGGCGTGCTCACGATCCGCACTTGCCCGTCTGCATACATCGTATGGACCCGCCGGTAGATATTCCCCAGCCCGATCCCCGTTTTCGAGGTCCGGCTCCCTTTTTCACAGCTCTCCTCCAAAGCCCGGCACAGCTCCTCATATCGCTCCCGGCTCATGCCAGCTCCCGTATCCGCCACAGAGATGACCGCGCAGCCATCCTTTTCCCAGACGCGCAGGAACACCCGGCCGCCCTCCTCCTTTTTTGCCAGCCCGTGGATCACCGCGTTTTCCACCAGAGGCTGTAGGGTAAAGGCCGGGATCATCACGGTCCCCGGATCCAGCTCCAGCCGACTCTCGTAGACCACCCGCCTGCCAAAACGCATCTGCTGGATGAACATGTAGTCCTCCACTACCTTTAACTCCCGCTCCAGCATGACCACCGGCTCTGACATCTTGAGATTATACCGGAAGAGGCTTCCCAGACTATCGATCATCCGCCCTGTGGTGCCGGGCTGCCTCCAGCTGCTTCTCCGCCTCCACCTTCTCCATCTCTTCTTTATACAGCAGCTCAGCCATCTCGCTGTTCTTCTTCAAGGTATTGATGTACCCCTCCGTCGCGTGCTTCATCGTGTTGAAAGAGCGGACCAGGTCGCCCATCTCATCCATATTGTCCAGAGAAAAGTCCGGCTCGCTGAAATCATAGCAGGTGATCTTGCGGCTGCTCTCTGCCAGCCGGACGATCGGGCCGATCAGTGCGCCGGACAGGACTCTGGTCAGCAGCACGGTCACCGCGAGCATGGCCACCGAGACAGCCAGGACCGTATACCGCATGCCATAGATCGTCGGCAGCTTTTCCTGATAGCTGGCATTGCCCGCTTGCAGCGTGACCTGCACCAGCCTCCGGATGTAGGACTGCAGGTAAGACTGCATGGCGTAGACCTCATAGAGGCTGTTGATATAGCCCTCCGCCTGGTGTCCATCCCAAGGATCTGGTCCCGGCGGATGCTGTAGTTCTCATACCCGCTCTTCACGTTCCAGGTCCTGGCATAGCGCTCACTGCCGATCTGCCCATAGTCGTATGGGAGGGCCGCCAGGCATCGCTCCGAGCGGACGCAGGCCAGCCGATAGGCCTCCTCCTTCTCCTCGCTCCTGTCCCGCACATAGGCGGCGAAGGCTTCCGTCTCCAGCTCCATGGCCTCCTGCATGTCATTACAGCGGGAATCCTCATCTAAGATCTGTCCGAAGCTCTGCACCACAAAATCCATCGCTATGATATCGGACACCACGGAAAGCCCCATGACAAGGACGATCATGACGGCAAAGATACCTAGTTTTTTCTTTAAAGAGATCCCTAACCAGAGTCTCCTGGCCCTTTCTTTCATCCAAAGCCCCTTTCCGATGCAGCCCTCTCCTCCTGCACACGCTCTTGTACCAGACCGTCCTGCCGCTTTTTCTCGCCCCCGCCCGCAGGACCGCCACGGCCTTCTCCTTCCACACGCTTTTGCATCGCTCCCGGCCATGGCCCCCTGCTTTTTCAGGCCCCAGGACTGCCGCTCTACAGGTTCATATCCCGTATGTAGAACGCCACCTGGTAGGGGAACAGATCCTCGGCCGTCTTCAGCTCGTTATCCAGCAGCTTCTTGATGTTCTGGATCCGGTAGTTGACCGTGTTCCGGTGGGTGAAGGTAGCCGCCGCCACCCCGATCAGGCTGCGGTCGTTCTCGATGTAGCTGCGCAGGGTCTCTAAGTAGTTGGCATGGTGCTGCTCATCGTATGCCACTAAAGGCCCCAGCATCTGGGCCTCATAGCTTTTTAAGATCGCCGCGTCATCCGAGGCAAAGAGGATCTTAAAAAAGCCCATCTCATCAAAATCCACCACCTTCTGCTTTGTCTGGAAGGCCATCTTCGCGGCGATCCGCGCCCGGCGGAAGGCCAGGCGCAGGTCGTGGATGCTCTGCACCTCCGGCCCTAAGCCAAGGCTCAGCTTCTTTCTCTGGGTGAAATAGGCGAACTGCTCCAGGATCTGCTGGGTCAGCTCGTCAGCGGAGCCTGAAGGGAAATTGTTCACCATCAGAGCGTAGCAATCGTCAAACTCGATGATCAGATAGGGGATCTGGATCTTTTTCCCGTTCTGCCAAAGGCCGAAGATATTCTCCAGCTTCAGCATGGCCTGGAGGAAAGCCGTGGTCTCCTCCACCCCATAGCTGATCCGGATGCAGAAGATCCGAAAGGTCCCCCCCGCATCGAAGCGAGGCTGGATCTGGGAGAGGAAGGCATCCGTCACCTCCCGCCCCCGCATGATGTTCTTGAACAGGATCCCCACCTCCTGCTCCCTCTGGTTCCTCCGCATGATCCGCATACAGAAATCCTGGATCAGACGGGTGATCGAGATCTCCCAGGGCATGATGAGGAGGGGGAACTGCTCGATCTCACACCATTCGATCACCTCCCGTGGGATCTCATCGATATACATGCCGGTGTTGATGATGATCCCGGTACAATCGGACTTCTTCATAGCGGAGACCACATGCAGGAGCCAATCCGGCTCCTTAGCCTTGATCCCGGTGGTCACCGCCAGCTCCTGACCGGAAAACCGGTTGATGATCGTCTCATCCTCCAGCATATGGACCCAGCCCACCACATGGTTCAAGCCGCCCTTTCCGGCCAGGAGCTGGAGCTTATAGATCTCATGGGTCTTCTCGTAGATCTCCCAGAAACGTACAGCCATATCCTCTTCCTCCTCTCGCCGCGCTTTTTTGCACGCCCCCATAGCCCCTATCACTTATACACATGGTCCGCACAGTCTCCGCCTGCAACGATCTTATGGCCTCCTGCATATGATCTGCATGCCCTGCCAGACGCGCACAGACCGCTGCCTTTCCGCCTGGACCGCCCCGGCGGGAGCGCGTTCTGCCCGCACCTTCCAGATCTGTGCTATGGGTACATATTTTGCCATGTACTTTCAGATTAGCAGATTATAGACAAAAAGTCCAGTCCGGATCATAATAGAGCCATAAGGAAACGGGTCCAGGTCGAGGAAGACCTGGAGGAAGGATCAAAAAAAAGCCGGATGTGGATGGATCAGGAGGTGTGCTCATGAACGGCAAGGATATGGGATATGCTTTCGAAATGTACGGGCTCTGGAGGAATAACCCCTGCCCCCAGTGGGTGAAGGGCGAGCAGTTTTATAACTGCGAGAACTTTACGTCGATGCTCATGCGGAACGGCTTCAGCCTGGATCGGCTGTTTGGCCGCCGCCGGGATGTGGACTAAGTTTTCCTTCTCTGATATCGTATTGAAAGCACAAGATCCGGCTGAGGGCCGGAGTTAAGATACGGGCGTTGTGGGACGGCTGACAGCCGGTCACAGCGCCCTTTGCATTTGGAATGCCCGTTATCTCATCCACATATCTGGAGAAAAGATCGCATTGGACCGATCTCCCATCTATGTTACAATAAACTCGACCGCGAGGAGGTCTGGGCAGGGGCCTTTTTAGAATGGTCTTTTTCTTACGCAAAAACAAACGATCCGGGAGGTGGCGCCAAGCATGTATACGTACTTTGATCTGGACTATGAAAATATCATTTCGAAGACAAACTGATCCGATATGACGAAGAGCATCCATGGGAAGAACGATACGACGTTTTAGGCAAGGTCGGAAAGGTTCTTTTTGTTGTCTGTACTTTTCGGCGGGAAGATGTGATCCATATCATTTCTGCCAGACTTGCGACAGGTCCTGAGAAAGTGAGGTATGAACATAGCGAAAGTTATGATGGATAGTTTACCGGCACAGTTGACACCGGAAGAGATCGCCGATCTGGAAGCGGCAGAAAAAATGCCTATAACATTTGATGAGGATCGTCCGGAAATGACGAGCGATATGCTAAAGCAATTCCATCGCATGGACAATGTGACCATCAAGATATCTCCAAGTAACATGAAAAAGATCCGTGCTCTCGGCTCAGATCCAGCGAGGATCCTCAGCCGTTTGATAGACCTGGCTCTTGATGATGCGGACTTGGTAAAGAGCGCATGTCAGCTTGTCCGATAAAACCCACTAAAACGGCGGTCGATGCCTACGGATCTGGACATGATCAAGAGATGACCACAGAAAGGGAAAAGCCGCGACGATGAGGCGCGGCTCTTTCCTTTTATGCTCATGCCCCCATGATCAGGTTCGGGAGCGTCATGCTGACCGCCGGGACATAGGTCACCAGCAGGACCACCGCGACCATGGCCAGATAGAAGGGGATGATCCCCCGCATGCATTTCTCCATGGGGATCTTGCCCACGGCACAGCCTGCGAACAAGGTGGCGCCCACAGGCGGCGTACACATGCCGATGGCCAGGTTGCACAGCATCATCATGCCGAACTGGATCGGATCCATGCCGATCTGGGTGATCACCGGAAGGAGCACCGGTGTGGTGATCACGATCAGCGGAGCCACGTCCATGATACAGCCAAGGACCAGGAGGAAGATGTTGATCAGGATCAAAAGGACATATTTATTGCTGGAGATGCCTAAAAGGGCGCTGGTGATCAGTGCCGGGATCTGGAGATAGGACATGATCCAGCAAAAGCCATTTGCCGCGCTGATCACCGCCAGGACCACGGCCAGGGTGCGGACCGACCGCTTCAAGATCCCCCAGAACGCCCGCAGGGGGATGTCCCGGAAGATAAAGAAGGTGACCACAAAGCTGTATACGCAGGCGATCGCCGCCGACTCGGTAGCGGTGTAGACCCCGGTGGTCACGCCCACCAGGATGATGATGATCGTCATCATCCCTAAGATCCCATCCTTTAGGATCTCCACCCCCTCTTTAAAGGAATACCTTTTCCCCCGGGGATAATCGCGCTTTTTGGCGATGCGATAGGTCACCAGCATAAGGCTCCCTGCTAAGAGCAGGCCCGGGACGATCCCCGCCAGGAACATCTTCCCGGTAGAGACGCTGCCTGCCGCCAGGGCAAAGATGATCATATTGTGGGAGGGCGGGATGATCATGCTCTGGCAGGCGGAGGTCACGGTGACATTGACCGAAAAATCCCGGTCATACCCCTGCTTTTCCATCATGGGGATCAGCATGCTGCCCACAGAGGCCACATCCGCGGTAGCAGAGCCGGAGACCGCGCCGAAAAAGGTGGAGGCCAGGATATTGACCTGGACAAACCCTCCGATAAAACGGCCCACGAACAGGTCCGCCACCTTGACCAGCTTATTGGTGATGCTCCCGGCCCCCATGATCTCCCCGGCCAGGATAAAAAAGGGGATCGCCAGGAAGGAGAAGGAATAGACGCCCTGCCCCATCCGCTGGAAGATCGCCACCACCGGGACCTGCAGATAGAACCCGGCCGCCAGGGTGGATGCGATCAGACTGAAGGTGATGGGCAGCCGCATCGCGATCAGCCCGAAAAAGGTCACAAATAAGATCAGTGTGGCTATGGCTGTACTTTCCATATCATCCCTCCTCTGTCAAGGCTTTCTCTTCGTAAACGCCTTCTACAAAATCTTCTTCGCTCTTCATCTTATACAGGCCGAAAAGCTTCCCCAGCAGCGCCAGGCAGCTGGTGGCCGCCGACACCGGGATCAGGTAAAAGACCGCGGCCGAGGACAGTCCGGTCACCGGCAGCTTGCTGATCCCCGTGAACTGGATCAGCGAGATCCCATAGCCCACCATCAGCCCGTTCACCAAAAGCAGCACCAGGTTGCCAAAGACCACCACCAGCCGCCGCACGGTCTTCGGGAACTTCGCCATGAAAAACTCGATCCGGATATGGACCTCCTCCTTGACCCCGATGGACATGGAGGCGAAGGTCATCCAGACCATCGCTAAGAGCACCGTCTCCTCCCCCCAGGGGATGTTCATCTTGAACAAGCTCCTTAAGACCACCTGTAAAAATACGATGATCGTCATATAGAGGATCATACATCTGCAGAAATGATCCAAAAACAGGAAGATACAGTCCGTTATCTTCTCATAGATCCTTAAAAGACCTTTCACGATATCCTCTCCTTTCCCCTGATCCATCCCCTACTCCACGGCTCTGACCTTGGCCACGAAGGCCTCGTAGGGCTTCCCTAGCTTTTCATCTTCATAGATACCCTGGCATTTTTCCCTAAAGCCTGCCAGCTCTTCCTCTGTAGGCGCATAAAAGGTAACGCCTGCCTCCTTTAGCATATCCTCCGAGCTCTTTTCTCTTTCCGCCCACAGCTCCTTCTGATAGGCCATGGCATTGTCCATAGCGGTCTGGATGATCGCCCGATCCTCTGCCGAAAGGCCGTCCCAGGTCTTTTTGGAGGCGATGATGATCTCCGGCTGGATGTTATGATGGTCGTAGATGAAGTAGGGTGCCTGCTCATACAAGGAATCGCCGGCATAGGTATTGATATTATTTTCCGCGCCGTCCACGATCCCCGTCTGGAGAGCGGAGTACAGCTCCGTAGAGGCGATCGCCTGGGGGAAGCCGCCCAGACCTTCTACCATCCCCAGCATCAGCGGGGAGGACTGGACGCGGATCTTCTTGTTGGCAAGGTCGCCCGCCTTCTGGACCGGGGTCTTGGTAAAGAAGCATCGGGAGCCATTATCCGTAAATCCCAGCCCTACGATGTTCGCCGCCTCGAAGCTGGTGAAGATCTCTTCCCCGATCGGCCCGTCCAGGCACCGGAACATGTGCTCTGTGGAATCGAAGAGATAGGGAAGGCTCAAGGCGTTTAAGTCGTCACAGAACTGCGCCAGCGGGGCCACCGAGGATTTTGCAAAATCCACCGCCCCGAACTGGAGCTGCTGGAGATAGGCATTCTCATCCCCCAGCTGCGCGCTGGGATAGATCGTGATGGCGATCCTGCCATCGGTCTTTTCCTTTACCTCATCTGCAAAGCTCTGGAGCGCCATGGTGGTGGGATAATCCAAAGCCGCGTCCGTGGCCAGCTTAAAGGCTTTCCCATCACCTGTGGGAGCCGCAGCAGCGCCTGCCGCCTCCTGCCCGGCCCCGCCAGCTCCTGTGGCAGCGCCTTCCCCGGCTCCCGACGACGCCGGCGCCGGGCTCCCCTGGCTGCCGCATGCCCCAAGGCTCAATGCCATCATCCCTGCAAGTACCATCGCAAATGCTCTCTTCCTCATCTTCTCATCCTCCTAAGTTGGATCGGATCCGTCCGACCGGATCATCCTGTTCTTTGTTACATTTTACTACCTGTATCATTTTAACACTACCAGTTGTTAAAATCCCACATGCAGTTTTGCTCCTGTGTCTTCATTTATAGCACAGGTTGTATCTATTTGCAACCCCTGTTTTGTTTTTCGGGATATTGCCCATTTTTTTGCCTTATTTATGGGCAAGATGCACGATCAGTCCCTTTTCTCTCCTGTGCATATCCGCTATATCAGCCGGATATCCTTGTGATATCTGCTGATATTTGACTTTTTCGCGCGACAGCTATTGACTTTTGGTTCCAGCCGCTATACAATTTCCTCGTCATTTAAAATACAACATGTTGTTTTTATCAAAAGGAGGTTTCCATTATGATCGGACCATTTGAATTTGTCAACAACCGCCGCGTCCTTTACGGGGCGGACCGCATCGACGAGATCGGCGGCATCCTGAAGTGGTATCAGAAGAAAAAGGTATTTTTCAATGTCTTCGACAAAAATGCGCCCCAGGCCCAACGGATCGCCAGCCAGCTGGAAGCAGAAGGGATCGGCTACGTCTTATATGATCAGGTGACCACCGAGCCAGACCTGGAGATGATCAACGGCGGACGTGACCTTTATATCGCGGAGGGCTGCGACTGCTCCATCGCCCTGGGCGGAGGCTCTGTGATCGATGTCACCAAAGCCATCGGCATGTTAGCCGTCAACGGAGGTAATGTGGAGGAGTACCAGATGGAAGGACGGCAGGTGACCACGGTCCCGCCGCTGTTCATCGCGGTCCCCACCACCTCCGGCACCGGCGCAGAGGCCACGAAGACCGCCGTGGTGCTGAACAACCACAACGGGCTGAAGAAAAGCCTCTACCACACCACCATGATCGCGGACATCGTCATCCTGGACCCCACCCTCACCACCGCCCTCCCCCGCCCGATCACGGTGGCGACCGGCATGGACGCCTTGAGCCACGCGGTGGAATCCTATGTCTCCCTGAACGCCAGCCCCTTCTCCGAGATGTATGGAGCGGCATCGATCGAGCTGATCGACCGCTATCTTGCCACCGCCTGCGCACAGCCTGAGGATCTGGAGGCCCGGGGCGGGATGATGCTGGCCAGCTACTTAGGCGGATGCGCGATCACTGCGGGGATCGGCATCGCCCACATCATGGCCCAGCCCTTAGGCGCTATGTTCCACATCCCCCACGGCGACGCCTGCTCGATCTTCCTGCCCGTAGCCATGGAGCTGAACCTGGACTACGCCACGGCAAGATACGCCAAGATCGCCCAGTTCCTCCATACCTATGACGGGGCAAAGAGCGACCGGGAGAACGGCCTGGCCGCGATCGAAAAGGTAAAGGCCCTCCGGGCCCAGGTCGGCGCCCCGGACCATCTGGCACCCTACATCCAGGAGGAGCCGACCGAGAGCGTCCTGCTAGATACCATTAAGCGGACCACCGGCCATATCACCTGCAACCCGAACCCACTCAGCGAGGAGCTGATGCTCCAAGCCTACGCCATGGCCAGGTAAAGCCGGCCTTTCAGGCCCGCTCTTCTCCCTCGTTACTTTTCACAGGTTGGCCAAAGGTCCGCTCCGGGAGGGGGCTGTCACAACGTCACCGCGCTCTCGCTCCGAGAAAGACGTAACGGACGCTAAGCTCGAAAAAACCTCGCTAAGCGCCGACGTCTTTCTAGGGGTTCCTTTTGTGACAGCCCCCTCCCTGCGCTACTTGATCGGCTGAGCTTTTGATCTGTCGCTTGCCCGCTGCCCAGCATCCAGAGGACCGGATCCCCCTAAGGGGACCCTAAAGGGGCGCCGGTCCTTGGCGAGGTCCTTCACGAGCCTAGTACCGCTGCGCCCCGACCGGAGCGAGAGCGCGTCCCCGTGGGGGACCGGGCCTCTGGATGCGTACGGGTGACCGACCATGCGCTGCACCTATCCAATAACTGGCGTGGGTGCAAAAAGCAACTACCTCACCAGTTTTCTGCCCCACAACAGGCTACCTTATTGTCAAATGCGTTTTTTCCGGTTAAAATAGCAGATAGCGGATATTTTTTCGAAGGAGTATACGGATATGGATACAGATAAAAAGACCTTTCTTTATAAACAAGTCTATCAGGACTTAAAGGATAAGATCAGCTCCGGCTATTACAAGCTGGGGGATCTGCTGCCCTCGGAGCGAGAGGTGGGGGAGATCTACCATGTGGACCGGACCACGGTCCGAAAAGCCTTTTCCCTCCTGGTGGAGGAAGGGCTGGTGGAGAAAAAAGCGGGCAAGGGTTCCGTGGTGATCCGTCAGGAGGACGAAAAGGAGCCCCCAGACGGCGCCCCCTCCTCCAACGGCACGAAGACCATCGCCTTTCTCCTGCCCAAGAGCAGCAACAAGAGCGACCGGATCACCGTCCCCTTTTATGCAGAATTATTTTATAACATCGAAAAAGAGTGCAGGGCCTTAGGGTACACCCTCCTCTACTCCTCCCTGGATGACCATGAGGACCTGGGGCATTTGCTGGACCAGCACCGGGATATCTCCGGGATCATGTTCGTTTCCAATATCTCCGCCGGCTGCATCGCACAGACTGTGGAGAAACAGATCCCCTGTGTCCTGTTGAACAGCGTGAACCCCCAGATCCCGTCGATCCTCTCCGACAACTACGCCGGGACTTATGCCGCCGCCATGCATCTGCTCCAAAAGGGGCACAAGGACATCGCCATCCTGAACGGGATCCCGGATTATGTCTCCGCCAGGGAGCGTTACCAGGGCGCGGCCGCCGCTATGGAGAGCTACGGCCTGACCATCAAAAAGGAGTACGATCTGTGCGCCGACACTTGGGAGGCGGACGGCGGATACCGGGTGACCGAGGCCATGCTGAAGGCCTGTCCCAAACCGCCCACCGCCATCCTGGCCTTTAATGACCGGCTGGCCAGCGGCGCGGTCCAGGCGATCCACCAGGCCGGGCTGGCCATCCCGAAGGACATCAGCATCGTCGGCTATGATCATTCCGACCACGCCAGATACTGCATCCCCCGGCTGTCCACCGTGGAGATCCATATCCCCTGGATGGCCAAGGCGGCTCTGCGGAACCTGATGGACCAGATCGTCTATGGCGAGCGATACCCGATGAAGATCCTGATCCCCGCCACCCTGACCCTCTATGACAGCGTCAGGGACCTGCAGGCTCCGTAGATCCACAATCCCACAGAACCCCCTCAGCCCAGGTGTCAACCCAGGAGCTTTTCTCGCAGCTCCTGGACCATCTGCGCGTACGCTTCTTCCGAAAGGAGCTCCTTTGTATGGGTGTCATCAAATGGCTGTCCCCAATCCAGCCCGTCCCGGTATTTAGGGACCACATGGACGTGGACATGGGGGACCCCGTCCCCGAAGGTGGCATAGTTTAACTTATCCGGATGATACAGCTCCCAGATCGCCTTCGCCACCCGGGACAGCTCTTCAAAATAGCCGGCGTTCTCCTCCGGTGTCAATTGGAAATATTCCGTCTTATGCTCTTTCAACGCGACGATGCACCGCCCTCTGTGCTTCTGGTCCCTGTTCAAAAATACATCACTATAGCGCAGTGCGCAGACTGGTATCATCAGACTGGCCAGCTTCTCGCCATTTTCACAATAAAAACAATCCTTACCCATAACATGACCTGCTTTCTTTTTTATTTCTGGTAGTTTTTAAGACATGCATATGGTATGTATATAGTGGCATATATGGTTTCTTTTTAAAAGAGATATGTGGTGTTTTCAACGTTCCTCATAGTCTAAGTACGCCCCCCGCATCGGGCTCACCGCATGCTCGCCAAACAGGCGGAGCACCCCCCGCTTATAGCGGGCCTCCCGAGGCTTCCAGGCTTTTTTGCGCTCCTTGAGGACCGCCTGGATCTCCTCCTCAGTCTTCCTCTCCCCATGGATGCCTACGATCGCCAGCTTCCGCTCCAGCACATCGATGCAGATCAGATCCCCCTCTTCCACCAGGGCGATCGGTCCGCCGTCCGCGGCCTCCGGGCTGCAGTGTCCGATCACCGGGCCGGTAGAGGCCCCGGAAAAACGTCCGTCCGTGATCAAGGCGATGCTCCTCCCCAGCTCCTGATCGCTGCTGATCGCCTCGGATGTGTAGAACATCTCCGGCATCCCGCTGCCCTTCGGGCCCTCATAGCGGATGAACACGGCATCTCCCTTTTCCACCTTGTGCTTGAGCACCGCGTCCAGACACTCCTCCTCGCTGTCAAAGGGCTTTGCTCTGAGCACGGCCCGGAACATCTCCTTGGGGCAGGCGGTATGCTTGATCACCGCCCCTTCCGGCGCTAAGTTCCCGCGCAGGACGGCGATGCTCCCGTCGGTCCCGATGGCCTGGCTGTGGGGACGGATGATGTCCTCCTTTCGGATGGCGCAGCCGTAGCGTGTATTAAATCCCTGCAGCCACTGCTGGCAGCGTCCATAAAATCCGCTCGCCTTTAGCGCTTCCAGATTTTCTCCCAGGGTCTTTCCAGTCACGGTCATGGCATCCAGATGCAGCCGGTCCTTGATCTCCTCCATGATGGCCGGGACGCCGCCGGCATAATAGAAGCATTCTGCCGGCCAACGCCCTGCCGGGCGCACATCCAGCAGATACTTAGCGTTCCGGTGGAGACGGTCAAAGGTATCCCCTGTGACTTTGATCCCCAGCTCATGGGCGATCGCCGGGATGTGGAGGAGACAGTTGGTGCTGCCGGAGACGGCGGCGTGGACCAAGATCGCATTTTCAAAGCTGTCCATGGTGACGATCGCGCTGGGCCGCATCTCATCCACCCCCGCGATCTCCACCGCCCGCCTGCCCGCCTCTCTGGCAAAGGTCAAAAGGTCCGGGCTGGTGGCCGGCATCAGCGCGCTCCCCGGCAGGGCCAGCCCCAGGGCTTCGGCCATGATCTGCATGGTGGAGGCGGTCCCGATAAAGGAGCAGGCCCCGCAGCTGGGACAGGCGTTCTCCTTAGCCCACGCCAGCTCCTCCTGACCGATCTCCCCTCGCTGATATCTGGCGCTGTACATCCCCAGCTGCTCTAACGTGAGCATATCCGGGCCGGCGTTCATGGTGCCGCCCGGTACTACGATGGCCGGGATATCCACCCGGGCCAGCCCCATCAGGTTCCCTGGCAGCCCCTTATCACAGCTGGAAAGGTAGACGCCGGCGTCAAAAGGCGTGGCATTGGCGTGGATCTCGATCATATTGGCGATCATCTCCCGGCTGGCCAGGCTGAAATTGATCCCATCCGTCCCCTGGCTCTCCCCGTCACAGATATCCGTGCAGAAATACCGGGCGCCGAAGCCCCCGGCCTCCGCGATCCCTTTCCGCACCTCCTCCACCAAGACCTGTAAGTGCCCGCTGCCTGGATGGCTGTCGCCATAGGTGCTCTCGATGAGCACCTGAGGCTTCGACAGATCCTCCGGCTTCCAGCCAGTCCCGATCCGCAGCGGATCCAGCTCCGGTGCGAGACGCCGCATCTCCTGACTCTTTAAACTGCGCATATGATCCCTCCATTCTTTTCGCGCTCCATATACATATGATGTTTTTTGTATTTTTCTCGATATTTTGCTATATACATCTGATGTTTATAGTTATGATGATACTATATATCAGGAACTCTGTCAATAGACATCTGACGAAAAGTAACGGTCCTGACAGGTCTGCGCGGGGTCTGCCCCTTGGGCATTTACCTTGTTGATGTACGACATCGTGCTCTTTGGGCATTTACCACGTTGATGCACGACATCGCGCTCTTTGGGCAGAACACGGTGGCCGCAAGCATCCGGCCACCCCATAGCGATCCTTAATAGCCGGAGAATGCAATAGTCCAGGAGACTGGAACTGTTACGATGAAAACAGACATGGGGATCTGACCAAAACAGAGGCTGTGGCAAAATGCATCGAGCATACCTTATCTGGTGCTGATATGGCGTCATCAGCGCCGGATAGGGTATAAGCCGGCTATCCTGCCACAACCTCTCCGTCGTTTCATTGCTGCTCTTTATAGCGCCTGACCATCGCCTGCCGGTTATAGGTCAGATGCATTGTCATAGCGCACCGCGCACCCACCGGGTCCCGGTCCGCCACCGCATCGACGATCGCCCGATGGGTCTGGATCGTCTCTTCCAGTAAGGCCCGTTGGGTCAGGTCGGCAAACGTGGTGACCGCCGTATGGATCAGCGGCACCAGGGTCTCCACCACACGATTCTTGCTGCACTTGGCGATGCAGGTATGGAACTGGATATCCTTGGGGATATGGTCCTTTCCATCCCGGTACAGCTGCTCGGTCTCCGCACAGAGCTTTTTAAGCTCCTCCAGCTCTCCCTCCGTGGCATATTCCGCCGCCAGCGCCGCGATCTCCGGCTCCAGCAGCAGACGTACATCCAACAGCTCCAATGCTGATTTATATCGATCCTGCAGCCCGGACAACCCTAAGGGATCCTGGTCCGCCAGGCGGGTGGCGGTCACATAGGTGCCGGATCCCCGGCGCACCTCCAATATCCCTTTGGACACCAGTCCCTTGACGGCCTCCCGGATCGTGCTCCTCCCCACACCGAACCGCTGTGCCAGTTCAAATTCATTGGGTATCCGCTGGCCCACCTGGAACGGCACCTGCAGGATATAGGCCATCAGTGCCTCTTCCGTCTGCTCACCCAAAAGCCTTTTTTCCTGTTCTCCCCTTCGATCCATACCTGCCATCTCCCACCTTTCCTCTTCTCAACTATAGCATACCATGTCCTTCGGACACGCTCCCTCCGGGAGATGCGCACGGTCCGGTCGATATCTTATCCCATTCTCGCAAGACACCGGACCGGCGCTGTGGACCTATGCCCCCGGGCCGTAACAAATACTGTTGCTTTATCTTTCCCAGTATGTTACGATCAGACCATAGGATGCACATCGTTCAGCATAGAAAGGACCCTATAACATGATGCGAGAGTGGAAAGAAAAACTGCAGCGTTTTATGATCGGACGATATGGCACGGACCAGCTGGCTCGTTTTTTGAGCGGCTGCATCCTGGTGCTGCTGATCCTAAACCTGTTCATCCGGGACCGTATCCTCTACTGGCTGGCTCTGGCCCTTTTGTCCTACTGCTATTTCCGCATGTTCTCGAAGAACATCTCCGCCCGCCTTCGGGAAAATGCGGTGTATCTGCGATGGCGGTCCCAGGTGACAGAGAAGCTCAAAAAATGGAAAGCTCAAGCTGTCCAGGCCTGGAAGTATCACATCTATAGATGCCCCGGCTGCGGACAGAAGATCCGGATCCCCAGAGGGCGGGGGAAGGTCAGCATCCATTGTCCCAAATGCCATACGGATTTTATCCGGCGGAGCTGATATGCGGGCCGCATCCGGCTCGGGCGGGACCGCCTTGTCCAGATCTGCGGCCGGGCAGGAGCGCCTTATCCAGATCTGCGGCCGGGCGGGGCCGCCTTGTCCAGACCTGCGGCCGGGCGGGAACGCCTTGTCCAGATCTGCGGCCGGGCGGGAACGCCTTGTCCAGACCTGCGGCCGAGCGGGAACACCTTGTCCAGATCTGCGGCCGGGCCGCACACTGCTCGGGCCAACTGCGGCTATCGGGGCGCCCTCTGCCCCTCCCCCTCCATCTCGTCCCACAGATCGATCATCTGCCGGGCAAAGAGCAGCTCCTTCCCGGTCCACCCGTAGAGGATGCAGGTGCGGTAGGCGTACTCCGGGATGCACACGTCATCATAGCCTGCGGTCTGGATGGAGAACACGTTCACCTTCGGGTTCACCCGCCTGCGGTACTCCAGGATCATCTGGAACACATTGATGTATCGTCCCTTACAGGCTCTGCCGGGCTCACAGCTGTAGCCCTGCTCCTGGTAGATATGCCGCTGGGCCTCGGTGCCATATAAGCCCCCATGGCCTGCCTGCTGGTCGGAGTAGATGAAGATCTGGTCCCAATGCTCCTTCTTTTGGATGGCCTGGTCAAAAAACGTCCAGATGCCGCCCTCCGTGGAGGCCCCCACGTCCTGGCTCCCATTCCGGGAGATCTCCCTGCATTGGCGCAGGATCTGTCCCCGCTTAGAGACTGGGTACACCTTCAGCTTATCGCCAAATTTCCCCACGTAGCCCTCCTCCGAGGCCGCCGCCGCGATCACAGAAGAAAGATTGTCGATCACCGCGATCTGGACTGTGCCGTACTCGGAGGGGAAAGCGCCCCAGGCGGAACCGGAATTATCGGACAGGCACATAGTCTTGCCTGCAAAGCGAGGGATATTGTCCATGGACAGGTCCATACATTCCTCCAGGCCGTCCATGAGCAGGGGACGGTGGGCGCAGTCGCTCTTTTCTACTGCCTGGTAGGCGCTGTAGTAGCGGAAGGGGAACTGCTTCCCCTGAGCCACACCGCTCTTTAGCCGGTCCAGATAGTCCCGGCAGAAGGCCATGTCCCCCCTTTCCTTGAACACACCCCGCAGGTTCCTGAGGAGGGCCATATGGCCCATGGGGATCTGATAGAAGATCTCCTTCCACCCCAGCCCAGCCGAGCGCAGGTTCTCCCAGGTCTTCTTCTCCTCCGGAAGCGTGAGGGTCCCCGTCTGCATGAAAGTATCGATCACCGCGGAATGGGCGTGGGTGATCCGGACCGCGTCCTTAAGGCCCATCTCCGCATTTTTATATTTCGCCGCCTCATAGGCATCCAGCGCCTCCAGCCGCCTGGCGATGGAACGCTTTAGGATGCTGGGCATCTGCTTTTTCCCTTTGTTCAGATATAGAAAATAGGCCAGCTGGGACAGGGCGTCGTCTCCCCGGCTCATGACCTGCTGCTGGGTCTCACCAAAAACTCCCGGATGCTCCCGGGTAAAATCCTTTCTGCCCGGATGGAGCGCCGCCCGCACCATGATCACCTGGGGGTTCAAGCGCATGGCGAAGGTCTTCCGCAGGGTCACCGCCCACTTAAGGGTCCCTTCAAAGTCCGCCGCCAGAGCCGCGTCCACCGCCTGCTCCATCACCTGGGTGGTGGTCCGACCGTCCCAGTCCTCCCCCAGGAGGAGATAGCCCTCCAGAAGGGCGCAGGTCTTGTAGGGGCGGTCACCTGGCAACTGCCCTTTAGGTAGTCTGGCGCGGCCATGGGCTGTATGGTCCCCTGGGCGGCCTTTTGTACAGGCCATGATCCCACCGTCTCCAAAACCCTTTCCGCCGCCAGCGGCGCCTGCACCTACCACACCGCCGGATGAAACGCTTGCCCTTGCCACACCGTGGGACGCCACAGGCAGGAAATGTCTCCGCTCCGCCTCAAGGCCGCTCTCCGAACGCTCTCCCAGGCCGCCTGCCCGGTAATAGGAAGGCTCTCCGAAAATCGAGGAGGCGGTGACCATCTTCAGGGTATCCAGCGGGCCGATCCGATACGACTCTCCCTGCATGAAATTCACCACCGTCTCATCCTTCCTGGCCAGATCCGCTCCCTGGTCGATCACCTTTCGAAAACGGCTCAATATGATCCCCTCCTCTTCTATGATCTATGAGATAGCCATAACAAAAACCCCGAGAAAGAGCGGGAACGGTATGTCGTGCTCTACCCAGTTGAGCTACTGCCGCAAAAAAGCGGCAGACGGGACTCGAACCCGCAACAACGCGATCCTAAGTCGAAGTAACCGTTCCCTACGCATCGGGGTATCTTTATTATCGCTGAAAAGGGGCGGGGTGTCAATCCTATATTTTGCGTGCTCTGTATCTTACCCTGATCATAGCATAGGGCGTCAAAAAACATTTCATCCCCGTATGACCACAATATTCTTTTAGCCGCTGAAAAAGATTGATATCTTCCACACCGTTGCGTATAATAAATATGTAAAGAAAGTAAAGAAGCTCAAGCAGCTATTTTGAAAGGATGATGGTATATGGAAGTGGCAAAGATCTCTAGCAAAGGACAGATCACTGTTCCCATATCTGTACGGAATGCGCTAAAACTGAAAGCCGGGGATAAGATCGTGATCCTGGAGGAAAACGGAAGGTTCTATTTTGAAAATTCCGCAATGCTGGCGTTCAAACGGGCGGAAGAAGCGTTTGCCGGAGAAGCGGAGAAAGCAGGCTTTGCCTCCGAGGAAGAAATGCAGGACTACATGAAGGAGATCCGAATGGAAGTAAGGGGGTATTAGTTTGCGGGTAATGCTTGATACCAACATTTTTATCTCCATGATCTTCTTTCCATCCGCACAGACAAGAGCGCTTGCAAGGCGGCTAACAGACAGCCATCGGATCGTAGTGTGCGACTATGTTGTGGAGGAGCTGCGGCTTGTGACAGACCGCAAGTTTCCGGCAAAGAGAAGGGCCCTTGACCGTTTCTTTCTGGAACTTCCTTTTGAACTGGTCTACACTCCGAAAGCGCTGGGATTGGATGGGTTCCCCAAAATGCGAGATACAAAGGATCGTCCGATACTAGCAACGGCGATCATGGAGGACATTGATGTATTCGTGACGGGCGATAAAGATTTTCTGGTCCTGGGCGTAGATATGCCTGAGATCGTGACGATGAAGGAATTTTTGGAAAGATATTGAGCGTATGAGAACTTACAGTATGGGAAGCTTGCGAGATGGACGCTAATGGGGCTTTTTCTGTCTCTTCCTTGCGCTGCTTTATGTAAGGTTTACACTTCTCGACAAAAGCGATCAGCCCATTAAGGTCTCCCACAATGTCTCCGAAGATCCTAGATAGCTACCAGCGCATGATCGCCGCCTGGCTGTACAAAAAACCGGAGCCTATATCGCAGGCTCCGGCTTTTTTGAACAGGTTTGGATCAAATGTTTTGAACAGATGATCAGTTACTTGCAGACTCTTTGCTCTTCTTCCCACTGAGCGCCGCCATCCCTAACAGGCCGATGCCGGAAAGGGCCAGCAGTGCGTACCACATGGAAGAGATATCGCCGGTCTTCGGTACACTGGCCAGCGGCACATCCTCATCCAGCAGAACGGTCAACGGGACATCCTCATCCGGGATCGAAGCTAACGGGACTGCCGCATCCGGGATATCTGCCAGCGGGGTCGGCTCATTGGGGATCGAAGTGCTGGGATCGCGATGCCGACGGATGCTGGTGGTCGGACGGTCTGGCTCAGAGGGCGGGTTCTCCGGTTCGGGCTCAGGATCGGTTGTAACGATCTTGACATTGACAAAATCTGTGTTCACGGTAAGGCCGCCATCAGCGATGGTCATGTTCAAGAACTTGTTAAAGGTCCCCTCCAGAGTAGCCTTATCTTTGTCACTTAGCTTATTGTAGTCTTCCTCACTCATGACGATATAGACATTGGTATCCCGCTCATAGCCCTCGGGGGCTGTCATTTCCTGGAGATAGTATACGATGTCTTTCATCATGGCGTAGGAGATGTTCAACTCGCCTTTATCCGTCCAAACTGTGCTGGGTGTGGTCACAAAGGTATAACTGGACGTATTCGGATCGTAGGTGCAGTACATCTTGACATCGTTGGTCTTACCATCTTTATCCGTCACTTTGTCGATATAATACACCTGGAACTCTGTCTCGGAGTTTGTGATCGTCTCGTTGGTCTCGCCGTCTTTCTTGGTCAGATTGAAGTCGATATCCATACGATCCAGCTTGATGGAACTATACCAGGGCCACTTAGTATCCTGCCAGCCATTACCGGTCAAGACACCATCGATATTGACTGCCATCATCAGACTAGTCCATGTTGCCTGTTCTGCACTCAGACCGCCATTTAAGAGGCTTTTGAAGTACGTGTCCGTCTTTTCCCAGATCTCTTGATGATCCATGTAGTAATACAGCGCCATCTGGTAACCATTATTGGTCCATGACTTATTGCCATACTCCCAGAGACCGGTCTCCTGATTGAGGGTTGCCTTACCCAAAAAGTCCGTCATGCTGATAGGATCGCCGTTCTCGTCTGTGATACCGACTACGCCATTCTTATCATCGCCAAAAGCAAAGCCGAATAAGGACTGGTAAAAATTATTGTAGTTGAAACCAGCTCCAAGGGTTTCTGACATGGTCGATCCACCGATCATAGCTGCCGTGTTCCCGGTGGTACTGGAAAGCTCTGCGCGGGCCTGCGGGTTATTGGCCACCAGATCCGCCAGATCCTTATACGTCTTGCCATCTGTACTATAGTAGCCGATGATCCATTTTTCAACCGCTGTGCGCAGATCCTCATCAGAGAAATTTTTCTCGATACCTAGCAGTTCATGGAGGGCTTCTTCTTGTTCATCGGTCGTAGAATCATACCAGCCTTCCAACACATCTCTGAAATCATGACTCTTCAACCATGCGCCAACTTCGATCTCCTCGATACCGGCTTTCCTGAACAGGTCGAGCATTGGTTTAGACATAAAGGATACCGTCGCATCCACAGGCCGGACATCGGTACCACCCAGCTCCTGACCGTCAAAGCCAACAACCAGGCCGTCGGTCTTGATCCCAAGCTGCTCGTAGAAAGCTTTCAGCTCCGGGGTCGCCAGTGTAAAGCTGCCGGACTGATATTTATACGTATGCTTCGAATCACTGGTCAAGTACAACTCAAACTTCCGGATGTCACCAGGCTGCAATACATTAGCTTCTGCCCAAGACTCATACTGCTTTTCCAATTTAGCAATGGCGGCATCATATGCGGCCTTGTCGTCAGCGAATTTCTTCTCGATCTCCGCTTTCTTGGCATTGTACGCAGTAACTGCTGCTTCATACGCAGCCTCGGCTTTAGCCTTGGCTTCATTGAAAACAGCCAGATCCTTCTCGTACTGATCCATCTCGGCCAGATATTGCTTGTACTGGGGGGAATCCTCCCCATATTCTTCAAGCCACTTATCCTGAGCTTCCTTGTACGCCTTCAGGTCAGTCTCATAGTCAGCATACTTGGACTCGTAATCCTCACACGCCTCTATATAGGCTTTATAAGCCTGCGAATTTTTATCGACTTTGTACTCTGGTTCATCCAAGATGGGCGTACCATTCAGGCCACCCTCAAACTCGATCTTAACACCACAGCCATAAGCCAATAATGTGGCTTTATCGCCAAAATAGCTTGCTAACCAGTAGCCACTGTCGTTCCACTGGTCCCAATTCGTTTCGACCCAGTCAACATAGGCTTTATCATACAGATACTTTCCATATTCAGCCGTATAGGGATCGTCCTCATCCATACCTAGGACCTCAACCGCATACTTTACTGCATCCTCTGGGCTTGTCATTGGTTCACCAGCCTCGGTATCATACTTGATATCACCAGCAAACTTATCATAAGCACCTTCCAGCTTCTTATCTAAATCCTCTGGCTTTCCCGGTTCGACTGGCTTCTCCGGCTCTTCCGGCTTCGAAGGTGCATCAGGTGCTACAGGCTTCAGAGGCTCGGTAGGTTCTTCTACACCGATCTCACCCATCTCAGGTGCTTTCCCTGCATCTTCTTTGACAGGCTTTTCCACCTTATTTATCGCATCTTCCAGTTCCTGCTTGCCGCTTGCCGCATACTGCCCCAGAAGCTCTAATGCCTGGGTCAGGTCGATCGTCTGCTCCTTGGCATCCGCATCACCCTTGATATTGAACGTGATCTTATAGACATCTTTCTCCGCATCGTAGAAGATATCCCAGTCCTTATCCTGGATGTGCAGCTTGTCATCAGCGGTGCCCTTGTCATGCTCCACATCTTCTGATGCGCCGGGACGCTCCGTCTGGGTTATATCCCAAGCTTTCTTCTCATCCGGTGAGACCGTCTCTGCCTCTTCCACCGGGACTGCATCTTCCAACGTCATGATCTGATCATCGATCGCGTCGGCAGCATCATCCGTACCCGCCCCATCGACGAACATAGACGCCCTCATATCATCCCCGGAGCTTTGGTCAGGTGCACTGCCATAGCTGTCAAGAAGCGCGTCTGCATTGACGATCTCCACCGTGATCTCTTCGGATCCAGCACCGTTTGCATCCGTAACAGCGTCTGCTCTTGGTGTGCTATCGTCCCCGTTAGGATCGTTACTCTCGTCAGCATCTGCATCCTCAGCCAGGCTAGCATCTCCCACGTTGTCAGTATCAACATCTGCACCGGGGGCAACAGCATCTGTTGCATTTACGTCAGCGTTGTTCCCATTTCCAGCGTTGCTGTCCTCTGCGGCCTCGACATCGGAGGTGCCTTGACCAGAGCCGTCGTTGACCGTATCGCCGCTCTCGCTGCTATCCGAACTGCCGTCAGAAGCGCCGGTATCACCACTTCCACCATCAGAAACACCAGTATCGCTACTCCCGTTGTCAGAACTGCCTGCGTCACTGCTAACGCTGTCAGAACTGCCTGCGTCACTGCTGCCGCTGTCAGAACTGCCACTGTCACTGCTAACGCTGTCAGAACTGCCGGTATCGCTGCTACTGCTGTCAGAACTGCCACTGTCGCTGTTACCGCTGTCAGAACTGCCGGCATCGCTGCTACCACTGTCAGAACTGCCACTGTCGCTGCTACCACTGTCAGAGCTGCCAGTATCACTGCTACCACTGTCAGAGCTGCCAGTATCGCTGCTACCACTGTCAGAGCTGCCAGTATCGCTACTTCCGCTATCACTGCTACTTTCTGTTGCTGCGCCATCTCCCTCACTGGCAAATGCCATCCCAGGTGTGGTCCCCAGGCACATCGCCAGGGCGAGTAATAAGGCAAAGCTGCGCTTGCAGCGCATTTTTAATTTTTTCTTCATTTCCTTCATCCTTTCTTTGCTTTCATGTCGGATGCAAAGTCTCCGGCGGCCGGGCTGGCATAGTACGTTAAGCACCTTAGCCCCCTTAGCTTTGCGTCCCGCTGTTTCCAACGGTTTGCTGATCGATCAGCGGCCGGCTGGCATAACCCTTCCGATCTCCATAATACCGATCTTCCGTGTCTTAGCCCCCTGGCTCTGCGTCCTGCCGTTTCCGACAGTTTGCCCTTATGATCAGCGGCTGGGCCGGCATAGCGTCACATGTACCTCGAACGCCTTAGCTCCCTGGCTTTGCGTCCCGCCGTTTCCAACGGTTTGCCAAAGTTAAGGTGCGGATCGGTCTCGCAGAAACTTCCCTGTCTATGCGCGCCCCCCGCCGCCGGCGATCGCCCCCGACGGCGGGGTCAGACACCTGGCGGTCCAGGTTCTGCGGCATATATGATCTCCATATAAGCTCCCCCTTTCCCCTCGTGGCCCTTACGGCATTTATCAGTGACGATCTATGTCTGCGCATCATCCGATCCGGACCGGCGGTCCGGACGGAAGGCGGGACATACGCTGCGCTTTATGCTGCCCCCATACTATCCATTATGCAGACAGGCGACTCCCTGCTCCTCTTTATCCACAGCCCCGTCCATCAGCCTGATCAGTTCCAGCAGGCTCCTGAAGCTCATGGTCTCTTTTCTCTCCAGCCAGGTCACCTGCCCCTGCCAGGTAGCGTTTTCCTGGTCGATGATATGTACAACGAACGTCTCTCTCTTCCTCATATCCCGATACCTCTGCATCCGGCTGTTCTAAGCCGGCCTTTTTATGTCTGTCCCCCCTACGCCTGTACCTGCCCGCTAACGGTCTCCCCACCCGCTCCGGCACAGAGCCCCATAAAGACGGATGGCTGGCCCGGCCTTGACCGGTCTATATCCGGCCCCTCTGTTCCTGACCGGGCTGTATCCGGTCCCCATCCCTCATCCAGCACGAACCGCACTGCCGCCTGCCGATCCTGGCCGTACAGCGCCCAGTGGGCTTTGAGCCTCCTGACGATCCCCTGTCCGGTCTCTCCATCGGTCCCTGCCAGGAGCACCAGGAACTGATCCTGGCTATATCGGGTGTAAGCGTCACCGGCCCGCAGCTCCTCCTTCAGGAGCCTTTGCAGCAGCTCCATGGCCCGCTCGTCCTTTCCGGCAGCCTTTTCGCCGGCCCTCTGCCCGCTCTCATCTGCAGATCTTGTCACCAGCGTACACAGGAGCAAGTGGCTCTCCGTCCCGTCCCGCTCATCCATCCGGGCCATGATGTGGCAGATATCCTGGAAGCTGAGATAGCTGCATCGGTAGGGACCATCTATGGCATCGCCCTCCTCCAGGTCCTTTTTAAGCCTGGCCAGGACACCGGCCATATAGGCGTTCTCCTTACCGGCTCCCCAGTAGCTCTCCATCACCCGGTCAGGGAGGTCACGCCAAGATCCTTATAAAATATCTCCGTTGCCTTCTCATAGACCTCCAGCGCTTCCTTATACCGTTCCATGGCCAGCAGACATTCGATCTGCACGGCCTGCCATTCATCATAAGGATGGATCTGGCTGGCCGTAGAGCAGAGCTCCAGCATCGTGTCATACGCCCCTGCCTTCTTCAGCTCCTGGCAGAGGGCTTTCAGGCAGGTGAAGTACCATTTTTGATAATATGCGCTCTCCAGCGCCGCCCAGGCCTCCCCGCCCAGCATTGGGAGGAATTCTCCCTTATAGGCTCTGCAGTATGCCATATAGAGCCGTTCCAGACCTTTCTGGTCATACTGTCCAGGTCCGGACTCATAGACTTTGATCTGCTCCACCAAGCGATCCAGCTCGCCCGTATCGGTCTCTACGCTCTGGACTAATGAAAAATAATAGCGTTTCCCTGCGGAGACCACATACTCCCCCTCCGGGAAGCCTGCGCTGGCGATCCGTCGGCGCAGGATATGGACCTGCTGGCGGAAGTTGTTGAGACGCTTCGCCCGATCAGGCTCTTCCGGCCGTATCAGCCCCAGCAGCTCCTTCCTCTCGACCCCTTGGCCCCCTGCCTTCAGGAGGATCAGCAGGATCTGGGTGGAGATGTTCTGGAGGCTGGTCCCGAGCCACAGCTCCTGCCCATCATAGTATAGAGAAAAACCGCCCAAAAACCGGGCATAGAACCCTTTATCCATACGATCCGCCAATCTGGCCTCACCCTCTCCTTTTCCATCCACCGCCTTGATCGGCCTGCTGGACGCACCTGTCTTAGGCCTTCTTTTGACCTTCTCAGAGGTAGCTAAAGGGCAGGATCTGTCAACTATCGTATA